>JBDSSD010000024.1:0-145689 GCA_039928945.1 Opitutus sp. | reverse complement strand
GGTGTCGCAAAGCTGAAATCCCCTTCACCCAACGGGTGAATCGCCGCGCTCGTTTTGTTCGATTCCATCAACCCTCACCTCAGCGCCTTCCGCAAAAAATGAAACCCTCAACTGCGGAATTTAGGTTGAAAGATCTTTCCGCGCACTGGAAGCAGATGACGCAGGATGCGAAGACAGAAGAACTCGTGATCGATTCGCAGCAACGAATGGTCGACTGGCCGACACGTAAAACGGATGACGTCGGCTGGTGCTATCTCTCCGTTTCGACCACCGAGGTAAACGAAGCGATTACCGTCGTGGTTGGCCGGACGCCTCACCATAGCTTCTGGATCACGGAGCTTGAGTTCGGCAGACCATAGTAAGCGGTACGCGACACACTGGAGATTCGCCCGACCGAAAGCGGACCGCTTGCAATCAATCCTAGTTCCTCTTCAACGCAGCGCCCATCGTCGCGGCGGAGAGGTTGATCCCCTTCTCCTTCGCGACCTTTTTGTATTTCTTCAACAGCGCCGGATCACGCAGCACCCGACGGTGAAACTCGCCGGCCTTCCGCATCGCCTCGCGCCGCGCCAGCTGCGCCGCTGATGGCTTCACGCGGCTCATGTCCGGCGCCCGGCTGAGCACCACTCCTCGCTTGTCGTTTTTGTAATGCTTGTAGACCCAGCCGTCCATCGCGCCACTCACGGCGGACAAGGCGGAATTCAGTTTAACTTTTGGCATGTGATTGGGATCGATGTGACCGGCTCTATCCTAGGGCTATCCTTGTGCTATCCTTCGGCTATGCTAGGGCTATCCTTGGGCTTTTGATCGATGCTGGGCCATGGTTCGATCGTGGCAAGGCGAGATCGGTGACGCCGTTCGGTCAGCATGGGTTTTGTGTGTGCGAACGGCCAATGCGATCATGAGGTGAATGAGGCGGAAGCCAGCGCGGCTCACCCGGAGGGTTCGCCCTACCCTCGGAAGGAATTCAGATGGATTGCCGAGCGGGTCGCGAGGCGATGGAGGGCGAGATTAACGCGGGTCAGAGACGCCGCGCTACCTCGGAGGGAATTCAGAGGGCTTGCCGGGCGCGGTGTAGGCTCGCAATAGCAGGCATGTGTTTGGATCAGCAGCAGAGGTAGGGCGAGTCGTCCCTGACGAGCCGATTCGAATTTCGTTTCGAAAATCAAGGCACGGCTCGTCCGGAGGACTCGCCCTACCGATGAGGCAATCTGCGGAGCGCGCGCAAGCGCGCTGACCTACGTGCGATCCTCCCGCTCCTCCCGGAGCGGGCCACATTCAGGCCATTGACCATTGCTCCCTGTCCGTCCGCGATTCTCGTGTGCGACTGGAATTGACCGCGCTTCGTTCGACGCCAGTCCTCTTACTCCAGTTGTGAATGCACCCCGACTTCATCGTTTTTCGCCCTTGATCGTTTTTCTTCGAGTGGCGCCGGCCAGCAACCTCTGCGCATGAAACTCAAAGCCGCCGTCGAGCAGATTCCGGGAGGACTGATGCTCGTTCCGCTGTTGTTGGGCGCGGCGCTCAACACGCTCGATCAGGCTCAATTGCCGTGGATCGAGGGCACGCTGAAGGCGATGGGCGCGTCACCAGCGAAGAATGGACATTTTGAATTTCTGCGCCTGGGAGCGGTTCCAGCGGAGGGGGTGACCTCGTTTTCTGAAAGCTTGTTCAAGACCGGCGCGCTCACGCTGATCGCGGTCTTCCTTTTCTGCGTCGGCAGTCAGATGACGTTCAAGATCGGTCTGCGCTCACTCGGCAAAGGTGCGTTGCTCACCGGCGGAAAGTTCGCGGCCGGGGTGACCGTGGGTCTGGTCTGTGGGCGCGTGTTCGATCCGTTCGATGGGTTCCTCGGGCTGTCGACCCTCGCGATCGTGGCGGCGATGACCAATGGTAACGGCGGTCTGTTCGCGGCCTTGAGCGGACAATACGGCAACCGCAGTGATGTCGGCGCACTATCGGTCTTGTCCCTCAACGACGGGCCATTTCTCACGATGGTCGCGCTGGGATTGCTCGGCGAACGGTTTCCTCTCGTCGTATTTCTCGGCGTGCTCCTGCCGTTGGGCTTGGGCATGTTGCTCGGAAACCTCGATGACGAACTGCGGGAATTCTTCCGGCCCGGTGAAAAGATCATGGTGCCGTTCTTTGCCTTTGCCCTCGGAGCGAACATGAATCTGGCCGTGTTTCTCCAGGGAAAGCTCTTCATCAGCGGCGTGACGCTCGGGCTCATGACCCTGGTGATCTCGGGCGGCGTGATGTGGCTGACGCTGGCGTTGGGTGGAATTCGTTCCCGCATCGCCGCGTTTTCTGAAGCCAGTGTGGCGGGAAACGCCGCCGGTACGCCGGCCGCCATCGCGGGTGCCGCCGCCGCCGCCGGTTCACCGAATGCGGCTGCTTATCAGGCGATCGTGGGCGTCGCGACCGCGCAGATTTCAATCGCAGTGATCACGACCGCCCTGCTCTGCCCCATTGCGGTGATGCTCATAGATCGAAGCCAACGCCGTCGGGGCGTGCTGGGCACCGCCGAGTAAGTACGAACAACTCGTCCAGATGAACGACCGAACGAAACCACGCATTGCCGTTACGATGGGAGATCCCGCGGGGATCGGGCCGGAGCTTTGTCTCCGACTGATCAACCACGCCGCGATCACGGACGAATGCACACCGGTAATTTTTGGCGACGCAGGAGTCTTGCGGCGAGTCGCCGCGTTGCTCGGCTTGCGCTTCGACGTTCCGATCTTCGATCGGGTGAGGTGGTCGAAGGATTACGCCACGGTTGATCGCCCCGCGGTGCTCGATTTAAACTGCATCACGGCCGCCAGCGTTCAACCCGGCCAGCTGAGTGCGGCGTGCGGCGAGGCGGCGTTTCAATACGTCATTGCCAGCATTGAGGCTGGGCTCGCCGGACAAGTCTCCGCCGTCGCGACCGGACCGTTGAACAAGGAAGCGATGCATGCGGCGGGGCACCGTTATCCCGGGCACACGGAAATTTTTGCGGAGCGGATGAAGGCGGAGCGTTCGTGCATGATGCTGACCTCGCCGGAGCTGACCTGCAGCTTTGCAACGGTGCACGTCGGTTATCATGAAGTTCCGGGCCTGCTCAGCGCGGACCGAATTTTCGATGTGATCGAACTCACCGTGGAGGCGCTGCAGCGGCTGCGGGGACGAGCGCCGGTGATTGCGGTGTGCGGATTGAACCCGCACGCCGGAGAGCGGGGGCTTTTCGGCCAGCGCGAGGAAGAACGTTTGATTCAACCGGCGGTGGACGCGGCCCGCGCGCGCGGATGGCAGATCGAGGGACCGCTGCCGCCCGACACGGCGTTTCTCCCGTCGCGGCGGCAGCGAACCGATGCGTTTGTCTGCATGTATCACGATCAAGGGCACATTCCCCTGAAAGCCCTCGCGTTTGACGCGGCGATCAACACGACATTGGGCCTGCCCGTCGTCCGCACGAGCGTGGATCACGGCACCGCCTTCGACATTGCCTGGAAAGGCACGGCGAGCGCCAACAGTCTGTACGAGGCGGTGCGCTTGGCGACGCGGCTGGGGTCTCCCCTCGCGTGAATGCGGTGGTGGTCATCGCCGACGACCTGAGCGGGGCCGCGGAACTGGCCGGAGTGGCGTGGCGGCATGGCCTGACCGCGGAGGTGCAGACGACCTTTTGTGCGGACAGCAGCGCGGAGGTCATCTGCGTCGACACCGACACTCGCACCGTATCCGCCGAGGTCGCGGCGAAGCGGGTCGCCGGCGTCATGCAAGACGTGATGACCGTGGCGCCGGCGTGGATTTTCAAGAAATGTGATTCGGTGTTGCGCGGCTCAGTCGCGGCGGAAACGCAGGCAGTGGCGCGGGCGATCGGGGCGCGGGGAATCTTGCTCGCTCCGGGAAACCCCTCGCGCGGAAGAATCATCCGCGATGGAACCTACTTCGTGGAGGGCAGGCCGCTGCACGAAACGGCATTCGCCCAAGATCCGCAGCATCCTCGGCGCAGCTCCCGCGTGCTGGAGTTGCTGGGTACAGGTGCGGAAGGCATCGAGGTGCCCGACGTGGTCACGGCGCACGACGTCGAGCGCCTTGCTCTAGGAATTGGCGTGAACACGCTGCCGGCGGGCGCGGCTGATTTCTTCGAGGCGTTACTCCGCGTCCGCCGTCCGCGCACGACCCGTGACATCGCAACTCCACTCGCGGCCCCAGAAGAAAAGCGAAGCAAACTGCTCGTCTGTGGCAGCGCCTTCGCCTGGCCGGAGCGCCGACGAAACGCAGAGCGTGATGGCACCCCGGTGTTCGCCTGGCCGCAGGATGTGCAGGCGGTGGTGTCAGCGCTCCGTTCGCCCGGGCGCGCGTTGATCGGCATTGGGGACGCATCCGTCACCCCGCGGCAGTCCGCCGATTCCTTGACGAGTGCGTTAGCTGAAGCCGTGCAACGCGTGTTGAGCGAGCTTCCCGTGGACTTGGTCTTGCTCGAAGGGGGAGCGACCGCCGCCGCGGTGATGCGAAAAATGGATTGGACGCGCCTGCGGGCAAACGCCGGCCTTGATCAGACGCTCGTTGAATTTGTGCCCGCTCACGCCGCGGGTCCGGCGATGGTCATCAAACCGGGAAGTTATCCCTGGCCCGCGCAGGTTTGGCCGTGAACCGTTTTTTTATCCCCATGAAATTACCCTCCCTTCGACCCGTCGCATTTCGTTTCGCAGGTGCGCTGATGGTTCTCCAGTTCGCGTTCAGCGTGAGCTCGGCGGCGGAAGCGACTCCCCCGCTCCATCGCTTCGAAACCAATGTTCAGGCCTATGAAGAGCGGGATCGGAAAGAGGCCGCGCCGACCGGAGCCATTTTGTTGGTGGGCGATTCTCAATTCTATCGCTGGAAAACGCTCTCCGAGGATCTGCCGGGATACACGATCATCAACCGCGGGATCGATTCGTTTCAGCTGGGCGACGTGTTGTATTTTTTCGATCGAATCGTGAAGCCCTATCATCCGCGCCTGATTGTGCTGCACGTGGGAGGCAACGATGTGCACAACGGTCGCACCGCGGAACAGATTCGCGCGGACTTCCAAACGTTTGTTGAGCGTGTGCGCATGCTTGATCCAAACGTGCCGATTGCGTTCACGAGCATCACGCCTGGACCGGGCCGCTGGACGGAAGCGCCCCAGCGTCGGGAAGCCAATCAGGTCATGAAAGCCTACACCGCCACCCAGAAGAATCTCCATTTCATCGATCTTTGGGACGCGATGCTCACGCCCGAGGGAAAGCCGCGCGAAGACATTTGGGTGGAGGACCGCGTTCATCCCAACCACGCCGGATATCTTCTGCGGGTGAAAATCATGCGGCCGCTTTTGGGCGCGCCTGATCGGCCGTGAGGCCGGACGACACGGCGGTCGTCCCTGCATTTTCTGGCTCCGACCGTAGCCCGCTGCGGAAGCAGCGGGAAGATCGCAGATTGCTTAGGTAGCCCAGCGCCCCTGTACGCCAGGTTGGTGATCGAGGCGTGCGCGTTCGTGCGAGTGAGCGATTCGAAGCGCGCGCAAGCGCGCTGGCCTACATCTCGAACGAGTCACGGCGGCAGCGGGCGGTCCGCGATGCCCTGCCGAGCGTTTAGGCGAAATGGCTGGTCACAAACTCGACGAGCTTTGCATCGCTCATCGCGTTCGAGGTGCTTTCCGAAACGACCGTCTTTTTGAACTGAGCTGTTTCTGCAAGGTAGTGCTTGAATTGTTCCTGGATCGTACCGGTCCCCGTGACGTGAACCTCATCCGCGTTCACCAGGTGCCGGCCGATCTCTTTGAAATACTTTTGAGCCAAGGTGATCTCCAGATGGTTCGCGGCATTCTCGTTCGAATTGGCCCCCGCACCCGGATTCTTGGCCCGACCGATGACAGTAAATGCAGCGGCGGCCGGGGCGGTGCCGACGACGGTCGCGTTGTGAGAATCCATCCAAACACCGAACCGTTTTTTCGTTTTTTCAGACATCACGCATGACTTGGAGCCGAACTGCCCGAATAGCAAATTCCCGGGCTGGCCCCGTGCGTGCGCACGCCAAGGCGCCCGAGGGGGAGGCCGAGCATCGTTGTATCGCCCTGTCGTTTACGCCGTGCGCGCCGACGCTTTGGGCATTCCAAAGTAACCAACGCCTACAGCAAAATTCTTCTGGCCCAGGCGAAATTTCCCGCACGCTCGATCCGACCACGATGCGCGGATGGGAACGATCTTCCAGAGATCCCGCTCTTCCCAGAGCGGGCACCACCTCGGGACCGCGAATCTTCGAGCCTCCGCGCGCTTCGCGTGCGGCAAGCCAAGGCAAACCGCTTCGACATACAAGACTACGGACGACGCGGGTATCACCGACGGAAACACCGATGCCGGTTGCTTGAATACCGCGCCCATCCGTGCAATCCGCGGCCTCCGATTGCTGGGCCGTAGCTCGAACAGGGAAGAGCGGGATTTCGGGCGAGCGCGCGCAAGCGCGCTGACCCACGCGATCTCCTCCTTCACCTTTGCGCGCTCTGCGCCTTTTGCGTGAGGTCATCCGACCCCGTGCTTTCGTGGAGCGTTCATCATCTCCGAAACGATGAATTGACTAGGCGCAGCCGTGTTTCTCTGCGACCTTTCCCCAAGTTCCTTGGTGTCACTCCCTTCGCATCCATGAAAGCGCGTGCTGTCGCAATTACCGTGTCGCTGTTGGTGAACGTGGCACTCGTTGTCGTTCTCGTGCGCCGCTCGGGTGGCGCAGCCGATCTCCCGGCGCCTTCTCCTTCCACCAAGAACGTGCCCTCCGCAGAACCCGCGCCTGTCGTCGTCCGGACAATCGACAGGAGCGGACCAGAGATGTGGAAGGGCTTGGCTTCAGGTTCCATCGAGGAGATTGCGAACCGGTTGAAAGCGGAAGGGTTTCCGCCGCGTCTCCAGCGCGTGATCGTTCGTGCGCTCGTGGCCCAACAATTCGCAGATCGTCACCGCGCACTCGCCGACCTGATCCGGGCGCGACCGTGGTGGAAAGCAGTGCTCGATTCGAGCGAAGGTGCGAAAGTCATCGCGGCCCGGCAGAGACTCCAGCGGGAGGAAGACGATGCGGTCGACGCCGTGCTCGGACCCGATTTGGGTTCGACGCCTTATATCACTTCCAGCCGGCTCTACCGCTACGGTAACCTGCCACCCTCGACGCTGGCCGAGTTGGACCGGATCAACAGCGACTATGGCGAGCTGATGTCTGAGATTCGTAACGCCTCCCAAGGCATCCTGCTGCCGGAGGATCGCGAGAAGTTGCTGTTCCTCGCCCGCCAGGGCCATGCGGACGTCGCGCAACGCCTGACTCCTGAGCAACTCTTCGAATACGATCTACACAGCAGCCCCGAGGGATGGTGGCTGCGCGTCCTTACCGGCGGCATGAATCCCACGGAGGAGGAATTCCGCGCGCTCTTCAAAGTACGGTTCGCGTTCAGTGCGCCGTACTCTGACGGCCAATACGAGTACATGACGCCGGAGGACAAGCAGACGCTGGCGAAGCTGGATCCGCAGCTCACCGAGCAGATCAAGGCCGTGCTGACACCGGATCGCTTTGCCGAATATCAATTGAAGTCCACGGCCGAGTATCGACAAACCGATGCCTTCGCCAAACGCTTCGCCCTGCCGGCCAATGCCGCGGCGACTATCGTGACGGTACAGAACGAAATCACGAAGCGGGCTGACGCCGTGCGCGCCAATGACACGCTCTCGCCCGTTGCCCGGAACGCGCAATTAGGTGCGCTGGCCGACGAAGCCGTCGCGCGCCTTACACCTACTCTCGGTGACTCCAGCATGAATGCCTACAAACAGAGCGCCGGTGGCTGGCTGGACGCACTCCGTCCGCCACTCCCGCCCGGAAGCGCCCCGAAAGGCTGAGGAAACCTCGATGAAACGTCCGCCCCTCATCCTCGCCTTGTCAGTGACCGCCAACGTCGCGCTGTTCGCGTGGTGGCTCGTTCCCAAGGCCGTCGACCGGAACGATCCGATCGCCGTGTTGCCGAAATCGCCGTCCTCGGTTTCCAACGCAGCCGACGACCGCTCCATCAAAGAATCCCCGCCCACGGCGAGCCAACCTCTCTGGCAGCAGTTGGATTCGGACGGTGATCTCGCTGGCGTCGTCTCGCGGCTGCGCGCGGCGGGTTTTCCGCCGAAGCTCGTACGAGCGATCGTGAGCACGCTCGTTGCGGAGCAATTTGATGCGGAGCGCTACAAGATCGATGAAGTGGCGCTGCACACGTCTTACTGGAAACCGTGGCCAAACTCTTATCAGGACCCAAAGGTCGGTCCTGCCTTGCGCAAACTGCAGCGGGATCAACAGGGCGTAATCAAGCAACTGCTGGGCGAACCGGGACCAGATGAAGTCGGCGAAGAGTCGCGCGCGTGGGACCAGCTCACGATGGGAAACCTGCCGCCCGAAAAGCTGGAACGGCTGAAAAAATATTCCGCCGACAATAATGAACGAGCAGCCCTGGTCTACTCTGCGGCGATCAGAGGTGCCTCCATGCTCGCCACCGACCGCGAGAAGCTGATGGCGCTGGAGAAGACCTTTAACGACGGTTTGGGCGAAATTCTTACTCCAGCCGAAGCCGAGGAATACACCCTTCGCAATGGCCGCACGGCCAACCAGCTGAAGTGGATGTTGAATCCATTTCGGGCCAGCGAGGACGAATATCGCACGATTTTTCCGCTGTATCAGGGATATCTCGACAAGTTCCCGGCCGCCGCAATGGGCCAGCCGCCCGGCACGTCCGTCGATCCGACGCAGAAAGGTGCGCAGGATGCGATGATGGCCCAACTGGCGTCGAGACTCGGACAGCAGCGCGCAGATGATCTCAGGCTCGCGCTCGATCCGAAATACGCGCAGTTGAACCGCCTCGTCAGCCGGCTCGATCTTCCACTGGCGGCGTCCAAACAGGTCCTCGACGTCCAGCAGGATATTCAGCAACGCGCCGCGCTCGTCCGGGATAACGCGACGCTCGCGGCCAGCGAACGCACGGAGCACCTCAACGCGCTCGCGCGTGAGGCCTCCACCAGGATTTCCTCCGCGCTAGGCGGCGCGCGCGGATTTAATGTCTATAAAGAAAATGGCGGTCAATGGCTCGCGAGCCTGACGCCTCCGCCGAAGAGTTGAATACCTCGATCCGAGGCGGATACGCGGATGAGCCTGCCTCACGCAACGGGCGCGAGGGACGCAACGGACAGAGGCTGTCGTTCCGAATGGGTCCCACCTACCGGGATTCTAGCTAGAAATTCTCACGTGGGACAGCGCGCTTGCGCGCGCTCCGTGGCTTGCCTTCTGCCCAGCCCGCCAAGAGCGCGAAAGATCGATTTGGAGTGCGGCGGCTTGACGCCGCTTTTTGCAGGTGCCGGTTTGACGGCACCAATCGGGGGACCCGGCGACGCGTCGAGCCGCGCCGTCCAAAGCGGTGTCAAGCCACCGCACTCCATCTACTGAGGAATCCTCCCGCTCCTCCCGGAGCGCGCCGCTTTTCAAATTCTCCGCATCGCGTACTCGTCGCTCTTCATCCTCTTTGACCGTTGCGTCCATCGCGCCCGTTGCGTGACACACGTTCGGGTCGAATCTGGATCGCATCTGTGTGATCCGCGCAATCCGTGGTCTCCGTCGGTCATTTGGTTTCGTAATCAGGTCCCGTTTCTCCGCCCCGAGCGGGGCGTGAAGCCCGTACCTCCAGCATTGCCGAGCCACGGTCGACTTGTTCTTTTCACGCATGCCCCCTCGCTGCTGGCTCTCCTTCACCCTCGCTCTCGTCACGACGATCACCGTTTTCGCGGAAAGCCCGACGACCCGCGTCCAGCGACTCTGCAATCCGCTCTCTCTGCCCAACTATCCCGTGGGGCGGTTGGTGCGCGACATCCCGCACGGCAAACCGATCGAACCGTTGGGACTCTGGCTGGTTGATCGGGCGGAGCAGTATCGCGAATTGGCCGATCCCACCGGACTCTGGTTTGAGGGGAAATGGTACCTTTATCCGTCGTGCGACATGGCGTGGGTGAGCGCTGACGAAGGACGCACCTGGGAACACCATCCGCTCAATGTTCGGGATCTCGGATACGCGCCCACTGTGGTTCATCACCGCGGGCGTTTCCTCCTGATGGCGTCCGATTCCGAAGTGTACTCCGGTCCCACCCCCTTGGGCCCGTTTGCGCCGATCGGCAAATTGACGCCACCGAAAAAGCCCGGGCTGCCCGGACAAACGGATCCCATGTTGTTCTCTGACGAAGACGGCCGGCTGTTTTATTATTGGGGCTGCACACCGCATTCCGGCATCTGGGGTGTTGAGCTCGACCCCGAAAAACCGACGCAGGTGATCAGCGAGCCGAAGGAGTTGATTCCATTTCGGCCGGATCTGTTTCCGTGGGAGCGCGCCGGCAGCTTCAATCAAAATCCCCAGACCGGCTGGATGGAAGGCGCGTGGATGATCAAACGCAACGGACGCTACTACCTGACGTACTCGGCGGGAGGAACCCAATATCGCACGTATTCGATGGGTTGCTACGTCAGCGATTCGCCGCTCGGGCCGTTCGTGGCGCAGAAACGCAATCCGATCTTTCGGTCCACCGAAGGGCTCATCACCGGCACCGCCCATGGCTCGATCGTGCTCGGGCCGCAGGGACGCCATTGGGTGTTCTATACGGTTTTCTCGTGCGTGGTGCATGGCTTTGAGCGACGCGTTGGCCTCGACCTCGTCGACTTCGATGCGCAAGGCGAAATTTATGTCCCTCGCGCCACGTCGACGCCGCAGCCGCTCCCGAGTGAAAGCGCCCCCGCGTGGGACGTGCTGAATGAAAGTGAACCCACGATCGGGAGCTCGAGCGCAGAAAATTCGTTGGGCCGGTTCGCCGCGGATAATTCAATGACGACGTGGTGGCGGGCCGCGGCCAATGACCGCACCCCCACGCTGACCACGCAGTTTCCTGGACGCTCAACGGTGCAGGCTGTGCGGGTGATCTGGAGAGATGTGGGCCTCGACACGCCGGGCGGCCATCAACCCGGTCCCTTCAAGTACCGGATAGAGGCGGAAGTCACTCCGGGCACGTGGACGACGATCATTGATCGCACGACGAGCGACACGGATCTCCTGATCGACTATCGCGAATGCGCCCCGACCGAAGCGCTGCGGGCCCGCCTCGTGATCGTGGGACACCCAGACGGGATTGAGCCGGCTGTCGCTGAGTTTACCGTCTTCGGAAACGTGGATCGCTGAGCAAACCGAATTGTTCGCCGTTGCGGGCGTTAGCCGGAACCATGCAATTCAACCACGAATGGACACGGATGAACAGGAATGGGAATGGGCGAAGTTTGTGATCGGAGCACCATTCACCGGATCTCGGCCGTGAATCACTTCGTGAGCGCGCCTCTCGCACCCGTGCATGCGGGTCAGTTCGTGTCCCTTCGTGGTTCCTCCTGCGTGAGTCCGTCTTAAGGGATGTTTTTCTTCTCGACGGTCCAGCCAGACATTTTCGCCACGCCCGAGGGGTTGCCGACGAACATTTTTTCCGCTTCGGCATCGCTCTTCAGCTGCCACTGGAACCACGCGGTTGCCACTTTCGCGAAGTCTCCGCCGTGCGGGCGGCGGTACGTGCCGCCGTGGCCGACGTCCAGATTCGCGGCGAAAACCGGCACGTGGTTGATCCGCTGGAAATCATCCATGCCGTTGTCGTGAGCGATGTCGCTCTTGCCGCCCAGAATGTAGATCATCGGCACCCGCAGCTTTCCCAGTTGATCCTTCGTCAGCTGCGGCATGCCGCTCTTGCCTGCGTTCGGGTTCGGCAGGATGCCGCTGTTGCAGATCATCGCGGTGACGACGCGCGGATCGGTTGCCACTTCCAACGTCTGCAATCCGCCGCAGGACATTCCGGCAACGGCGATCTTGGTGACGTCGAGCTTGCCGTAATAGGGGCTGGTCGGGTCGCTGTTCTGCGCAATCGCCCAGTCGATCGCGTCGGTGAGCAGTGAGGATTTGGTCGTGCCACCGGGACCGCCGCGTCGGCCTTCTGCTGGCATCGGTCCGATGGCGACGACGAGAAAACCGTACGACGCGATTTCCGAGAGAAAATTAACGTGCTCCCAAGGCGAATTGGCGCAGGCACCGTTGCCCCAGGCGATGATCGGCAGCTTCGTCTGGCCCAGCGCACCCAGATCGCTCGGACGAAAAACCGTGTGCGTCGCCAGCGTGCGATTGGAGGCCATCAACGCCTTGAACGGCCCGGTCCCACCGTCCTCGATCACCCGGCTGGCGATTTCGTTGTTGGCAGCGGGAACGGGAACAATCGCGGGCGCAGGTTCAGCAGGCAGGGAGATGGCCATAGCGAGCGCACCCCAGCAAACGAGACCGCGCAGGAAGGAGCTCTTCAGAAGGATCATGGTGGCGATGACATGCATGTGATTCGACGGAGTCAGGCTGAATTTCCTGGTTTTGTGGGTTATTGATGGCGCGGCGCGCTGCCGAATTTTGCATTCGATCCACCACGGATTTCGCGGATGAGCACGGATGGGAAGTCGCAAGCGTCCCGCTCCTCCCGGAGCGGGCTACACGGGCTCGGGCTATATGGACTCGAATTTAAAGCCATTGACCGTGGCGTCCTTTGCGTCCGTTGCGTGAGGCACTCCGGCTCATCGGCACTCGGATCCACCACGGATTTCACAGATCAGCACGGATGGAGACCCAAAGCATCCCGCTCCTCCCGGAGCGGGCTACACGGGAGCGGGCTACACGGGATCGGGCTATATGGACTCGAATTTAAAGCCATTGACCGTGGCGGCCTTTGCGGCCTTTGCGTGAGGCAGGTTCGTCCAGCAATGAAGACACGCGGACGAGCGGGCACTGACGCTCTCTTCGCGGGTCACAGACGGCTTGCTTCGAGATCGGCTTATCCCGTTTCATGATCCGGTCTCTTCTCGTCGTCAGAACTAACCCCCCGAGTTCCCTGTCCTTGGCCATGATTTCCCCCCTTCGCTTCCTTACTTTCACCATGCTTCCGCTACTCTCCGTCGCCGGTAGTCTCTCGGCGGCTCCCCTTAAGGTCATGCTCCTCACCGGAGAATCGAATCGTTACCACGACTGGACCAAAAGCAGTCCACTCGTTAAAACCTACCTCGACCAAACCAATTTGTTCGCCGTCGATGTCGTGACCGCTCCGGCGAAGGAGGTCGAAAAATCCGACTTCGCCCCGAAATTTTCCGACTACGCCGTGGTCGTGATGGACTACGAGACGCGCGACTGGCCGGCCGCAGCCAAGCAGGCGCTAAATGATTATGTGAAGAACGGCGGCGGACTCGTCGCCATTCATGCCGCGGACAACGCGTTCCCCCTCTGGCCGGAGTACAATGAAATGATCGGTATTGGCGGCTGGGGCCTGACGCCGACCGGTGGACTCGGCGCCCGCAAACCGACCGAAGGGTTCAAGGTTCGCTTCCGCGATGGCCACACGGTCACCGACGATTCGCCAGGCGGCTACGGCCATCCGGCCCGTCATGACTTTCTCGTCGTCACGCGGGCGGCGGAACATCCGATCATGCGCGGCCTGCCAGCGTCGTGGATGCAACCGAGCGATGAAATTTACAGCCAGCTACGTGGACCCGCGAAGAACGTGGAGGTCCTCGCCACCGCGCTGGCGGACAAGGCGAAATATCCGAACGCCAGCGGAGAAGACGAGCCGATGTTGATGACGATCGCGTACGGGAAAGGGCGGGTGTTTCACACGACGCTCGGCCATGTCGGGCCCGCCGACAAGCCGCCGTTCCTGCCGCTCACGTCGGTCGGGTTCATCGTCACGCTGCAGCGCGGCACCGAATGGGCCGCAACGGGTGCCGTCACGCAGAAAGTCCCCGCGGACTTCCCCACGGCGGAAAAAGCCTCGGTGCGCAACTGAGCGTTGGCGGAGAGACGCGGGCTCGACGCGGAATCGTCGAGCCTGGTTTTGACCACTCGATCTGATCACGGATTTCTGGATCGGCTTCGATGAGGATCGTCAAGGCGTCCCGCTCCTCCCGGGGCGGGCTACACGGAGAGCGAGCACGCGTCCAAAAGATCCCGGCGTGGCGTCCTCTGCGGCCTTTGCGTGAGGCACGCTCGCCCAGGGTCGGGCACCTCGCGCAGTCGGCAGCCATTGCGACCGTATCCACCGGAATAGGCGAAGCGTGGTGTGATCAGCTGCCTGGAAGGCATCGAAATGCTCGATACAGCACCGGGGGAAGCGTTTCGCCCCTTACTTCTCGACTTCAATCAGGTGGCTTTGGCTTAATGACTTTTGTGAATGAATGACGTGTTCGGCTGGCTCGACCGATCTCTTTGGTTCTACTGGGGGACGGCCCTCCTGGCGTTCTGCGCGCTCCTGGTTTGGGCGGCTTCCGCCACGTCGATGCGACACCAGAATAACTCGGGTGGGCCGCGAGACGGCTTTTCGAGCAGCTTGCTCTTTGCCTTAATCCTGCTGGTGTGGAGATGGCCTTTTTTAGTTTCCGCCACCGAGTTCGATCCGGATGAAAGCCAGATCATCGCAGGTAGTATCACGCTGACCCATGATCCGGTATTCTGGCGGTCTGTTGATGGTACGACCTCCGGACCGTTGAATTTCTACGCCCTCCTCCCGATTCAGTGGCTGGGCGCTCCCATCAACTATTTCACAACCCGGCTGGTGGGATTATTTCTGGTGTGGGTTGCGCTCGTCGCTTGTTATCAAACGCTGAAGTCCGCCTACGGTGTCCTGGTGGGTCGAGTGGCCGTTCTCCCCGCCGTGGTGTTTTTCTCGATGATCAAGGAATGGGGCTTTGTGCACTATACCTCAGAGCATGTTTCGATCGCACTCTTCTCAGTCGCTGTTGCGCTGCTCACGATTGATTTCATGCGCGGTTCATCCGGAGGCTGGAGGACCTGTGCAGGCGTTTTTTTGGCGGGCATGCTGCCGTGGGCCAAACTCCAGGCTGGTCCGTTGGCCGCGACCACCGTGCTTTGGGCCTTGTGGCTTTGTCACCGGAGTTCGAGTGACCAGCCGCACCAAAAAATACATCGTATCATACGGACTCACCTTAGCGCGGTGTTGCCGAGTGTCCTGATCATGGGAGCGATTGTCGCGACCGGACAAACTGAACCGTTCTACAAAAACTACATCATTCACAACGTCTTCTATGCCGGACATGGAACGTCGCTGTTGGAAGCGTTGAAGGGGCTGTACGCTCAGTCAGAACGGACCCGCCTGCTCTCGGCATTTCTCCTCTCGCAAGTCTTCATCATCACCTGGGGTGCGGGAATCCTGATCTGGCAGCGGAAGCGTCTGGATCCGGTATGGATTGGAGCGGCCCTGTTCACTCTGGTGGCCATAACGAGCGTGCTTCTGCCGCAGCGTCCATTTCTCCACTACACGCTGTTTTTGATTCTTCCGCTGACCCTCTGGGGTGGAGCGGCGGTCGCGCGCTTGATCCCGGATGCGCCGATGAACAGGTCCGCTTGGACGCGGTGGCTCGCGATTGTGCTCGTTGGGGCGATATTTCCGGGCGTCGTTCGGGCGAAACGGACACCGCCCGCGGTGCTGGGTCGTTTGACTTACGATTGGAATTATCCGCGGTCGCCCTTGGGCAACGTGATCCATCGGGCGGCGTTGCCTGGCGATAAACTTACCGTGTGGGGCTATAACTTACGACTGCACGTGGACAGTGGCCTGCCCCAGGCAGCCAGAGTGGGATACACTTATTGGGCCATTAACAAATCCCCGTTGCTCGAGTATCATCGTCAGGTGTTGCTCGACGATTTGACCGGCAATCGTCCCACCTTTTTTGTCGATGCCGTTGGCCCCGGTTCCAAAGAATTTCAAGACCGCTCCACGCAGGGCTATGAAATTTTCCCCGCGCTGCGCGACTACATCGATCGCAATTACGCTTTGATCGGTGACTATGGGACAGCCCGGCTTTTCGTGCGTCGCGACCAGTTGGGGCGCCCCGAGCTTTCGCCGGCTGAATTGGAACGGTCGCTCGCGGCGGGTCGCTCGTATGTGGAGCCCTACTGAGCGGCGTGGAGGTGGAACGCCTGGCGCGAAGAAATGGGGATCCGTGAGGTGGAACTCAGGAAATCAGGAATCTAAAAGATAAGGCAGTCCGCTGCCGAAGACGTGTCGCGGAACGAATGCGGTCACTCCGATTTCCTCGAGCATTGCTCAGTACCCGGGGCAGGGCTAGATCACTCTAACCCCAATGAAGCTTGTCCCGCTGCTCTTTGGTTTATCGCTGGTGGCGAATGCCGCGCTGTTGGTGGTGGTTTATTGTCCCGCATCCGAGCTCAACTCCGAGCGGACGTCGTCTGTTCCTATTGCGCCGGCTCTCCGTGCTTCGACGAACGGCGAACGTGGGACTGAAGCGAAGAGCGTCGCTCAACCGGTCGGAGAAGCATCGGTGTCCTGGTCGAAGCTCCAGAACGCGAAGCTGGCGGACGTGGTTGCGCAACTGCGGGCGGCGGGATTTTCGGCGGCAGCCATTCGCGCGATCGTCTATGCGCGACTGGACGAGCAAATGGCCGAACAACGTAAACGGCTTTTGACCGAATTCGAAGATCCACCGTTTTGGAAAACGAAGCGCCCCATGTTCAACTCGAAGTTGATGATGGCGCAGCGTGAATTCTATCAGGAGCAGAAGAAGCAGGCGAAGGAGATCCTCGGATCGGACGCCGTGGGAAACGACCCAATGGCCGAGTATTTCCGCAAACGTCAGTATGGAGATATCACGGCCGAAAAAGAGGAGAAGCTGCAGCGCGTGGCCGGAGACTATGGCGACCTGACGAACACCATCTATGCCGATACAAACGGCATACTCATGCCGGAAGATCGCGATAAAATCGTCTACCTGGAGAAGGAGATGCGAAAAGACATGGCGGAAATCCTGACCCCGGCGGAGATGGAGAACTATGAGCTGCGGTCGAGTTCGACCGCGAACGAGCTACGGTCGCAATTGACGACGTTTCAGCCGGATGAAGCGGAGTTTCGCGGCCTGTTTCACGCGATGCGGACCGTCGAGGAGAAGTACGGAAACAACCAGATGGGAATGACGCCTGACCAGAGACAGCAACGGACGGCGGCCCTGAACGAACAAGCCAAGCTCGCGCTCTCGCCTGAACGTTTTGCTCAATTTGAACAAGCCACGAATCCCGCCAACTCAAGTCTGAATCGCATCGTCGCCAGGTACAACCTGCCTGAGACCGTCGTGCCTCAGGTGAACGCGGTGCAGAAAGATATTCAGCAGCGGGCGGCGGCTTTGCGACAGCTTCCGGCTGCGGAACAAACGGCGCAGGCGCAGGCGTTGCAGAAGGAAGCGACTGGCAAGTTGCAACCGCTGCTGGGAGACAGCGCCTTTCGCGCCTACAAAATTTTCGGCGGGCAATGGCTCGATCAAATCACGCGTCCGATGCCGACTGGTCCGGCGAATAGCGGGCCGGCAGGAGCGCCAAAGGCCGCCTCACGCTGAGCGAGTCTTTGCCCGGCCGGAGGGAAGACCTCGGTGTCGTCCGGGTCCGTGGTTTTCACTGGAGCGCTCATTCTCCCCATCAGTCCGACACAGCGCGGCCAACCAGAGGTTACCCGAAGGTGGACGAAAGCCCAGGCCGCTGAAACGAGAGCACAGTCTTATGAGTTGAAGCCTGACAAGAGCGGTTCAAAGGCGGTCCGGTTCTGCCGTTATTCGGATCGCGCAGATGCAGTCCAAGCAGACCGTCGCTCTCGCAGATCTGTTAAAAACGTTTTAAACCCGATCGCGCCCCGCTGCATCCGGAACCTGGCGACGCCGTGAGGAACAGAGGACTGCTCGTCCTCGGTTCCGCTCCAGCCCTCAACTCTTGGATACCTATGCCGTCGTCCCAAGTCTCTGCCCCACCCCCGGCCTCGCGTGTCACGCAGCCCCCGTCTCAGCCGACCACTCCTTGTGACACGAGATCCGAATCGAACGGCTCGAATGCCGCCGTCGCTCTCGGACATATTGGTCTTTTTACCGCGGAACGGAGCGTCAACGGCGGGGCGTGGATCCCGTTGAGTGGCACGAGCAGGACCGAAGCGGATTCCTTCCATCGGCTTATCGCACGCGTGTGCGCCGGCGAGATCGACCCGCGCGAGCTGATCATCGAAGGCAACTGTTCGCGCGACATCCGGCTGATTGCCCTCCCCGGCTGATCACAGCGGAACTGCCTGCGATCTGTTTCGGTCGCGAACCGGATCTACTCCGTGCGAAGGGCTGCGACGGGACTTACCCGCAGCGCGCGAGAAAGCGGAATGAGCGAGGCGACGAGTGCGGTGAGAATGATGATCGCCGCCGCCACCGCGAGCGTTGGGGCGTCCACGGGATCGACGCCAAACAGCAGGCTCTCCATCAGACCGGCAATTTGAAAGGCCACGACTGCCCCGATCGCGCCGCCGATCAGCGCGAGGCGTCCCGTACGCCCCAACACCAAACCTGCGACATGCGAGCGCTGCGCGCCCAGCGCGAAGCGAATACCGAACTCACGCGAACGTTGCGCCACCGAATAGGCGGTGACGCCGAAAATACCCACGCCCGCGAGGACAAGGGCGAGCGTGGAAAAAGCTCCCACCAGTCCGGCGGTGAAACGAGGCAGAGCGATTGCCCCGGCGAAGCGCTGTTCCAGCGTTTCCATGAAATACATAGGCACGGTGGAATCGATCTCAGCCAGCTGTGCGCGCACGAGCGGCACGAGATTCGCGACGTTGGCGGCTTTGATGACCGTGTACATGCCGCGCTGATAATACTGCGCCTGCGGCACAAAAACCTCGGGTAGCGAGTCCTTAGTGCCGGGCCCGAAGTGTTTCACGTGATGAACGATGCCAACAATCGTGCGAGTTTGCGCATCAGGGCCGGCACCGAAACGCACCGCCCGACCGAGCGCGCCACCGTCCGTCGGATAAAAGCGACGCGCAAAGGCGTCGTCGACGACTGCGACCAGCGGCGAACCCTCACGGTCCGTCGCGTCCAAAAAGCGTCCCTGCACGAGCGTCACGCCCATGGCGCTGAAATAGGGTCCGCGCACCACGCGCCACGCCACCGTCGCTGGCTGCTCTCCGACGACCGGAGTCGCGACGGCGAACTGCGATTCGCCGCTGAGCGGGAGATAGGACACGGCTGCGACGGAGGCGACACCCGGAATGGCCTCCAGCTTGGCGATGAGTTGTTCGTAGAAACGGTTGGTGCGCGCCCGATCAGGGTAGCTTTGCGGCGTGAGATTGGTCTTGAACGTAAATAGTTGCCCGGTGGTGAAGCCGACGTCGTCGTGCAGCAATTTATTCAAGCTGCGAAACGCGAGTCCGCCACCGATCAGCAGCATCACGGCGAGCGCGATCTCGATCACCGTCAGAGCTTCGCGCAGGCGAACGGCCGAACGGCTTTCCGTGGAGCGGCCCGTTTGTGCCAGGTCCACCATCGCGCGCGTTTTGAAGAGCGTGATCGCGGGCGCCAGACCGACGGCGACGGTGACGAGCAACAAAACGCCGATCGTGAAGAGAGCGACGGGGCCATTGATCGCGACTTCCTGGAGGCGCGGAATGTCGGCGGGCGGAAACGTTTTGAGGAGTTGAAGTCCAAAGACCGCGACGGCTAATCCGCCGAGTGCGCCCAGGCCGCACACCACCGAACTTTCGGTGAGCAATTGCCGCACGATGTGCCATCGCGAAGCGCCGATCGCGAGACGGATCATCATTTCACGCCGGCGCACCGCAGCGCGAAGCAGGAACATGATGGAAACATTGACGCACGCGATCAGCAGCACCGCGGCTGCGGCGGACATGAGCGCGCCGAGCGGAGCGAGCATTTGACCGAACTGACTCTCACGAAACGAAGTTGCTCGAAGGCCCCATTGAGCATCGGCGGGATAATCGCCGGGCTGATCCGTCTTGAGCTGGCGTGCCACGCGTTCCAAGTCGGCGTTCGCGCGGGTCAGAGAAAAACCTGGCGCGAGCCGGGCCACCGTGGAAAGCGCCCGGTCGGTGCGATCGGCGGTGCCATGAGACGAGAAATCGATCGGTTTCCAGATGCGCGTGCCCGGTTCACCGGGAGAAAACGAAAAACCCGCCGGCATCACGCCTACGACCGAGTGCTCAACTCCGTTGAGTCGCACATGACGACCGAGGACGTCGGACGCTCCGGCGAAATGGGTCTGCCAGAAATTGTCGCTGATGATGACGACGCGATCGTTGCCCTCGCGTTCTTCGCCTTCGAGAAAGTTTCTACCCTGAGCGGGCTGCACTCCGAGCAGCGGAAAAAGATCGGCGGTGATACGGGTCTGCACGATGCGTTCAGCACCGTCTTCGAGGTTCAGCGTGGCCCGGCCGACGGAGTAAACGCCGATATCAACAAGACTGCGTTGACGCGCGCGGTAGTCGCGCAACTCCGCGAGCGAAACTCGTCCGTCGTTCTGTCCCAGCTTCCCGAGATTCCGAACCTCGATGAGTCCACTCGCGTTGGGGTACGGTAATCCACGGAGCACCACGCCATAGAGCACGCTGAAAAATGTGGTGTTGGCGCCAATGCCGAGAGCGAGCGTGAGCACTGCGACCGCGGTGAACCCGGGAGATTTGGCGAGCGTGCGGAGGGCGTATTTCATCGTTTTAAAAATGCGGAGTTGTGCGAAGAGGAGGGGCGAACTCTACCCCACTCGCACGATTGTTTCTCTTTCAAGGGTCCTCGGCTTCGAGCAATGGTCACGGCGTTTCGGGTGAACGGGGTCTTTGCAGACGTTGTGCCAGTCAGGTTGCGAGTTTCACTACGGGGCTGTGGGCAGCGACTTAAAAACGAGCGCCATTTGCGATGACGGTCAAACGTTCGGCAATGAAACCGCAATTTCCCACAAGCGGGACGGGTTGTAGTTCCGAGCTGGAGCCAGCCTGCCAGCAATTGCGCAAAAACCGTCGGCCAAATTGTGATACGCGCGCGCGAGTGCGGTCGATCGTCCCCGATCGACTGGCCGCCGCCGTCACTGGAGTTGGGAGCCGAGCAACTTCAAAGAGGCATCGATGCTAGTGTTAGAACTCCTTGATCGGTGTGGGTTCTCGGCCGGGGCAGTACACGAGCCTACCCCGGATGTACCTCATTACCCCTCGCCGCCTGGCGGCCGTCTTCGCTACCAGCTTGTTCGCGTTCGTCGCGCTCTCCGCCTCTGCCGCGCCGCTCGCGCAAGGCAAAGCCAAGTTCCTGGGTGGAATCTACAGCGCGGCTCAAGCGCCCAACCTCGCGGATTACTTCAACCAGGTGACGCCTGAGAACGCGGGCAAATGGGGCAGCGTGGAGGGGACGCGTGACGTGATGCAATGGGCCGAGCTCGACACGGCGTACAACGTGGCCAAATCAAACGGCTTTGTGTATCGGCATCACGTGCTGATCTGGGGCAATCAGCAACCCGCCTGGATCGAGACGATGGCCGCCGATCAGCAGCTGATTGAAATCGGCCAATGGTTCGACGCTGTCGCCGCCCGGTATCCGGGAATTAATTATCTCGAGGTGGTCAATGAGCCGCTGCACGACCCACCCAATCAAGCCGGCAACGGCGGCGGAAACTATCTTGCCGCCTTGGGCGGCGCCGGAACGACGGGCTGGGATTGGGTGCGAACCGCTTTCCGCATGGCGCGGCAACGATTTCCCGCAACGACGAAACTGATGATCAATGATTACAACATCACGACGAGCGCCGCGAACACCCAACGGTACCTGGACATCATCAATATTCTGAAAGCCGAAAACCTGATTGATGCCGTCGGCGTGCAGCAGCACGCCTTTGAAACCACGGTCAGTGCCGCGGTGCTGAAAGCAAATATGGACCTGCTCGCCACGGCCGGCCTGCCCATCGTGATTACGGAGATGGATATCGATGGGCCGACCGAGCAGGTGCAGCTCGACGACTACAAACGCATTTTCCCGGTGCTCTGGGAACACCCGATGGTGGTGGGCATCACCCTTTGGGGTTACCGACCTGGCCTGTGGCGCGATGCGCAAGGCGCCGCACTCATTCGTCCCGACGGAACCGAAAAGCCGGCGATGCAATGGCTGCGGACTTATCTCGCGCCCAACAGTCGACCCGTCATCACCGCCGCCCAAAGTTTTTATGTCAGCGAAACGTCGGCGGCTGGAGCCGCCGTGGGAACCGTGCAAGCGACGGATGCCGATGGCATGAGCACCCTGCGCAGCTGGCAGATCGTCGGTGGAACGGGCGCCTCCACGTTTGCGATCAACGGCACGACCGGACAGCTCACGCTCGTGAACGCAGGTCTGAATGCCACGACGAATCCGAGCTACACGCTCAATCTCACCGTGAGTGACGGCATCGACACGAGCGCCGTCCAGAGCGTCGTGGTCAACATCCTGAGTGCGGCGGCGGCGAACACCCGTCTGGTGAATATCTCGACGCGGGCTTTCTGCAGCACGGGCAACAATGTGACCATCGGCGGATTCGTGATCGCTGGCAGTGCGCCCAAGCGCGTCTTGATCCGCGCGGTGGGGCCGTCGCTGAAAAACCTCGGCGTCAGCCTGAGCGAAGCGTTGCTTGACCCCACGATCGAAGTGCATCGCGGATCGCCGGTGATCGCCGCCAACGACAACTGGACCGAGGCTCCGAATGCAGCCGAGATTACGAGCGTGGGCGCTACGGTCGGCGCGTTTCCGTTGGATCCAACCGATACGAAGAGTTCCGCCCTCGTGGTGACGCTGGATCCCGGCGTCTACAGCTTTGTTGTATCAGGAAAGGGCAGTACGTCCGGAATCGTGCTACTCGAAGTGTACGACGCCGATGCTGGCATTCCTCCGTCGACCTTCGTGAACATTGCGAGCCGCGCTTTTTCGACAACGGGCAATGGCGTGACGATCGGCGGCTTTGTGATTGCAGGCAACGCACCACGCCAAGTCTTGCTTCGGGCGGTCGGGCCCACGCTGGCGAAACAAGGCGTTGCAGCGACGGAGCTATTGGCGGACCCCGTGATCGAATTGCACAGCGGCGCCACCATCCCGGGATCCAACGACAACTGGTTGGACAACCCCAACGTCGAAGCCATTCGAACTACGGCAGTCCGGATCGGAGCGTCACCGTTCGATACGGCTGACACCAAATCGGCCGCCTTGCTGCTCCTGTTACCGCCCGGCGCGTATTCGTTCATCGCGAGTGGAAAAGGCGGCACGTCCGGCATCGTGCTCGTCGAGGTATACGACGCGAATTAGCGCCATTGAACCGAGCTGGCAAAATGCCTGCTCGGGCGCATCTGCTAGGAATGCGATCGGTTCGGAGGCAGAAGATTTCACCGCTATCGTGTTGCTCGATTCCACCACTGCGGACTTCTTTGGCGCCTATGTCTGTCTCGGTGACGGTAAGAAACAACGTCAAGACCTCC
The DNA here is from genome assembly GCA_039928945.1 of Opitutus sp. Lineage (GTDB taxonomy): Bacteria > Verrucomicrobiota > Verrucomicrobiia > Opitutales > Opitutaceae > Opitutus. The sequence continues at coordinate 122,311 of JBDSSD010000024.1, read as the reverse complement.
GGCAACGGCCAGCAGCCCGTGCTCTTCGCGCACGGATTTGGCTGCGATCAAAACATGTGGCGTTTCGTCGCTCCGGCCTTTGCACCTCATTTCAAGGTGGTGCTCTTCGATCATGTGGGTTGCGGACGATCAGACATTTCCGCGTATCGGGCTGACCGGTATCAGAGTCTCGAAGGGTATGCTCGCGACATCGTGGAGATCGCGGAGGCGCACGACCTGCACGACATCATTTTTGTCGGCCATTCGGTCAGCAGCATGATCGGCATTCTGGCGGCCAAATTCGCCCCGGAACGGTTCGCGCAACTCATCCTGCTCGTTCCATCCGCGTGTTATATTGATGTTCCGCCTGACTACCGCGGTGGCTTTACGCGTGCTGACCTGGAGGGACTGCTCGATCTGATGGAAAAGAATTACGTCGGGTGGGCGAGCTTCCTGGCTCCGATGGTCATGAAGAATGATGATCAACCTGCTCTCCAACAAGAGCTCGCCACCAGCTTCTGCGCCGCGGATCCAGCGATTGCGCGGCGGTTCGCGGCCGTAACGTTCCTGTCCGATCACCGGCACGATCTTGATGGAGTGAAGGTCCCCGCACTCATCGTGCAATGCAGCGATGATGCGATCGCTCCCGCCGGCGCGATCGAATTCGTTCACCAGAAGCTTTCGGGAAGCAGCTTGCGCACGCTGCAAGCGAGCGGACACTGCCCCCAAATGACCAATCCGAAAGAGACCATCGCCGCGATCAACGAGTACTTATCGGCGCAAGGTGTCCTCCGCGGGATTTTGGAACAGCCACAATGACTGAACGCTCACAGTGGAGCGGTCGTCTGGCAGGCTGTTTAATCCTCTCGAGTGATTGTCGGATTGTCGAAGTCAACGAGACGGTGCTCCGTTGGCTGGGTGTTACTGAAATTGAGCTCCTGGAGCGACCGCTTCACGAAGTGCTCGATAGCGGCGGACAATTTTTTCTGCACTCCCAGATCATGCCGATGTTGAAGCTCAAGGGCAGCCTCGAGGAAGTGTATTTGCGAATGCGGAATAAATCGGGAGCAATCGTCCCCGTCCTGGCAAATTTTGCGCAGCACGAGGCCAAAGAGCCCCGTATTGAACTGACTTTTCTACGAATCCCGCAACGCGGTCGTTTGGAGGACGAGCTCCTTCAGGCGAAAAAATTGGCGGAGCAGGCCAGCGATGCTAAAACCAAATTTCTCGGGATGATGTCGCACGAGCTGAGAACGCCGCTTCAGCTGATTGGCCTGAACAACGATTTTCTGCTCGAAGGTGGATGTGGTCCGCTCAACGAGGAACAGAAGGAAAACATTCACGCGAGTCAGAGTGCGACGGACTCGGTTGCTGTGCTGATGGACGATATCCTCGATTTCGCCAAGATGCAGGGCGGACCGGTCAACCTCACGTTGGAGCCCGTGCCGGTCAGCCGCGTGCTGGACCGGGCGGAAGTCAGCGTGCGTCACCGTTTGCATCAGGCGGGATTGACGTGCACGCGGCGTCCTTGCGCAGAGCACCTGACGGTGCTGGCCGACAAAAATCGCCTTCAGCAGATCCTGCTCAATCTCCTCAACAACGCGATGAAGTTCACCCCGCGAAATGGCGTTGTGACCCTCGCGTGCGAGCGCGTATCCCACCGAGTGCAGATACAAGTAATCGATACGGGGTGCGGCATCCCACCGGAGCAGCTTCAACGCGTCTTCGAACCCTTTGTGCAACTCACGACCTCGATTCAATCCGCGGACAAACCCGGCATCGGGCTCGGCCTGGCGATTTGTAGAGAACTCGCGAATGCGATGGGCGGGAGCATGAGCGTGGAAAGCCAGGTCGGCGCAGGTTCAACGTTCAGCATTTCCCTGCCCTGCGCGCCCGAACGATCGTAGCCGGTCACGGCGCCCGAAAAGGTAGCCCTCGTCCGCCTGCGGACTAAGGCGTGCCGGTTCCTGCCAAAGATTTCAGGTCTGATCGCGAATCTGGCGTGAAGCGCACCTCGTCCGCCGCGAGGAATTCACCACCGCGTGGGCCGCTGAATCGCACTGACGCGATCCCCGGTTTACTCACCTTCAACTCAAACATCGGCACGGGATCTCCGGGAGCGGCGCGCTGCGGAACTTTATCGAGCCCGACTACCTCAAGGCTCTGCCCTTGCGCATCGAACGCTTCCAGTTTCGCCGCACAACCGGTCGATCCCCACAACACCAGCGTCACCGCTGACACGACGCCGGGGAAACGCGCTTCCACGGCAATCGGCTCCATCGCCATCGCGTTCAGTATGCCCTTATGTCCGGTCTCCAGATGTGGGAAGAACGTGACTTTTCCCGCAGCCTTCGTCTGCACCGGTGAGTGCGCGAGCTTGAAGGTCACGCCCTGCTCCACCCATTCCGTCTGTCGCGCTCCGACCTTGGCTTGTTCGAAATCCACGACGACTTCTCCGGTGGCGCCGTGCACGAGCAGCGTCGAGCAACCGACCAGAAGACCCAGAGTCTTGCGCATGGAAATCACGACAGCGGTCAAGTCAGGTCGAGCCCGCGCATGGTGCCGGTCGAAGAAGCGAACTGTCCCTCTTCGATCCCCATGCGTTGCAGCATGGAAACGAAAAGATTGGGGAGCGGATAATTCCGCTGCCGGTCGAACACGAGGTGCTGGCCATGACGAAAGCCTCCGCCGGCAAACAATGTCGGCATGTTGATGGTCGAATGCGCGTTGGCATCGCCCAAATTGGATCCGTAAAGCACCATCGTGCGATCGAGCAGCGTCTCCTCGCCTTCGCGTACGGTCTTCAGATCCTGGAGCAATCCGGCCAACAGCTTCATCTGCCATTCATCGAGCACCTTCAACTGCGCCAGCTTATCCTCGGCTTTGCCGTGATGCGACAGGTTGTGGTAATCCTCAGTGATCGTGGCCCCGCGGATCTCGACCACGGGCGTGCCGACGCTGTTCAACATGAGCGTGATCGAACGCGTAGAGTCGGTCTCGAACGCAAGCCGTGCCAGATCGTACATCACTTTCACCTTTGCCATGTATTGGGCCGGACTCGCCGGATCAACGGGCACACTCGCTTTCACCACCGGCTTGGGCCGCGTTTCCCATCCGCGCGAAGCCTGCATGCGGCTCTCGAGATCCCGCACGCTCGTGAAATACTGATCGAGCCGGGTGCGGTCGTGCGCGCCGACGCGTCGCTGTAGATCCTTTGCCTGGTCAGCGACCGCATCCAAAATACTGCGACCGGTGTCGAGCGCGCTGATTTGCGCGTCGATCTCCTCCGGCGTGCCCTGGAGGAACAGCTGCTTGAACACGTCTGCCGCCTTCTCTTCTGGCGGGATCGCCACCCCGCTGCCGGTCCACGAAAGGCTCCGGGAGTTGGTGTTCACCGCGAGGGTGAGCGACGGAAACCGCGTCATGATCCCGATCCGCTCCGCGATGTACTGATCGAGTGAAATCGTATTCCGAAACGAGCTGCTTGCCGGATGCGGCGCGGCGGTCAGGAAGCTGATGTCAGCGGGATGCCCACCGTCGACGTTTGGGTGCGACACTCCGTTCAGAACGGTGAAATCGTTCCGGTGCGCCTCCAACAATTTCAAATAAGGCGACGCCACGTAGTCGCGACCGCTGCCCGTGGGAAAAAACAAGTCCGGCAACAACCCGAGATTATTGCAGATGCCGAACATCCGCCGCGGCGCACCGGCTGGGGTTAACGGCGAAGCTGGGGTCGACGCCGCCCGCGCGAACCCCGGCAGCATCGAGTCAAGAAATGGCAGCGACAACGCTACGCCCATCCCCTGCAAAAACCTCCGACGCGAAATCGCCTGCCGGGTGGAAACGTATGGGAACGGCGACGCAGCTGAATCAGCGTGGTGAGGGTTCATGAGGAAAAGACAGAATCTAAAGATTATCAGCAGCGGTTCATCTCGTTTCCAACGGAGCGCGCATCGTGTTCACTTATTCTGAAACAGCTCACTCTGGATGATTTCGTGAATGATGGTGCGCATACCGTAGTTCGTCGCACGCGCGTGTTCAACGATGCGTTCAATCGTCGGTCGGTCGGAAAAATGGATCGGCGCGCCCGTCGCGTAAATCGTCAGTTGTCGCGCCAGGTTCCGCGCGAGCGTGGCTTCGTCGCTCAACAAGAGTCGTTTGAATTCCCGCACATCGGCAAACGGGCGCCCGTCGGGCAGCTCTCCGGTGGCGTCGACCGGGAGCGCTTCGTGGAAGGCGAAGCGTTGGCCATTCAGTCCGATGCCCTGGACCGGTGGAATGTCCTCTTTGACGGCCCGGTAGCGGTCACGCCAGCCGCCCATCACATCAAAGCTTTCCAACGCAAAGCCGGGCGGGTCCATGCGAGCATGACACGATGCGCAACTCGGATCAGCCCGGTGCTTCGCCAGCTGCTGCCGGATGGTAACCGCACCGCGGATATCCGGCTCCACGGAGGCAACCGGGGGAGGCGGCGGCGTCTCAAAGCCAAGAATTCGTTCGGTGATCCAGTGCCCGCGCAACACAGGCGAGGTCGTGGTGCCGTTCGCCGTCACCTTCAGGATGCTCGCCTGCGTCAACAAGCCGCCGCGCACACTGTCCGCCGGGAGCTTGACCTTTCGCATCGCGACGCCGACGACGCCGGGCACGCCATAATGCGCCGCGAGCCGCTCGTTGAGAAACGTGTAGTCCGAATCGACCAGGTCGCGCGCGGGCCGATCGCCGCGCAGCAGTTCGCCCACAAACAGACGCGTCTCGTCGATCGCCGCCTGCCGCAACGGGTCATCCAGTTCGTAATCGTTGTAAAGAGTCGGTGAAGGCGACGTGTCGTCGATTTTCCGCAGGTCGAGCCAGTAGTCCGTGAACGCCTCGACGAAGCGCTGTGACCTCCGGTCATTCAGCATCCGGTCCGTTTCTGAGCGCAACACAACCGGATCCGTCAATTCGCCACGAGCGGCCCGGCCTCGCAGGACATCATCAGGCTCCGAGTTCCAAAGGAAAAACGCGAGGCGGCTCGCGAGTGCATAATTGTCGAGCCGACCAGGAGTTTCTTCGATGAAGATGAAACCGGGGGACGCGAGCACCGCCGTGTAGGCCGTCAACATCGCGCGCGCGAATCCCGCACCCCGACCGAATTGATCGTGAAACAGCACGAGAAAACGCTGCACGTCTTGTTCCTCGACCGGGTGACGGTACGCGCGCTGCATGAAACCTCGCAGCAGTCGTTCCGCGTCCGCGTTGGGATTTTGGGGCACGACCTCAACCGCGACGGTGGCCAGCGGAGGATTGAGCCCGAACCCATTGGCCGGACCTTGCGGCGGCTGCGGTGGCTTGACGATGTCCAGCAAAACGGCGCCTTTCCCACCCTCGCGCTTCGTCAACGGCAGGTCGCCGAACAGAAGCTGGTAACCCCCGTGCGACGACTCATCCGGCAACGGCCCCTCCACCTCCATCCACTGCACCGCGTAACCTGGCATGCCGTCCTTCTGTGCGAGGGGATTGACGTACTGCTCGTCGGTTCCGTTCACGCGGGTGCGAAACAGTCGGGATCCGTCGGTCTGCATCACCTCATTGGCCGCGAGGCTCACCTCCAGTTCCTGCACCGTCGGTTGGGGCTGAAAATCAAACGCGCCGATCCAGCGTTTCTGACCAGCCGTCGTCGCGTAGACGCCAATGGGCTCGTGGCGTCGGCCTGGCCAGATCTCTTCGAGATTCGGTCGGTGCCACAAAGGGACTGAATACGTCGGAGCCTTTTCGTCGCCCGTGCCGTCGTAGAACCACCGGCCGATGCCTCCACCACTGACCCAGATCGTGTAGCCACTAAAGCGCACTCGATACCGGCCGCCCACCGGCGCGCGAAATTTTCCCCAGCTGTAGCCGCCGGCATCGCTGAAGGTGCTGGAGACTTTGCCCACCGCTTCGCGGTCGCGGGTGGCGGGACTGGTCACCGGGGCGCGGCCCGCACGGATTTCGGGCTGCGCCGCGCTATCCAACACGGGGAAAGCCAACCGATCCGGAATCGTACCGCCTTCTCGCGGCCAGAAACTTCGCGTGAGACTGGGCTCATCCCTCGCATAGTAACGCGTCGTCGTCTTGGTCAGGTGTGCAAATTCGACGCTCATCGCCTGCCGCATCGCATAGTCGGCCGAGCTCAAATACCGCGACATCTGGATGTGCGAAACATCCAGCGCCTCGCCGATCTTGTTGAAACGATGCGCTTCGCCGTCCTGCGGCAGGCGATTCATCACCTGCGCCCAAGGCACATGCAGCAGATCACGAAGGGCGTTCTCATACTCGTAACGATTGAGCCGGCGCTGCGTGGCGCGTCCATCCCGTCGTACCACCGACTGCTCGGCGGTCGTGAGCGAGGTCGACAAACCCGCAAGAAAAGCCGCCATCTCGTCCGGTTTTGGCCGCCGCTTCTCTTTGGGTGGCATTTCGCCAGCGGACACGCGGTCATGCACCTTGATCCATTTCGCGAAATGCGCCGGATTGGCGGGATCGAACGCGAGTGCGTCGAGATCCAGTCCACCCTTCTTGTCCTCGTCATTGTGACAGCTTGAACAGCGCTGGTCGATGAACGCGTCGACCTCCGGTGGCAGCGGTTCACCCCGCACGGTCCCGACTAAAGCCGCAGCAACGAGGACGAGACTACGAGGCCGAATCATGGAGTCATCACAGGGGTAAACCGCCGAAGGGGCTCTGCATCGAGAGCACTATGCGCGCGCGAACCGCTTTGTCTAGCAGTCGGGTGGTGTTTCGCTTTCGGATACGAACCGCACCGCGGACCGTCCCCGAAGAAGGGCCGAAACGACCGTGAATCGTCCATCCACACTCATTCCACGCCATACGGTTTGAGCGCGCCCGACCGCCAGACCCGTTCGGCCCAGATTGACCGGGCGGTCGCCACGTTCGGCGTGCTTTTCGGCGGGATCGCGCGAAGCGGTCGGCCCCAGCTCGTCGCCGCGGCCAGATTGGTAGCCGCGGATTACGCGGATGCTCGCGGATTCGATCCCGATCGAGTCGTGTAGCCCGCTGCGGGAGCAGCGGGATGGTTGGTCCAAAGCAGCCGGCTCGTCGATCGCCGCCTTCTCAGTTGGCGGGAATGATCTCCAAAGCGTTGATCTCCGGATTCTCGACTTGAGCCGTGAACGTGATGTCGAGCGAACCGTCAGTGACCTCGACCGGGATGGTCTCGACCCAGGCGCGAAGCGCGCCGCCCGCCAGCTTCCAGACATCAAAATCTTTGACGGCATGCCCCTCGACGTTGAACGAGAACACCCGCTTACCTGGTCCGTCGATGTCCTCGTACGTCTCGGCGAAATGCAGCTTCACCGTGTATTTGCCATTGGCCAGTTTCCAGTGGAATGCGCTCATGCTGTAACGCTCGGCACGATACAGAGAAGGGGTCTTGGTGTTGGCGATCGCGAGGCCCGACCGTTCGATCGTCTCGCCGTCAACGAATCCCGTGTCGGCGCGCCAGACGACGCCCGCCTCGTCGGTCAACGGCGCGGTGATGCCCGTCTTCACGCGAATGACCTCGGCGGTACCGGTTTCGGCCCGGGCGAGCAAGGCTCCGCCAACAAGCAGTGCAGTGTAAAAACAGATCGACAGCGTACGTTTCATAATCGGGGGATGGGGTAAAACCGAACCGCCCTGCAGCGTTAACCTCGCGTTCGCCCGAGCGAGTTCGTCGCCATTCGAACGTTAGTACTGACTCTTTCCAGCTGCCGGGAGTTTCTCGGCGGCGATACCCGCTCAGTCTGAAGGATGCTCAGACGTAGTCCTTCGAAGCGGTGCGCGCGGCGCACTGTTCGACGATGCTCATGGACTGAGCCAGTTGATCGGCCGCGCCACGACTCCATTGACCGAAGCCGTGCGCGCAGCGCTGCCACGCTAGCCGTGCGCATAAAAACATGCGCGGGGCGCGGTGTGTCTAGCCACACCGCCGAAAGCGGCGTCGAGCCGCCGCACTCCAGATCGATCGGGCGCGCACAAGGCACGCCCCTACAGGTTGAGTGCTTACTCAGGGGCTGACGGCGGACGCTCTTCCCCACTCGCGAGAAACCGCTCGAGCATCGGGACCAGCACGTCGGTTTGTGAGCAAATCGCCATATGGTCGACTCCGGGCAGAATCGCGAGCTGGGCGTGCGGCAGAAGTCGGTACAGCGCGATCGCCCCTTCGGGCAACATCACATCGCGATCACTGCTGAGGACGAGCGTGGGCGCTTGAATGGCCTGAATCGGCGCGTCGGGTACGTCTTGAAAGTCGCGCATGCGGTTCCGGCACTTGTAGAAAAACGGCTCCAGGTTTTCCGGGTGCGGTGCGACTTTCAGGTACGCCTCGCTCAAAACTTTCGGCATCGTCGCGGGTTCGGCCGTCTTCATATACTCCCAAAAGGGCGCCGCCACCCACGCTCGCTTCATGATGGCGGTGCAGGCGACGAGGCGGCGCACCACGTCGGGATGTCGGATCGCAACCTGCAGCGCAATGGAACCGCCGTTGCTGAAACCAAAAAGGTCAGCTCGGCCCACTTGAAGATACTTGAGCAAAGCTGCGGTGTCGTCGGCCGAATCTTCAAAACCGAACGGCTTGTCGCTCGGGTCGGCGGTGTGGCCGAATCCGCGCTGCTCAAACGCGATCACCTGACGACCCCGCGCGAGCACCGGCAGAATCACACCGAACGAGGTCTCGATCGTATCTCCACCGCCGTGCAAGAGCACCAGCGGTGGAACGTCGGCGCGCGGCGTGCCGTGAATCTCGTAATACATTTGGAGCCCGTTCACCGGCGCGTAACCGGATCGGCTCAAGGTGCTGGAGGCAGTGGGACTCACGGATGGTTCCTCTTTGGTCAATTGCGGCGCGGCCGTTGTGGTGAGGGTAATCGCCGCGTAAAGAACGGCGAAGCTCGTGCTCTTCATGAGAATTCGTGGATGAACGCAGGGTGCCGGTGTAATCATCGACGAACGATCCCTGCCGGCGCAGACAGGCAAAGCCAAAAAAAGCGCAAATGGAAGCCGCGCTTCGAAGTACGATTACACGACCGGCTTCGTTTACGTGCCCAGAGGTCCCCTGGGCGAGGTGCGGCTTCAAACCGTTACTGATCCAAGAATCCCGTACCACCTGGCTTCGACCTCGCCCATTCCGTCGTAGCCCGCTGCGGGAGCAGCGGGACGCTCGATGGTTTTCACGGCATCCTCAGCGAACTCAGCGCGAAGTTCCCCTCTTCCCGGAGCGGGCTACGTCAACGACACGGGTCACAGTGTTTCGTCGGATTTCAACCTCCGCAACCGACACACTCCTCCAGCAGAGTATCCCCCGTTCCCCTTGGATGCACGGGACCCTGCCGCCGTTACACACTCCCCGCATTTGGTAGGGCGAGGCGTCCCCGCCGAGCCGGTTCGATCTCCGACTCTCAACGCAATGTACACCCCACCAAACCAATTCAAAGGCGTGACCGCCCCCACCCTCCGCTCCCCCGCTCTGCGCTCAATCCTTCAACTGAATCCACGTCGGCGCGTGATCAGATGCTTTCTCGCGACCGCGATAACTCTTGTCGACGCCGGCATCCAGCAACCGGTCTGCCGCCGGACGCGAAAGCAGTAGATGATCGATACGAAAACCGGCGTCACGCCGCCAACAACCCGCCATATAATCCCAAAACGTGTAGAGGCGTCCCTCGGGATGGCGTGCACGAATCGCATCGGTCCATCCGTCGTCGAGAATGCGGCGAAAGGCCGCGCGGCTTTCCGGCTGCATCAATGCGTCGTGCGCCATGGCGCGAACAGAGAAAACGTCATCGTGATGCTCCGTGGGAATGACGTTCCAGTCGCCCGCCAGCACCACCGCCCGGCCTTCGGCAAGGAGTTCTCGCGCGCGAAGCTGGAGCCGTTCGAACCATCGCAGCTTGTACGCGAATTTTTCGGTTCCGACGGGATTGCCGTTCGGCAGATAGAGGGACGCGATGACAACGTTGCCCAGCTCAGCTTCGACGTAGCGACTATGGCTGTCGGCGGGATCCGGTGACAGGCCCTTCTGCCGAAGCGTGAGCGGAGCATCCGCGCGGCTCAGGATCGCGACGCCGTTGAACCCCTTCTGTCCGTGCCAGACGCCGTCGTAGCCTGCGGCGCGAATCTCGACCAGCGGCAGGTTCTCCTCGGCACATTTGAGTTCCTGCAGGCACACCGCGTCAGGCTTCTGCTCCTCCAAATATTCGAGGAGCCGCGGCAGTCGGGCGCGAATGCCATTCACGTTGTACGTCACGATCTTCATGCCTCCGACTTAACACACGGTTCGCGATGAGGAAACTGAAAGGATTCGATCGCGCACCCACGCTTCCCCGCTGTTGCCAACGAGCTCCGGCCTGACAGCTTTGACCACATCAACGCTCTGGCCCCAAGTCCTCCGGCGGTTCGCATTTGTTTGTTGATCGCTCGTTACGCCGCGTTGCTGGTTCTCTGTATCGGCTTGTGCGGTTTCCTCGGCTGGGCGCTGGACCTCCAGGTATTGAGGGTGGGATGGCCCGGAGGAATCGTGATGAAAGCGAACACGTCCATCGGCCTCGGCCTGGCTGGTCTCGCGCTTTGGCTGCAGCGCAAACCAGATAATCCCACCCGATGGCACCGCTTGCTGGCGAGTGGCGTGGCCTTGCTGTTGGGCCTGCTCGGCGGGCTCACCTTCCTCGAGCATGTCACCCAATTTAACTTCGGCATCGACGAACTTTTCTTTCGAGACCTTCCCGGTGCAGTGGCCACAACCAGTCCCGGCCGGATGGGGCCGCCGGCCTCGCTGAGCTTTTTCCTGGCCAGCATCGCGCTGCTGGTCGGCAACGGGGCGGCGCGCAAAACGGATCTCATCGCCCATGTGGTCGGCCTCGCGATCTGTGTGATCAGCTCGTTCCCGTTGATCGGCTACCTGTTCGGCGTCGATCAGCTGTATGGCGTGGCCCACGTGACCGGAATCGCGTTGAACACCGCATTGGGCATTCTCTGCCTTGGCTTGGGAATCGTTCTCAGCCGCCCTGGAGCCGGGTTGATGGCGATCATTTGCGCCGACGATGCCGGCGGAGCAATGGCCCGGCGCCTCGCTTTGCCCACGTTTCTCCTGTCGATCATCGTGTGGTGGTTCCGTCTCTATGCGGAGCGCGTGGGGTGGATCGACACGGCGTTGGCGCGGCCGCTCTTCATCTTGATCTTGTCGATCTGCGGCATCCTCGTCCTGCTCGTCAACGCGAGCCGGATGTCGGTTCTCGAACGACGACGGCTTCGCTCGGAAGACGAACGCCGACGAGCGTACGCCCGGACCACGGGCATCCTCGAGAGCATCAACGACGCGTTCTACTCGGTCGACGCCGAGTGTCAGTTCACGTACGTCAACCGTCATGCCGAACAACTCTGGAATCGGAGCCGGACAGATTTGATTGGCCGGCCGATCTGGACGGAGTTTCCCGACCTCGTCGGCTCGGTGGGCGCCGCCGCGCATCGTGCCGTGTTGGCGCAGCGAGAAGCCCGCAGCTACGAATCCTTCACCGCGGCAACGGGCCGCTGGTTTGATGTTCGACTTTTCCCGGAAGCGGGCGGCGGGCTTTCCGCTTTTTTTCGCGACGTCACCGATCGCAAGGCCGCCGAGGGCGAGCTCCGACGCGCCAAGGAAGCGGCGGAAAAAGCCAGCCAGTCCAAGACCGAATTTCTCGCAGCGCTCAGTCATGAAATGCGCACACCGCTCAACCCCGTACAGCTGACGCTGGACTACCTCGAGCAGCATCCGCTTTTCCCCCCCGAGCTGCGGGATCAGCTCGGCTCCATGCGGCGCAATGTGGATCTCGAAATCCGCCTCATTTCGGATCTGCTCGATATCACGCGGATCGAGACGGGTAAGTTCATCCTGAATACCACCGAGGTCGACTTCCATCATGTAATCGAGGATGTGGTCAACATGTGTCGCCGCCCCGATGGTCCGCGGCTCAAGCTGGAACTCCAGGCTCCCTCGCCCACCGTCAACGGGGATGCGGTTCGGCTGCACCAGATCGTCTGGAATCTGCTGAACAACGCCCAAAAATTCACAGACAGCACGGGACTCGTGCGAATTCACACCCGCTCACCTCGACCCGGCATTTTGCGGTTCGAGGTGTCCGATACGGGTTGCGGTATCAGCCCTGAAACGATGCCGCGCCTCTTCACTGCTTTTGAACAAGGCAGTAATCACACCGCCCGCCAGCGGAGTGGTCTCGGGCTCGGACTTTCCATCACGCGAAAAATTGTCGACGCCCATGGTGGCTCCATTTCGGCCACCAGCGCAGGCGTGGGACAAGGATCGACGTTCATCGTCGAATTGACCGCGATCGAGCCGTCCGTCCCACGGGCTCCGGCCGGCATTCCCCAGCAAGCGACATCGCAACCCGTGCGTCGCCTGCAGATCCTGCTCGTCGAAGATCATGCGCCGTCCCTGCAAGCGCTGGCGCGATTGCTGACGATGATCGGGCACGACGTGACCGGCGCGGGCACTTGCAGCGAGGCGGAGAGCGCAGCGTCCGTCGGATCGTTCGATCTGTTCATTTCAGATATCGGTCTGCCGGATGGAACGGGCCTCGATCTGATGCGGCGACTTCGCTCCCAGTTCGAAGGTCGAGCGATTGCGCTGACCGGCTACGGAACCGAAGCCGACATCAGCGCCGCCCACGAAGCGGGATTCACCACGCATCTGACCAAGCCCGTCAAATTGGCACAGCTGAATGAGGCGATGACGCGATTCACTGCCAGTACCCGGCACGCTCGCCCGGTCTGAACACGAGCTCTTGATCGAACGAGCAGCTGCGGAGCGCTACTCGGCGATCAGATCGTCAGCCACGTAGATTCGGTAAGCTTTGATCCTTCCTGTGACGTCTGCTCCCCCCTGTCTCGGCACATAGCGAAATCCGCCCACCGTGCGCGACTGAGCGAGATCGATGATCAGACGATGCGGAAATCCGGGCTGCGGCGCGCTTCCCTGCGTCAGCCAGTAATTCGCGGTCTGGCCATCAATCGCGTTTTCGGCGATGCCATCCACCGACGCCCGCTCCTCGCTGTCCACGTAACCAATGGTCCAGCCTTCCGTGCTCAACGGATTGCCCGCGGCGTCCAACAGCGTGAGTTCCGCCACGGCCGCGACGGCTTTTCCATCGTGCGCGTCGATCGCCTCCAGACAAAAATAGCGGCCGTCAACCGGCTTCGCCAATCGCACTTCCTGCAGATCCGAGCCTAGTGCAAAGCTTCCAGCGTGAACCGCCCCGTCGAACGGCACGCGTAGTTTAACCGCGCGCCGACTGGACCGAGCGAAGTCCAGCTTCGGCCGGAGCTCATTCAGAATCGGATGATCCAGTGCGGCGATCACCGGCTTTTCGGGACCGAGTAGATCGAGAATCACGACTTCATTATCACCGGCCTTCAGCCACGGACCGGGCACGTACATGGTTTGCTGCGGCCCGATGTTCCAGTAACGCCCAAGGTTGTGGCCATTGATCCAGGCGAAACCTTTGCCCCACGAACGCACGTCCAGAAAGCAATCACCCGGCTGGTCCACTTTGATCGTTGCGCGCCAAAACGCCGGCGCCCCCTCCGCCGGCGCAGATTCCGGTGCCGCCTCGAATTTAAATCCGCTGAGCATGTCCTCATTGAGCGGAAGTCGGAAGATTTCCCAGTGACGCAATTCCTTCGGAGTCTGCCCTGGCAGCGCGAGTGTAACCGGGGCGTGGAGACCTTTGCGGTCGTGCACCTCAACGCCAAAATTAACCCGGCCCATCGCTTCGACCAGAATGTCGAGCGTCGCGGCTTTGGCTCGGTCGGGCAATTGCACGCGGTAATTGCGCGAGCGGCGATCCGTGAAGCCGATGCGCTTTCCGTCGAGAAAGACCTGCCCCACATCGTGGATCGCCTTCGCCTCCAGCATCGCGGCTGGACCGGGCGGCAACTGGGTTCGGTACAAAATGCAGCCGTAAGCCTGATCATACAGCTCCATCGTGTGCGGTTGCTCGTCTTTGAGCGGAGTCGGCAGATTTGATAACAAACGGGCGAACTGAGTGGCCGTCACGGGCGCGATCTGGATGACGGGATTCTGCGCGGGCGGCGCCGGCAACGATTCTCCGGGCAGCAAGTGCTTCGCCATGAGCGCCCGCGTTTGCTCAAACTTCGGCGTCACCCATCCCGCCTCACTGATCGGGGCATCGTAGTCGTAGCTCGACGTATCGGGTTTGAAGGGACGATCCGCGCCGGTGAAGAAGCCAAACGTAGTTCCACCGTGTGCCATGTAGATGCTGAATGACGCGCCTGCCTCGAGTATGTAGCCGAGGTCCGAAAGATAACGTTCGCTGTTGCCGAGGTGATGCGGCGCGCCCCACGTGTCGAACCAACCCGGATAAAATTCCCCGCACATCAGCGGACCCTTCGGCAGGATTTCGCGCAGCGACTCGAACGCGCCCTTTGGATCGGAACCGTGCGATCGAGGGCATCAGGCGTGACCTTTGCCCGTTGAAATCGCAGAGGTTCTGAAGCTACACGGACAGAAGCCCGATCTTAGCGTCTCGTCCGGCTCGATCTCGGTCCCGGCAAATTCCTAGTTTTAAAGGGTAGCGCATAGGCCCTCTCGCTGATGCCTTCCCATTCGCGGGAATAGAGCGTTCCGGGTTCGCGACGTCGGGGGCAAGGTCTCATCGCGTGATAAATCTTAAGTTGCTCATGCTCCGGCGCTAGCTGCGAGCTCGCAGGTACATGGCACGCCGCCTGCAAAACGCGCGCGGGTGATGCGTTCCGTGGGCACACCCCACTGCCTGCCCATTCCTCTTTCGTCGACTGACTTTCTCCAACCCTGGCCATGTTTTCCGACCTGCGTTTTTCCCTTCGCCAGCTCGTCAAGTCGCCCGCATTCACCGTCACGTCGGTGCTTACGCTCGCCCTCGGGATCGGTGCCTCGAGCGCAATTTTTTCCATCGTACATGCTGTCTTGCTGGCCCCACTGCAGTACGGCGATGCCGCCGAACTCGTGCAGGTGCAGGCGAGGCACAAGGTTCAAGGCGCAGCCGATCTCGCTCCCGCCACCTTCACTGACCTCGCCGCCAACAAAGCGTCGTTCGCGAGCGTGGCCGCGCAGTACTATTACTACGTCAATCTCACCGGCACCGCGACGCCCGCACTCCTCAACAGCGCGGACGTCACGGCGAATTATTTCAAACTCTTCAACGTCGTTCCGCTCCTCGGCCGAACGTGGAACATCAGCGACACCCAACCCAACGCCCCGCCCGTTGTCGTGCTAGGCCACCCGCTGTGGCGCAGCCAATTCGGAGCTCGTGACTCGATTGTCGGCGAGCAAATCAAACTCGACGAGGTCGCCTACACGGTCATCGGCGTCATGCCCGCCTCGTTCAAGGATCCATCCAACGTCGCCCAACTCTGGCGGCCCATGCGGACCGGCGCCGACAATCTCCTCGATCGCAGTTCGCACTACTGGACGACTTTCGGCCGGGTAAAATCCGGCGTGTCGCTGGCGCAGGCCAACGCCGAACTCACCACGCTGGGACGCCAGTTGGAACAGGCCGATCCGAAAAACTACCCCGATTGGACACTCCAGGCCGCCGACTTGCGCGGCCTCGTGGTCGGGAATTATCAAACCGGCCTCCTCGTCGTGCTCGGGGCCGTTGCCTGTGTGATGCTCATCACCTGCGCCAATCTCGCCGGCCTGGCGCTCGTCCGCGCCGCTGCGCGCCGAAAGGAGCTCGCGGTCCGCACCGCGCTCGGCGCGTCCGGCGGACAGCTGATACGTCAGCTGCTCACCGAGAGCCTGATGCTCGCCGTCGTCGGCGGGGGCAGTGGCGTTCTGCTCGGTAGTTGGGGCCTGGATGCACTGCTGGCCACTCTGCCCGAAGGTTGGTTGCCGCGGGCGGACGAGATCGCGCTCAACCTGCCGGTGCTCGCCGCCACCTGCGGCCTCACGATCATCACCGGCATCGTGGCAGGGCTGGCACCCGGCCTCATCGCGTCGCGCATCGATGCGAACGACGCCTTGAAGGATTCGACCCGCAGTTCTGCCGGACCATCGGCGAAACGTCTTCGCTCAGCTCTCGTCGTGGCGGAAATCGGCCTGGCCCTCGTGTTGCTCACCGGCACGGGTTTGCTCGGCCGCAGTTTCCTCGGATTGATGCGAAAGCCGACTGGCCTCGACAGCAACCGCGTGCTCTCGCTCACCGTGTCACTCCCGGCCAAACGCTACGACAGTCCGGCGCGCTCGTGGGATTTCTTTTCGCGCGCGGAAGCAAACGTCGCCGCGGTGCCCGGAGTCGAGTCCGCCGGCTTCACGCACACCTCGCCGTTCCGCTGGGGCATCCCCCTCGCCTACACTCCTGTTCGATCCGACAATGCGGTATCGGCAGACAACGTTCCCGCCGCATTCACCGATTCGGTCAGCGTCGATTATTTCAAGGCCATCGGCATTCCGCTGCGCGGCGGCCGGCTATTCACCTCCGCCGACGACTACCGGACGCGGCTCATCGTGATTCTCAGCGAAGCAACCGCGCGCCGGTTTTTTGGCGAGGGCGATCCGATTGGTCGGTTGATCCAAGTTACGAGTAATCCCCGCGACCGTTTCGAAGTGGTCGGCGTTGTTGGCGACGTCCGTCGCTCAGGGCTCACGGCCGAAGCGCCCCTGCAGGTTTATCGTCCACTCGCGCAACGCACGCCGGGCTTTGCGACACTCATGGTGCGCACGTCGCTGCCCCCCGCCACGCTCGCGAGCTCCGTCCAGACCGCGTTGTGGAAAATCGATCCGGATATCCCCGTTTCGGATATCGCGACGATGGACACGTACGTTCGCCGCAGCGTCACGCAACCGCGGCTGTACCTCACCCTGTTCAGTCTCTTCGCCGGGCTCGCCGTTCTTCTGGCGGGCATCGGGCTCTACGGATTGATCGCGTACAACGCTCAGCAACGCACCCGAGAATTCGGCATCCGTAGCGCTCTCGGCGCCGGCCCGCAGGAATTGCTCGGGCTTGTGTTGCGCGAAGGCGTGAAACTGATCGCGCTCGGCCTGGCCTTCGGATTCGCCGGAGCTTTCGTCGCAACCCGCCTGCTGCAAAGCATGATCTACGAGACCTCCGCGCGGGATCCGGCGGTCCTTGTCAGCGTCGCTCTTCTCCTCGCAGCCATCGCCGTTTTCGCCTGCTGGCTGCCCGCTCGGCGGGCCGCGAAGGTCGATCCCCTCGTCGCGCTCCGTGCGGAATGAAAACCGTCCCCGCAACCGTCCCCCGGAATGCCCACGCACCCTTTGGTCTGACGAACGCACCGCACGTCAGTTCTCCTCACCGACGAACCGCTCTCCGCCCGTGAAACACGCCTTTCGCTCCCTCCGTAAATCGCCCGGCTTCGCCGTCACTGCGCTCGCCACACTCGCGCTCTGTCTCGGCGCGAATCTCACGATCTTCGCCGTCATCGACGCGATCCTCATTCGCTCACTCCCGTATCCCGACGCCGATCGTTTGGTGACGCTCTATTACAAGTACCCGAAACTCGCTAGTGCCAGCAGCGGCGCCTCGCTAACCAATTACTACGAACGTCGTGGGCAAATCCCCGCGTTCTCGAACCTCGCCGAAATCGGCTACGCCACATCCGTCGTCGGCGAGACCGGCGCCACTTCCATCGAAAGTCTGGGGCGCGTCAGTCCTGAATTCTTCACGACGCTCGGGATCCAGCCGTTTATGGGCCGTGCGTTCTCGGACGTGGAAATGACCTACCAGACCGACCACGTCGCGATGATCAGCTACGAGTACTGGCGCGCCCATTTCAATTCCAACGCCGATGTTCTCGGTAAATCCATCCGACTTGACGGCATCCCACGCGTCATCGTCGGAGTACTTCCACCCCACTTTCGTTTTCTCTCGTTTTCCGCTCCGGTGTTCATGCCGCTTTCGTCCGAGGAAGGCGAACGCAACATCGGCGCCCGCCACAGCCTCGGCAAAATCATGGTCGCGCGCCTCGCACCCGGCGCAACGCTCGCTGATGCGCAGAGCCAAATCGACGCCCACGATGCCGCACATGCGGCCGAATTTCCGGATGCACCGATCGTCGCTGACGCCGGCTGCCACACCGTCGTTGTGCCGCTTCACGTCGATCACGTTGCGCCGGTCCGGCCGCTCCTGCTCCTGCTGCAGGCGGGCGCCGTGCTGCTTCTCGTCATCGGCGTCGTCAATCTCGTCAATCTGTTCCTGATCCGCGCCAGCGGTCGGATGCGGGACCTCGCCATCCGTCAGGCGCTCGGCGCGAGTCAACGTCATGTGATCCGCGAAGTCATGACGGAGAGCATGCTGTTGACGATGCTCGGCGCAGTCCTGGGCCTGGGCATCGGTGCCGTCGGCCTCAAGCTCGTCACGGTGCTCGGCGCCAACCAACTCCCACTGGGCGCCGAAATTGGCTTCGACGTGCGAGTGGCCGGTGTCGCCCTTGTCAGTGCGTTGATGCTCGGCGGCGCGCTCGGAGCACCGATCGCGTGGTTCAATCTCCGGGCCCGCATCGCCGTCGCCCTCCAGAGCGAGTCGCGGGGCGCCACGGTCAGTCGTGCCACGCGACGCGTTCGCCACAGCTTTATCGTCGCGCAGATCGCCCTCGCCTTCGTGCTGCTCGCCGGCGCCGGGCTGCTCGGACTCAGCCTCAAACGCATGATGGAGGTTTCGCCCGGCTTCCGCCCGGACCACATTCTCACAGGACAATTCAACCTCACCTGGCTCGGGTA
Source organism: Opitutus sp. (assembly GCA_039928945.1). Classification (GTDB taxonomy): domain Bacteria; phylum Verrucomicrobiota; class Verrucomicrobiia; order Opitutales; family Opitutaceae; genus Opitutus. The sequence goes on along the minus strand of JBDSSD010000024.1, from coordinate 103,587 downwards.
CCACGACCTAAACGCCTTCCACCGTTTCTTTGATCGCCTGACGGAAAAAACTCGCTCGCTGCCTGGCGTCACCGCCGTTGGCGCGATCTCCAATGTCCCTGTGACGGGTTCCCTCTCGAGCGGTCCCGTCAGAGTTCCGGGCTACGCGTCTGCGTCCGGCAGTTCGCTCGCCATCCACAATTTCTTCGGCGTCGCCGGGGATTATTTTGCCGCGATGGGCATCCCACTGCACGCTGGCCGTTTTCTCGGGAGCGCCGATCCGCACAGTGCGGCCAAGCCCTGTGTCGTGGACGAAAATTTTGCGCGCCGTTACTGGCCGGGTCAGAGTGCGCTCGGCCAAACGCTTTACCGCGGAACCGAAGCCGCGCCGGGCGAGGTGCCGTACACCGTCGTCGGAGTTGTTGGCGCGGTGAAACAATCCGGTCTCAACGAGCAGAACGCCACCGGCGCGGTCTATTTTTCCTATAGCGATGTTTTCATCCGCAACTACTTCCTGGTCGCGCGCACGAGCCTCCCGCCCGAAACGCTCGCCGCGACGTTCGTCAAAATCATTCGCGAGATCGATCCGGATATGCCGCTCACCGACTTGCGGTCGATGGACGCGGTGATCGGCGACAGCCTCGCGACCCGCCGCTCCCCAGCGCTCCTCGCCGGCATCTTCGCCGGTGTGGCGCTGCTGCTCGCGACCATCGGGCTCTACGGCGCAATGGCGTACTCCGTCGCACAGCGTACCGTTGAGTTCGGCATTCGCATGGCGCTCGGCGCGCAACGCAGTGATGTGCTCCGCCTCGTTTTCGGCCAGGGTTTCCGGCTCACCGTGATTGGTCTCGCCCTCGGCCTCGGCGCGGCGCTCCTGCTGACCGACACGCTTTCGTCGCTCCTCTTCAATGTCCGGGCGAACGACCCACTCGCTCTAAGCGCGATCGCTGCGCTCCTCGCTACGGTCGCCGCCATCGCCTGTTTTCTCCCCGCGTTCCGCGCCACCAAAGTCAGCCCGATCAGCTCGCTGCGCGCAGAGTAGCAAAGCGGGTCCGTCTCTCTCTCTCTCTTTTCGTTTCTCTAAAATCGCTCGCCATGAATTCCCGCGCCTTGCGTCACGTATTCGGATTGTGCGTTGTCTGTGCCGCGGTTCGCGCGGCGGAAGCGCCTATCGATCGCATCGCCGATTCGGCCGTTTGGCGTCTCACCAACCGCAAGGCTGAACTCGTCGAGGACGCCGGTCGCAAAGCGGTGAAGCTCGACGCGCGCGCCAACGATGGCATGGCCTGGCTCGTCGGTTCGGATTTCATCGAGGGCACCATCGACGTCGATCTCCGCGGCGCCAACAAACCGCAGCAGAGCTTTGTCGGAGTCGCGTTGCGGGGACTCAATGCCACGACGTACGACGTGGTGTACTTTCGCCCGTTCAATTTCATGAACACCGAGATCGAGCGGCGGGCAAGAGCCGTGCAGTACATCTCCATGCCCGGATTTCCCTGGGAAAAGTTGCGCGCGGATTCGCCCGGCAAATACGAAAACACCGTCAATCCCGTGCCCGATCCGGATGGTTGGTTTCACGCGCGCGTCGTGGTCGCGGATCGAAAAATCAGCGTCTACGTCAATGACGCCGCGTCCCCTTGCCTCGTCGTCACTGAGCTCTCCGAACGCCAAGGTGGTTCCATCGGCCTGTGGGTGGGCAACGGCTCAAACGGTGCATTCGCCAATCTGAAAATCACGCCGCTAAAAAAGTGATCAACCCTCTCGTCGGTTTCTCTCTCCGCCTATCCGCCTCGCGCTGAAACCCACTTCCCTCGTCGCCGCTCCCTACGCGTCACTCACTCCCCGCGTCTCACCACGCGTCACTCACTCCCCGCTTCTCACCACGCGTCACTCACTCCCCGCTTCTCACCACGCGCGACATTTCTCCATGCACGATCTCCGTTACGCCTTCCGCCAGCTCATCAAATCGCCCGGCTTCACCCTCGTTGCCTTGGTGACCCTCGCGCTTGGGCTGGGCGTCAACGCCACGGTGTTCGCGTTCGTGCGCGACTGGGTGCTGCATCCCCTGACTCAGCAAACGCGCCAACACCTTGTCGCCGTTTACACCAAGCGGACCGGTCCGGGCCACGATTTCCGCAAGTTCACCTACGCTGAGTTCACCGCGCTGCGTGAATCGCACGAGGTGTTCTCTGACGTCACCGCATTCAGCATCTGGACCGCCGCGATCGGCCGCACGGGCGAGTTCAAGCGCAGCTTCATCAGCTTCGTGCCGGAGAATTATTTTGCGGCTCTCGGCACATCACCGAACATCGGTCGCTTTTTCACCGCGGAAGAAGCTCGTCCCGGCGCGGGACTCGACGTCGTCGTGGCAAACCACAGCTACTGGCAACGAATGGGCGGACGATCTGATTTTGTCGGCAGCCTGATTCAAATCAACCAGCGCACATTCACGGTGGTCGGCATCGCGCCCCAGGGTTTCGGCGGCTTGCATGCGTCGATCGGACCCGACGTATGGCTGCCGCTCGGCGCCATGCAGTCGCTCTTCGGCACCGATCTCCTTCAGCCGCGGAGCAACGAACTTCTTCTCGTCGGCAATCTCCAACCTGGAAGCAACGTGGCGACCGCCCGCCAACGCGCGCCCGTGCTCGCGGCGAGACTCGACGCGTTGCAACCCGGAGACGACCCGCGCGAGTTGATCATCAGCCCGCCCTCGCGCTTCAGCCTCGGCAGCTCAAGTCCAGCGGACGAAAGCTTTCTGTTGCTCTATGCCAGCCTCACGCTGGCGCTCGGCGGCGCGGTGCTTCTCGTCGCCTGCCTCAACCTCGCGAACATGTTGCTCGCTCGCGGTGCGTCCCGCCGGAAAGAAATCGCCATCCGTCTCGCGATCGGCGCAACCCGCGCTCGGATTGTGCGGCAACTTGTCACGGAAAGTCTGCTGCTCTCTCTTGCCGGCGGCGGCGCCGGTCTTTTCGTGTCGCTCTGGTCCAGCGATGCGATGCTGACCTGGGCGCAAAGCGCTTTTGCCAGCTCTCCCGTCGCGATGACGATTCACCCGGCGATCGACGCATGGCTCCTGGGCGCGATGTTCGTGGTGAGTGTGGTCGCCACCCTCGCCTTCAGTCTCGTCCCGGCACTGCGTTCCACTCGCGTCGATCTCGTCGACGATCTCAAGCAACTCTCGGGCGGGCCCACGACGGCCGGACGCTGGAATCGCTTTTTCTCTTTGCGCCATTGCCTCGTGATGGGCCAGCTCGCGCTTTCGCTCATGCTGCTTTTCGCCGCCGGTTTGTTCGTCCGGGGCTCGGTCGCCGCGAGTGGACGCGACGTCGGTTTCAGCACCGCGGGTCAGGTCGTGGCAAACGTCGATTACAACTTCGGTGGTCTCGATCGCAGTGAAATCAAGCGGCGTCAAAACGCCCTGCTCGATCGCGCCAATACGCTCCCGGGCGTCGCCTCGACCGCGCTCGCTTCGAGCGTCCCGTTCAACTTCGAACTGCGCTATGTTCAGGTTTTTCCAGCGGGCGTCGCCTTGCCCGCGGACCGGACCGTGAACTCGGGGCGGCGCGCCGGCTACGCTGCTGTTACGCGCGGCTACTTCTCGACCCTTGGCATTCCTCTGTTGCGCGGGCGTGACTTTACGGACGCCGAGAGCCGGCAGGAGGGCACGCGCAACGTTGCGATCATCGACGAAGTCCTCGCGCGAACACTTTTCTCCGACGTCGACGCGCTCGGCCGCCATTTCGTGAACAAGCCCGCCGACGCCGTTGGCCAGCCTGATCGCGAAATCGAGATCGTCGGAATCGTGCGCAGCCCGGAGGACGACGTCTTCGAACGAAGGGCTCCCTTCCGCATCTATCGTCCGCTCGGCCAAGTGCACGAGACGAACACGTACCTGCATGTGAAGGCTGCGTCGCCTGCCGCAGCCTTACTTGTCCTGGACCGGCTGCGCACGGAACTGCGCGACCTGGACCCCGCGACACCGCTGCTGTCGGTGCGCCCCCTCGGAAGTTACCTCGAACGAAATATCAACGTCCTGCTCATCCAATTGGCGGCCTCTGCCTTCAGCGCTTTCGGCCTGATCGCGGTGGTGCTGGCAATCATCGGGATGTATGGCGTCAAGTCACACGCCGTCGCCCAGCGAACCCGCGAGATCGGCATCCGGCTCGCGCTGGGTGCGCGCGCCGTCGACGTCGTGAAGCTGATTGTCCGTCAAGGTGGCGGACAGATTGCGGTCGCGGTCACCATCGGAATCGTTCTCGCGCTTCTCGCCGGCCAGGCGCTCTCAAAAATGCTTTATCGCGTGCAGGCATTTGACCCGCTGCTCCTCGCGCTCGCCGTGGGCATAATCGCCGTTACCGCGCTGGTCGCCACCTGGCTCCCGGCCCGCCGCGCAGCGAAAATCGATCCATCGACCGCGCTCCGCTCGGAATGATGTCGGATCGCCAGGCCGATTAATCATTCGGTCGGTCCAAGGCCATCACCCTCCAACTTCAACTCTGCCATCGCGACCCGCTACTCACGCCCCACCTACTCCACCGCTCGTCATGAAACACGCCATTCGTTCCCTGCTTCGCACCCCGGGCTTCACCGCCATCGCGATTCTGACGCTCGCACTCGGCATCGGAATGAACACCGCGATGTTCTCCATGCTGAATGCTTTCCTCCTGCGGCCGCTCAACTACCCGCACGCCGAACAGCTTTTCCGAATCGACCGCTCCACCGCGAAAAAGCCCTACAGCGATCCCACGCCTGCGGTCTTCACCGATCTCGCTGCGGCGTGCGAGAGCTTCGCCGAGCTCGCCGGGATCCGGTATTGGGGCTTCACACTCACCGAAACCAATCAGCCGGCAGACACCCCGTTCAGCGCGCGGGTCAGCTGGAACTATTTCAATGTCCTCGGGCTCAAACCCCAGCTCGGCCGCACGTTCCTCGCCAACGAGGACGCTCCGGGAAAATGCAATGTGCTCGTGATCAGTCACAGCTATTGGCAAAGCCGGTTCGGCGGCACGCCAAATATCATCGGTCGGATTGTCCGTCTCGATGGCGCGCCCGCTGAAATCATCGGAGTGCTGCCCGCGAACGACGACGCACAACGTACCACCGGTCCGCTGGCGCTTTATCGCCCGATGGCGACGACCGACCCTGAGCGCCTCAACCGGATCGAGGGCAACGTGACCATCATCGGCCGATATCGTGACGGTACCCAGCCTGCGCAGGGACCCGCGCAGTTCGCGGCGATTGCGCGCCGCCTGGTCACGGATCATCCCTCGGAAAATGCCGGCCTCGAGCTGCGTGTACGTTCGCTTCAATCGACCACGCTCGATGGCGTCGGACGTACCGTCACCTTCGTTCTCCTCGGATTGTCCGGCTTCGTCCTGTTGATCGCCTGCGGAAACTTGGGAAACCTGCTGCTCGCGCGCGCCATTTCACGTGCACGCGAATCATCCATCCGTGCCGCGCTGGGCGCTTCGCCGGCGCAACTCATCAAACCGTTCGTGATCGAATGCATCCTGCTCGCCACTGCGGGCGGCCTCGCTGCCATGTTGGTCTCGATGTGGACGAGCGACTGGCTCGCGCGGCGCTTCAGCAATCCGACGAATCCACTCGATTTCTCGACCGACGGCCGCGTGCTCGCCTTCACCATTGCGGTTTCATTTGTCACGGCGTTGCTGTTCGGTGTCGCACCCGCGTGGTGGTCATCACGCGCAAAAATCAACGATTCCCTCAAGAGCGGAGGCCGGAGCACCGCGGGTAGTCGCTCGCAACACCGCTATCGGCAGATCCTGATCGTGACACAATTCGCCCTCGCCCTCGTGCTGCTCGCGGGAGCGGGTTTCTTCATTCGCGGCGTCCAGCGTCTCACGCACATCGAGGGCGGCTGGAACCCTGCCGCTCTCATTACCGGCAGCGTCAACCTTGCATCGTCCCGCTACAATTCCGCCGAGCCGATCATCGCGTTTCACACGCAGCTTCGCGAGCGACTGCTCGCCGTGCCGGGTGTCGCCAACGTCTCGGTAGGCTACGAAGAACCGCTGTTCAACGCCCCCGCCCAACGGAGTTACTTCGTCGAAGGTCGCGAGCAGCCGAAGCCCGGCCACGAAGCGGTCGCGTTCACCAACGGCGTTTCCGAAAGCTATTTCGACACCGTGGGCACTCGCTTGCTGCGCGGTCGGACGTTCAATCAAAACGATACACCAACGTCGCCGCCCGTCGTGGTGATCAATGACACCATGGCCCGCGCGCTTTTTTCCGGCGAGGATCCGCTGGGCCGGCGCCTCAGCTTGGTGGGCGCGAAACCCCCGCTGATCGCGGAGATCGTCGGTATCGTCGAAGATGTCCGGCCGCCCGATGTCCGGCCATCGCCCATTGTTTTCCAAGTCTACAAACCCTTCGCGCAGGAAGCGTGGCAGTACGTGAGCATCCTCGTGCGGGCCACGGATCCGTCCAAAGTTCCGTCGCTGCTCGACCCAATCCGCCGCGCGATTACCGCGCTCGATCCGGATCAACCCGTGAGCAATCTCACACCGTCTCCGGTGCGTATCGAACGGAACACCGCCTTCCTGCAAACGATCAATCAACTGCTCGTCCTCTTTGCTGGCCTGGGCGTTCTGCTCGCGGCACTGGGGATTTATGGAGTCACGGCACGGCTCGTGGCGCAGCGGACCAGTGAGATTGGCATCCGCATGGCGCTCGGCGCGCAGGTTCACGACATCGTAAGGCTCATCCTCGGCGGTGGCTTTCGCATGACTTTGGCCGGCGCATTGGCCGGCCTGATCGGCGCGGCGTTCCTCTCCCGGTACCTCGCGTCGGAGATGCCCGGCTTTGGGCATGCCGGTATGCTTCCGGTCGCCGCCGCCACGGGACTCCTGATCGTCGTCACGCTGATCGCCTGCCTGTTGCCCGCCCGACGCGCCACAAAGGTCAATCCGATCGAGGCGCTGCGTGCAGAATGAGTTGCGCGGTGATTAACGGCTCTTTGGCCGCGGATTTCGCGGATCCTCGCGTATCCGAGCCGCCGATCAAACTCGGAGTGGGAAGAGGGTCTCGTCCGGTCCCGCCCTTTATCCGCGGCAATCTGCAGTGCTATCTCGTAGACTCTTCGCACTCCGCCAGGAATTTGCCTCACGCTACGGTCGCCGCGCAGCTGGGCTGCAACCAAACCCAGCAACCAATCCGTTTTACAGAAGCTAACAAAGAGAACGAAGAGGCGCTCCACGAGGAAGCACGCTTCGTTTCCTTTGTTAGCTTCTGTTCAAATCCGGTTCTGGTGGCTTCGTCGGAAAAAGTTTCACGCTGCGTGACAAGATCTTCGATTCCGAACCAAGTCGGACGGGGCACAGCTCGTCCCTCCCTTCAAATTGATTCTTGTCCTTGGCGGTCTTGGCGAACTCTGCGTGCGGAATTCATGCTTCCGCTCCTTTGGTTGCGGCCCTACCGCGCTGCGTAATCCGCGGTTGGCTTTTCTTTGATCTGAGTCAACACGCAGGCGAATGCCGGAGCACCGGCCGTGGAAGTCGCGGAAAAGAAAACGCGATCGCCATCGCACCGAGGGCCACGGCCGCCGAGCCGAGGTACAGCCATCGATAACTCTGCAGTGTATCGAAAATCCAACCTCCGAGCACCGGTCCGAGCGCCATGCCGATGCACGACAGCATCGTGGCCGCACCGAACACCGTGCCCATGATGCGTTGGCCGAAATACTCGCGGGCCAACACCGCATACAGCGGCATCACGCCGCCGTACGCCGTGCCAAACACAATCGCGAGAAGGTAGAACTCGCCACTGCGGCGGACCGCAGCGTAGGTACCGATCGCGAGGGCCTGCACCAACAGCCCCGCAATCAGCACCGGTTTCACGCCCAGTCGATCTGCAGCCACTCCGAGCAGCAAACGGCCACCGAGTCCCGCCAGACCTTCCACGCTGTACACACTGACGGCGGTCATGGTCGAAAGTCCGCAGAATTGAGCGTAGCTCATCATGTGGAAAATCGGACCGGAGTGAGCGGCGCAGCAGAGGAAGTACGTGCCACCCAGCACCAGAAATTTCGGTGACAGCAGCACGTCACTTAGGCGCGACTTCGCGGCGGGACGTTCGGGAACAGCCGACGGAATTGCCGAAGCAGGACTGGCAGGAGCATTGCGCACCAAAAGCGCCGCCGGTATAAGCAACGCCCATGAGGCGACCCCGATCACCCCCATCGCGGTGCGCCAGTCGTGACTCGAGATCAGCCAGCCGGCGAACGGCGAAATGGTGAGAGGCGCCATGCCCATCCCGGCGGAAACGAGCGAAACGGCGAGACCACGCTGCGTATCGAACCAGGACGTGACCGCCGCAATGACCGGGGCGAAGAACGCGCCGGCGGAGAGGCCGACCAGCACGCCATAGCCGACTTGAAACGTCAGGAGCGACGTGGCGCGACTGGCGATCACCAGTCCTGCTCCGAGCAATACAGCGCCCAGCAACACCACGACCCTTACGCCGAAGCGGTCGCTGATGGCGCCCCAGACAAATCCCGCCACCCCCATCACGAGAAAATCCAGCGTCATGGCGCTGGATATGGCGGCACGACTCCAGCCGGTTGCTGCGGACATGGGTCCAAGAAAAACGGCCAGCGAAAACATCGCTCCGAGGGCGACGCACCCCATGAGCCCGCCCGCGGCCACAATGACCCATCGATATGAGCTTACGCGGGACATGGAGAGATTTCTACGGCTCGTGAGATCGGCATGGCAGTTCGTTTGAAGTACAACGATCGATCGCCGCTAAATTGGACAGGTCCACGCAAAAAAGGCGAAAGCGTTCGAGCCGCCGGGGGGATAAAACCACGTAGGGACAGGCATCGTCCTGAACCCGTCGCGCTGGGTCATCGTGAAACCAGCTCGCAACGCCGACCAGTGCGCCCCACGGGCGCGCGCTACCCAACCCGTTCGCCCTCGCAATGAAAGGTGTCGCAACTCCGCGATGCACAGGTCAATCTGCGGGGAAAGCGAAGCGCACCTCCATATCGGCGACCACGACCTCATGCAGATCGCAGCAAACCCGCCGCCCCCACCGCCACCGATTGCGAAGGTCAAACCACCTTCCTTTTTCGTTCAACAGAATCGTTACCGCAAGCAGGCCAAAGCGTGGGCGTTGCTCATCCACGTGATCGGGTGCGTCATGACCTGGTGTTTCGGCTTCGTCGTCATCGGGGCCTTGCTTTTCTATCTGATTTTTCTGAGCCGGCTCCTCCCGCATCAACTGACCGAGCTCCTCGCCTACGTCCTCGATCCAGCGGGCAGCTTGATCGGAGTCAGCATTACCGCGGTCCTCTTCACGGCCGGCTTATGGTGGTTCGTCAGCCGTATTTTTACGCAAGATACGTCAGCCGGGCTGATCTGGCGCATCGGCGTGCGACTGCCGGATCCGGACGATTTGGCCGAGGAGCAATGGGTCCAACTATCGAAGGAGATGGCCGCGCGCGCCGGCATGCCCATGCCCGCGGTTCTCGTCTTCGATCGCGACGGCTGTAATGCTGCACTCATCGGTGACCGTCCAGAAGGAGCGGGAGTCCTGGTGTCACGTGACCTTGCCAACGGATTTGATGCTGACGAAACGCGAGCAGTCATCGCGCAGTTGCTGGCGAGCGCGATCAACGGAGATCTCTTCCTGACCGGAGCCATGCTGCGGGTGCTCTATGCGATGGGGATTTCGTTCACGCTGCTCGATTGGCCGTTCAGTCCCGGCGCGCGCAAAACGCTCCGGGTACTGCGGCGTTACGCACGACCATCAGCCGAGCCATCGTCGGCACTGCCGCCAGAAGACGTCGGCGACGCGCTCACCTGCAGCCTGCAGCCCGACGGTCTCGATTCGTTGACGATATTTCTCCGCAAAATGATCGGCGAAGAGACCGACCTCCGCAGCATCGCGGGCACGGTTTTGTTGGTGCCGCTGTTGCCGCTGATCCTGCTGCGTCTGGCCGTCGGGATCGCGTACGGGCTGACGTCGTTGTTCGTCTTGAGCCCACTGCTGGCGTTGGTCTTGCGCTCACGTCGCCGGCGAGCGGACGCGACCGCGGTCCAGCTGACTAAAAATGCGGACGCGATGGCTCGCGCCCTGATTCGTCTCGACGGGGGCGCTCACATCGTCGCCGGAGCCATGTGGTCGGAGATGAACTTGGTCGTCGGTCATGGTCGGACGGAGGCTCGTCCGTTCGAGCGGTTGCAGGCGCGCGTCGCCCGCGCGATCACCACGATGAATAACTTCAGCCATCGGTTGCGCGATTCGGCCCGACCGGTCGCCAGCGCCGCTCCTCAAGCGGACAGCGCCATCGCGGGACACAATTACGTGTTCGGGTTTCACCCGCCGCTTGGCACACGGATCATGCGATTGAAGAAATTGGGCGCCGAAGTCGCGTGGACGGAAGTCCCGGATCGCAGCAGTTGGATCATCGCTGCGGTCCCCACCGCGGTCGTCGCGATCCTGCTCCTCATCCTGTTCGCCTGATACTTAACGTATCGCCTCACGCAAAGGACGCCAAGGGCGCGACGAAGCGACCGGTTCCCAGGTGGTCAGCCGCTCGCCAGTCTCTACCGGCTTTTCTTTGCGGCCTTCGCGACCGTTGCGTGAGGCACAATTGCACGCCCGTTATTTTCGTGACCCTCCGGCGAGGAACGCAATCAGATCGGCCATCGCCCGCTCGTTCAGGGTGGCTTCCAAGCCTTCGGGCATCAGTGAGCGACCGCTCTTGCTGATCGATTTCAGATCGCGTCGGAACACCACGTGCTCAACGCCATCCAATCCACGCAGCGTGATCGCGTTATTCGCCTCGGCCGTGAGCATCCCGGCAATTTCCCGTCCATCGGCCAAGGTCGCCGTATAGAAAGCATACCGCTCTTCGATCGCGCGGTTCGGATCAAGAATGTGGGTGAGTAGATAGCCGGGACTATGATCGTTCACCACCGCCAGATCCGGTCCCACCGCGGCGCCCGGAACCGTTGCGAACCGATGACAAGCGCTGCACGTTTCTTTGAACACGACTCTGCCCCGCTCCGGATCTCCCGCGAGTTCGCGGATCGCGAGGAGGTAGCGATCGATCACCTTTGCTCGATCACTTTCTCCTGTTCCGCCAAAGATCGATTTCGCGCGCTCCGCCAGACTGGCGGTGGCATGTTGCGTCAGCGCGGCTCGTTGAGCCGGCATCAATCGCCCGCGGAATTCGGTATCGGTTTCGGCCCGATCGAGGAGCGCTTGAGCCCAGGTAGGTCGGGTCAGTAGTACTGTCACGATTTCATCACGCACGCTCTCAGTGCAGTTGCTCCACGGCTTCAGCAACTGATCAGGAACCGATCGCCGGTTGAACTGGCCGAGTGCTTGAACGACGGCCTTCTGTAACGCGGTCGGAGATACGGGCGTAAGCAACGCAGCGAGCTGCTGAATATCATCGTCCTGGTGGTCGCGTCCACGACCCAGCACGTTGCTCGCCGCGATCCGATCCGCCAGTGCGGCGTCCGGGTCACCCACCACGTGGCGGGCCGTGATAAATAGGTCGTCCGTGGCCCGCAGACCCGGCTGCATCGTTTCATCCGCAGTGGCGTGAAGCTCGCCCAGCGATTTCTTCTGGCGCTGAATCCAATCGAGCAACTGGTCGAGCGCGACGAGCTGTGGCCGAACCTGGCCGCCAGCACGCGGCGTACTGATGGCGCTGAGCAACGCTTTCACCGTCTTTGCGCTTTCCGTGACGCCCGCAACTTCGATCAGCAAAGGATCATCGCTGCGGCCGGTCGCCGTGAGTTGCTCCATGATGGTTTCCGCATGCGGCAAGGCCGAGCTCAAGGTCGCAGCATGGAGCAACGGGTCTTTCGCTGAACGGAGCAGTCGTGCGAGAGCGACTCCCGCGGACGAATCGTCCCACTCGCCCAAGGTGTACGCCACTTGGAGTCGGACGAGCGGATCCTGGTCGTCCACCCGTGCGATGATCTGCCGGAGCAGGCCGGGGCTCGTTTTGGCGAAGGCTTCACTCAATTCCACCGCGTGCCGGCGCACGCCCGCGTGCGCATCGCTCAAGGCGCGTGCCACCGTCTCCTCGCGCAAATCGCCGAGAAGCTTCAAGGTCCACAATGCCTGCACGCGGGTCTGGGGCAGCAATGCCTCCATGACCAGACGCTCAATCGCCGGCGTCACCGACCTTTCTGCGCGCCAAACAAGCTGTTGTTGCGCGAGGTCCCGCACTGCACCACTCGGACTTTCGAGAGCCGCTACGAGGGTCGCGCCGTCAGCTGCGGCATCGAGCCGCGGCACCACTCGAAGTGCCTTGCCTTTCGGACGCACGCGATAGATACGTCCTTGTTTTTCCCCTACGCGCAAATCACCGAGCTCCTTCTGCCAGGCTGCCGGGATCCACTGCGGGTGTTCGATCGCGAGCCGGTACATATCGACGACATACAGCGCCCCGTCGGGTCCGCCGCGAACCGCCGTGAAACGCGACCAGTTGTCGCTCGAAGCCAGGAATTCCGATTCCGCCTCACTCGGCGCGCGCTCGCTCTTGAACGTGACGCCGTTCGGATGAACCACCTCGCGGTGCACGAGATTATGCACGGGTTCGGCCACGAAAATGTTTCCGGCCACATCGGCGCCCAGCCAATCGTCCCGGTACACCATGATACTGCATGCCGACGTAAAATGGTTTTCGCCCTCGGGATCGTTGAATCGCGAGAGCGTCTGACTTCGCGGGTACACTCGCGCCGCACCCGGCTCTGCTCCGATCGAGATCACGCCGTTCGGCGGGACGAGATACGGGTTCCGCCGCAGGTAGTGATCGTTCAGCACGTAGTGCCAGAGCGGGTTGGAATTATTGCAGCCGAACCAATTTCCCCAGTCGTCGCGGTTCCGGCCAAACTGCGATTGGCCCGCCAGCAGATCGATGCGGCCTTCATCAATCTGGAGACGGAAGTCGCGCTGACCGAGTTCAACCGCAGGTCCGCCCTTTGCCGCTGAAACTTTTCCGCCACTGTTGCCGTTCGCCATGTGCAACCAGCCATCGAGGCCCCACCTCAGGCCGTTGGCGAGATGCTGCTGGTTTCCTTCGCCTAATCCGGTGAACACCTTGGTGGTCCGATCGGCGCGGCCGTCGCCATTCGTGTCCTCCAGGAACAACACATCGGGCATCGCGACCACCAGCACGCCGCTTCGCCACGGCATGACGCTGGTCGGAAATCGCAGCCCGTCAGCGAACAACGTCGACTGGTCGTACTGGCCATCGCGCTTCGTTGACTCGAGTACCCGGATACGTCCGCCCGGTTTACCTTTGCCATCGAGACCAAGCGGGTAATCCGCCATCTCAACCACCCACATCCGACCATCCGCGCCCCACGCGACATCGATCGGATCCATTACCGACGGCTCTGCGGCCACGAGTTCGACTTCGAATTGAGGCGGCACAATGATGGACGCGCGCGAATCGGCCGGAGACTTCGGTGCCGGCAAAACCACGTGAGCGGGAGGCGGCAGCTCCTTGTACGCACTCGCGACATTGGCGATCGAGAGCAGCGCGGCCGCGAACCGGAAGGTCACGTTCAGTTTCATGGTAGTTTCGAGCGTCGCAGCGAGGCGGGCACCAAGTCATGGACGGCTGCAATCACCCGGTCCTCGGTCCCCACGGCGAGACGGGTTGGCCAGCCATAATAATCCATCGATCCATCGACCTCGTAACCTCGTTCCGCATACATCCGCTGCGAGGGAATGTAGCACGGGACCCCATTCGAATAGGCGTTAATCCAAAGCCGCGCCCCATCCAATTCGCGTCGAAGTCGCAGCGAATACTCCGAGACCACTTCTCCGCCCAGAAAAACGCACTTGAGATCCTTGCCGAAAGACCACGCCTGTACGGGCAGCGTCAGCCCTTTCGGCAGCGGCTGGCCCGCGTCGAGTCGCTCCAGGAATTTGCTGGCGGCATACGCGGCGCGCACATCCTTCGACGCGACACGTTGCTGGAGTTCGGCACGCGGAACGACCCGGTCGAACTCAAGCGGCACCTCCCGATAGTTCGCGATCGTCAACGGCCCGAGAGGATGCATTGCGCCGCCCAAGACGCGCTCCACCTCGCGAGCGATGCTCGCACCATGTTCGGTCACGGCGACTGCGCCCCGTGGGTTGGGATTCGCGTCGGCTCCGCAACCGAGCGCTACCAGCGCGACCGCGCCGGGGTACCGTGACTCGAGTCGTTCCGCCGCATTTCCCGCCCAGTCGTGGTGCACGTAATTATCCGAACCCGATAGCGTGGTGCAGTGGCAGGCATAGCTAAGCAAAACCGCGCGCACGGTGCCATCGTCGCTGGTAACGCGGAGCACGGGCAGCGCATGATCAAAGGGGCCCTCGGGCGTCACCCCAAAGGATTTCCAGACGCCGTCCACCACGACGCGTCGTTGGGCCGCAAAGTCCACCGAACCTTGCGCCCACGCGAGGTGCGACGGTTGTCGTCTCGCCAAGGCTTCGCCGGCGAGTTGGATGAGTTTCGTACGGAGCTCTGTCGTATAGCGGTGAATACGCGCGGTTTCGTCGGCAGTCAGGTCGACGGCGAACATGTACGGCAGGACATCGCTCAAAGCGGGACCGGTGTGCGTATGAATGACGCTGATCGCGAGCCGCTCGCGTGGGATGCCGTGCTGCTGACGCAACGCCTCCGCGACCACTTCGCTCGTCTCAGCGCCCACGCCGATCAACTCGAGCGTGATCAGCACCGCGGGTTTTTGTTCGTCGGACCCGATCGCGAGCGCCCGCGCAAACAGCCGCGTTTCCGCGCGGTTCGCCTCAGTCTTGCGACTCTCGAAACCGGTCAGACGGATCGGCAGTTCGGGAGTAATGTCGATCTTCGCCGCACCGACCATCACGGCGACCGGTTCGCCCGGTTCGGCTGCATCGCTTTTGCCGGATACGATCAGGACGAACGCGAGAAGGAGAGACGCCAATAAATGTTTCATCACCGTAACAGGGGTTACTCATGCGGGGGGCATACGGAGGTTGAGTCGGCGGACAGCCAATTCGAGAAATAAAATACGTCCCTCTGCGACGTGGCCCAGCGCGGGAGCGCCGGGATTTTTTTGGCACAAGGTTGTGCTCACGTCGCATCGCTAGCGGAGGTCAAGCGGGTCCCGCTCCTCCCGGAGCGGGCTACACCGGAGCGGGCGATTCAGACGAGCAACTTTGGCTAGGCTAAACGTGATCGGGCTAGCGCTCCGTTGCCGCCCGATTCATCGACGCTGCTGGTGCGCCTTCGTCAACGCGCGAGCCAGGGCGATCTCCACCTTGTTGCGCGCGTGATTGATATTTTGCCACAACGCGCGTCGTGCTTTCTCAGCATCTTTTTTTCGCAGCGCCTCCATGATTGCGAGATGTTCGCCCGCGGTGTCTTGCATCCGATGCGGCGTCGTGATCACCACGCGGCGCACGAAACGCAGCCGCTCGTTGATATCCGTCAACGCCTCCACGATGTAGGCATTTTCGATCGCGCGCGCCATGCCCAGGTGAAACGCCTCGTCTGCTTTCACGAGTTCGTCGCCATCGACCGGGGCGTCCGCGCGGATATGCAGCAGCGGCGTCCAGTACGCCGTCACGCTCGCAACGAGTTCAGCCGGCGGACCACTGAGGGCAAGGCGCTCGACAACGAAAAGCTCCAACGCGAGTCGAAAATCGTAGAGTTGGTGAATCCCGGCTGCGTCCGGCAATTTCACGTAGCATCCGGTGTTCGGCACCTGCAGGACGAGCCCTTGTTCGGTCAGCGCACGCAATGCTTCGCGCACGGGAATTCGGCTCGACGAAAACTCGTCGCAGAGAGCCTGTTCGCCGAGATGTGCACCGGGCGGATAATACCAACTTAGAATCCGCTCGCGAAGTCGGCGCAAAATCTGGTTCCCCACTTGATTCCGGGTGGTCGCAGGTGAGCCCTTGGCGACGCGGACGGATCTGGAACGACGTACACTGGCCATGTGGATTCGGAGTGGAGCGAGCACGTGACCCGCATGCAATGCCGATTGCACAGCAAACCACCTCGACCTTCGAGGAGGTTGCTCGTCGATGTCGCGCTCCAGAAGCGTGGGCGCGCAGAAGTCTGCCCCGCGGCCCGAAAACGCTGGCAAGACGACCGACCAAAAAAGGATACAATCTTGTATACAATCTGGCATGCCCGCTGCTTCCGCGGTGCAGCCGGCACTCTGATTGCCGCCGCACCATCACACGCTTCCCGCTTCAAATCATGATTGCACCTAACACCACCACATTGCGATCGCCGCACCTGCACCGGCGATCCTCGCCTCCTTCCCTCCTCTTCGGGCCGCGCGTCTTCGGTGCGCTGCTCGCCCTTTGCTGCGCTTCACTCGCGCAAGCCGCGGAGGACGATATCGTCCTGCTCGACAAGTTTGTGGCGAGCGCGAAGGCCGACGACATTTACGATGTCCTGCCCGCCCGCGAAAGCTCGAGTGTCTTCGGCACCGGCCGCAGTCTCGCCGACACGCCGCGTTCCGTCACAGTGGTCGAGACGGCGCTGATCGACCTCTACGGCATTCGTACCGTTAACGACTTCGTTTCAGTCACCGCGGGTACGTTCACCGGAAATTATTTCGGAGTGCCCGGCGCATTGGATGTGCGGGGTGAACGCGCGGACAACTTTTTCCGCGGATTCCGCCGGATTGAGAACAGAGGCAATTTCCCCACGCCGATCGCATCGACCGATTACGTTGAGATCATCAAGGGGCCCCCGCCGCCGATCTACGGTGGTGGCAAAGTCGGTGGTATCCTGAATTTCATTCCAAAGACGGCGAAGAGCAAAACCGCCAAACTGATCGAGAAACCCGTCGGGATCGTCACCGGCACCGTCGGCACCTACGGGAAGAAAAGCGCGAGCATCGAATACGGCACCCCTTTCAGCCTGTTCGGCAAGAAATCCGGCGCCTACGTGTTCCTGCAGGGCGAAGACTCGAAACACTACTACCATGATATCTACAATAAAGGTCAGCTCCTGCAGCTCGCGATCGACACGGAGCTCTCAGACAGCGTGCTGCTTGAGTACGGGTTCATGGCCCAATGGTCCGACCTGAATCAAAGTCTCGGCTGGAATCGCGTCACCCAGGCGATGATCGACCACGATGGCCTCTATCTCGCCGGTCGGGCGAAGCTCAACCTCAACACGAACAATGACCGCTGGCTGAGCCCTTCCGAACTCACGCCCTACTCGCTCGAGCAATTCGCGTTCATGAACCCGTTCCCCTACGGAGCATTGTCGGCCAACCAGCAGGCCGCGTTTGCCCTCGACCCGGCCACGGTGAAAACCGTGAAGCTCAGTCACCACGTCGTGCAGGCAGAAACGATCGACTTCTCCAAGACTGATGCGCTCACCGGATTCTTCGACCTGACCAAGACCTTCTCCGCCGATGTGAACGTAAAGAACCAGACGTTCTACGACTCGATGAATCACACGAAGTATTCGAGTTATGGGTTCACAGCCGACTACCTCGCCATGGCGTTCGAAAATAAGACGACGTTCAACTGGCACATCGAACCGACTGAAAAGGTGAAGACCGACATGGTCTTTGGCGCCTCGTGGCGCTACTCCTCAGGCGATGAACGCGAGTCGCGCGGTCGGGGCTACCAAGTCCTCGATCGACGCGATATTTCCGCTGGCGCAACACCCAACGATCGTTTTGAAGGCGCGAACTCCGGCACCGGAAATGTACGGTACAACTGGCGCCAAATCGGATCGTTCACCGACTTCGGAGTTTTTGGTCTCTACGATACAACGATTGCGGAAAAACTCGGCGTTACGCTCAGCGCGCGCTGGGACAATTACGATGCGACCACCAACGGAACCGATTTGAACGCGGTCTTCGCCAAGGTCCACGACAGCGATTCCGCTGCGACCTACAACGCGAGTCTGAATTACAAACTTCCCGGTGGTCTCACCCCGTATCTGACCCACGCGACCTCGCGGTACATGGAGTTGGGCCAGGGCGGAATGATTGACCGGCTCAATCTCGGCGGAGGAACCTGGCTGCAGGATTCAAAGCTCACCGAGGCTGGCATCAAGGGTACGCTGTTGAAGAACAAACTCTACGCGACCCTCGCCTACTACAATCAGGACAAGACTGCCTTCAATTCGCAGGCGGGAACGTTCGACAAATACAAGTCGAAGGGCGTTGAGATGGAGCTGCGTTTTGCGCCCACCAAGAACCTGAGTTTCACCGGCACCGCCACATGGCAACGCACGGATCTGATCAATTCGCCGTTCTTCCTCGGAGTAACACCACACTATTTAGGGCTCGATCCGGCACTCACCTATGGCGGTCGATTCACCGCGGTCGGCGCGCTGATCGGCGTCGGTTCTCCGGTCCAATCGCCTACTCCGGAACGTGTCTTCTCCATCAACGGCACCTACACCTCCTCGTCCGGCTGGGGCGTTTCGCTCGGCGGTACGTACGTGTCGGCCTTCTATGCGGGCTACTCGCAAGAGATTCTTCTGCCCGACTACATCGTGACGCGCACGGCGTTGTTCTACAATTTTGGCAAGTGGTCGGCGCGGCTGAACGTGAACAATCCGCTGAACGCAAAATATTACACGCCACAGTTCCTGTTCTGGGATACCTTCATCAGTCCGAGCGTGGGACCGACCGCTGAGCTTACGCTGGCGTTCAAGTGGTAAGACGGATCTTTCCGCGCAAGCGGCCCGGGCCCTGCTAGACGATCAGGCCTGAGCCCGGGCCCCTCGCGCACTCACCCCATGCATCCGCTCAACGACCCCGCGATCCTCGCTGAAATCGCCACGCTGCACGACGCCTATGAGCACGCGCTGGTGACGAACGACGTGGCGGCACTTAACCGCTCGTTCTGGAATTCACCGCACGTGGTGCGCTATGGCGTAAACGAGCAGCTGTACGGCGCCGAGGCGATCGCCGCCTACCGCAGCGATTCTCCACCCGTGCTGCTGGATCGGCGGATCTTGCGCCGTGCGATTACCGCCTTCGGTCAGGACATGGCTTCGGTGATGTGCGAGTTATCCCAGACGGTGTTTGGTCAGCCGCGACACAGCCGCCAATCCCAACTCTGGGCCCGGTTTCCTGAAGTCGGATGGAAAATTGTCGCTGCACACGTCTCGCACGCGCCGGCGAAGCCCGCGGACGATTGGTCGGGTTACGTGGATCGAACGGCCGCCGCTCTCGGCGTGCCCGTGAGCACGGCCCATCGGCGCGGCGTCGTCGAAAACCTGCAACGCGCCGCGACTCTGGCTGCGCCGCTGCTCGAACTCAATCTGCCGGCAGAGGACGGCATCGCGCCGGTATTCGTCCCATGAATTTCGCCTCTTTCACCGCGCTGGAAATTTCGGACGCGGTGCGCACCGGTCGCGTCACCGCGCGCGAGATCACGGAAGCCGCGCTCAGTCGGATCGCGGAGACCCACGCCCAACTCAATGCGTTCACGCTCGTGACCGCCGAGCGAGCCCGCCAGGAAGCGTCCGCGGTGGATGCGGCGGTCGCGGCCGGACGCCTGGCGGGGCCACTTGCCGGTGTGCCATATGGCGTGAAGAATCTTTTTGATCTCGCCGGGGAGGTGACGGTCGCCGGTTCCAAAATCAATCGTGACAACGCGCCAGCCGCGGAAGACGCAACGGCGGTGGACCGACTTCGTCGCGCGGGTGCGATTTGCCTCGGCGCCCTCAACATGGGCGAGTACGCGTACGATTTCGTGACGGAGAACGCTCACGATGGCCCGACCCGTAATCCGCGTGACTTGACCCGATCGGCCGGCGGTTCATCGGGCGGCAGTGGCGCCGCCGTCGCGGCGGGCTTGGTGCCGTTCGCCCTTGGCACCGATACCAATGGATCCATTCGCGTGCCGGCTTCCTTTTGTGGGATCTGGGGGCTGAAGCCGACGTACGGCCGGCTGTCGCGGGCGGGCAGCTTCCCCTTCGTCGACAGCCTCGACCACATTGGTCCCTTCGCCAATTCGGTTGCCGATCTCGCCGCGGTCTACGATGCGATGCAAGGGCCAGATCCGCGCGACCCGGCTTGCTCCTTGCGCTCTCCTGATCTGGCGCACAGCACCTTGGAAACGGAACCGCGGGCGATCCGAGTGGGCATTGCGACGGGTTATTTCGAAAAGAGTTGTCCGCCTCAGGCCCGCTCCGCCGTCGCGGCGGTCGCGGCGGCGTTGGGCGGCGCACAACGCATCGAGATTGCGGAGACGGCGTGTGCGCGCGCGCGTACCGCAGCCTACTTGATCACGATGGCCGAAGGCGGCCAGCTGCACCTGCCTCGCTTACGCAATCGAGCGGCGGATTTCGATCCGGGAACGCGCGACCGATTTATCGCAGGCGCGCTGCTGCCGGCGGCATGGTACCTGCAAGCGCAGCGCTATCGAAGCTGGTGGCGCGAGCAAATGCGCGAGGTCTTCCGCCAGGTCGATTTACTGCTGGCACCCGCGACACCCGTACCCGCCACGGCGCTGGGACAACAAACTATGACCTTGGAAGGACAGGAAATGCTCGTGCGACCCAATTTGGGAATCTTCACGCAACCGATCAGCTTTGTCGGTCTGCCCGTGGTGGCGGCGCCTGTGCATTCTGCGGGTCCGCTGCCCATTGGCGTGCAGCTCATTGGCGCGCCGTGGTCAGAGGCGCTGCTCCTGCGCGTCGCGCGCTCGCTCGAAAAGTCCGGTGTTTGCACCGCACCCATTGCGGCAGTCGCGGCATGAACCTGAGCCACACGTTGTCGGTCGACGCCGAGCCGTATGCGTTTGAGCTCATTCCGTCGGCCTGCGCGCTCGTGATCATTGATATGCAGCGCGACTTCCTCGAACCAGGCGGATTCGGCGAATCGCTTGGCAATGACGTTTCACAACTTCGTCGGACGATCGGCCCCAATCAGAAACTACTCACAGCGTGGCGTGAGCTCGGGCTCACGGTCATTCACACCCGAGAGGGTCATCGCGCCGATCTCAATGATTTGCCGGTGTCGAAAAAGGTCCGTGGGCGCACGAAGATCACCATCGGCGACGTGGGGCCCATGGGCCGACTGCTGGTGCGCGGTGAAGCCGGCCATGATTTCATTCCCGAGCTTTATCCCCAGGCGGGTGAACTCGTCATCGATAAGCCGGGCAAAGGCGCGTTCTTCGCCACGGAACTACAAGCACTGCTACAGTCCCGCTCGCTTCGCCAATTGATCGTGACCGGCGTTACCACCGAAGTGTGCGTGCACACGACCGTCCGCGAAGCGAACGATCGCGGTTACGACTGCCTCGTGCCGTCGGATTGCGTCGCTTCGTATTTCCCGGAGTTCCAAGCCGCGGGCCTGGCGATGATCAAGGCCCAAGGCGGCATTTTCGGCTGGGTGACGCATTCCTCGTCCCTTCTCGCAGCGCTCCATGGCAGCGGAACGAAAACGCCGACGCGACCATGAACGCACGCGGGAGATCAGCGGCATTCAAGCCAATAGCGGCAGCAACCGCTGCTCCCGCGTAGCCGTCCCGGAGACCTCTCCTGCCCTCCGAACTTTCACACCGATGATAACCTCCCGACCAAAACTCTGGGTACCTGGCGACTGGAATGCTTTCTTCGGCTTCGGCACCAACATCCTGGTCAACGTTCTCACGTTGACGGGACTGCTGCGCTTCGTGCTCGGAATGCCGGACGATCTTGTATTCGGGCGGATCTTACCGGCGGTCGGGCTGATGCTCGGCCTGTCATCCTGCTATTACGCCTGGCTGGCGTACCGACTCGCGAAACAAACGGGGAGGAACGACGTCTGCGCCATGCCGTCGGGTCCCGGCGTTGGTCACATGTTCATCGTCGTGTTCGTGATCATGCTGCCGATCAAACTGCGCACCGGTGACCCGATCAAAGCGTGGGAGGCGGGTCTAACTTGGGTGTTCATCCAGAGTTTCGTGCTCGTGATTGGCGGCTTCATCGGCCGGTGGGTGAGAAAGGTAACGCCACGGGCCGCGCTGCTGGGAGCGCTGGCCGGGGTTTCGATCACGTTCATTTCGATGCGCCCAGCGCTCCAGATGTTTCTCACCCCCGCGATCGGGCTGGTGTGCTTCGTCATTCTGCTGGTGAGTTGGTTCGGCGGCGTCCGCTACTTCCGGGGTCTTCCGGCCGGGGCTCTGGCCATGGCGGTGGGCACGCTCGTGGCGTGGGGATCCAATATGTTTGGTTTGAACTTCGGCGGCCTTTCTCTCGGCGGACTGACCGACTCGCTGACGCATTTCGGCTTTCGCGTGCCGCTACCCGCTTTCGGCCACGTGTTCTCCGGGTTTGAGTTTTTGGGCGTGCTGCTCGTCACCGCGATTCCTTTCGGCATCTACGACCTCGTCGAAGCGATCGACAACGTCGAGAGCGCCGCCGCGGCCGGTGACAGCTATCCCACCACACGGGTGCTCGCGGCCGACGGAGTGATCAGCATGATCGGATGCTTGATGGGAAATCCATTCATCCTCGCAGTCTATATTGGCCACCCGGGTTGGAAGGCCATGGGCGGGCGGATCGGCTACGCAGTCGCAACCGGCGTGATGGTCATCGCACTTTGCTGGTTCGGGATTGTATCGGTCATTCTCGCGCTGGTGCCCGTCGTATCCATTCTTCCGATCCTACTCTACATTGGAATGCTGATCGGTTCTCAGGCGTTCCAGGAAACGCCCCGCCGTCACGCCCCCGCGATCATCCTGGCACTCGTCCCCAATGTCGCAGCCTGGGGTCTTGGCATGGTGAAAGGTGCGCTCAATGCAGTTGGAGCCAATTCTGCCGATCCGACGCTCCACGAAAAACTCGCTGGTGAAGGCGTGTTGCTGCAGGGGCTCGAGATCCTCGGCGGAGGAGCCGTCCTCGTCGGACTGGTCCTTGCGGCGATGGCGGTTTTCATCATTGAACGCCAGCTCTGGCGCGCTTCGGCGTTTGCCGGCACCGGCGCCATCCTCACGTTCTTTGGCTTCATGCACAGCGAACGCATCGGGTTCGCTGAATCGCCGCAGGTGGCGCTCAGCTACCTGCTTGTCGCCGTCGTTCTGGCCCTGTGCGCAAAGTACGCCGGCGTGCAGCCGCTTGCGCCCGAAACGCTCCATCATCCACCCGCGCGAGTGGAACAGCTCGCGTCAACCTAGCGGCAAAGCGACGGCCGAGGCCGCCGTCGATCAGGCGATCAGCGTCCGGACGGTTTCGAGAAACTTGGGCAGATCGAAAGGCTTCGCGATTGTTCCACCACTGCCGAGGATCCGCGCCATTTTGAGATTTTCTTCGGCGGGACTGTGGTGACAACCACCGGTCATCGCCAAAACGGGGACGTCCGGATTTGTGGAGCGATGGAGCATGATCACTTCAAATCCATCCATTTCTGGCATGTAGATATCGGTGATCAGCAGTCGGAAGATGTGCTGTTTGAACAGCGTTGTGGCCTTTCGGCCGTTGATGGCGGTCCGAACGGTGAAGCCCGACTGCGTCAATGCAGTCGCAAGAAAGGTGAGAATCGGCAGATGATCCTCGATCAAGAGGATGTCGATGGCCGTGCGCCCGCCTAATGAAGAGGATTCGACTGCTGAGGAAATCACGAGAGTGGGAGTAAAGAATGGTGGACCATTACGCCGTAACAGCCGAATCGGTACGGCACTCGCCGTAGGCCGACATTTCGCCCACGCAGTTCGCGGCGACCATGCGATCAACATCCAGGAGTGTTTTCACGTGGCCGTTCACCTTCGCCATTCCGAGCAGGTAGTCTGCGTCAAGCTCCACCCCGAAATCCGGCGTGGGCTCAATCTGCTCGTTCGTGAGCGAAACGACTTCCTCAACGCTGTCCACAATCAGGCCCATCTGCAGCGCATTGCCGCTGACGGTGACTACGTGGACGACGATGATGCAGGTGCGGCTGCCGTAGTCGGCGGCCAAACCAAACTTCAGGCGAAGATCGATGATGGGGATCACCCGTCCGCGCAGGTTGATGACGCCCTTGACGTAACTGGGCACTTGCGGGACCGGCGTGATTTTCTGGAGGCGGATAATTTCGCGGACCTTCAGCACGGCGATGCCGTAGGCTTCATTGGCGATCGCGACGGTAAGGTACGTTCCCGATAGATCAGTGACAGGGAGAGACGGTGAATGCATGGACAGGGACAGAGGTGTGACGGGAAATTGTCTCGGAGCACAAAAGACGCAGGCTCCGAGGTTGCACGGCTGCGTTACCGTGTATCAAAGGGACAGAATATAACGTGGCGGAGGCAGGCACAGAGCCCGCCTCACAGACCATGCGGGTTAAGCGAAGAAGTCGTTTTCGGCGGGCGAACCGGCCGTCCCGGCGACAACCGGTGCCTTCAATGCAGGGCTCGCGGTGCGGGCGGGCAGCGACGGTGACTTCGGACGAACGGTCTTCGCCTGGTTGGTGAAGAGAGTCTTCGCGGGTGTCTTGACCGGACGGGCCGCGGCGACGGGCGCAGCGGACGTCTGCTGGCCCACCAACCGGCTGAGGCTGCGCACTGATTCGCGCATCGTGCCGGCCTGGGCGCTCAATTCTTCGGACGCGGCGGCCGATTCTTCAGCACCGGCGGCGTTGGACTGAGTGACTTGGTCCATCTGCGATACTGCGGTGGTCACCTGGCTGATACCTTGATTTTGCTCGATGGAAGCCGTGGCGATTTCCGCCACCAACTCATCGACCTTCCGGGCCTTGCTCACGATTTCATCGAAGCTGATCGCAACCTTGGTGCTGATTTGGACGCCCGCTTCACTGCGGATCACGGACTCCTCGATCTTTGCAGCGGTTTCTTTCGCTGACTGCGCTGAACGCTGCGCGAGCGATCGCACCTCGTCAGCCACCACGGCAAAACCTGCTCCGGCCTCACCGGCGCGAGCGGCCTCGACGGCGGCATTCAGCGCCAGCAAATTGGTTTGGAACGCGATTTCATCGATCGTCCGAACGATCTTCGCGATGTTCGCAGAGGACTCTTTGATCGCACCCATCGCCTGTTGCATTTCGGCCATGCTCGCGGAACCCGTTTCCGCCGCCTGGCGGGTTTGGTTCGCGAGGTCTTTCGCTTGCGTTGCGGATTCCGCATTACGCTTGGTCATGCTCGAGATCTCCTCAAGCGAAGCGCTGGTTTCTTCCAGGGACGCTGCTTGCTCGCTCGCACCTTCGGCGAGGGATTGGCTCGACGCGGAGACTTGAGTGGAGGCAGACGCCGTTTGATCGGCCGCTTCGCTCAGCTGCCCGGCGATCACGATCAAAGACCGTTTGGTCGACCGGATCACAACGTAACCGAGGACCACCGAAACCACCAAAGCGGTGATGGACGCGATAAGGATGCGCCGTTCGGCTGAAAGCGACGACTGATCCAGTTGATCCGCGAGTTTTTCGCCATTCGTCGTGTTATAGTCGAACAGCTGGCGAACTTGGACAATGAACGCGCTGTACGCGGGCATCACCGTCGTGCTTAAGACGGCGTCCGCTTCCTCGAACTTGCCAGCGTCAGCCAGCTTCATGAATTCCTTGCGAGCAGCCTGATAGATTTTCCGCTTTTCGCCGACAGCAGTAAACGCTTCCCGGTCTTCGGGCTCGCGAATCGTTTTTTCGTAGAGCTGAATGTACTCATCACTGCGTTGGCTGGCGGCGGACATCTCGGACTCCAATTGATGACGCAGCTCGGGATTTTTCGTCTCTCTCAAGCGGAGCGTGCGGATCAGGTTCTCGGTCTGACCGAGCATGAAATTGGCCGAGGTGATCGTGCCGGGCATCACGTCGTTCTTGAGCACTGCCGCTTCGTTACGCACATGACTGAGCGCGATGAGCGAGACCGTGCCGACCAGGGCAAGGAGTAGGCAAAGAATACAGCCGCCGATCGTGATGCGTTTTCCAATGGTCCAATTATTCATAAAGGTAGCTGGGGTGAAGTTGCAGCTGGGCCTTGGATCGGATGCGTTACCGTCCGGTTGAGCGCCGCGGCGTCGATCGTGGTAGGGATTATCCTTAGCGTTCAGGCCCACCGGGAGATTGGCCGAACTCCCCGACGGTCGATCTAGAAGAAGCAATGCCCAATCGCGCCTCCGACGCCCGGCCCTTTGATCCCCGTTCCTCACGGCGTGACCGCGCGGGGTACGCAGCGATCTCTGGAGATGAGCACAGGCTTCGGCGGTTCATCAAGCAGGTGCCCGCCGCGGTCGCGATGTTCGACACCGAAATGCGGTACCTGGAAGTCAGTGATCGGTGGCTGCAGGATTGTGAGCTACAAGCCGAAGACGTGATCGGTCGGTTTCATTACGACGTGGTGCCGCACATCCCCGGCCGCTGGAAAGCCACGCATCGTCGGGTGCTCGCCGGGGCGACGGAAACCTGCGATCGGGATGTTTTCGTTCGTCCCAACGGTCGGACCGAATGGCTGCAGTGGCAGCTTCAACCCTGGCACGATGCTGACGGCAACGTGGGTGGGTTGCTCATGTTCACCCAGTTCATCACGGACCGCGTGCGCGTGGAGGAAGCGCTGAAGGCCAGCGAAGATCGCTTTCGTTCGGCGATGAGTCACTCGCCCGTGGGCATGGCGCTGGTTGCGGTCGACGGCGGCATCCAGGAGGCAAACCTGGCGCTGTCGCAGGTTCTTGGTTACGAGCATGGAACTCTCGTCGGACGGAATTTCTGGCAAACCATCCATCCGCTCGACGGCGCGCTCGACGCACCGGAGATTCGCCGGCTGCTCGATGCCGAGATTGCGAGCTACGCGTCCGAGCGGCGTTTTCAGCATCGGGACGGTCAGGTCGTGTGGGCGCAGCTCAGCGTTTCGGCGATCCACCGCACGCGGGGCGAGCCGCCTGACTTCGTTTGTCAGGTTCAGGATATCACGTCCCGGAAGCGTGAGGAAGCCGCCGCGCAAATGACGGTGGCGAAGCTAAGCCTCGCGATGGAAATGGCCCAGATCGCCTACTGGGAGTATGACGTCGCTTCGAGCCGGTTCACGTTCGACGAACATTTCTACCGCCTATTCGGGACGACCATCGCTCACGAAGGTGGTCGCTACCTTTCTCTCTACGACTACACGCGGCGGTTCATTCCTGGAAGCGAAACGGCGATCGTCGAAAACGAATTCGCCCGCGCCATTGCGACGAAGAACCCGGCCTACACGCGGCAGCTCGAACACCAGTTTCAACGAACCGACGGCACGACCGGCACGATGGCCGTGCGTTTGACGGTCCAGACGGATGGAGCAGGCAACGCGGCGAAAATCTACGGGATCAATCAGGACGTCAGCGAACGAAAAGCCCTCGAACAACATCAACGCGCACTCGAAGCACAGCTGCGGCACACGCAAAAGCTCGAGGCGATCAGCACGCTGACGGGTGGCCTGGGCCACGAGTTCAACAATCTGTTGACTGGCATCATGGGCAACGTGCAGCTCGCAGAGATGGAATTGCCCAATACGCCTGCGGTGCAAACCTGCCTGCGCGAAGCAACCAATTCCTGCCGGGAGGCGAGCGATCTCGTGTCGCGGCTTCATGCGTTCAGTCAAAGTGTAGAACCGAAACGCGCGCCCACGGAGTTCGTCGAGGTGGTGCGCAACGCCCTTGATCAACTCTCACCGCTGATCAGCGCGGCGATTGAGCTACGGGTGGAATTGCCGCCGGCCAAGCTGACCGTGAACTGCAATGCAGCGCAAATCACGACCGCCATTCTACACCTCGGAACGAACGCCGCCCACGCGATGCAAGAAAGCGGCGGGGTGCTGGAAGTAAGCCTGCGTCACGCTGTGCCGGAGGCACGCTGGTGCGCGGAGCATCCCCAAGTGGGATACCATCATACGATCCGACTTTCGGTGCGCGATAACGGGACGGGGATGAGCCCGTCCCTGCTCGCCCGGATCTTTGATCCGTTCTTCACCACCAAGCCTCCGGGTCAGGGTCAGGGTCTGGGGCTACCCGTCGTTCACGGGATCATGAAACGCCACGGCGGTGCGGTGGTCGTCGAAAGTACCCAAGGTACGGGGACCGTGGTGCAGCTGTTTTTTCCGGAGGTCACACCGCCGATGCCAAAAAATGCGCAGTCGTCGACGGCAGGTCCGATCGTCACCCCAGCGTAACCACGAACGGCGGTGAACCGCTTTTCACCAAACGCTGCTCGACCTGATACGAGCTCAAAGCTATCACCTTCGTTATGGAGGCGTCGGACTATAATCAGGCCGGTCGCGAGGTAGCATTCGATGACGAATGGCGTCGTCCTCTGCTTAATACAACGCTTCGGCTCAGCGCAGTATTGAGCGCTCCCTGGTATGTTTCGTACCTGGCGAGTTTCCCGGAACTACGGGTAAGCATCGAGACGCTGATTCTGACCGTTTTGCTCCTGGTCATCTGGGTCGCCGCACTCCGGACCACCCTATCCGAACCAGTGCGGGTGGCGGCCCTGCAACTTTTGTTTTCTGTTCCGGTCGCGGTTGCGTACACGTTTATGCCGCCGACGGCGGGCACCGGAATCATCCTGGCGCTCCTCGTGCTCGTATCCACGTTGTACCACGGGCCGCGGACCGGCATCGTGATCGCAGCGTTCGTTTTTTCCGGCCATATAGCGGTGGGCCTGGGTTGGGCGTCAGGTGTGCTGCCCACTCACGCCATCAGTCTGCCCAGCAAGTGGCACGAAATGGGGTATTGGCTCCGGATCGGCGTGACGCAAACGGTGGGAACGGTCGCCCTGGTCGCCATTGCCATCTACGTGGTCCGCCAGGCGCAACGTTCCGCGCAGGAAGCGCGGAGAAGCGAACAACTGCTCCGCACCGTGATCGCCGCGAGCAATGACGGAATCTGGGACATGGATCTAACCAGCGGCGCCATCACCTGGTCAGATCGCGTGTACGCGATTCTCGGGATGACGCGTGATGGTTCGGCGATTACACTGGAGCGGGTGCGCGGCTTGATTCACCCGGACGATCGCGGCATGTTTTCCGCCGCGGTGGACAACCACCTCCTGCATCAAAAACCGTTTAGCTTGGAATATCGAATGCAGCGCGGCGATGGGAGCTACGGCTATTTCCTCGGCCGAGGAAGCACCATTTTTTCTACTACGGGTGAACCTCAACGGATGGTCGGATCGGTGAGCGACGTCACGGAGCGGCGCCGGATGGACGAAGCGCTTACCGCCAGTGCCGTGTTGCTGCGGCAATTCGTCAAACACACGCCCGCGGCGGTCGCGATGTTCGACACGGAAATGCGGTACATTCAAGCCAGTGACCGGTGGCTGAAAGACTATCAGCTGAGCGGCGATCATCTGGTTGGTCGTTCCCACTACGACGTCTTCCCCGACATTCCGGTCCACTGGAAAGCGATTCACCAGCGAGTGCTACAAGGAGCGGTGGAGCGCAACGAGGAGGAGCGTTTCACCCGGGCGAATGGAACTTCCGAGTGGCTGCAATGGGAGATACAGCCCTGGCGCGATGCCGACGGAAAGATCGGTGGACTGATCATGTTCACGCTGCTGGTCAACGACCGGAAGCGGTCCGAACAGAAGATTCTGGAGCAGTTGGCGGAATTGCAGCGCTGGCAACGCGTGACGCTTGGCCGCGAGGGCCGGACGCAGCAGCTGAAAAACGAGGTCAACGCACTCTGCGCCCGGTTGCATGAGGCGCCGCGCTACGGCGCTCACACGCCAGGGAGCGATGAGCTTTCGGAAACGGCAGACTCGGCTGATGCCGTTCGCTCCAGACCACGAGGATGAAACTTCGGACCAAACTCATCGGTAGCTTTGGCTTGGTCGCAGCGCTGATGCTGGGGATTTCGGGTGTGGCCGTGTGGCAGGTACAAGAGCTCAGCTCAGCACTGTATGAAATAGGCGTGGTTCGGCTGCCGAGTATCGAAGGTCTGGATCTCATGGGCGAAGCGATGCAGGCGCTGCGACCGCGCCGCGCGTCGCCGACCGGCGAGCGGTTCGGCGACCCGACTCCAGGCGCGAACCGCACGCGGACCGTGGAAAGCTGGCTCCTCTTCGATCGTGGGTGGGCCATTTATGAGCCGCTCCCCCAAACGCCTGAAGAAGCGGCGGTGTGGAAGCAGTTTGTCGATGCGGTCAAAATCTGGAGATCGACGGACGAGCCGAACGGTCGCGCCGTCACGGCCACTGCTTCCTCCGATTCCACTACGCCGGCGTCCGCCGAGCCATCAGAGATCATCTTGCAGCGCCGGGCCGAAGCGTTTGCACGAGCGGCCTCGTTGATTATCCAGCTCAAAGCCATCAATCATCAGATCGTCGAGTCGGCGCAACAGCGCTCGATCTCCAGCCAGCAGGACGTGGCTCGGTGGCGGGCAACCATCATCTGGGTCGGCGGCGCCGGGGTGTTTTTCGCCGCGACGTTCGGTCTCCTGGTTGGACGTGTGATCTCCCGGCCGCTCAGCAAGGTGGCCCAGGCACTGACCGAAATCTCCAGCGGCAATCTGAAGGTCAAGGTCGCAACGAATTCGAATGACGAACTAGGCGAGATCGGTCGGGCGCTGAACAGCATGGTGGAGGATCTCAAAACGAGTGAAGCCCGCCTGGCTGTATTGAGTGATAACTTACCGGAAAGCCTCATCTATCAGGTCGTGCGCGAAGCGAGTGGTGCGATGCGGTTCCTCTATGTGAGCGGGGCCGTTGAGCGACTCCATGGATTTACCGCCACCGCCGTGCTGCGGGACTCATCCCTGCTCTACAACCAGGTGCTCGATGAGGATCGCGGCCGTGTTCTCGAACTCGAGGAACAATCAGCCCGAGAGCTGAAGCCGTTCAATGTCACGGTGCGACTGCGGCGGGCCGATGGCGAACTGCGATGGATGCATCTCTCCTCCGCCCCGCGTTTGCTCCCGGATAATCGCGTGGTGTGGGATGGAATCGAGACGGACGTAACGGAGCGAAAAACGGCGGAGGCCCGGCTCCAGGAAAGCGAAGCTCGATTCCGGATGATCTTCGATCACTCGCTCGACGCCATCGGCGTTTCCCTCGACGAGAAGTTGATCTTCGCGAATCCTCCGTTCGCGGGATTCTTCGGCTATGAATCGAGCAACGAGGTGATCGGGCGGCCGATTTTCGACTTCATCGCCGAGGGAAGCCGCGCGATCGTCGAAGACCGCATCGCGCGTCGCGCCAAAGGCGAGACACCCTCGCCTGCCTTCGAACTGCGGGGCCGACGGCGTGACGGAACGGAATTTGAGATGGAGGTCCACGCGTCACCCTTCGTGGTGAACGGATCGAATTACACGATCGCCATCAACCGTAACATCACGGCGCGAAAACGGCGCGAAGCCGAGCTGCAACAAGCCAATCGCGCGCTGAACACCATCCGCGCCTGTCATGAACTTCTAATTCATGCGACGACGGAAGACGCTTTGCTGAAAGCAATCTGCGAGGTGGTGGTCACGAGCGGGCAATACCGTGGCGCGTGGGTGGGTCTCACGGATCCAACCGCGGGCTCGAGCATCTGGCCCGCGGCGTATGCCGGAATATCGGAAGCCGACTTTCAAAGGGTCAGCCTTAGTTGGGCGTCGGCCTTGTCGGCCACAGGACCGACGGCCACCGCGCTCCGCACCGGCCAGCCCACCCTCTGCCGCGACGTCCAACGAACTCCGGGTGCCGCGCACTGGCAGGCTGAATTCGTCCGCTTCGGGATTAATTCAGCCTTCATCCTGCCTCTGATTGAAGAAGGCAAAGTCGTCGGATCACTGTCGATCTACTCTGCGGAAACCGATGGCTTCGACGAAAGTGCGGTTACGCTCTTGACGCGCTTGTCGGAGGAACTGGCGTTTGGCCTGCAAACTTTGCGCGCCCGTCGCCATCATGAGGAAGCCGAGGAGGAGGTCAGGCGGCTCCTGCGTGAGGCGGAAAGCGGCCGCTCGGCCCTGCTCAGCATCCTGGAGGACCAGACCTCCACCGAAGTCGCGTTGCAGCGAAGTGAGGAGCGCTTCCGCTCCGCCATGTTCAACTCCGCCATCGGCATGGCCCTCTCGCACGCGAACGGCGAATGCTTCGAAGTGAATCCAGCACTGTGCCGGATTGTCGGTTACTCGCGCGAAGAACTAGTGGGGCGTGATTTCGCTAGAATCACGCATCCGGACGATCAACCAACAAGCACGGTGCAACTGGACGAGCTACTGGCTGGAACGAATGCGACAGTGGAATTGGAGCAGCGGTATATTCATCGCGACGGCGCGGTGGTTTGGGTCCAGCTCAACATGTCCGTGGTGCGAGATCCCACCGGACAACCGCTCCATACGATTTCTCAGATCCAGGACATCAGCGAACGCCGGCGCACCGCGGCGGCCCGTGAGGACATTCTGAAGCGGCTCCAGCTAGCGCTCAAGACGGGACGCTTGGGCACGTTCCGCCGCAACGTCATCACCGGTGAAGGAACGTGGGATGACCAAGCCTTCGCGCTGATTGGCCGCGCCGTGTCCCAGCGCGCGCCGAACCTCGAGGAGTTCCTGGACATCATTCATCCCGAAGATCGCGAACACGTACGCTCAGCCATGAGCACCGCGATGACGTTGCAACGCGAAGTATCGTATTCGTTCCGCTTGGTCCGGGCAGATGGAGTGCTGCGGCATTTCACCACGCACGCGATGATCGAGCCCGACTCCGAGGGAGCACACGGCTGGGTGACCGGCGTCTTCAACGACGTGTCAGACATCATTGAAGCGGAACAGAACCTGAAACTCTCGGCTCAGCGCCTGCAACTGGCACTCGACACTTCGAAGCTCGGGGTGTGGCAATATGACTTCAAGACCGACCAGACCAACTGGGATGATCGGATGTTCGAGATGTACCACGTCGAGCGCGCGACGTCTCAGTCGCTGTCACACGCTGACTTTCTGGCAAAGATCATCCCCGAAGATCGAACCGCGGTGGAGCGCGCCTGGGAGAATATGATGGCTGGCACAGGCGAATATCGCGTTCGATTCCGGATCCTCACCGAAACGGCAGAGACGCGTTACATCGACGCCAACGCCGTGCTTCAACTCGATGAATTGAACGCGCCAAAGACGGTGGTCGGCGTAAACAGTGACGTCACGGATATCATTCAAGCGACGGCAGAATCGGAGCGCTTGCGTGAACAGCTCCAGCAAGCGCAGAAGATGGAGACGCTCGGGACGCTCGCCGCGGGCGTGGCTCACGACTTCAATAATCTTCTCACCGGAATTAACGGCTTCGTGGATTTAGCCGCGTCGAGTTTGCCCCCGGGTCACGAAGCGGGCGATTTGCTCAAGCAGGCGCTGCGTGGCGCCATGAATGCGCGCGATTTGGTGCGACGAATCCTCGATTTTTCGCGTGGCCGCGGCAACCAGGTCCGCACCCGAATCGATCTCGGCGAGCTCGTGCGTGAAACCGCCCCGCTTATCTCGGCCGCACTGCCCAACCAGGTTTCGCTCTCCGTCGTGGCAGGAGATAAACTGCCAGCGGTTCTCGGTGACTCCGGCCAGCTGCAACAGCTGCTGATGAATCTCTGCATCAACGGCTCGCACGCAATCAACGGACGCTCTGGAACGGTGCGGGCCACGGTGAGCGAGCGAACGTTCGCCGCGACCGACGCAGCTCCCGCGAGTATGGCGGGCGCAATCGGAAAGTACGTGTGCCTCTCCGTCAGCGACAACGGATCAGGCATGACGGAAGCGACCCGCAAACGATTGTTCGAACCGTTCTTCACCACGAAGAGAGCCGGCGTTGGAACCGGTCTGGGGCTCTCCATTGTACGGGACATCGTCACGGCACACCGGGGCGTCATCGACGTCGAAACTGAATTGGGCCGGGGCACGACTTTCTCGATCTATCTGCCCGCCCTTGTCGCCACCGTGGCCGACGCCGACGACAAACCCGCCGAGCTAGCGGACCGAGGCCGAGGTCAGCGCATCATGGTGGTCGATGACGACGCGGCGATCGGCATGGTGCTCCGCCTGTCGTTACAGAAAATTGGGTACAGACCCGAGGTCTACACCTCGCCGATGGACGCCTGGAAACGTTTCGCCAACGGCCCCGATGAGTTCGATTTGTTGATGGTCGACCAGAACATGCCTGAGCTGACGGGCACTAAATTCATTCAGCAAGCGCGGCGCATCGCACCGCAGCTGCCGATGATGGTCATGAGCGGACGTTTTGAGCGCTCGGAGCTTTCCACCAACGGCGACATGCCAGGCGTATTCGCGTTGAAGAAACCGTTCGAAATCGTGGACCTCATCAGCGCAGTCCACCAATCACTGCACCACTCGACCAACGGGACTAAAGGTGCACCAGGCCTTCTTTGATCGCGATTCTCGTCAGCTCGATCACATTGTTGACTTTGAGTTTCGCGAAAAGGTTGAGGCGATGAATTTCGATCGTCTTCGGGCTCAGGTGAAGTCGGAACGCCACTTCTTTGGTGCCATGACCTTCCGCGAAAAGTTGTAGCACTTCCCGCTCACGCATCGTCAGCAAGGCGATCAGCGTTGGAATCTTTTCCCCCACCATCAGGCCGGCGAGTTGCGGACTCAGCCAGACTTCGCCCCGCCGCGCGGCCGAGATGGCCTCGAGGATTTGGTCGAACGCATGATCCTTGTGCACGTAGGCATTCGCTCCGGCTTCCAAGGCCTGC
The DNA here is from genome assembly GCA_039928945.1 of Opitutus sp. GTDB lineage: Bacteria > Verrucomicrobiota > Verrucomicrobiia > Opitutales > Opitutaceae > Opitutus. Next base: position 69,048 of record JBDSSD010000024.1, on the reverse strand, counting down.
GATATCAAACGGCGTTCATCGTGCATCGAGAGCATCACGATGATGCCCCGGTAGCCGCTCGCCCGGATCTGCCGAACCGCCTCAACGCCGTTCAACTCGGACATCGCCAGGTCCGCGATCACGACATCAGGACGAAGCTCCAGCACGCCTTCCACCAGCGCGCGGCCATCGGCGGCCTCACCCACAATGCGAAACCCCTTCTCGCGTTCAATCATCACGCGTAGCCCATCGCGAACAATCTTGTGATCGTCGGCGAAGAACAGCGTCACGGCCGCGGAATCTTCCTTGGGCTTGTTCACCCGGACAGATTTACGCGTCGGACTCATTGGCACAATCACGAACGGCGCGCTTCGTCCCGCCCTGGTTTCCCAACGCTCAGGACTCGGTTTGCTCAGCCACCTCGGTCACGACTGACTCGAACTCGGTCGCTGGCGCAACCGCGGAGGACGTTCGCTCACCCTCAGCCCTCACGCCCACCAGCGTCCGCAATTCCAGAACGAGGGCCTCTAATTGGGTCGACTGTGACGTGAGTTCCATGGCTGCGCTCGCCGACTCCTCTGCTCCTGCCGCGTTCGCTTGCGTGATGCGATCCATGGCCGAAACCGCGGAGTTCACCTGGTTGATGCCTTGTGATTGCTCGGTGGACGCCACGGCGATCTCACCGACAAGTTCATCCATCTGCCGGACCTGGCCCACGATCTGGTCCAGCATGCCCGAAACTTCCTGGCTGGCGCGAACGCCTTCGTCACTCTTGCTCAGCGCGAGTTCAATCTTATCCGCCGTCTCCTTGGCTGCCGTCGACGAACGCTGCGCCAGTTCGCGCACTTCACCCGCGACGACGGCGAATCCGGCGCCCGCCTCACCGGCACGGGCGGCTTCGACCGCCGCGTTCAGCGCGAGAATGTTGGTTTGGAACGCGATCTCGTCGATCGTCTTGATGATCTTCGCAATCTCGGCACTCGACGCCTTGATCCCGCCCATCGCGGCATTCATGCGAACCATTCCAGCCGCGCACGATTCCACGGAGCCACGGGTCTTCTTCGCAATCATCGTGGCATTCTGTGCCCCTTCCGCATTGCGCCGGGTCATCCCTGACATTTCTTCCAACGACGCGCCGGTTTCCTCGAGCGATGCCGCCTGTTCACTGGCTCCATTCGCCAAACTCTGGCTTGAGCCAGCGATCTGCTGAGCCGTAGCCGTGGTGCTGTCCGTAAACTCCTGCATGCGCCCGACCGCATTGCGCAGCGGTCGGCTCACGCGAACGGCGAGCATTTGCACGACCACCACTGACAGCAGGGCAAGCCCTGCGATCACCGCACTGATTCGCAGCGTCGTCCGCAGATTATGCTCCAGAAACAACTTCGTCTCCGCCGCATTGCGACGCGAAAGACTGAATACATGTTCCCCGATCGCCGTGAGCGAGGCCTCGAGCTGCGTATAGTGTTTCGCCACCTCCCCATCCAGCAGCTTCATGGCCTCATCAAACTCGTTCGCTTTTAGGGAACGCTCGAGCTTTGCCACCGATTCATCGTAGCCCTTAAGCGCCGTGCCCATGGCGGTCTGCAGCGGCCCCGCGCCCGTACCGGTCAAGCGGACCGCCAAAGCCGTCAGGCGTCGATCGATCTCCTTCCGATACCCATTCGCCGCGGTCAGCTTCCGCGTCTGCACCGCTTCATCCCGCCCCGTGATGAACTCCAGGTTCGACAGATTATACTTCAGCGTGGCGTCCTGCAGCGCGTTCAAATCCTCGATCGCCGGCAACAGACGCTCGCTGAACTCAGCGGACCGCGCGGTGCCGGTCTTCGAGAGCTGAAAGGACAATCCGCCCAAAAGCACGATCAGCGCCGCCAGGAAGACAAAGGCCAACGTGACCGCAATGAAGACACGTTTGAGATTGAACCACGGGATGGCGGATGAAGGGAGGGACATTGAAACTCGGTGGAATGAAGCAGTCGATGCAGGCAGGTGGAGCGTCAGGAGCGCGGCGGAGCGACAACGGTCGCGTCCACATTCGCGCTATCCAGGAGCCCGATGGCTCCCGGGGTCTCCGCGACGAAGTGACGGAGTTCCTCTTCTTTTTCGAAGGCCTTTGGCGACGTACCGCCCCCGGTCATCGCGAGCCGACGCCAATGATTGTTGAAGGCGCTCAACGGAAGATCGACCGCACTCTTCAAAAACTCCTCAGCCACAGGACCACCCTTGAGCACGGCGACCGTGACTCGTCCGGCGGAATCCCACGTAACTTTCTTGCCAAGGAAAATCGCCTTAACGGTGGCGGCGTCCAGTTTCTCAGCCGCCGCGGACTTGTTAACGATGAGCGTGGGTGCAGCCGAGAGGATCGACCATGGGCCGAGCAACAAGCTGGCGACCGCGCAGGTTTTCAGGAATAATTTCATGGATACAGCAATTTGAGCGTTCGCGGTGCACTCAGAAACTCAGCGTCGTCTTGATCGCGATCAGCGTGGACTTCGTCGCGGTCGTACCAGACGGGTTTGGAATCCGGGCGGTGTTGAACGTCTGGTACGTGCCATCGATGTGATGCGCTTCGATCTTGAACAGCAGGTGCTCATTGACGTCGTAGCGGAAGCTGAGGGCGGTGTCGCGCTGATGGACGCGTGGATCACTGTGGCTGGTGGTCGTCGCGTTGTTCTCGAGACTTCCATAATAACCGCCGACCTCGAACTTGTCGTTCAAGCGCCGTGCGACTGAACCGTACCAGCCGTCCCAACCGGAATGATCGTTGACCGTCGCAAGGACCGGGGCGGCCGCATAAGCGAGGCCACCACGGCTGCGCTGCCATTCGGCGGCGAACGTCCAGGCGTTCCGCACATACTCAACCGAATAGGTGGTCCAGGCGAACTTCTTGAAGTTCGAGTGCAGGTTGAACATCGGGGCGGCGGCGAAAGGGCCGTCGGTCGAGAGGTTCGTGTAGTAGGAGTAAGAGTACACCGCCTTGAGGCCGGAGATCGGTGTCGTCCAGGCGAGCTGGCCGCCGGTCACGGAATCCATGTTCAAGCTTTGCACGCCACCGCCAGAGGCCGAATAGAGGCCGGAGTTGTTGTAGAATTCGGCCACACCCTTTTCTTTCGACATCGGGATATCGCCATGGAACAGCTTGTAATCGAATGAGCCGGCGGCGGAGCTCAAGGCGCCGTAAATCATCGCACCATCGAAGGACGCGCTGAAATCGCGCAAGATGGGGCTGTAGACGGCGGCGGGCAGAAACACGAAAGGCCGGACGACATCGAGATCGAGCGCCTCGCCGTAGAGACCTTTCGGGTACTTCACGCGGCCGACGCGAATGCCGAACGCAGGCGTGAAGTTATAGTCGGCAACCGCCCAATCCAGAATCACCTTGTCTTCACCAATCGAACCAAACCGCTGCGCGAAAACCTGACCACCGACGCGCAGGTGAGAACCGATCGGGGTGGACGCGTTGAGCGCCATCTCGCGGAAGTCCCAAGTGCCACCATCATTGCGGGTCGGATGGTTGTTTTCTGAGTTATAGAGCCAGCCCTGGCTGAAGAAACCGGCGATTTGAATATTCGAGTTTCCAATCGCGACTGCGCCAGCAGCGCTGACGAGCATGGCAAAAACGCCAGCGAGCGCACACGCGACGCGAATCCAACGGGAGGAGTGATCTTGGTGATTCATCGAGCGCTACTTCGGACGACGCTCCGCGACCTGTGCGTGATTCAGCCGCGAAACCCTAAGGATTTTCCTTACAATGAAATGTCCTTGGGTGCCGGCTTCGCCCGCGCCGTTCTGCTTTCAACAAGCCCGCCTTGTTCGCCGCAGCCTGTCATCGTTCGCGCCCCCGTCCACGCTTTGCCCTGGTTCGCGCAGATAGGGAAAGGTCTCGGGCGGCAATTTTGCCGTTGCGTATGGTCACGATGACCATACATCGAAGGAACGATGCGACCTGAACCGAACGATGCGGATCCGCTCATCACGTCACCGGCCGACACCGATGCCTATAAATTCTCGATGGCGCAGTTCGCCCTGCACCGCGCCCCCACGGCAGTGGTCGAGTACAAGTTCGTCAATCGCAGCCCCGTCGACCTCCGCCCCTTGCGTGATCAGATCCAGGATCAGATCAACGCGCTCGCGGGGCTCGCCTTCACTGACGCCGAAATTGCGCATATCGGCCGCCACCGCTGGTTCACCCAGGATTTTTTGCTGTTCCTGAAGCTGTTCCGCTTCGATCCCACGTCGGTCATCGTATCCGAGCTCAACGGCGCTCTCGATATTCGCGTCCACGGTCCTTGGGTCCACCGGATCTTCTTCGAGATCCACATCCTCGCGATCGTCACGGAGCTTCACTTCCGAGCCACCATTGCCAGACCTCAGCGCGAAACGGCCTACAATGCCGGAATTGCGAGCCTGCGTGAGGAACTGAAGCGCGTGAAAGACTTCGTTGCTCAACACGGCGAAAGAAAGCCATTCCGCCTGATCGAGATGGGAACTCGCCGGCGGGCCAGTCGCGAATACCAGCGACGGGTGCTGGATCTGCTCAAGAACGAGATTCCGGATCAGTTGTTTGGCACGAGCAACGTCGGCTTCGCCCTCGAGAAAGGACTGCGCGATGTGGGGACGATGGCGCACGAGTTTTTGCAGGTTCACCAACAAATCGGTCCCCGCCTGGAAAACGCACAAAAAGCCGCGCTGGAAGGTTGGGTCCAGGAGTTTCGGGGTGACCTGGGTTATGCGCTGACCGACGTGATCACCTACGACGCCTTCCTCCGCGACTTCGACCTTTTCTACGCCAAGCTTTTCGACGGCGTGCGACACGACAGCGGCGATCCGTTTGTTTTTGCCGAGAAAACGATCGCGAAATTTCAGAGTTTCGGGATCGATCCTGCCACTCGTTTCGCTGTGTTCAGCGACAGCCTGAATCTTCGGAAAGCACTCCTGCTTTGTGAGGCCTACGAAGGACGCCTCCGCACCTCCTACGGTATTGGAACGTCGCTTACCGCGAGTATTCCCGGCTACAAGGCTCTCAACGTCGTGATGAAACCACTCAAGGTAAACGGTCGGCCCGTGGCAAAAATTTCCGATGCTCCGGGTAAAAGCATCTGTGACGACGCAGAGTTTCTGCATTATTTGCGCACGGTGTACGCGGTGGATGCTCCAACTCCAAGTGTGACCTTCGATGCGGTGACCGCGCGGCTCCGCGACGAGTTTCTTCGTTCCTCCTAAATCCCATCACGTTGAAAATCGTCCTCCTTCCCCTGCCCGGCTACGAATCCCTCGCGCGTGAGATCGCCCGGTTGTCGGGCAGCGCTTTGCTGGGTTACGCTGCGGTGCAGCGTTTCCCGGACGGTGAAGCGTACCACCGACTGCCCGAAATCCGCGGCGACCATGTCGTCCTCGTTGGTGGCACAATCGATGACGATCATGTGCTCGAGTTGTTTGATAGTGCCTGTGCGGCCGTGATGTACGGTGCTCAGAAATTGACCCTGCTGGTCCCGTATTTCGGCTATTCCACGATGGAGCGGGCCGTCAAGGAAGGCGAAGCCGTCAAAGCGAAAGCCCGTGCCCGATTGCTGTCCGCCATTCCCCAGTCACCGCTCGGCAACGAAATTCACCTCGTGGATCTGCACACCGAGGGACTTGTCCACTACTTCGAGAACGGAACCTTCGCCCGCCACATCTACGCCAATCGCGTGATTTGTGATGGCATCCGCGCGTACGCGCAGTCGTCGCCGTTTGTCCTCGGCTCAGTCGACGCTGGCCGCGCGAAGTGGGTGCAATCGCTGGCGCACGATCTGAATGCACCGGCCGCGTTCGCACTCAAGCAGCGCATCTCGGCGACCGAAACCAAACTCATTGCCCTCAGTCAAACGGATTTTGATGCAGCCGCGATCGTCTTCATCTACGACGACATGATCAGAACGGGCGGATCTCTGATCGAAGCGGCCCAAGCTTACACGACTGCCGGAGCGAAGCGCATCGTGGCGGTCGCCTCCCACGGAGTCTTGCCTGCCGAAAGCCTGGAGAAAATCCAACGCTCAGGGCTCATCGAACGCGTGATCGTCACCGACAGTCATCCTCGCGCCGCGGAACTCGCCCGAGATTCCTCGTTCATTCAGGTTCTCTCCCTCGCGGCGACGCTCGCTGCCTCTTTCATCCAACCATGAAAACGCTTTTCGTCGCAGCCGCGGCCATCAACACCACTCCGAAAGACTGGACCGGAAACACCGAGAAGATTCTCGCCGTATTGGCGGAAGCGAAAAAGCAGAAACTGGATATCGTTTGTCTCCCCGAGCTCTGCATCAGCGGCTACGGGTGCGAAGACGAGTTCCACGCTCCGTACGTCGCCGAGACGGCGCTCAACATTCTGGAGGAAAAGATCGTTCCGGCCGTGACCGGCTTCGTGGCCGCGGTCGGGCTTCCGCTCAGCTATGGCGGCTGCACGTACAATGTCATCGCCATCATCGCTCACGGCCAGTTGCTCGGCTTCACAGCGAAACAAAATCTGGCCGGCGACGGCATTCACTACGAACCGCGCTTCTTCAAACGCTGGCCGTCGAATCAGGTCGTGCAGTACACCACCGCAGCCGGCCACACGGTTCCGCTCGGCGATTTGATGTACAACGTTGGCGGCATTCGTATCGCGCTGGAGATCTGTGAGGACGCATGGGTGGCGTCCCGCCCCGGAATTCGGCATTCGCAGCACGGCGTCGACGTCATCCTCAATCCGTCTGCCAGTCATTTTGCCTTCGCGAAGACGCTCGTGCGCGAGCAGTTCGTCCTCGAGGGCTCAAGGGCCTTCAACTGTGCGTACGTCTACGCCAACCTGCTCGGCAATGAAGCGGGTCGCGCGATCTACGACGGGGATTGTTTCATCGCGAGCAATGGAGGCATCCGTGCCTACGCTCGCCGGTTTACCTATGATGCCTGGACGCTCACGTCGGCGGTGGTGGACATTGAGCGCAACCGCGTCGGCCGCGCGCGGCTTGCCAGCTTCGATCCGAATTTCGAAGAAGGTCACATGCTCGCCTGCCCGATGGAATGGGGTGATCCGAGCGGACGCCCCATGCCCGGTCCCAAAGTCACGCGGTCACTCGCCAGCAAGCACGAGGAGTTCTCCGCAGCCGTCGCGCTCGCGCTCTACGACTACCTCCGAAAAACGCGCTGCCGCGGGTACGCCCTGTCCCTGTCAGGAGGAACTGACTCTGCGGTTTGCGCGGTCTTGGTCGCGCTGATGGTGCGCTTTTCGCATGGACCAGCCAGAAGCCACCTCGAGCAACTCACCAAAACTGCGGCCGGCGCCGAGGAAAAAGCGATCGTGGCGAAGCTCCTGACCTGCGCGTACCAGGCCTCCGCCAACAGTGGCAGTGTGACGTTCGAGGCGGCGCGGGCCGCGGCCGCGGAAGTCGGGGCTCGCTTCGTCAACTTCGACATCACCCCGCTCGTCAACCACTGCGAAACGTTGCTCGCGAGCTATCTCGGCCGGCCACTGAATTGGGAGACAGACGATGTGACGCGCCAGAACATCCAGGCTCGGGTGCGCAACCCGCCCATCTGGGCGATCGCCAACGCGGAGAACTTTCTGCTGATCACCACGAGCAACCGAAGCGAAGCCACGGTCGGCTACTGTACCATGGACGGTGATACAGCCGGCAGCCTGGCGCCGCTCGCGGGAATCGACAAATTGTTCCTGCGCGAATGGCTCGCGTGGGCGAAAGAGGAGTACCAGATGCCCGCCCTGGAGTTGGTCACGCGGCAGGTGCCGACGGCCGAACTGAAGCCGGTGGATTTCCATCAGACGGATGAGGCGGACCTCGGTGGCTCGTACGCCCTGATCAACCGGATTCAGAAGCTGCTCGTCGTGGAAAAGAAAAGCCCGCGTGACATCTTCGAAGTGCTGGCGAGTCCTGAGGAGTATGGTCGCAACCTTACACGCCAGCAGTTGTTCACGGCCGTGGCGAAGATTCTCACGCTGTGGAGCCGCAATCAGTGGAAGCGGGAGCGGTACGCGCCGTGCTTTCATTTGGACGATGAGAATCTGGATCCGCGAACGTGGTGCCGCTACCCCATCCTGTCAGGAAACTACGTGGATGAGCTGGCCGCGCTGCGGGCGGAGGTCTTTGGCCCCAACCCGTCGTGAAGACCTACTCATATTCCTACCCGCGTCCGGCCGTAGCCGTGGATCTCGTGCTCTTTGGCCTCGTCGCGCAGAAACTCGTGGTGCTCCGTGGGCGCCGCGCCGCGCCGCCGCACAAAGGCCGCGCGTCGCTGCCCGGCACCTATGTGCGAGAGCACGAGAGCTCGGATGACGCGTGCGCCCGAAAGATCAAATCCATCGGGCTCAAGCACACCTACCTTGAACAGCTCTATACGTTCACTGATCCGGAACGTGATCCCCGCGAGCGCGTGGTGACGATTGCCCACTACGGACTGATCGCCGTCCCCGAGACCACGCCGAAAGGCGATGAAAAGATCGACCTGCTTGAATGGGTGCCGGCCGATGTTGCGGAAGAAAAACCGTGGGCTTTCGATCATCGCGATATTGTGATCATGGCGCTCCAACGGCTGCGCGCGAAAATCCAGTACGCGCCCATTTCGCCCCACTTCCTCGTCGAGGATTTCACCCTCACGGAGTTGCTGCTGGTGTACAGCGCGATTCTCGATCGCAAGCTGGACCTCTCGAACTTCCGTCGCGACCTCTTGAAGCAGAAGCTCGTGGTGCCCATCGGCACACGGCAGGTCCGCGGACCGACCGCGACAACCTACCGGTGGAACTGGAAGAACGCGCAGCCCTTCTTCCTCTCCCTCGGCTGACCAGCAGAGAGTGAAAATGAAAAGTCGCTTGCAAACGAAGCTAGTATGGTCATTTTGACCTTACCAAAGCCAATCACCGTGACCTCGACCAATTCCACCATCGACGCGCGACCGCGGCTCGCCATTTACGGCGGGGCGTTTGATCCGCCGACCCTCGCGCATGCAGCGGTCGCAAGCCGGTTGGTGCGGGCGGGATTTGCCCGGGTGCTCGTCATGCCGTGCTTCGGCCATACGTTCGGAAAAACGCTGGCACCGGCCTCTGACCGACTGACCCTCGCCGTTGAGACGTTCAGTCATTTGCCCGAAGTTCGGGTGTCGAGTTTCGAAATCGACCTCGGCCTGAATGGATCGACTTATGAGATGGTGAACAAATTATCGCTGCTGCCCGAATGCGCGACCCACCGCGTGTTCATGGCGATCGGCAGCGATGAAGCGAACGCGTTTCACCGTTGGCGCCGCAGCGAGGAGTTGATGCGGCTCATCCCGTTCGTAGTGGTGATGCGCGCCGGGCACCCGCTGGATGAAAATGGCCGGTGGGCGTTGACCGCGCCCCACCTCGTACTCCCCTTGAACCAGTCCAGCCGTGAGGTGTCCTCAACCGTGATCCGGGCGCAAATTGCCAGCGGCCATCTGGCTCAGGCGCGGCGCCACCTTAGCTCCCGCGTTTTCGCTTACATCAAGGCGCGCCGATTGTACGCGCGCCCCACGGCACTCTCCTTCGTTCCTCCCCCTTTGCATCCCGCGCTCTCATGAAACCTGCACCGAAAGTCGGACCGGCTCAACCGCTCACGGATACGCATTTTCTCAATCTCTTCACCGCGGACGTCCACCGTTCCGATGGCCCTCATCCGTGGATCTTCGCCTCGCGCCGCAAGAATCCCTTGAGTGGAGCGCTTACACCGGACGCCGTTGCCATGATCATCGTCATCGCCACGGGTGATGAGCCGCGACTGCTTGTGATTCGGGAATTCCGCGTGCCGCTGGGCCGCTACGAAATTGCGCTGCCCTCGGGTCTGGTTGACGAAGGTGAATCCGTGGCCGCTGCCGCCGCGCGTGAATTGTTCGAGGAAACGGGCCTGACGCTCACGCGCATCGCGCATCTTTCGCCCGCGGTTGCGTCCTCGGCCGGACTGACCGATGAGACGGTCAGCCTCGTCTACGGCGAGGCATCCGGGACAATTTCCCAGGCGCATCTCGAAGCCCACGAAGACATCGAAGCACGACTGCTCACCCTCGGCGACATCCGTGCGCTGCTGAAGGATCCGCAGACGGACGTCATATCGGTTCGACTGTACGCGGCGTTCGTCGGGTTCGTGACTGCCGGCGCGATCGCCCTGCCTCCCTCCCTGCTCTAACTCAATTTCGCTCCTCCTTCGTCCATGAAAGCGCTCATCCTTGTTGATCTTCAAAACGACTTCCTGCGCGGCGGCCCCCTGGCAGTGCCACACGGCGATGAGGTCATTGCGATCGCCAATCGCCTTCAACCGCTTTTCGACGTGATCGTCGCGACCCAAGATTGGCACCCGCCGACGCATGGGAGTTTCGCGAGCAACCACCCCGGCCGCGCGCCCGGCGACGTGGTCACGCTTGGCGGACAGCTACAGGTCTTGTGGCCGGTCCATTGCGTGCAGGAAACGCGCGGTGCAGCTTTTGCGCCGGCCCTGGATACCAAGAAAGTGACGCGGATCTTCCCGAAAGGGACAGATCCGGAGATCGATAGCTACAGCGGCTTCTTCGATAACGGCCATCGGAAGGCAACCGGTCTGGGCGACTTCCTTCACGAGCGTGGCGTGACCAACGTCTACGTGCTCGGTCTTGCGACCGACTACTGTGTCAAGGCGACGGCGATTGACGCGCGTCAACTCGGCTTCACCACACATCTGATCGCCGACGCCTGCCGTGGGGTCGAATTGAAGGCCGGCGACATCGCCCGCGCAATCGACGCGATGACCAACACCGGAGTCCTCATGACCACCAGCGACGTTCTTCTGCAGGAGAATCCCGCGGCCCATCCAACTCCGCCAACGTTCAAGTTCCGGAAACGGCAAGTGATCGTCGAAGCGACCGAATGGATGCGTCCGGGCGACCATTTCGCCGTGACTCATCCGGTGCCGCCGACGGTTCCGATCATCGAAAATGGCGAGGAGATCGGTGTGACGCTCGAACGTCGAGCGACGCTGGCCGTCGGAGCGATAAAAACGCTCGAAGGCTGGATGCTGGTGCGACCCGGAGATTTCATTATCCGCGGCGTCCAAGGAGAATTCTACGCCTGCAAGCCCGACATCTTCCTAAAAACCTACGAACGCGTGGACGACTAACCATTCCCGCTGAACGGGAACGCCGGCTCAATCCTTCAACCCATCGCCAGTCCAGCCCAACTTCTGCCCGAGGATGTCGTAGTAGTTTACCTCGGGTAGGAAGGCGATTGGAACGTCGTGCTTCGACGTACTGACGCGAACGATACTCGTCGAGCCCACCTGGGCAATGTTCATGCCGTCGACTTGCACGGTGCCTTCCCCTGAAGCCTTGGCCATCCGCAGCTCGATGCGCTCCGTCGCGTTGACCACGACAGGACGATTCGTAAGCGAGTGAGGACAAATCGGTGTCACCGTGAGTACGTTGCACTCGGGACTCACGATCGGTCCGCCCGCCGATAACGAATACGCCGTCGAACCCGTCGGCGTCGCAACGACCAGACCATCACACCGGTATCGAGTCAGCGGCCGCGCCCCGATGCGGGCATTCAATGCGATCAGGTGAGGATTGGCGCCGCGCGAGATCACCAGATCATTCAACGCCCAGCCTTCGGCGAACTCGCGGCCCGTTTCTGTTTCGATATCGAGGGCGGTTCGACGACTGACCACATAATCTCCTTCCAGAATCCGGCGCATCGCCGATTTCACCTTCTGACCCGGGACAGAAGTAATGAAGCCGAGATAGCCGATGTTGATTCCTAGAATGGAAACACCCGACCCGCGTGACCGGTGGGCGGCTTGGAGCAATGTACCGTCACCGCCACAGGCGATGATGAGGTCGGCATCCGTTTTCCGCAGATCCTTTAGTTTCGGCAGCAGTCGCGGCGACGGCGAAAAGGCGTTCCGCCAGTCTTGCTTCACGCCATAACGGTCCAGCAGCGTTTTTAACGCGTCACCCGTGCGACGGGAATGGGCCTTGGCTGGATTGATCACAATGACAACACGGCGCACACGCATGCAGGAGACGAAAGGGTTTTACGCTGCAACGGCAAGGCCCACTCCGCGCGAGCTCATCACGATCAATTTCTTTCCGCCTCACACCAAGGACGCATCGGTCGCAACGGTCTTCCGCTGCTAGCACCCGGACCCCATCCGTGTCGCTCCGTGAAATCCGTGCCTCCGAAACATCACGGATCCGACGTAGGTCAGCGCGCTTGCGCGCGCTCCGGCTCACCGACGCAGCCTCGTTTCGCGTCAACGATCGCGAACGAACGAAAAACGCGGACGCATTGTAATAGCGACGCACGCGATTTTTTTATACATATACAGCGATGGCTTCAACGATCTTGGGATTTCTGGATTTGAACACGCTCACCACGGCGGCGGCAGTCGTGGGCTGGGTTTTTTTCGGGTGCCTTGTTCTGGTGGGCGGAATCAAGTTCATCGACCTGCTCACGCCCGGAAAGCTGGAGCATCAGGTGTTCGCTGAAAAAAACGTCGCGGCGGCAGTCGTGTACAGTGGAGCGTTGCTGGCGATCGCAGTGATCATCGCGAGCGCGATGCACTGACGTGAGACGCTCACGCGCAATCGTTCTGGTTCTTTCCGGCGCTCTGGCCACAGGTCTCGGACCGGCCGGATGCAACCGGCCGCCTAACGTCAAAGACGCCGCGGCCGCGGATCAGGCAGCGAAAGACGCGCCCGAACAGGACAACAACACCTACACGCCAGGCCTCGGGTACTACCATAGTCCATTCGGCGCGTGGTATCCATTTCCGTTTAATTTCTTCCAGTCCGGACGTGGATATTTTTATGGCGGGAACTGGCACGAGCAGCGGTTTACCGGCCCAGTACCGATGCGGAGTCGCCCCTCGCCGGCCGGTTGGTCGGCCGCACGCTCGGCATTCCGTGGCAGCACGGGAGGAAACGTTTCGCCCGGTTCGTCAACGTCACCATCATCCGTCATCCGCGGTGGCTTCGGCTCCAGTTCACATTTCTCCGGATCCTGATGCGACGACTTATCTCTGAGGTTCGCACCAATTGGCGCGAACGGGTTGAGCAGGTTGGCCTGACCTATCACACGCACGATTCACCGATCTGCCCGCGTCCGTATTGGCACGAAGCGGCGTGCTATGAATTTTCCTCCGCTGAAATCGACCAGATTGAAGCGGCGTCGGCTGAAATGCATGCGTTGTTGATCGACGTCGCCGATGATGTCGTGACGCGCGGCGCGTGGGATCAACTCGCCATCCCCGAGCCCGCGATTCCTTTGATCGAGCGTTCCTGGAAGGCGGATGATTTCAGTCTCTACGGGCGGTTTGATTTTGCGTGGATGCCGGGCGGGGCGCCCAAGCTACTCGAATACAACGCCGACACGCCCACATCCTTGGTCGAAGCGGCAGTCGCCCAGTGGCATTGGCAGCAGGATACACGGCCCGAGTGCGATCAGTTCAATTCGCTCCATGAGCGTTTGATCGACGCGTGGAAGCGCTACAAAGGACTGTATCCGGATGTCGCGGTAATCGATTTCACCGGAGTGCGCGACAATCTCGAGGACGAGCAGACCGTGTCCTATCTGATGGACACCGCGATCCAAGGCGGCTTTCAGACGCGGTGGTCCCCCATCGACGAACTCGGGTACGATAAATCGCGGCAGTGCTTCGTCGGCGCTCAGCGTGGTGCGACTCCGGCCGAGCCAATCATTAGCTGCTTCAAGCTCTATCCGTGGGAATGGCTGCTCAACGAACAGTTCGGTGCCTACATCGTGGAAGCACCGACGTTTTGGATCGAGCCAGCGTGGAAATCGCTCTTGAGCAACAAAGCGATTCTCGCGCTCGCGTGGGCGAAGCATCCGGGACACGCGAATCTCCTCCCCTGCTATTTCGAACCAGAGAAACTCGGTCGCAGCTATGTGCAAAAACCCAAGCTGAGTCGCGAAGGGGCCAACATCCGCATGGTCAACGAGGGTGTCGTGATCGCTGAAACATCGGGCGACTACGGTGAGGACGGCTACGTCTATCAAGCGATCGCGCCCGTTCCCAACTTCGAGGGGAACCGGCCTGTGTTCGGCGCGTGGATCGTTGATCACGAACCCGCAGGCCTGGGGGTGCGGGAATCGGACGGGCTGGTGACGGATAACCTGAGCCGGTTCGTACCGCACTTCTTTCGTTAAGCGCGGTCCGCCACATTCTGGGTTCACGGGCCTCCTCCTTATAGACCGGCGGAAAGTCAGCACGGGGGCTGGTCCGACTCTTCCGCGCTCAACGAGTTGGTCGCGCAATACGATGGCTGCGGGCCCCAGCTGACCGGACGTTCGTCCAAACGTATCTGACCCGACGTCGCATCAACGCCGCGGATCCGACCGTTTACTTTTCGTTTATTTCTCAGCCGGTTGACATCCCGGCTGCTAAAGTCGGCCGTCCCGCACTGTCCAAAACCGAGAACCCATGCTCATCGATATGCTCCTCCTCCGGCCCTTCCTTCGAAAGTTGGCTGCAACCGCACTCTTCAGCCTGTGCTTTAACTTTGCGGCTCTTGCGCAAACGCCGGCGACGCCACCGGCCCCGCGATCCACCGATGAGCGTCTCGCCGCTTTGGAAGCGTACGTGAACAACGGTGATCCCGGCAAAAGCCTGACCGGCGTTGCTGGTCGCGGTCACAACGGATGGATGATGACCAGTGCCGCACTGGTGCTCTTCATGACGCTGCCTGGCCTCGCCCTGTTCTACGGCGGTTTGGTCCGCAAGAAGAACGTGCTCTCAGTCCTCGCCCAGTGTCTCGGCATTACCGGCCTGGTGACGATTCTGTGGTGGGCTTTTGGGTACAGTCTCGTGTTCGGCACGAGTTCGCATCCGAACCGACGATCGCGGCGACACCGCGATCTGATCACCGATAGGCACTGCGAAGGTGCCACTCAGCCGTTAGGCTCTCGCGGCCCCCGCTGTCAACCCAGCGCGGGGCCGCTTTGCTTTTGAGGCTAATCGCCCGGCCTTCTCGGGCCCGAGAGTCCTACTCAGAAAGCGACGGTGCGAATGCGAACTGAATTTATGGGGCTACGCGAGACGAACGCGGGCGCCTTCGCTCGATCCCGACGCTCGCCGACAAACAACCTTAGCGGTCGTTGAGCGACCGACCGATCAGGAATCCCGCGAGCAGACCGATGCCTGCGCCAACGGCGACTGACTGATATGGATTCGCGCGGACCATTTCGTCGGTGTACTTCGCACCGGCAAGCGTCCGATCCTTCGCGGTGCCATAAAACTCGCCGAAGCGATCCTGCGCTGATCTGAACTGCTCCCGCAACCGGCTCATCGCACTCTCGGTCAGTTCGGTGGCAGAACCTTCAATCAACCGTTCCGCCTCTACGCCTAGGGCGCGAAGATCAGTGAGAAGCCGTTGCGCATCTTCTTTTACTGCTGTGGTATTTCTCATAGTGCTTATTGGACGCGCCGGAGAGCATCCGGTTCCCTCTGCTCCGGGCCTTACTCGAATCCCCCATGGCAGCCGCGGTCGTCGTATCTCCTCCGAACCGGAATGAGCGCGATTGCTCCCAGCACTCAGAAAACAAGCTCGATTGAGAGCTGATCGCGACAGCCGGAAAAAGAAACGTTGCGGGAACGCCTACAGGCGCGGACCGGAACCCGCGGCATCTTCGACCGACTCGACCGAACGCGGCATGCCGTAATAGTCATGCAAACGGTCAACGTATTCTCGATTCCATGACGCCCCGGCTTCGTAGGGTGGGCTGGCCTCGATGGCTTTACGGGTAAGCCCGAGCGTGACCCGCTTCTTTTCCCAGTCGATGTGACGAATCCAGCTCGGGGCGACGATGACTCTCCTGCCCGGCAGCCACCGTCCCGTATCGATTATCAGGTACCAAATCCGCCAGCCTTTTTCATCCACCAGACAATCCTCCACATGGCCGATCGCGTCGTCCATTTCGGCGAGGTGAAACCCCACCAGATCGTTGGCACTTCGCAGATGAGGATCGGAAAGCGGAGTCGGTGGCGGGCTGGTCGGGAGGGTGCCAGGCCCGAGCGTATTGACCGCAGTCGTAATGATGGGAACGGCGACGCTTGTAAACGCGTCCCAGTAGGCCGGCCAGCCATAATACATGCGCAACGCCGCCTCCTGCTCGTTTGCGACCGGATTATTCGCATTGAGCTCCGGACTGTGACGCACCTGATCCATCGTCAGATCAACCGGGAAGACATCTGGGTCGGACTGGTTGGCACCGACGACATCCGACGAGACGAGAACGCGGCGGGTGTTGAGCCAAGCGCCGGTTTCCACGACGAGATAACGAATGTGCCAGTGAGCATCGTCCAAGAGGAAGTCTTTCACCTCACCCAACGTACCGTCGCGGGCCCGCAGCGCGCGGCCTTCGATCTGTTTCAGATTTCGGAGCATGATTGGATTTCCTTTCGTTTGGGGCTGTTGCGGTGGAAACCCTACACGTATCCAGCGCGATCGCCAACGCGCGTGACGTAAAGCGCTCAAGCACGCGCCTTCCGCGCCAATGTGGAACTCATCTCATCGAATAGCTCCAGTAGTACCAGCCCGAGTACGAGGGTTCACTCGTCGATCGTCCCCTCGCCGACCGATTCTTCCCGCGACGTCGATCCAAAGCTCGTCAAACTTCGGGACTCGCCTTCACCGACGCTGTTCCACTCGCGGCAAGCGCCTCCGCGATCGCGGCCTTGAGCTGCTGCGGTGAAAACGGCTTCGCCAGCGTGCGGTGCGCTCCCAACTGGGCCGCGAGTTCAAGGTAGGTCTTCGACCGCTCGATAAAACTCGAGAGTGCGGCGCCACCCGACATCGCGACCACCGCGACCTTGGGGAAGTCACGTCGCAACGTCATTACAGTCTCCAAACCATCACGGTTCGGCATCACGATATCGGTGAGAATCAAATCAAACGCCTCAGCCTGGAACAGCTTCGAGGCTTTCACACCATCTGTAGCCGTAGCGACAGCGTGCCCACCAACCGTCAAGACGTGGGCGATCGTGGTGAGTAGAAGTTCATCATCATCGATGACCAAAATACGCGACATCGCGTACTGTTCACCACGATCGGCGCGGGAGTGAATCAAAAAAGCCGTCCGAGTAATCCACCTGCGGAGCTTTGCTGCGGAACCTGGCCGCCTTGCGTCCTCTTCTTGATCATGTGTCCGGCGATCATCCCCAAGGCGCCCATCATCACCGGGTGCCCCATCGCCTTCATCAACCAAGGTTGCTCGCGCACGACCTGCTGCATCGCGTCCGGGTGCTGCTGTCGGGCGTAGTTCGCGATTTGCGCGTATTGTGACGCGTTCACCTGCGAGGGATGGCTAACATTTTGACCCAGCACCGAGCCGAGATTCACGCCACGGCCCTGCAACGCACGCATCAAGGTGCCCACCAGTCCCTCGCGCTGATCCGGCGACGCATTTGAGTAGGCGGTCTGAGCTGCCTGCTGAAACTGCGGTTCGGGTAGACGACCGAGATACTCGGTCGCACCCATCGCCATCGCGTGATGGTCGAAATCGTCATCGCGCGGATCTCGCGACGCGAACCGGTCGAAGTAGTGAGCCGCATCGGCCTCGTCCATGGTTTGGTTTCCGCCAAAGCGCTGAATGAAATCGTCAACTGTTCCTGGCATAACGAGAGGGGTTGAGGTTATTATTTATAAACTACTGGGAAGAAGTTGGCGTGTAGGTCATCTCGCGGGTTTGCGCGTTCAGCCGTCCACGACCGATGGTCCGCGGCGGATTCGTCGGCGTATACGCAATCGCAGTGAGATCCTGTTCGGGGAAAGCGTCGGCCATCTGGGTCAGCATCGCGCGCATCAGCTTCGGGATGTCGTCAAGATTTGCCTGTCGGCTCAGAATCAGGCCGAGCTCGTTGTTCTCATTGATCAGCGCGCGCTCAATCGTGGCATGCTGCGGGTCCGCGGCTCGAATTCGATTCAGGAGCGTGGCGCGACGTTCCTCGACCGATCCGGCGGCAGCCATGGGTGTGCTTGCGGCACCTCCGGCGCCCGAGCGCGATTGCAGCCGAACGGTCTCCGTGGGCGAAGGCTTCCCACAGCCGGCTAGAAGCGCAAGTACGACGACCAGAACGGCCGGCGCAGGAGTCCTAGAAGAGGTTACCATCGCCCAACACTAAGCCGATTTTGGCGGAGCCGCCATGGGAGAACGGCCCGAGATCGAGCAGGGAAAATTTCTCTGACCGCACCCTCCTTTGGCGGAGTGTACTCCCGTTTCAATTACGTCTGTATGGCTTGATTCAGGAAGCGCGTTGAACCGCCTGCAGCGCTTCCGGGAATGCCAGCGACACGATCAACGACGGCAGCGAAGCGCCGTGACGATCGCGCGCCCGCGAATTCCACCTATGAGCGCGGACGGAACCAATCGAACTTGGAGTTCCGGATCGATCGTGTGGCCCGCTCCGGGAGGAGCGGGATGAACGCAGACACACGCGACTCGCGGAACGCCCGACCCTTCGACCCTCGATCCACCACGGATTACACGGATCAATACGCATAAAACCTGAGCGCCCGTACCTCGTACTTCATAGTTCGTTCCGCGTAACCCGCTGCGGGAGCAGCGGGATCTTCGGCGATTACGGTTTCGCGGTGGGGTCCGCGGCAGCACTTGAATGAAGGCGTAGCGATCGACTCTCATTCTTGCCAGCGTGACGCACGCGCACTTCGACCGTGAGTTCGTCGATTACGTCCGGGTAAGTTGCGGGCATCACGTCGATCTCCGCACTGCTGTGAGGCGCCAAGGTGATTCGATCGGGTCGCACCGCGAAGTTCCCCAGCCCGGAAATCACGTCCGTAACCGCGATCAGCATCGGGCTTTCCGTCGTATTCGTAAACTTGGCCCGCAACTCGATTGTGGGTGCCGCACCCAGCGGTCGCCGCATCGTTGGAGCACCGTCCTCGGCATCACCCGGCAGCGCACTGTCACCATAGCTTTCGTGCTCTCCCCGTGAACCTCCCGCACCGGAAAATCCGCCGCCCCGGCGGGCCCGATGTCGGCCGCCACTCGAATGATCGCCGTCGCCGTCGTGGTTGCCCGCTGAGTGAAACGAAATCGGCTCCAGGCTGAGCTCCGCCACCAATCCTCCGTCGAAGTAAGTCCCGGTATCAACCAGACGGGGTTGGTCAGGCCGCATGCGCCGGTAGGAACCGTGTGTTGCTTCGTCCGAAGCACAGCCGAAAACGAAACCGAGCAGGATTGCGCCAACCAACGTGGCTGCGACCTGCCGCAAGAAATTCCAACGAGAGGCCGCCACAGCGGATATGATTCGATGCATCGTTCGCAGAAGACGACGCCTGAACTCGGAGGTTTCAGCCCGTTGAAATTTCCGCGCGATCACATCGCAGACACAGTGACGATTTCCGCCCCAGACAAAATGTGACTGAACGCCGGGCACCCGAGCGTTCGTCGCATCGTGCCACTACACGAAAACCTTGCTCAGGCAGAATGAAACCAGAAATCCGACCACCGTGATCAAGCCCGTGAAGTCGTGAGCTTCTTCGAACGCTTCCGGGATCATCGTTTCGGCCAGCATCGCGAGGATCGCGCCAGCTGCGAACGTGGTGGTCACGGCAATCACCGCTTCGGTGGCGTCGTCAAAAAAGTAATACCCGGCCATGGCTGCCAGACCGGATAAGGCCGCAATGCCGCCCCACACGCCAAAGACGTAAGCAGCTGAGCGTCCCGCCTGCTTCATGCCTGCGGCACTCGAAAGACCCTCGGGCAGGTTCGAAAGAAAAATTGCCACGACCGCAACGAGACTGACGCGGCCACCGCCCAGCAGGCTGACACCGATCACAATCGACTCCGGGATGCCGTCGAGCAGAGCTCCCGCGGCAATGGCGAGTCCGCTCCCTTCGTGCTCTGGCTCTTTCGCTTGCTGGCGACCCGACCTTTTGCGGTGCCGCGCCCCGCGCCGGTTGAGCAACAGGTTGACCGCCGTGAACAGCGCGGCTCCGCTGAGCAGACCAACACCAGCCGCCGTCGCGCCGCCGCGCTCAAACGCCTCTTCCATCAATTCGAACGCGAGCGCGGAGATGAGCACTCCGCTGCCAAATGCCATGACACCGGCGATCCATCGCGGCGGCACTTTCACTTTGAACCCAATCACCGCCCCCAAGACCAACGCGGCACCGGCGAGCAATCCCCACAATCCGGCTTGAAGAATCAGCGGCATATCGTCCAACGACCCACGTCGCGACGGAAGGTTCGTCACCCGAAACGACATTCCCCATCAGGCGGGCCGATGAGCCACTAGCCGAACGCCTAATTTCGAAACGAAGATGATCCTGCTAATCTTTTCGCAGGTAGCAGGACGGATTCCAAGGAGCGAGCCAGCCATCGCGGTTCGCTCCGGTCCGATCTCCTGCCGGTCACCCTGCCCATATTTTCCACCAATGAATTCCACCCCATTTCCCTCCAATTCGTCTGCGGTTTCCACGGACGACAAAACGACCGCCATCGTGAGCTACCTTACGATCATCGGTTTCGTCGCCGCTGTCGTGCTGCACAGCTCGAAGAAAACTTCTCTCGCCACCTTTCACCTCCGCCAGTCCCTCGGATTGATGGCGGCATCCGCCGCCATGATCTTCGTCGGCATGATGCTCGCGTTCATTCCCGTCCTCGGCTGGATGGCCGACTTCGCCCTTTGGCTGGGTATCATGGCGCTGTGGTTCATGGGCCTGCTGTCGGCGATCAAGGGTGAATCGAAGCCGCTGCCGATCGTTGGCGAGCATTTCCAAAAGTGGTTTGCTGGTATGTTTGCGTAGTTTTACTCGAATCCAGTCGGGCGAGCGTCTTTTCGTGGACGCTCGCCCGTTTTAATTTTTCCCTCTGCTCGCTCCGCTCCCGCCCATGTCCAATCGCTCCGGCCGTTCCCTTGTGGTGATCATTCTGATCGTCCTCGCGTTGATTGCCCTGCTCGCCACGAAGTGCACTCACCGCTTGCTCTCGCCCAACACCGCGAAGTCTGAAGCGCCGAGCAGCGCTGTCTCCCCGACTGCGACCCCCGCCCCTGCTCCCACCGCCGGACCCGAGGTCCTCACGCCAGCCACGCTCAACGCCCACCCACCGTGGTCGCAGGCGCCCCGTTCAAAGTGCATGTCGTCGGTCCAAACAATCGGGGCGATTTCGTGACCATTGTTCGCAGTGACGCACGGCCGAGTGACACCGGCAACTATGCTGAAGCCACCCCGTCCGCTGACTTGGAAATGACCGCTCCGGTTAACGCGGGCGACTACGAGCTCCGTTACATCACGGCCCGCTCCAAGACAATCCTCGGCCGCACCCCGCTCGCCGTGCAGGCACCGACCGCCAGTGTGACAGGACCAGATGAAGCGGTGCTCGGCACAAACGTATCCGTTTCCTGGACCGGTCCAAACAACCCCAATGACTACATCACGGTGGTCGCGCAAAGTGCGCCCGATGGCCGGTACGGCAATTACACGCTTACGTCGAAGGGTTCTCCATTAACCGTCACCGTGCCGGTGGATGCCGGCGACGCCGAGGTGCGCTACATGACCGGCCAGGGCGCGAAAGTTTTAGCGCGCCGTCCGATTAAAATCATTTCGCCTGAGCTCAGCTTGTCCGCGCCGGAGCAGGTGGAAGCGGGATCCACGTTCGACGTCAAATGGACGGGTCCGAACAATCCGGGCGACTATGTCACCATCGTACCAAAAGAGTTTCCCGATGGGCGATACGCCAATTACACCGAAACCAAGACGGGCTCCGTGTTGAAGCTACTCGCGCTCATCACCCCGGGTGAAGCCGAACTGCGCTACATGACTGGAACCGGCGCACGCGTGTTGGCCCGTCGAGGGATCATGATCAACGCAGCTCACGTTTCGCTGGACGCATTGCCCGAGGTCACCGCGGGAACTGCGGTCAAAATCACGTGGAAAGGACCAGCCAATCGCGGCGACTACATCACGATTGTGCCACAGTCGCTGCCAGACGGACAGTATGCCCGCTATACGGATACCAGCAAAGGCTCGCCGCTCACGGTCGAAGCGCCAATGGACCTCGGCGCGTGTGAAATCCGTTACGTGAGCGGCCAGGGCTCGAAGGTGCTTGCCCGGCGCGCCATCAACACCGTCGCTCCGCAAATCACGCTGACAGGTCCCGCGCAGGCGGCCAAAGATTCAACGATATCCGTCGAATGGACGGGGCCGAACAATCCCGGAGATTATCTCACGGTGGTGCTCGCGTCCGCTAAAGACGGCGTCGCACCGCACTCCGCTCTCACCACTCGCGGCAGTCCCGCGAAAGTCGGAACTCCGCGGGAAAGCGGGCCGGGCGAGATCCGCTACATGAGTGGACAAGGCAACCGCGTGCTCGCACGTAAGCCCATCGAGCTGACCGACGCGAAGTGATCGAGCGGCGCGCGATGTCCGCGTAGGGGCGCCGCTCGCCGACGCCCGGCGACGTTGCGTCGCCTCCGAGAACGGGCGTCGTCCGTGAGGGCGCGCCTCTACATGCGTCAGTCTGCGCTCATCGCGAGGTCCGCTCGCGAAATCATGCCGACCAAGTGTTGCTCTCGATCAACGACCGGCAAGCGACCCACGTGAGTTTCATCCAGCATGCGAACCGCGCTCTCAATTTCGTCGTCCTCACAAATCGGCGAGATCGTGTCTGAAAAAGTTTCCGCGACCGTGAGATGATTCAGGTCTCCGCCGCTCGCCACGCCACGCAGCACGATATCACGATCCGTCAGCATTCCGATCACGCGTTCATCGTCACACACGGGCAAGGCGCCCACGCCGAACAGGCGCATGACCCCCGCCGCCTCCACCAAGGTATTCGCCGGCCCAACACAGCGGGCGCCGGTCATGAGGTCGTGCACTTTCATCGGGCAAAACCTTACGGAGAACTATCGCTGGCGCAATCCGAAGGAATGGAGAATCGCCATTTTTTCGCATCTACGACCTCGGAGCAGATCTCGCGGCAGACCCGCCTGCGCACGCGTTGCCAACGGACGTCGCCTCCTCACCGTAGCTCCTCGCGTCACCGCACGCCGATGAACTCAGTGGTTGCTGCGAGTTGGTCATCGACTCTCTTGTTGCTGACGAAGAGAACGCAGTCCGTTGTGCAATCTTCGAACGACCCTTATGCCTGACCGATCTTCGTTTCGAACCAACCGGGCGGGTATTGTCCAAATTGCGAGCCAGTTAAACGTCTCCGCCTCAACCGTTTCTCGGGCACTCCGACCTGAGACCGCCCACCTCGTCCGGCCCGATCGCCGCCAGGCGATTCTCGAGCTGGCAGAGAAGTTGCATTTCTCGCCCAATCCCGGTGCACGCATGTTGCGCAAAGGCGTCAATGCGTCGCTCACCGTCATCGTGCCCTTGGACGAGAACATCTTCTTTTCCGAATTCTACGGGCGATTTCTCTCCGGAACTCTCCACGCGGCAGCCGCCCGCGGATGGGATGTCCACATCTCGACGTTCAAACGCAGCCCGGGATCGGACTTTCGCCAAACCCTCGCGTCCCTGAGCCTCAACACCTCCGGCGTAATCTATCTTGGTGAGCCACTGACGCGGGAAGATGTGGAGAAACTGCGGGGGTACCGTCGTCCACTGGTCATCACCAAATCGGCCCTGCCCGCGCATATTCCTGCGACGGAGCTCGGTGTGCCCGTCGTTGGCGTGGACAATCTCGCGGGCGCACGGGCCGCAGCCGGACTGCTGGTTCAACTCGGCCATCGCCGGATTGGTCTCATCCTTGGGCCACCCGCATCGCGCGATGCGCTCGAGCGTCGCCAGGGTTATCTCGAAGTCCTCGAGAACGCCGGAGTCGCTCCGCGGCCGGAATGGATTTTCGAAGGGTCGTTCAGCGCCGAGACCGGCCGCGCAGGTTTCACCGCATTCAGTTCACAGGAGGAGCGTCCGACCGCCGTCTGTTGCGCGAACGATGAAATCGCGTTCGGCGCGTTGGACGCTGCGAGAACTCGCGGCCTTCGCTGCCCCGATGATGTGTCGATTATCGGATTTGATGACGGACCGTGGGCCACCGCGTGCTGGCCGGCGCTGACCACCATCCGTCAACCGCTCGCGGATTTAGCCGAACGAGCCGTCAGCTTGATTGTTGAAGCCGCCAGTCATCCGCTGAGCGGAGCTCGGTCCGGCGGCAGCGATCTCCCGGCCGCGATTGTTATTCGCAATTCTACGCGAACATTTCACCCGCCGCGCTAGTCCATAGCCGCGGATGGATCACTCGCCACGCCTTCGTCCGGCTGGAGAGCAGCATTGATCGAAAAGACAAGGTTTGCAGGGCTGCTCCTGCTTCCGGGATAGTGCAGGCCCGTAGACCTCAGCCGTCGCGTCGCCTTTTCACTCTGAGATGGGTCACCTTTGAGGCCTTGCACGGCGCGTGACCACGACCCGCCGCGAGTTTAAAATTGCATTGCAAAGCTTATCATTCACAGCTTCTTGACAACATCTGTCGAATTGCCCTTCGCAGCTCATGTGTGCCCCCTCGTGTAGAACCTTTTGGCGAAAACTCCTACTTTGCGTGTTTGCTTTGGCTATTCCGTTGACGGATTTGGACGCGGCCGACGCTCCTGCGGCGCTCGCGCTCGCGCGCCCGGGCGCGATTTTGACGGCCGATGACGACGCCCTGCTCGATGAACTTCAGCGGGCCTCTTTTCTGTTTTTTGTCGAGCAGACGGATCCAGTTACAGGCCTGGTCCGTGACCGCGCTTCGGCCGATGGATCGCCGAGCGAGGGCAAGGCCAGCATCTCCGCGTCCGGCTTTGCGCTTACCTCGTGGGCGATCGCGACGCAGCGCGGGTGGGTGGAACGCGCTGACGCACTCGAACGCGTGCGGATGATGTTGCGCTTCCTCGCCGACAAGGCGCCGCGCCAACACGGATTTTTTTATCACTTCATGGAGATGGACACCGGAGCGCGGGCATGGAAATGCGAGCTCTCTTCCATCGATACCGGACTGTTCATGGCCGGCGCCATCATCGCGCGAGAATATTTCCAGGATCCCGAAATCACAGAGCTCGTGAATCGGATCTATCACGAGATCGATTGGAAATGGTTTCTCAACGGCGGGAGCACCGTGGCAATGGGCTGGCACGACGAGGTCGGGTTTTCGCGTTTCCGTTGGGGCATCTACTCTGAACACACGATGATGAGTA
Organism: Opitutus sp.; assembly: GCA_039928945.1. Classification (GTDB taxonomy): domain Bacteria; phylum Verrucomicrobiota; class Verrucomicrobiia; order Opitutales; family Opitutaceae; genus Opitutus. The sequence continues at coordinate 43,903 of JBDSSD010000024.1, read as the reverse complement.
TCCTCGGACTGGGTGCACCCGAGCATGCGCTCGATCCGGAATACTGGCGCGCCTGGAAACGGCTGCCGACCGGCACCTACTCCGGCTACCATTTCATTCAGGGTCCTCCACTCTTCATTCACCAGTTCGCTCACGCGTACGTGGACTTTCGCGATCGGCGCGACGCGTATGCGGATTACTACCAGAACTCCGTCCTCGCGACCTTGGCGCAACGGCAGTTCAGCATGGATCTTCGAGCCGAATTTCCGAGCTGGGGCGAACGTCTCTGGGGCGTCACCGCATCTGATTCGGAAACCGGCTACAAAGCATGGGGCGGCCCCCCGCGAACGGTCGCCTTCAACTCCCTCGACGGCACGATTGTCCCGTGCGCCACGGTCGGTTCGCTCCCGTTCGCGCCTTACGAAACGCTGATGGTGTTGCGTCACATCCGCACGGTCTACGGAGACCGCACTTGGAAACGCTACGGCCTCGTGGACGCGTTCAACCCTGAAACCGGTTGGGTGAATCACGAGGTGATCGGGATCGATGTCGGAATTTCCATCTTACAGGCGGAGAACGCGCGATCGGGTTTCGTCTGGGCGCTCTTCATGCAGGCGCCGGAGGTCAAACGCGCGTTGAGCAAAGCCGGTTTCGTTACGAAAAGTCGCAACTTCTCGTGGCCGGAACGCCAGGACCTGCGGACCCTCGCGTCGGCCGCGTGGAAATCACTCGAAGCCGAGCCGCTCACGCCCGACAGCGTGGGCCTTCGGCTCTCCGCCATCCCAGCGGCCCAGGCCCTGGGTCTGATCGATGCCCGCGTCGCGGGCCGTCGCGCGCGCGAACTCCTCGCGCAGGCAACCCCGCCAGAATCCGACACCGGTCTCGCCGAATATGCCGCGGGACTAATCACGCTGCGACAGGCATTCCCGAGCTTTGCGCCCGACGTCACGCGACTCCTCGAGGCGATCCGATGGGAAAACGTCACGCTCACGTCCACCAAACTCGGTTCGGCCAGTCGTCTTGCGGCCTTTTTCAAAATCGCCGCCGGTAAGGGCGATGTCGCCACGTGGACGAGACTGGTACGAACGCCGGAACAACGCGGACCCGTGTACGTGCTTTCGCCCCCCGAAGTCGACGACCAGTTGCGGCCCGGACTCTGGCTCGACGAGCGCTCGATTATCACCGGTGCCTCAGCGGCGCAACTCGCCTACTGGCATGCCACGCTCACCCCTGATCCCAGCCAGCCTCCGCCCGTTCCCGACGTAGCCACGACCGCGCTGTTGCTCGACCATTTCCCGCTCGAGGTTCTCGCGCGTTTCAAGGCCACGCCCTTGCGTCCCGGCTGGCTGGAAGCCGGCTCAGCCGCGGATCGCTCGGTGTTGCTGCTCAGTCTGGCAAACTTGCTCGTGCCCGACTGCGTCCGCGAATGGTTTCAACAGGACGCGTTTGTGCGGGCCGCGCGCGGCACGATCCCGGAATTCAGCGAAGCCGCGTTCGGCAAAAATTCTTCCGTGCTCTGGCGGCACGAGTTAGCGGGTCCGGCCGCCGATCCGCCCGCACGTCGCGCCATCGCCGTATCCTCAACGGTCCCACGTGAGCAATGGCAGTGGACCCGGATCGCCGGTCTCGAATTCAAAGACTCACCCGCGGACGTCCGGGCCGACGATCCTCTGCTGGAGCTGCGGTTTGCGTTCACGTGGGACAATGAGGGACTGCACTTCCACGCCGAGGCGACCGACACTCCACCCGGCTACAAGCGTCCAACGGAGCGGAAGGAATTGGTCGAGCTGCTGATCGATCCGCAATCGGACGGACTCGTTTGGCGCGGCATCGACGATCTCCATTTCGTTTATCGCTCGAGTGGCGAAGCCTGGGAGTGGTCACGGAACCGCGCCGCTCCAGCCACAATCGTTCGGACCGAATCCGGTTACACGGTGGATGCTGACATCCCCTGGTCGCTCATTGGTCTCACTCCGTCTCCCGGTTTGGAATTCGGCATCACCACGGCGGTCGCAACGGACGGCCGACACGAATGGGAGCCCTCGCTGAAACTGAATTGGCGGTTCTACCAGCGGCGGGATGAACGCTACGGCCTCGGCACGCTCCGGCTGGAATAGCGGGTCCTGCCACTGCCCCACCGCAATCCCTACCCCATGTCAGCGCTCGTTTCCCTTCGCACGCTCGTCTTCGCACTCGTCCTAAGCGCGACGGCGTCCGCCGCTTCGGGTGATCGCAGCGGAAGAGTCGTGATCAATTATTGGGAGAAATGGTCCGGCTTCGAAGCGGAAGCGATGCAGGCGATCATCGACGACTTCAACCGCTCGCAGGAGCGCATCGAGGTGAGGATGCTCAGCATCAGCCCGATCGATACAAAGCTCATGCTGGCGGCATCGGGCGGAAATCCTCCGGACGTAGCGGGGCTGTGGGAGTACAGCATTCCCGACTTCGCCGAGAAAGGCGCGCTCCTCCCCCTCGACGAAGCATTGGCTGAAGCGGGACTCGGCGCGGAGCATTATGTGCCGAGCTACTGGGAATTGTGTCGTCACCGCGGTTTCACCTGGGCGCTGCCGAGTACGCCGGGCTGTGTGGCGCTGTTCTACAACAAGCGCCTCTTCCGCGAAGTCGGACTCAATCCGGATCAGCCACCGCGCACCTTCGCTGAAGTTGAAGCGATGAGCCGCCGGCTCACGCGCGTCGAACTCGAACGCAACGGTCGCCGGGTACGGATTTCCTTCGACGAACTGACCGTGCCCGAACGCCAGAGTGGCAAGTACTCCATTGTTCAGATCGGCCACCAGCCCGCCGATGCGGGCATGTTCGTCTCGGCGTGGGGATTCTGGTTCGGCGCCAAGTACTACGACGGTGATCGACGTATCCTGGCCGATGATGCCGGCAATCTCGCCGCATTTCGCTGGTTGCGCGAAACGATGACGACCTACGGCGTCGACCAGCTGAAGAATTTCGGCGCCAGCTTTGGCCAGTCGCAATCTGCGGTGAGTCCGTTCCTCGCCGGCAAAGGCGCCATGGTGGTGCAGGGCCCGTGGTATCCAAACTTCATCGAGAAATATGCGCCCGACTTGGAATGGGGCGTCACTCCGTTTCCGGCGGCCCCCGGAGTCGCCGATAACGCGCCGATGACGCTCATCATCGCCGACATGCTGGTGATTCCGCGTGGGGCCAAGCATCCCCGCGAAGCATTCGAATTCCTCCGGTACACCCAGCAGCGCGAAGTGGCCGAAAAGCTCGCACGGCTGCAGCGCAAATTTACCGCGCTGCGTGAAGTTTCGCCGGAATTCATCGCCACGCATCCGAACCCCGCGAACCGCCTTTTCTCCGAACTTTCCCGCAGCCCGAACGCGCGGGCCGTGCCGAAGCTTTCCATCTGGCGCGACTACGACATCGAGATGTCGGTCGCTGCGCTGAACGTGCGTTACCTGCTGAAAACGCCCGAACAAGCGCTGGCCGAAGTGCAAAAGCGCGTGTCCTGGCGCTTTGATCGCGTCATGCGGCGCTGGGACGTCGTGGGCGACGAGCGACTCGCCGAATGGAGGGACCATGAGCGGTGGTGATCGCACGCGTTTGTGGACGGGGCTCGCGTTCATCTCACCGTGGATCGTGGGATTCCTGCTGTTCACCGTCTATCCGGTCGCAGCCTCGCTCTACTATTCGTTCTGCGACTACGACGTCCTTTCGCGCCCGATCTGGGTCGGGCTCCTCAACTATCAGGACATGGTGACGGACGAGGTGTATTGGAAATCACTCAACAACACGCTGGTGTTCAGTGCGATTTCCCTGCCACTCGGGCTGTGCTTCGCGCTGGCGCTGGCGTTGCTCCTTAACCGGCCTGTCGGGGGCCGCGGGGTGTTTCGTGCGATCTACTATTTGCCCTCGCTGGTGCCGGCCGTGGCAGCCGGCGCGGTGTGGCTTTGGATGCTGAATACACGCGATGGCTTGATCAACCAGGGCTTGCTCTCGTTGGGCGTGAGTCGTCCGCCGCAATGGCTGGACGAACCGCAGTGGACGAAGCCAGGCCTCGCCCTCGTCGCGATCTGGGGCTGTGGCAACACGGTCGTGATTCTCCTCGCCGCGCTGCAAGGCGTGCCCCGCACGTTGCTCGAAGCCGCCACGATCGATGGAGCGTCGGCGTGGCGGCGACTGTGGCACGTGGTCATTCCGGCGATTTCGCCGGTCATCTACTTCAACTTCATCGTTGGGGTGATTGGGGCGCTGCAAACGTTCGCGACCGTGTTCGTCATGTTCACCAATGGCGGACCGGATCGCTCGGCGTTGTTCTACGCGGTGTACCTATACGAGAGCGCCTTTGAGTCCCGCCAAATGGGCTACGCGTGTGCGATGGCGTGGGTGCTCTTCCTCCTCACGCTCCTGCTCACGTGGCTGGCCTCACGCAGCACGCGCGGGTTCGTCCACTACAGCGCCGAATAGCGATGAAGCCCACCGTCGCCATCTCGCACCCATGAAACCGTTCGCAAAAATTTTTACGTATGCGGCGCTCGTGATTGGAGCGGTGGTTTTCCTCCTGCCGTTGCTATGGATGTTGTCGACGGCTCTCAAGCCCGTGGAGCAAACGTCGGTGCAGCCGCCGATCTGGCTGCCGCGTCGCTACTACATCGACGAAGGCCAGGTGCGGCGGGAGGTGAAACTCGGCGCGGTGATTTCGATTCCGAGCGTCTGGGCCGTGCCCGTGGGTTCCACCACTCCTGTCGTTTTACCTGCCTCGGATGTTCACGATGGCCAATGGATCACCACCGGCGGACGTTCCACTCCCGTACAGGTGCGTAGTCAAATTCCGGCGACGCCCGACGCACCCTGGCGGGAAGTGATCGACACCGCCAAAGGCGACCGGTCCATCGTGAGCATCGACCGGATCGTCGGGCGGTTCGCTCCTCGCTGGGAGAATTTCGCCAACGCGATCAAGGTCATGCAGCATTTCTGGCGCTACCTTGGCAACACGGTCCTGCTCTGTGTGCTCAACGTCGTCGGCATGGTGTTATCGAGCGCGTTGGTCGCATACGGTTTTTCCCGCATCGAATGGCGGGGACGCGAAACGCTGTTCGGCGTGCTGCTGGGCACGATGATGATTCCGTTTCCGGTGGTGATGGTCCCGCTGTATTCGATGTTTCGGTCGCTGGGGTGGATCGGAACACTTCGCCCATTGTGGGTCACGTCGCTTTTTGCGGGCGCGTTCAACGTTTTTCTTCTCCGTCAATTTTTCCGCACGCTGCCCAAGGAGCTGTCGGAAGCGGCACGCATTGATGGATGCGGCGAACTGCGGATCTTCTGGCAAATCATCCTGCCGTTGTGCCGGCCAGCGCTGGTGGTGGTCGGACTCTTTACTTTCCTCGGCACTTGGAACGACTTTCTCGGGCCGCTGATTTACCTCACCGATCAGCGCGACTTCACCTTGGCCCTCGCGTTGAAGTCGATGCAGCAAAAAAGCGGCCTCACCGACTGGCACTACCTGATGGCGGCGAGCACGCTGATCATCCTGCCCATCGTCGCGCTCTTCATCGTGGCGCAGCGGCATTTCGTCGAAGGCATCGCCGTCACCGGCAGCAAGAACTAAGCACGCCCTTCTCCCCCTTTCTTCTCCCGAAGGAAAAAACAAGCACATAGCTATGAAAACAAAGATACCCCGCACACTATACGCGTTGGCGCTCGCGCTGACGCATGGCTTCACGGCCACGTTGCCGGCACAGACGACTGGCGCGTCCGACACTGCAGATCAACCCATCGTCCTCAGTCCGTTCACCGTTAACGTCGACCGCGACCAAGGCTACATTGCGACAGATTCCCTGGCGGGCGGCCGTCAAGCATCTCCGATTCGAGTAACGCCGGCAGCGATGTCGTCGCTGACGGGACAATTCCTCAATGACCTTGGTCTCACCAATGTGCAGGACGCGCTGAAGTGGTCGCTCAACACCGTTCCCGTCAGCGACCGCAACGGCTTCGCCGGCGGCTCGGGCGGCAATGTCTTCAACTACTGGGCCATCAGTTCCCGCGGTGGCGGCAGTGTTCAAGGCGGCAATCCGCCGACGAAAAACTATTTCCCGATCTTCGTCATCTCCGACACCTACAACATTGAGCGTATCGAGTTCGACCAGGGCCCGAACTCTATTCTGTTCGGCATCGGCGACATTGGCGGCGCGATGAGCAGCTACACCAAGACAGCTCGCTTCGACAAGCAATTCGAAGATCTCCGGCTCGCTTACGATAGCTACGGCGGCTATCGCGGCACGGTCGACGTGAACACCGCCCGCGGCAATCTCGCCATCCGCGTCAACGCCGTCGCGGCCAACGAACGAGGTTGGAGAGATGGCGACGAGCATAAGAAGCTCGGCGCAACCCTCGCGGCGGACTGGCGGTTCAACAAAGAAAACTCCCACCTCCGTTTCGAGATCGAAGGCTGGAAGGAAAGAAAATCGATTTACGGTGCCAGCTATCAGGATAACTTGTCCCTCTGGAACGGCACGACGAGCGCCGCTACCTGGGGCGAAGTGATCGCCAAAAAGGGCGACAATCCGAAAACCTCAGCCGGTGCGCCCGGCGTCACGGGCATGTCCGATTGGGGCCTGAACCCCTACAGCGTCATCGTTGCCGGCGCCAACACCGGCATTATGGACTGGTCCGCGGGCGTACGCTCCATGGGCACGAACAGCATCGCCTGGGGCGCTTACATGCGGCCCGATTCCTTCGCTTACGCGCCCACGGGTGGCACGATCATCAAGGCACTTCCCAGCCGTGAATTCTCGGTCGGACCGAGCGATGGCTACGTGAAGCCCGAGGACATGAATATGACCCTCACCTACGACCAGCGTATCTCCGACAACCTTGATCTCGAGATTTCCGGCTACCGCTACGTCGATAAGCAGTACGCGATCAACTATGAAGGCGGCGCCGCTGCGGCCTACGATCTCAATAAGCAGCTCCCGAACGGTTCGACCAACCCGAACTTCGGGCAGATCTACTCCGATTTCTTCCTGGATAAACAAGCCCAGAATCACTGGGTGAACGAGGTCCGTGGTCAGCTTTCGTATCACTTCGATACCAGGGCGTGGAATGTTCCGCTGAAGCAGGTGCTCAGCGTCTCGGCCGGCGAACAGATCACCGAGTATGACGCTCGCCAATACAACGCCCAGGATACGACCAAGCCGGCGTCCAACTGGACGTCGAACGATTGGACGAAGAACATGGTCTGGGGCCGCATCTATTGGAATAATCCGAATGCCGCCTTCAATGTCCCGAAATCAGTCGTCTACACCGCCATGCCGTTCAACTGGTACGACTTCGATTCCAAGCAGACGATCAAGTACGCCGGCGCCTTCTCGCAGACGCGACTATGGGACGACCGCTTGAATATCTCCCTCGGTATTCGGCGCGATTCCTACGATGTCAGAAAAGTCGGCCTGCGCGGTTCGGGCAATGTCCCCGTAGTCGGCAGTGGCGCGGGCAACACCTACTCCGCGGGCGCGGTGTATTACGTTCCAGGGGTTGATTGGCTCGGCCTCGTGGCCAACAAGTCGGAAAATTACCAACCCGCCGCCGGTGGCTTAGCCCCCAGCCTGTTCGGCGAAACGCGCGGTGCATCTTTTGGCAAAGGCGACAACTACGGCGTGCGTATCTCGACCAAGGACGGCAAGTATTCCGCCTCCGCGACGTGGTATAAAGACACGGCGACGGACGTCATTGGCGGCAATGAGCCTGGGTTCCAAGGCATCTGGGAACAATACCTGAGAGCAGGCGGCACCAAGACCAACATCGGGCCAGCCGGCCAGATCAATGGCACCACCGCGCAGATGCAGTATAACGTGGTCTACGACGTGAAGTACACCGGCGTGGAGTTCGAGCTGACCGCGAATCCGACCAAGAACGTGCGCCTGCAGGCGCACTATGCGAAACCGAAGGGCGAGCGGACCAACAACGGAGCGGAAGGCGTGGCTTACTACAAACTGCATGTCACCGACTGGCGCGCGGTGGCCGGCGGTGCAGGGACGGAAAGCGTCAAGCTCAAGAGCCTCCTGGACACCGCGGAAACCAACTTCGCGACCTGGGCCGTCCCAACGCTTGCCGCCGGCGTGCCGGACGAGCAGTGGAACGCCTTCGCGACTTACATGTTCACGGAAAATACCCTGAAGGGGCTGGATATCGGTTTCGGAGCAACCCACGCGGGCGCCCGCCAAATCGATCAGCTCAACCTCAGCGGGGGATACACCACCGAATCGCTGCTCATCGGCTATTCAACGAACATCAGCCCCATGAGCCACAAGATCCACGCGCGTTTCCAAATCAACGTAGACAACCTGTTCCGCAAGGACGCGCTCATCTTCCAAAGCTACAACGGCACCACGCCGATGGATTATAACTTCATCGCACCACGCAAGGTGACCTTCTCGGTCGCGTTGTCGTTTTAAGTAACGCCGATTTACCAGAGACCAGCGGTCCCATCCCGCTGGTCTCTGTTTTCCGTCCGTCGCGTTTGCAGACTCACTGCCTCTTCCCTTTCTTCCCGTCTGCAGCGCACGTGTCGCGTTGCGCACCTGCCTCCAACGACCAGCTACCGCTTTGTCCCTTCATCTCGGCGCCGTCATTGTTTACCGGTTACACGAGCTGACTTGCGCCGTCGCGGGCTACGTGCCCGCCGCGCCGGATTTACCATGACTCATTCGTCCGTTTCTTCCCGTCCACCCAAGACGACTCACCTGCCACTCGCCGCCGCCGACTCCTCCGGTCTCGTCGAACTGCGCGCGGGCTCGCCGCTGATTGCCCAGGTGTGGCCGACGGGGGCGCTGTTCGCGCTACGCCATGAGTCCACGCTACTCAATCAATTGCTGACCGGACCGGCCGAGGATGGCCTATTCCGCCTTCTGCTGCGCTGGCGCACGCCGCGCGCAAAGGCGTACTCCTTCGCCCCGCTCGTCGGATCGGGTCTGGGTTTCTCTCGGGCAACCACTGCAGCCGCTCGCTGGATCTCCTCTCCAGCGCCCGGCCTCCACGCCGAAACCTATTTGCAGATCCATCCGACCCAGTCGGGATGGTCCTGGCGGGTGCGTGTGCGTAACGACACAACCACTACGCTGGCCGTCGACGCCTTGCACGCGCAGGATCTCGGCCTCGCCGACGAGGGCGCAGTCCGCAACAACGAGGCCTATACGTCCCAATATCTGGACCTGCTGCCGATCCGCGATCCGGCCCATGGCTGGACCATTCTGGCGCGCCAAAATCAGACCATGGCGAAAGGCCGCCATCCCTGGCTCGCAGTCGCGTGCACGAGCGGCGCCGCCGGATTTTGTACAGATGGCCGGCAGTTTTTCGGGGCCGATTACCGCCTCACCGGCGAACCTGAGTGCGTCCGCAACGCGGATCTGCCTTCGCAGCGCCTTCAACAGGAATTCGCCATGGCCGGCCTCCAGAGTCGTGCACTTGAACTTAAGCCTGGTGAGGCCGGCGAACTCCGTTTCGTCGCGCGCTTTGTCGCCGATCACCCCGAAGCTTCGAGCTCGGCCGGCCTCAAGTTGCTGAAACGTCTCGTCGATCCGACTTGGGATAAAGTCTCGTGGCGGTCCACTCGTTTTCTCAAGCGCACTCCGGTCTCCCTGTTCACAAGCGCGAGCTGGTTGCACGGCGACGTTCCGACGGATGCCGACTGCGCGAAATGGTTTCCCGGCGATCATCGCCAGGAAGAACGGTCACCGGACGGCCTGCTGCTTTCTTTTTTTGCGGACCGGGACACCCATGTCGTCACGCGGACCAAGGAAGCGACGGTCGCGCGCCCGCACGGGCACATTTTGCGGAGCGGCGATGGGCGCTGGTTCGACGCCGGCCATTTCGGCACCACGTGCTATGCTGCGGGCATTTTCTCGGCGCAGGCATATCTCGGCCACCCCAGTTTCGCCCGACTGCTTTCGGTTGTGCGCAACGCTCTCAACGTTGTCCGCAGCAGCGGTCAGCGGATCTTCGTCCAGCATCGCGGACGGTGGCGGCAGCTTGGCATTCCTTCGACCTTTGCGATGACGCCCGGCGACGCTCGCTGGACGTATCGCGTTGACCGTGACGTGATCGAGGTGCGCGCCTGGTGCGACCGAAGTCTTCCTTACGCGCATCTCAATCTGACGATCCAACGCGGGGCGCCGCGGAAATTTCTGATCACGCACAATGTCGTTCTCGATGCTGCCGAATTCGATCACAGCGGCGCGGTCACGCTGCACGCTTCGGAGGCTTGGATAGGCGCGCAGCCCTCAGCCGACAGTATGGTTGGCCGGCACGAGCCGGGCCTGTGTTTCGCCATTGCCGCGTCTGACCCGGCACAATTCGACGCGATCGCCGGAGACAGCCTGCTCTATGCGGACAAGCGGGAGCGAGGGGGTGCCTATGTTTCGCTGCGCACGAAAGCGGTTTCGCGCTTTGGCGTGATCCTTCTCGGTACGCACGAGGGTGCGGGCGCGTTACCGGCAGCCGTTGCGTCCGCTCGCACTGTCCACGCGAAAGCAACCGGCGACGCCCGGCCGCCTGCCCCACCAGCGCAGCTGTTTCACGCCAACGATGACCGGGTCTCGCGCATCAACGAGATTCTCCCCTGGTACGCCCACAATGCGGCGATCCATTTTTCTGCGCCGCACGGGCTCGAGCAATACGGCGGTGCCGCCTGGGGAGTGCGCGATGTTTGCCAGGGTTCGCTGGAATGGCTGCTGGCCTCTGGAGAATTTCCGGTGGCCCGACGGATGTTGGAGACCGTCTTCGCGCAACAGTACTCGCACGAGGGCAGCTGGCCGCAATGGTTCATGCATCCGCCTTATCAAACGGTGCAGCAAGCCCACAGCCACGGCGACGTTTGCTTCTGGCCGGTGAAGGCCCTGTGCGACTACGTCGAAGCGAGTAACGACGTCGATTTCCTGCGCACCCCGCTCCGCTACACCGACCACGAAACATTCCGCGCCGAAGGACTGGTTGAGACCATCCTCCAGCACACCGACCGCGTCGTCGCCCAATGTGAGGCTCGTTTCATTGCAGGCACCGCCCTCGTCAACTACGGCGACGGTGATTGGGACGATACGCTCCAGCCGGCGGATCCGACCATGCGCACGCACATGACGAGCGCCTGGACCGTGGGCCTCGCGTTTCACACGTTTCGGCAGCTGGCCACTGTCTGTCGCCGTGTTGGCGACCGCACGCGAGCGGTACGGCTCGAGCAGCTGTGTGCGCGCATGCGGGGAGACTTCGGTAAACTCATGCCGGGTGGCATCGTCGCGGGTTTTGGAATACAGGAGAAGGACGGTTCGCTCCGGCCGTTGTTGCATCCCGAAGATACCGTCACGCACATCCGTTTTCGGCTCCTGCCGATGACGCGGTCAATCCTGGCGGAACTCTTCACGCCTGCGGAGGCAAAGCGGCATCTGGAAATTATCGCGAAAGAACTCCGCTATCCCGACGGCGTGCGGCTCATGAGCGAGCCCTCGACTTATCAAGGCGGCGTGGAGCGTTTGTTCAAACGCGCGGAAACCGCCGCCAATGTCGGACGCGAAATCGGTCTCCAATACGTGCATGCTCACCTGCGGTACGCGGAGGCGCTCGCGAAGGTCGGCGATGCAGAGGGATTCTGGCATGCACTCCAAGTGGTCAATCCTGTCGGCCTAAGCGCGATCGTGCCGCACGCTGCGCCCCGACAGAGCAACACCTATTTCTCCAGCTCTGACGCGGATTTCCCCGATCGCTACGAGGCGGCAACCCGTTGGGAAGAATTGCGCACGGGCCAGGTGGCGGTCTGCGGCGGCTGGCGTCTCTACTCGAGTGGTCCGGGGATTTTTATTCGCATCGTCCGCTCCTGTCTCCTGGGTCTGCGGGAGTCGTTCGACGGAGTCGTCTTTGATCCGGTTCTGCCGCTCACTCTCAACGGCCTGACCGCCACCGCCACTCTGCTCGGCCGTCCCGTCGAAATCGTCTATCATGTGACATCGAGGACCAGCGCTCCGCGTGTGATCACGGTCAATGGAACGCCCCTGACAACCGCGGCCCGGGAAAAAAATCCTTATCGGGTGGGGGGATTACGGGTGCCGACCGATCGGTTGAAGGGGCTACTTTCGTCGGCACCGAATCGGATCGAAGTTGAACTCTAGTTCGAGTGCATTTGCTGCCGGTGATGTCCACCCTGCCGAGCGTCTCGCACCAGCGCCACCAACTCCGAACCGTCGGCCTCGGCCTGATGATGGCGTTCGGTTTTAGCGCGGCATCCGCGGCGGACCTGGCCAGTCCAAATCCCCCGCCTTTCGTCGCACTTGGCCAACGTTCGGGCCCGCGCGGAACGACGCTTTTTTCAACGCTGCCCCCCGAGCAGACCGGACTGACGGCAGATAATCCTTACGACGATCCGGCCATGTGGGGGCAACTGTACCACCCCTTTAACTCCGGCGCGATCGGCACCGGCGTAGCCATCGGCGATTTCGACGGAGACGGCCGCCCAGATGTTTTCGTGGTGAGCAAGACCGGGCTCAACCATCTCTTTCGCAATCTCGGCGGCTTTCGCTTCGAGGACGTCAGCGGGCCTGCGGGCGTCGCCGGACCAACAGGTGCGTGGAAACAAGGCGCTGCTTTTGCGGACGTAAACAATGACGGTCGCCTCGATCTTTATGTCTGCCGCTTCGGCGCCCCCAATCTCCTCTACATCAACCAAGGCGACGGCACATTTCGGGAAGAAGCCGCCCCGCGCGGGCTCGCTCTGGTCGACGCTTCGAACATGGCCGCGTTTGCGGACTACGACCGGGACGGTTGGCTGGACGTTTATGTCCAGACGAATCTGTTGGACGCCGAGCATCACCCAAACGGCCAGCGGGACCATTTATATCACAACAATCGTGACGGTAGCTTCACCGAGGTCTCCTCACCGGCCGGGATAGCGGGGGAAACGCAGGGGCATTCCGCCACTTGGTGGGACTATGACGAGGACGGCTGGGCCGATCTGTATGTCGCCAACGATTTCGCGCAGCCCGACCAGCTCTACCACAACAACCATAACGGTACCTTCACCAATGTACTCTCGGCGGTCGTTCCGCATACGCCGCATTTTTCCATGGGCGCGGACTTGGGCGATCTGAACAATGACGGGCATCTTGACCTGCTAGTCGCCGACATGGCGGCGACGTCGCGCTACAAGGACCATCGGGGCATGGCGAAACTGCGGAGCGCGTTGCCTGACCACGACCGCTATCCGGGAGCCGCGCCTCAATATCCGCAGAACGTACTCTTCCTCGGCACCGGTGTCGGCCGCGTGCTCGAAGCCGCGCGACTCGCGGGGTTGCAGGCGACCGACTGGACATTCGCCGTCCGCCTAGAAGATCTCGATCTGGATGGACGACTGGACGCGTATTTCACCAACGGTATGGCGCGCGAATTTCACAACGCCGATCTTGTCGAACGTTCTTTGACCGCGGCCAGCGTGGCCGAGCGTATTCGGATTATGAAGATGAGCCCACCGCTGGCCGAGCGGCACCTCGCGTTCCGCAACCGAGGTGATCTGCAGTTTGAAAACGTCAGCGCGGCTTGGGGGCTCGATCACCTCGGTGTCGGCTTTGGCTCCGCGTTCGGCGACCTTGATGGCGACGGTGACCTCGATCTTATTTTCGCCAGCTTCGAGGGTCAGCTCACCGCGTGTCGCAATGATGCGGATAGCGGCCATGCCGTGGTGCTCGAACTTCGCGGGACCGTCTCCAATCGCTTCGGCATTGGCGCCACCGTTCGCATCGTCACGCCCGACGGCACGCAGATGCGAACGCTCACGCTTGCCCGCGGCTATCTCTCCACGAGCGAGCCCATCGTGCACTTCGGCCTCGGCGCCAATACCGAAATTGAGGAGTTAACCATCGAATGGCCGAGCGGATGCAGTCAGACGTTTACGCACCTTCCTGCTGACCGTCGCTACACCATCAGCGAACCGGTGGACGCGGCGCCCGCGCCCGTCGCCGTGCGGCCGCCGCCGTGGTTCGTCGAAAGTGGAAAGGCCGCAAATCTGGAGGTCGCGAATCATGAGAGACCATTCGATGAATTGAGTGGTCAGCCGATGCTGCCCTTCCGTCTGAACCGGCCAGGACCTTCGGTGGTTTGCGCTGATCTGGACCGCGACGGTGAAGATGATCTCGCGGTCGGTGGTGTGTCTGGCGAAGCCGGCCATTTATTTTCCAATCTCGGCGGTGGCCAGTTTCTCGCCTACGGCGGAAACGTCTTCGCGGAAAATGCAGACGTGGCAGACGGGCCCATCCTCGCGGTAGACGTCGACGGCGACGGTAATCTCGACCTGCTGGTGACGAAAGCCGGCGTGGCCGCTCCCGCTGATTCTCCGGTTTACCAGCCTCATGTTTTTATCAACGACGGCCGCGGGCGATTTACGCCGACAGCAGCTGGACTCCTGCCAGAGCTGTCGATCAGCACGGGGGCTTTGGCCGCGGCTGACTTCGAGCGCACGGGACGAATCGGCCTGTTTGTCGGCGGTCGGGTCGTGCCCGGCCATTTCCCGGACGCACCACGCAGCGCACTTCTGGCATGGCGAGACGGACAGTATGTTGACGTCACGGCTGAATGGGCGCCTTCGCTCCAAAAACGGGGCATGGTTTCCGCCGCGCTCTGGAGCGACGTAGACAACGATGGTTGGCCCGATCTGCTCGTCGCCTACGACTGGGGTCCGGTCGCCTGTTATCGCAATGTGAACGGAAAGCATTTCGAAGATGTATCCGAAAAACTTGGCTTCGCTTCCGCTGGCACGGGCTGGTGGCGCTCGCTGGCCGCCGCTGATTTCAACGGCGACGGGCGCCTCGACTACGCCGTGGGCAACGTCGGCCTAAACACTCGGTACCACGCTTCCGTTGCGGAGCCTTCCGTCCTCTATGCGAACGTGGTGGTCGGGGGCTCGGCTCCGCAACTTGTCGAAGCGCAGGTCGAGGAGGGAAAATGGTATCCTTTGCGTGGCCGGGAAACGGTGCTGACTGCATTTCCTTCCCTGGCCCGCCGCTTTCCAACGGCCGAATCCTACGCACGAGCCACACTCGAGGAGGTGTTTCCCGCCGCAAATCTGGCCAACGCCCCCCGGTTTGCTGTCACCGAATTGCGCAGTGGGGTTTTCATGTCCCAGCCTGACGGCGCGTACCACTTCACCCCGCTTCCGCGGCTGGCCCAGGTCGCGCCAGTCACCGGTATCGGTGTTGGCGATATGGATGGAGACGGTCGCGCTGATCTACTGCTGGTGGGAAACTCCTCTGCACCGATCGCAGAAACCGGCCGGTTTGACGGCGGTATTGGCTGCGTTTTACGCGGCGATGGTACCGGCGCGTTCGTCCCGGTCGCAGCGACCGAAAGCGGTATCGTCGTTCCCGGCGACGCGCGGGCGCTGGCGCTTTCTGATTTCAACCGCGACGGTTGGCCTGACGTCTTCGTGACCCGTAGCAATGATCTCGCCCTGACGTTTCTCAGCCACCCCCAACGCGGCCGGCACAGCTTCGGCGTAGCGCTGCACGGTAAGCCAGGTAATCCCACGGCCATCGGAGCTCGACTCACCTTGCAGCTCGCCGACGGCTCAACCCAAATCAACGAGGTCTCGGCCGGCTCGGGACATCTGACGCAATCAAGTGCCACGGTTTTCTTCGGCTGTCCGGATTCGGCGTTGCCAATTCGGTTGCGAGTTCGCTGGCCCGACGGTCGCGAGACTGATTATCCGTTTTCTGCGTCGCTGCCTAAGTTGCTGCGTCTTTCTGCGCCATGAAAAAGGCCAACGATCGAGCGCCTGCACATCCTGGCGATCCGGCCAACCTCTCCGTTGAGGAGCGCGTCACCCATTTGCTTTCGCGCATGACGCTCGAGGAAAAGATCGACCAGCTGCACCAGAGCGGGGTCGGCGATACGAATCCGAATAATCTCCAACTTCGGGAGGACGAATTCCGACCAACCTATGGCTCGTTCATTTTGAACGGACCTCCCGATGTTCGATTGCGAAATGAGTTGCAGCGTCGAGCGGTGAACGAGTCGCGCCTGGGCATCCCCGCGATTTTCGGCGCCGATGTCATTCACGGTTACCGTGCGATCTATCCCATCCCACTCGCACAGGCTTGCGCGTGGGATCCCGACCTCATGCGGCATGCGTGTGCCATGGCAGCCGCCATGGCGAAGGCCGAAGGCGTCGATTGGACCTTCGCCCCGATGGTCGATCACTGCGTTGATCCGCGTTGGGGGCGCATCGCGGAAACGTTCGGCGAGTCTCCGTACGCAAGCAGCGTTTTTGCCGTTGCTTCAGTCGAAGGGTATCAAACGGGGCCCGAACGGATCGTGGCGTGCTTGAAACATTTTGCCGGGTACGGTGCGTCGGAGGGCGGGCGCGACTACAGCGTGACAGAAATCTCAGCTCAACGGCTGGAGGAGATGCACCTACCGCCCTTTGCAGCGGGGGTCGCCGCCGGCGCCGACACGGTGATGAGCGCGTTCAACGATCTGAATGGCGTACCGGCCAGCGCGAATCCCGGCCTCCTTACGAACGTCTTGCGCGAGCGATGGAAATTCGACGGCATGGTCGTGTCGGATTGGAATTCAGTGCTCCAGCTCATCCAGCAGGGATTCGCAGCGGATGAAGGCGAAGCGACCGCGCAGGCCCTTACTGCCGGCGTCGACCTCGACATGGCTGACGGCCTGTACCGACGACATCTTCCCGCGTTGGTTTCCTCCGGACGGATCTCGACGAGCGTGATTGATGAAGCAGTTCGTCGCGTGCTGCGGGTGAAGTTTCGGCAAGGCCTGTTCGAGCGTCCGTTCGCGGAGCCCACGACGGCAATCGACGGACCACTGACGTCCGCGCAGCTCAACCTGTGCGAGGAGTTCGCCGTGAGGTCGATCGTTCTGCTGAAGAACACGGGCGTCCTGCCCCTCGCCGAGAACGTCGGTGCCATCGCGCTCATCGGACCACTGGCGAATGACGGGGCGGCGCTGTTGGGGTCGTGGGCGCAACAAGGCCGGCCGGAAGAGACGTGCACGTTGCTCGACGGATTGCGCGAACGACTCACCGGGCACCAGTTGGTGGAATTCACACCCGGCTGTGACATCGAGAGTGCTGATCGCGGCGGTTTCGCCTCCGCACGAGCACTCGCGCTTCGCTCCGAAGTCACCGTGCTTTGCCTCGGCGAATCCGCCGCAATGAGTGGCGAAAATGCATCGCGCTCGACCCTGCGTTTACCGGGTGTCCAGGAAGACCTGGCCCTGGAGATCCTCGCCACCGGCCGTCCAGTAGTTCTGGTGCTCATCTCTGGTCGCCCCCTCGAAGTGACCCGATTGGAATCCGCCGCGGCGATATTGGCCGCATGGCAACCTGGTACACGCGGGGGCACCGCGATTGCGGAACTTTTGCTGGGCCGCCAGGAACCGAGTGGCCGACTTGCTGTGGCCTGGCCGCGAACGACGGGACAGATTCCGGTGTATCACCAAATGCGGCCGCGCGCTCGAGCTGGTCGCGAAGGAGCGTATCAGGATATTGAGACAACACCGTTGTTCGAATTCGGCCACGGTCTGAGCTACACGCGTTTTGAGTGCGGCCCCATTGTGCTGAGCCGGCCCGCGACCAACCCGGACACTGACTTGATTGCGGACGTCACCGTCACGAATCGTGGCGATCGTCCAGGGCGTGAGACCGTGCATTGGTTCATCCGCGATCCAGTTGCGAGCGTCTCCCGGCCGCTCAAGGAGCTGAAAAAATTTGAGCAGTCGCTGATTTTGCCCGGGGAAACCCACACTTTTCGCTTTGAAATCCGCCCGCTGCGTGACCTTTCGTTTCCGAACGACCGCGGCGAACGCCTCCTCGAGCCAGGCGCTTTTTTCCTTTTCGCCGGAACTCAGCGCGTCGAGTTTATCCTCACCTCGTGACCTTATGAAAACTGTGCTGTTTACCCTTCTGTTCGCGTCGCTCGCAGGCATCACCCATGGGCAGTCCACCTACGATCGTCACGTGATCTTCGACAACAGTTTGGTTTCCGGAGGATACGAATCGAGCAGCAGTTACCTGATCGCCCCGAGCACGCTGGAGATGAGCGACGGCAAGTTTCCGGTCGATGCGGATCACTTCGTCAGCCCGCCGAACGCACTCAGGCTGAAGTGGAAATCGGCTCCGGGTGGAGATTGGCGCATGGCCGTGCAAATCACGCGCCGGTACGCGCGCCCCTTCAAGTTCGAAGGCGATGCCCTGACTTTCTGGTGTTTCGCCGAAACCGAAATCACGGAAGCAAATTCTCCGCGACTGTATCTCCAGGACTCGCACGAGAAAGGAACCCCGTCGGTTCGGCTGGTTGCACCGGGCGGAAGCATTCCCGCGGGGAAGTGGGTGCTCATCAAGCTCCCCTTTTCCGCGCTGCATTCATCGAACTACAACGGGACCGACGACAACCAGTATCGCGTCACCGACACGCTCAGCGTTTCGATCATGCAGGGCTTGGACGACAACCAGGAGCACACCCTCTATCTTGACGATTTCCAGATTCGCAACGTCTCCGACGATGACACCACGCCGCCGCCCGTGCCCGGCACGCCAAGCGTGCGCGGCTACGAGCGGCACTTTGATCTGACGTGGTCGCCGAGTGCGGCCGACGACTTGCTTGCGTATCGAATCTACCGGTCAACCGATGGAAAAACGTTTCAACCCGTCGGCACGCTTGCGGGCGGCCGCACGCGCTATGTCGACTTCTTTGGTGAACCCGGTCAGCACGCGCAATACCGCGTTACGGCGCTGGACATCTCGGGAAACGAATCGTCACCAAGTCCAACGTCCAAGGCAGCGACGACGCGAAAATTCAACGACGAGGAGCTGCTCAGCATGGTGCAAGAAGCGTGCTTTCATTATTACTGGGACGAAGGCCACCCGACCGCGGGACTGGCGCCCGAGGTATTGCCCGGAGACCGAAATTTGCTGGCGCTGGGCGGAAGCGGCTTCGGCGTGATGGCTTTGCTAGTCGGCGCCGAACGACAGTTTGTCACGCGAGACCAGGCAGCGGAGCGCATGCTGAAAATTGTGCGGTTTCTGGCTCGCGCCGATCGCTTCCACGGAGTCTGGCCGCATTTCTTTAACGGCGAGACGGGCAAGGCGGTGCCGTTTTTCGGCAAGTATGACAACGGCGGAGACCTGGTCGAAACTGCGTTCATGATGCAAGGGCTACTCGCAGCACGCCAGTACTTCACCAGCGACAATGTGGCCGAGCGGGAAATCCGTGACACGATCACCCAACTCTGGCGCGACGTGGAATGGGACTGGTATCGGAAAACCCCGGACAGCCCACTGCTTTTCTGGCATTGGTCACCGGATGCGGAATTCCACATCAGCCACCCGCTGATCGGCTGGAACGAAGCGATGATCATCTACCTGCTCGCCATTGCTTCCCCCACTCATCCGGTCCCAGCAGAGCTTTACCACACGGGCTGGGCCGGAACGAGTGATCGACATATCCGCTACCGGCAAGGCTGGAGTCGGACGACCGTGGGAGACCATTACGTGAACGGGAACACGTTCTATGGGACCAAACTGGACGTGGGTGAGGGATCCGGTTCCGACCTGTTTTTCGTCCACTTCTCGTTCATGGGATTCGACCCCCGGGGTATCCGCGATCGGTATACGAACTACTTTGACAACAACCGCTCGATCACGCGCATCAACTATGCGTACTGTCTCGATAATCCCCGCAAATTCGTGGGCTACGGTCCGGATTGCTGGGGCTTGTCGGTCGGCATCAATTCCGGTGGAGGCAAGCCGATGCCACGAGACGACAACGGCACAATTAGCGTGATGGCCTCCCTCGCGTCGATGCCCTACACGCCGCAGGAATCGATGGCGGCATTGAAGCATTTTTATCGGGACCTGGGGCCGAAAGTGTTCGGCGCCTATGGCTTCTTCGATGGATTCAACCAGACCCAGAACTGGTTTGAGGAAGTCTACATGGCGCTCAACCAGGCGCCGATCACCGTGATGATCGAAAACCACCGCAGCGGTCTCGTGTGGAAGAACTTCATGGCGAATCCCGAGATCAAGCCGGCGTTGGACGCGATCGGATTCAAGCCGGACGGGGAGAAACAGGCGCAAAAAACGTTGAGCCCCTGAGCAATCCGCAGGCGACCAACCGGCGCGTTCGCTTCCGCACGTAGGCTAGCGCGCTTGCGCGCGCTCCGGCCTCATCCAGCCACGGTCGAAGAGCTTCGTTCAGAGGCTAACCGCGTCATACGTCCAGGAATCGGAGCGCGCGCAAGCGCGCTGGCCCACGTATCCGGAAAGTCCCGGAGTCCGGTTCAGGGACTTCGGAACGCGTTCTCTTTCGTCAACGCGATCACCTGTTGAAAAGGTTGATCCGCGCAGCGCAGGGCGACGAGTCCAGTCATCGCCATCGGCTGGATCTTCCCTCCTCGCGCGCACCACCATGCGTTGATGCGATCGCCGGGCAAACCGAACACGGCCTCAACGCCCCATCGTTGCAGATGGTGAATGAGGGGAATCCCGATCGCGCTTCTTCCGACAAATCGATGACCGGATACGGAACTGTTCCAGTCGGGGTTTTACCAAGCCGCCCTGATGCTTGGTTCATTCGGATGCGCTCGACCGGTTGCGAGGATGACTCGGTTGCGGACTCCTGCATCTTGACGAACCTCCTTCCTGGTGGCTGATGTAAAGGACCGCCTGCGCGTCTTCCCTGCCGTACCTCGATGGCTCAACCGAAATCCTCTGCGAAAGTCTCCGTGGGCACCTCAGGCGATCAGCAACCTGATCGTCTGACCGAACCGCTGAGCCTCGATCAGCCACCCCGGTTGCCGTTCCCCGTCGTGGGCATCGGTGCGTCGGCGGGCGGACTGGAAGCGTTCATCGAATTCATCAAGGTGATGCGGGCGGATAGCGGGCTCGCGTTCGTGTTGGTGCTGCACCTTCCACCTGAGCGGGAAAGCATGGTCCCCGACATTCTTTCGCGGCACACCAAGATTCCGGTGTTGCAGGTCAGTGATGGAATGAAGGTCGAGCCAAACCATCTTTATGTCATTCGGCCGGGCAATACCTTGACGCTCAAAGAGGGCCGACTGCACCTGGGGGAGCCGGTCGAAAAACGCGGCCATCAGCGGCCCGTCGACGATTTCTTCCGCTCCCTCGCCGAAGAACAGCGTGAGCGGGCGATCGCGGTGGTCTTGAGCGGAATGGGTTCGAACGGCACCGCCGGCGCCCAAGTTGTGAAGACGGTGGGCGGCGTCTGCATTGCCCAGGATCCTGATTCGGCAAAGTTTCCATCCATGCCCCGGAGCCTCATGGAGGCTGGCCATGCCGATTTCGTTCTTCGACCAGAGGAGATTCCCGACGTCCTGATCAAATACAGCGCCCATCCCTATGCGCGCGGCACCGTTCCCGTCGACACCCTCCTCGCCCGCGAGCAATCGACGCTCCACGAAATCCTCATGCTGATCCGGACGCGGCTGCACCGCGATTTCGAGGGCTACAAAAAAACCACCTTGATCCGGCGCGTGGAACGGCGGATGGGACTGAATCAGGTCACCGTGATGTCGGAGTACGCCCGACTTTTACGGCAAAATCCCGTGGAGATGACCGCGCTCTCCGATGACATGATGATTCATGTCACCGGTTTCTTCCGCGATGCCGAGGTGTGGAAAACGCTGTACGAGAAAACGATTTTGCCGCTGGTCAACAATCGAGAGAATGAGGCGCCGCTCAGGGCATGGGTGAGCGCGTGCTCCAGCGGTGAAGAAGCCTACACGATTGCCATGCTGTTGGTTGAAGCAGTGACGGCGGTCGGGAAAAACATTGAGATCAAAGTGTTCGCGACGGACACAGCGGAGCGCTCGCTCTCTCATGCGCGGGCCGGAGTCTACCCGGGTGGCATCGAAAGCGAAATCAGCCCGGAACGGCTGGAACGCTTTTTCTACAAGGACGAAGCGGTTTATCGGGTGAAGAAGGAGCTCCGCGAGCTCGTCGTATTCGCGCCGCAAAACATTCTGCAGGACCCGCCGTTTTCGCGGCTGGATATCTGTTCGTGTCGCAATCTTCTCATCTACCTTGAGCCGGAAGTGCAGCGCCGGGCGCTCGCGTTGATGCATTTCGGCCTGCGCGAAGGCGGAACCCTCGTGCTCGGCAGCAGCGAGACGATCCATGGGATGGAGGACTTGTTTGAACCCATCGACAAGAAGCTGCGGCTGTTCCGACGGATCGGTCCCACTCATCATGGTGAGTTCGATTTTCCACTGGTTCAGGCCCACCACTTGTTGTCGAACCAGGATCGAGCCGGTTCCGGTTCAAGTCCCCGCGCCTCACTCGCCCAGCTGACGAATCGCACGCTGCTGGAGAAGTTTGGCCCGGCCGCCGTCGTCATCGATCGCGAACATCACATTGTTTATTTCCATGGGCATACGGCGCGTTACCTCGATCAGCCCCGCGGTGAACCGACCCGTGAACTTTTTTCCCTCGCACGCGAGCATCTGCGGAGCAGCTTGCGCTCGGCGGTGCAGCGCGCCATGGCCGACAATGTCCCGGTCACGGTGGCTGATCGCATTTTCAAGAGTGAGTCTGGCCGCCATCGAATAGAGATCAGCGTGACGCCGCTCGATGTTCGACCGACCCGCCATTACTATCTCATCACCTTTGTCGACCGGCCGGAACCCGAACCCACGCGGGGCGGTGACGATTCGAGCGAACGCGACACCACCGAATCGCAGTTGTCGCACGAACTCCAGCGGGTGCGCATTGAGCTTCAGACCACGATTCAGGAACTGCAGACCAGCAACGAAGAGCTGAAAGCTTCGAACGAGGAAGCGACCAGCATCAATGAAGAGTTGCAGAGCACGAACGAAGAGCTGGAGACCAGCAAGGAAGAGCTGCAGTCACTCAACGAAGAACTGAGTACGGTCAACGCGCAGCTGCAGGCCAAGGCCGAGGAGCTCGAAGGTACGACCAGTGATCTTAGCAGTCTGCTGAGCAGCACGGACATTGCCGTGGTTTTTCTGGACCTCAAGTTCTGCATCCGGCGCTTCACGCCGGCTGTCAGCGACGTGATTGTGGTCATCCCCAGTGACATCGGTCGGCCCTTGAGTGACCTGGCCCGCAAGTTTCACGACGAGAGTCTGTTTGAGCACGCCCGGGAAGTGGTGCAAAAGCTGGTGCCGGTGGAAAAGGAAGTTTCCAGCGAAAGTGGTCGCGTGTACCTCCGCCGAATTCTGCCGTATCGGACGACCGACAACCGGATCGACGGCGTCGTCATCACCTTCATCGATATCACTGAACGCAAGCACGCGGAGTCCGAACTGCGGCGGAGCGAGGAACGCCATCGCCTGATTTTGGAAGGCATCAAGGAGTACGCGATTTTCATGGTGAATCCCCAAGGTCGCATCGCGACTTGGAATTCGGGTGCCGAACGTGTGCTGGGATATTCGCACGCCGAGGCCATTGGAATGCCTCTGAGCATTCTGATCGCTCCTGAAGCACCGGAAAGTCAGCAACCCGAACACCAGATGGCCTTGGCTCGCGAGAAGGGCACGGTGAACGAGGAAGGCTGGCATTTGCGCAAAGACGGCGCCCGATTCTGGGGCAGCGGACTCCTTTCATCCCTGCACGGGAGTTCCAGCCACCTGAATGGATTCGTGAAAGTTCTCCGTGATAACACCGAACGGAAAGTGGCCGAGGAAGCGCTGAAGCAGGCGAAACGTGCCGCGGATTCGGCGAATGAATCCAAAGACCAGTTCCTCGCGAACGTATCCCACGAACTGCGCACTCCCCTGTCGGCGATCGTGCTGTGGACCAGTCTGATCGAAGATCAAAAAGCGATCGATCCGGAGCAGTTGCAGGAAGCCATCAAGGCGATCCGACGGAGCGCCGAGGAACAACGTGAGCTCATCGAGGATTTGGTGGACACCTCACGCATTGTGGCCGGTAAGCTGCGGCTCGAGGTCAAGCAGATCGAATTGCCGGTCGTGGTGCACGCCGGGGTTGAGACAGCGCGACCACTCGCCACGGAAAAGGGCGTCGAGTTACACGAGGAATTCGATCGCAATGCCAACGTCGTCCAAGCCGATGGCGCTCGCATCAAGCAGGTGGTGAGCAATCTCGTGAACAACGCGATCAAGTTCACGTCGCCGGGCGGTAAAGTAGAAATCGCCATGCGACGGGTGGGCAAGGAAGTGCAAATCGCGGTTTCCGATACGGGCGTCGGGATGAGCAAGGAATTTCTTCCGCACGTCTTCGACCGTTTCACGCAAATGGAAGAAGCCAGCACCCGCACCCAGAGCGGGTTGGGCTTGGGCCTCGCGATCACGAAGCAGATCGTCGAGATGCACGGTGGCAGTGTGTCGGCGGAGAGCCCGGGCGTTGGCCGCGGTTCCACCTTCATCGTCCGGCTGCCGCTCCCTTCGATTGAAGGCCAGGCCATTACGCTCGCGTCCACGGGCAAATCACAAATTCGCGGACTGCTCACGGACCGCCACATCCTCCTCATCGAAGATGTTGCGGCCACCCGCCGCGCGCTGACCGCTGTGTTGGAGGAAGCCGGCGCAACGGTGAACGCCGTCGATTCAGCACCCGCGGCGTGGGAGATCTACGAAACGCGACGTCCCGATGTGATCGTGAGCGACCTCGGACTGCCAACCATCGACGGCTATGCGTTCATGCGCCAGATCCGCGAGACGGAGCTGAGCCTGAAAAGCGATCAGACGCCCGCAGTGGCGTTGACGGCCTTCGCCGGAGAAAGCGTCAATCGCAAGGCACTCGAGAGCGGGTTTCAAACCTGCCTGACAAAACCCATTGAACCGCTGCGGCTGGTCACCACCTTGGCGGGATTGACGTCCCCCGGTTCTGGCGAGAAGCCAGGGCGCGACGGCAGTGCTTGACCGAGAGCGATCTCGGTGGTGGGCGCGCGCGACGGACCGAGATCGCCTGAACTCGACACCGCTTTGTCTCGTCGGGCTCGACCGACGATTCATTCGGAGCGCGCGCAAGCGCGCTGACCTACGTCGGATGAGCGATCGGGAGCACGGGCGCCCATAAAGGGCCGCCCGTACGATCGGAACGCGTCTCCGGAGCGCGCGCGAGCGCGCTGGCCTACGCCGATCCTGCTCGAACCTCGGCTTCGTAGCTGCGATTTCAACCCGCGCGAGGCGCTGCGCCCGCCCGTTTCAATTTGAATCGCCGCCGGATCCGCCACAGCAAATACGCGCAGATCGACAGCTTGATGACGTAAACCGCGACCAAAATCGTGAGCGTTTTCCGGTTCAAGTCAGTCCCGAGATCCCCGAGCAGGATGACCAGGTAGGATCGGATTACGTAAATTGGCAGGCAGACCCAAAAATAGATCCGCAGCGGAACGTCCGTGAGCGCGAGGAGGTAGTTGCGGGCGAAATACGGCAGGCCGGGCACGAGCGCGGCCATCGCTGCGACGGAGGCATTCTCACCCTCCGGCACGTGCGGGAGCGAGTGCTTGCGGCGGGCCAGCAGTCGCTGCAACGGACCACGCAACCACGTCTGACAAATCCAATGAGTCGCGAGCAGATGCACTGCGGTGGCAGCTGCCACCGCGAGTCCGCCAAAGACCGGACCGAACTTTATTCCGGCGACGAGGTAGATCACCGCCACGGAAAAACCACCGACCGGCAGGACCGCCATCAGCAGTAGCACAACGAGCGGGTTGAATTCAGCGATCCGTGACGTTAGCCGCCCGAGATCGAAGTCACTCCGAAAATAAAGATAGACCAACAGCGCGGCGCCGACGGCGAGGGCCAAACCTGTGAGCCACCGGCCGCGTGAGGTAGAAGCGGTCGAAACGTCAGTCATGTGCAACGCTCCGACGAGACAACGGGCTGTTCGGCGAACGGCACGTCGTCGCCATCGCCAATGAGTCGAGATGAAATTCTCGGATCCGCTGCCCATTTTTTTCCGGACGAACGGAGTTGTGATGCAGGACCATAGCTGGAGTGCAGACAGCAGGATTCGGCTGAAGTGACGCGGCACGACCGGCTTCGGAACTGTCGGAAGTGAAATCTGTCCAGACCTTACTCTCGACCCCCATGCCCCTCTTCGAAAAAATCTCCCGGCACGTTCCGCACCGTCGCACACTGACTCCAGAGCAGGCGAAACGGCGCCCAAAGCACGATCTGCAGTGGCACTGGGCCTTCGTGGTACTGGGAATCGCGATGCTGCTCGGAGCCTATTTCTGGTACGTCTCCGCTCGTATCGTCCAAGAACCGATGCGCATCTCGTTCGGGCCGTCTGATCCCGCTTTCTCCGCGGCGATGGGCCCGCTCCTCGGGGCTGATTTCGCGGGCGGAAACTCAGTGCAGACGCTGGTGAACGGCGACAATTTTTTTCCGCCGATGCTGGAAGCGATTCGAGGGGCAAAGAAAACGATCACGCTCGAAACCTACATTTGGTCGAGTGGTCAGATCAGTGATCGCTTCATTGCCGCATTGAGTGAACGGGCGAAAGCAGGAGTGAAAATCCACATTCTGCTCGATGGCATGGGAACGCTTCACTTCAAGGATGAGGATAAGAAACGACTCACCGACAGTGGCGCAGAGGTTTACAAATATGGGCGGCAGCATTGGTACGAGATCAAGCCGAACATCAATCATCGGACTCATCGCAAAATCCTGGTGGTCGATGGGCACATCGGTTTCACCGGCGGCATGTGCGTCGATGATAAGTGGCAAGGCAATGCGAACTCCCGCGAGGTTTGGCGCGACACGCAAATTCGCGTTGAAGGTCCCGCGGTCCGACAGATGCAGGCCGTGTTTGCGTCCAATTGGCTGCAGACGAGCGGGCATTTGATCCTGGGCGCTGACTATTTTCCGGAGATCGAGCCCGAAGGCCGGATCTCCGCAATGTGTTTCAAGAGTGGACCAGGCGAAGGCGCGGAATCAGCGCGCATTTCGTATCTGCTCGCCATCGCTTCGGCTCGGAAGTCGATCGATATCGAGCACGCTTACTTCGTCCCGGACGACCTTGCGATCCAGATGCTGCTCGAAGCAGCCCAACGCGGCGTGAAGATTCGCGTGATCATCCCGGAAAAGAACGACTCCCGATTCGGACGCGCCGCGGCACGTTCCCGTTGGGGTGAGTTGCTGGCAGCCGGAGCCGAATTCTACCAGTACCAACCCGCCATGCTGCACAGCAAAACCATGACGGTGGACGATTACTTTGTGACGGTTGGCTCAGTGAACTTCGACAATCGATCGTTCAGCATCAACGACGAGATCGGTTTCAACATCCTCGATGAATCGGTTGCCCTTGCGCATCGTAAAATCTACCAGAATGACCTTGACCATTCGAAGCCGTACACGCGCGCTGACCACGAAGGTCGACCGGCTTATGTAAAGTGGACGGATCGCTTCTGCGGCCTGTTTCGTTCGCAGCTTTAACCGCGACAGCGGGCAATGGCTCAGCCCTCCGACCCGTAGGCCAGCGCGCTTGCGCGCTGACCTACCTCGGAGGGAGCATTTTGCGCGCGTGCGGGCACACGGGGATTGATTTTCCGTCCGGGGATCGCAAACACTCGTCTTCCCGTCATGGCTAATCTTCCTGTTGCCCTTCAACTCTGGTCCGTTCGCGAAGACATGAACCGCGACTTCGCCGCGACGGTCACCCAGGTGTCCAAAATTGGATACGCTGGCGTTGAACTGGCGGGCTACGGGAATCTCGATGCCAAAGGCGCGAAGGCCGCACTCGATGCCGCCGGTCTACGCGTCGCCGGCATGCATGTGGGCATCGCGGCGCTCCGCAGTGATCCGGAAAAGGTGATCGGTGACGCGCTCATGTTCGGCACGCGTCATGTCGTCGTACCCTTCTGGCCACCCGAGCAATTTGTGAGTGTCGCTGCCGTCGAAAAGATTGCCGAGGAACTGAATGAAGTGGGCAGCAAGCTGCGTGCATCGGGTCTCCAGCTCAGCTATCATAATCACGCCGGAGAGTTCAAAATGCTCGAAGGTCGGCCCGTTTTCGACTGGCTGCTTGGAGCCGCCGAACCCCGCAATCTCATGGCCGAGGTGGATGTTTATTGGGTGAAATTCGCCGGCCATTCCCCCGAACAATTTCTGCGCGACCAAGGTTCCCGCGTGAAGTTAATCCACCTCAAAGACGAAACCGAACTCGGCAGCGGTCCCGTTGATTTCCCGGCGATCTTCTCGGCCGCAGCCACCATCGGCGCAGCCGAGTGGTTGATCGTCGAACAGGAAAAGTACAATCATCCGCCACTGACGGCGGTCCGGCTCTGCTTCGATCAGCTACGGAAATGGGGCAAAGCGTGAACGCGGGTCCGGTTCGCCTTTCGAAACGCACCGTCGCCCTCGGCAATGCGCCGTGGATCGGCCGTTGACCGCGTCGCCCTGGTCCTCGGATCTCGCGCCAAACGCCGTTCGCGTCTCTTCCTACTCCTATGCCAAAGAAAACTTCCTTCAACGTCGCCGTATTTGGTGCGGGGGCCATCGGGCTCGATCACATCGGCTCGTTCAAGCAACATCCCGCGGCAAAAGTCCTCGCGATTGCTGACACCTCGGCTTCGCGGGCGAGTGACGCGGCCAAGCTGTTCGATGTCCCCGTGGTCGCGACCGATTATCGCGAGCTTCTCGCTCGCGATGACATCGATGTGGTCTCGATCGCACTGCCAAATTATCTTCATGCCTCCGTGGGGCTGGCGGCGTTGAAGGCCGGCAAGCACGTCATGATCGACAAGCCCATGGCGACCAATGCGCGCGATGCGGCCAAGCTCCTGGCCGAGTCGAAGAAGCGGCGCGTATTGCTGATGGTGGGACAGAACAATCGGTTCAGTCCCGACGTGCAGACATTGAAGCAGCTGGTGGTGAAGGGCGTGCTGGGTGAGGTTTACCACGCCAAGACCGCGTGGACGCGCCGGGGCGGAATTCCGCGGATCGGTTCATGGTTCACGCAGAAGGAGTTTGCGGGTGGCGGTTGCACCTATGACATCGGGGTTCACGCGCTCGATCGCTGTCTTTATTTGATGGGCGAGTTCGATGCGGCCGCCGTCAGCGGACAAACCTACGCGAAATTTGGACCGCGCGGACTCGGCGAAGGCACCTGGGGCAAGAGCGAGGTTGATCCGAAGAAACCGTTCGACGTGGAGGACATGTCGGTCGCGTTGATCAAATTGAAGAGCGGACGAACCATCCTGCTCGAAACCTCGTGGGCCGGACATCAACCATCAGCGGATTTCAACGGCACCCAGCTCTTTGGGACGGAGGCCGGAGCATTGATGCCGAATCTCCAGCTCTTCCGGAAAACCGAGCATGGATATTCAACGGAGAACGTAACCACCAGCACGACACTCGTGAATCCAAACCGCATGGCGCACTTCATCGATTGCCTGCTCGGCAAGGAAGAAGCCTACGTGAAACCGTCAGAGTCACTCGCGGTGCAAAAGATCCTCGATGCGATCTATCTTTCGGCGAAATCGGGCCGCGAGGTCCGGATCCGCTAGTCTGCACCGCGCTGCGAAATGAGTTCCTCTGCCCTGCTGGATCGACGGATGCGGGTGGCCGCGGCACTCGAGCTGGGCGACGGTGTGCTGCTGGTCGGCGCGGGAGAACCGATTCCGCTGCCCGAGGGAACGGATCAAACGTACCCATTTCGCTCCCACGCGGAGTACTATTACCTGGCGGGGGAAGAATGTTCGGGTGGCGTCATCGCCTTCGATCCGCGCGACGGCCCTGACGCATGGATCTCCTTTGTGCCCGACGTGACCGAGGGCGAACGCGTGTGGGAAGGACGTCAACCGGTCCCGGGCAACAGCATTGCCACACTCGAACCGTGGCTGACCCAGCGTCGCGGCCGCCCCGTTGTGATGCTTGGCGCGCCATTGCGCGGAGTGCGACCGGACGAAGGGCTCACCCTGCGGACGCGGGAAAGGTTCACGCACGCGCGTCGGCCCAAGGATGCCGGAGAACTCGCGCTGTTGCGCCGGGGCGCGAGTGCGACCGCCGCAGGGTTTGCCGCTTTGCAGGCGGCGCTGCGGCCGGGCGTATCCGAACGGGCATTGCAGATCGAACTGGAAGCCGGCTTTTTTCGCGGCGGGGCGTCGCGCACGGGCTACGGCACGATTGTGGGGACCGGACCGAATTCCGCCGTCCTGCACTTTGAGCCGGGCCCGCGGCTCGCGGCCGAGGGAGACTTCGTCCTCGTCGACGCTGGGGCGGAGATCGAACGGTATGTCACCGACGTCACGCGGACGTACGTGGTCGGTAAGCCGACACCTTTTCAGCGGGATCTTTACGACGTGGTCCTCGCGGCCGAGGTGCGTGGAATTGAGCGCTGCGTCGCGGGCGCAGAATGGACCGCGCTCCACCTGATGACCGCGGTGGACCTGACGGCAGGGCTGGTGAGCCTTGGGATTTTGCGGGGAAAGGCCGAGTCACTGATCGAACAGGAAGCGCACACCCTCTTTTTTCCTCACGGTCTCGGCCACATGGTCGGCTTGGGCGTGCGTGACGCGAGTGGACTGCTGCCGGGACGGGTCAAAGATGCGCGGCCGACCTTGCGAACCTTGCGCATGGATCTACCCCTCGCGCCAGGATACGTCGTCACGATCGAACCGGGCCTTTATTTCATCCCCGCCCTCCTGAATGACGCCACGCGGCGGTCTCGATTCAAGGACGTGGTCAACTGGGATTTGGTCGATCAACACCTCTCCCTCGGAGGTGTCCGTATTGAGGACAATATTCTCGTGACCGAGGATGCACCGGTAAATCTGACGGTCGAGATTCCGAAACAGCTCGGCTAGTCGGAAGATCTGACGCAGGTCCGCTCTTTAGCCTGAGCTTAGCGGGCACAAAAAAGCGCCAGCCAACCGGCTGACGCTCGAACGTTGGAAATCGCCGTCTGACGACTTATTTCCGATTGGCGGCCATCTGGGCGCGCAACACGACGCGGAACATCTGAACCGCGAGCCAAAAAACGCCGGACATACAAGCGCTGGCCAAACCGCCCCAGAGATAAACCATCTTTGGGTCGTTGGAGGGCACGTGCGACCGCACGAGAGTGAAGATATAGAGGAAGAATGCGATCACGAGCACGGCATCGACCACCAGGCTGACAGGAGTGACGAGTTTTTCGGACTGAGCCATATGGGGAAAGAGATTCGAAACCAGAACGTTGTCCACGGAAATTAATCGGCCGTCCCGGGTATCAGGTCAAACGCTAGGGGGTAGCAACGGGCCTCACGCGTTCCGACGCGCTAGGGCCGCCTATCTTCTACCGTTGGTCGTCGGCCTGAAGCTCGGTTTCGACCAACGACCCGCTGCGTCAGCGGTCGCCACGGGGAATGCCCTTCACCAATCGGCTTTTGACGGTCGGCCGCAGCGTTTCCCCGCGGACAACGCCCTCTAAAATCACGTGCAAAGACGCCTCCACGCCAACAGATTTCCCCATGGCACGCTGAGCGGTTGACAGGCCCGGGTCGGCAGGTATGCCGTTGTACTTTGCGCGCCCGCGCAGACCGTTCGTTTTTAACTCAGATCAACCCTCCAACATGGCCGTAAAATCCAAAGTGAAGAAGTCCGCTGCGAAGACCAAGTCTTCCGCGCCTGCGAAGAAAACCTCCGCCTCCAAGGCGCCGAAATACGTTTATACCTGGGGTGCCGGCAAGGCCGACGGTAACGGTGGGATGAAAAACCTGCTCGGTGGCAAAGGCGCGAACCTCGCAGAAATGACCCGAATCGGGCTGCCCGTTCCTCCCGGCTTCACCATCACGACTGAAGTTTGCACCTACTACTACGCCAACAAGCGCACCTACCCGGCTTCGCTGCAGGCGGAAATGGAAAACGGCGTGCGCAACATGGAGAAGATCATGGGCTACAAGTTCGGCGACGCCTCGGGCTTCCCGCTGCTGGTCGCCGTCCGCTCCGGTGCACGTGATTCGATGCCCGGAATGATGGATACGATCCTCAATCTCGGTCTCAACGACCAGACCGTGCTCTCCCTCGCCGCCGCGACGAAGAACGAGCGTTTCGCGTGGGATTGTTACCGCCGCTTCATCCAGATGTACGGCGACGTGGTGCTCGGCGTGCAAAAGAAAGAAGGCGAAGATCATGAGCCGTTTGAGACCGTGATCGAAAGCTTCAAGCACGAAATCTATCACAAGGACATCGTCGACAGCGAACTCACCGCGGCCGACCAGCAGGAGCTCGTCAAGCGCTTCAAGGCGCTGGTGAAGGACCGCACGGGCAAGGTATTCCCGAACAATCCGTGGGACCAGCTGCGCGGCGCTGCCGGCGCTGTATTCGGTTCGTGGATGAACGATCGTGCGATCGTTTATCGCCGCAAGTACAACATTCCCTCCGAGTGGGGCACCGCCGTCAACGTTCAGGCGATGGTCTACGGCAACACCGGCGAAACGTCCGGTTCCGGCGTCGCGTTCACCCGCAACCCGGCCAACGGCACGAATGAATTCTACGGCGAGTTCCTGATCAACGCGCAGGGCGAAGACGTCGTCGCCGGCGTGCGCACGCCCGAGCCCGTCTTGAAACTGAAGGATCAGATGCCGAAGTCGTACGCCGAACTGATGAAGGTTCGCGCGATCCTCGAGAAGCACTTCAAGGATGTGCAGGACATCGAATTCACGATCCAGGAAGGCAAGCTGTTCATGCTGCAGACGCGGAACGGCAAGCGCACCGCGGCCGCCGCGTTGAAGTTCTCCATCGATATGGTGAAGGAGAAGCTCATCGACTGGCAGACCGCCATCCTCCGCAATCCTGCGGACCAGCTCGACCAGCTCCTCGCCCCCATTTTCGATCTCGCCGAGGTCAAGAAGGCCAAGGTGATCGCGACTGGTCTGCCAGCGGGTCCCGGTGCTGCGACGGGCAAGATTTACTTCAACGCCGACCGCGCGGTCATCGCTGCCGAGAAGGGCGAAAAAGTGCTGCTCGTTCGCGTCGAGACCTCACCCGAAGATCTCCGCGGCATGATTGCCGCAGAAGGTATTCTCACCGCGCGCGGTGGCGTTTCGTCCCACGCGGCACTCGTCGCCCGTCAAATGGGCAAAGTCTGCGTCTGCGGCGCGTCGTCGTTGGAAGTTAACTACGACAAGAAGACGGTCACGGTCGCCGGTCAGACCTTCGCCGAGGGAGATTTCCTCTCCATCGACGGTACGGCGGGCACGGTTTACGCCGGCCAGATTCCAACCGCGTCGTCCGAGATCATCGCTGGTCTCGTGAACAACGACACGACCGCGCAAGCGACGGAGAAGTTCAAGAGTTTCACCCAGCTGATGAAGTGGTGCTCGCAGGCCACGAAGCTATCCGTCCGCACGAACGCCGACACGCCTGACCAAACCCGGATCGCGGTCGCCTTCGGCGCCGTCGGCATCGGTTTGACCCGTACCGAGCATATGTTCTTCGAAGGCGATCGCATCGATGCGATGCGCGAGATGATCCTCGCCGATTCGCTCGATGAGCGACAAAAGGCGCTCGCGAAGTTGCTGCCGTATCAACGCGAGGATTTCTTCGGAATCTTCAAGGCGTTGAAAGGCTTCCCGGCGACGATCCGCTTCCTCGATCCCCCGCTCCATGAGTTCCTCCCGAACTCGAAGGAACAGCAGATGGATCTCGCGCGGAAACTCAACATGCCGGTCGAGAAGATCATGCACCGGGTGCACGAGCTGCATGAGTTCAATCCGATGCTGGGCTTCCGCGGCTGCCGTCTCGGCATCAAGTATCCAGAAATCACTGCCATGCAGGCCCGCGCGGTCCTCGAGGCAGCGGCGGATGCGACGAAAGCCGGCTTCAAGGCCCGGCCAGAGATCATGATCCCGCTCGTCGGCTTCAAAAAGGAGCTCGATCTGCAGACCGCGCTCGTTCACGAAGTCGCCGCAGCCGTGCAGAAGGAGAAGAAGGTGAAGATCAACTACTCCGTCGGCACGATGATCGAAATTCCACGCGGTGCACTCACCGCCGACGAAATCGCTCAGACCGCCGAGTTCTTCAGCTTCGGCACCAACGATCTCACGCAAACCTGCCTCGGCATGTCGCGCGACGATTCCGGCTCCTTCCTCGGTGCTTATCAGGAGTCCGAGATCATGAAGAAGAACCCGTTCGCCTCAATCGATCAGACCGGCGTGGGCCAGCTGATGCAGATCGCGATCGAGAAGGGCCGGAAAACCCGGCCTGACATCAAGCTCGGCATCTGCGGCGAACACGGCGGCGACCCGGACTCGGTCAAGTTCTGTCACAAGCTCGGCCTTAGCTATGTGTCGTGCTCGCCTTACCGCGTGCCGGTTGCCCGTCTCGCCGCTGCGCAAGCCGCGGTGACGGAAGCCAAAGCCGCGAAGTAATCGATCGCTGACGGACCGTCTGAACGTTCCGTCTTCTTTCCCACCCCGCGCCCTCACCGGCGCGGGGTTTTTTGTGCTCAACCGGTGCGTTTCAGCGGACCATCGTAAAAATACGCAAAAGAAGATATCGGCAACGACAGCAGGATTCGCCTACGTCGAGGGATGGCCTTCCAGCCTTCAAGCGCCGTTCTGGCACCCCTCGCGCCTACCCATCGTAAGTTACCCCTCTGGCCGTCCACCGGGGTGATCTACTTCGTTACCCTCCGCCTCGCTGATGCCCTACCCATCCACGCTCGTACGCGGTTGGATAGTCGTCAGGTCAACGCCGCCGATTCGTTCGCGTGGCTCGATCGTCACTTGGACGCTGGTTTCGGCTGTGCCGTTTTCGCCGACCCCGCCCGCTCGCTCCTCGTGGAGCGAACATTGTGGCGTTCGGATCAAACCCGGTACGCGCTCGGGCCGTTCGTCGTGATGCCGAACCATGTGCATGTGCTGGTTCAGCCATGGGGTGAGCAGACCATCGGTTCAGTCGTTAATCGCTGGAAAGGTGAGATTGCCCGTGAGCTCCGGCATTGCGAAGAAATCGGTGGCCGGATCTGGCCGGAAGAAACGATTGAGCGGGTAACTCGCGACGAATCCGAGCTCAGGCGGTTCAATGACTATATCTTCGGCAACCCCAAGGCCGCCCGTGCAGCCGAAGGCACCTATCGTTTCGGGCGGGGAACCGCCGACTGGCCCACCTGACCGGCCCTGAGATCGGGTGGCCAACCATGACTCTGTAGTGGCCACGCGAGATTGCCGGCTATCGCCAGGCATGGAGGCTGGATGGGTGTCGAACCAAACCGGCTCAGTTAAACTTTTCAAGACCGACCACTGATCCCGATCGGGTCGGATCCGAATCTCTCGAAACTGAGGCGAAGGGCCGATGATCGGCGGTTGGCTCGATTCCGGGCCTCACCATGGGCTCACTGAACCGGTTGCGAACCGGCGAATCCGGAAAGAGTTAAAGAGCAGGCTGATTTCGCAAAAACTTGCCTTCAGGAAACCTGCAATTGTCCCGAACTAAGATCGCGCACCCATGACGGACACCAAGACCCAAATCACGGATATTCTTATCCAAGACTGTATTGTCCGTGCCGTGCAAAGCGTGTTTCGCACGATGATGGGGACCGAAGCCAAGTTTGTGACTCAAGTGCCGCCGGAGCCGAGTTCGATCCCGCTCACCTCGTCGCAAATTATCGGAAGCGTCGGGTTTATCGGCGGCGCCAACGGTCTGATCTACCTGTGTCTTTCTGAAGAATTCGCCAAGATCGCGAGCAGTCGGATTTTGGGCATGACTGCCGCCGAAGTGGAGCAGCACGGCAACGAGGTGATTCACGATGCCATTGGCGAGATCACCAATATGACGGTCGGCGGCTTCAAAAACACTCTCTGCGACTTGGGCTTCCCTTGTAAGCTCACGCTCCCAGCGATCGTCCGCGGGAATAACTTGAGCATCGCTTCGATCAAAGCGGCGACGCGTCACGTGTTTCACTTCGATTGTATCGGTCACCGCATCGTGGCCGACATTCAGATCAAAGCCGACTAAGGCTTTCGTTCCCGCGTTAATCGGCGTCTGCCGAAATGCTCTGCGAGGCTGCATCGACCGCCCGACCGGCAATGCCGGAAGCTCGCGACCGTCAGTTGAGCTCGCTGCGCTCGTCCAGACCCGCGGTCATCTCGACTACAGGAGTCGGGTTCACCGCGACGCCGACGCAGTCCAGCATCTGGTGCATTCGGGCCGAGCATTCTTTGCAAATCACGTGGGTGATCTGAGGCAGGCGCTCCGCTGCGAGCAGGCCCTCCGTTTCGAGCCCTTTTTCCAAAGCGACCCAGGCTCCGTCTGCCGTACCGAGTCTTTGGCACCAACTGCAGATCCTGATCATCGTTTCGCCACGCGGCCGGCCGTGTTCGAGTACGGTGATGGTGTCACGTTGTTGTTCGTCCACGAGCGAAGAGGTGAAAACGACTTCGTCCGATGAGCCTAGTTCGACCCTCATTTCGAAAAGTCGCCGGTAGGCCGGAGCGTCGCATCGGTAGTGAAACCGCACCAGCTTTCCGGAGCGGACCGTCGTCACGATGCGGCGGTAGATCTCCTCCGTGGTTTGATCAGCAATCGATTCCCATAACCGCCGCCCCAGCAGTCGGGTCGGCGTGACATCCGCACCGTCCGCGTTGGCGTTGGCGTACGTCGTCCAAGCCTCGTTCACGTGAACAAGCCGGTCCTCGCGATCAATGCGGTAGACAATCTGCGACACTACCGAAACGAAATCCCGATTTTTCCGGAACTTCAATGGTCAACACGGACACGCGAGCGCCGACGAACCGAGCTTCCGAACGGTTGGATTGTCGGTGCGGTGAGGTCGCAGCTGCGTGCCGCCGACCTCCAGGCGGTCCGTTCGCAATTTCATGCCGTTGATGCGGCCGAAAGCCCTCCGTCAGGTAAACTAAAACATTCAGCCTTAAAGATTGCCCGGATTCCGGCGCGACCTTTGCTAATAAAACTCGCGCCTCCTGCCATGCCTCACTCTACGTCCGCCCCCGTGTCCCACGATCGTCTGGTTGCTTACATCAATCTCAAGCTGAGTGAGCTATCGCAGCCAGGAGTTGCCTCCGCCGACGGCGGGTTGGGTGATTTGGTCGGCAATTTCCTCGCTCTCAGCCGCGAGAAAGATCGGGCCCTTTCCCGCCACCTCTGCCCCGTCGACCAGCGCATCCAGAACTTCATCTTCGATTACTTGGAGCACGCGGTTGAGGCGCCCCGGTTACCCGGCGCCACGTTCGTCCTGGATCGGGCCGGAATCTCACGCGCGTTGTCGCTCCCGCCGTCCCGTGACGAGCATCAAAGTCCGATTCTCACGTCACGCCGCGTTCGACAAGGCGTGTTGCACAACCCGCGCAGCGATCGAAGGACGACGCAGGGTATTTTCCATGTTGCGGAGGGCGGCCTGCCCATTCCAGACGACAAGAAAGCCGTGCCCGCAGCCGTGTTTGGCCGGCTGTTGCGGACCGCGCTCCAGCCGCCCGCTCCGCTGTTGGAACTGCCGTTCACCGCCGCCGAAAAGAAAACCGCCAGCTGCTTCGTTTCGCTGTACCTCCGCCCGGTCGTTGTTCCAGCCGTCCCTGGCTTTACTCCCGAGCGCGCGATGGAAACGCGGCTGTTCGCACCCGGCAGTCTGGTCGCCAACTTGGATTTCGTCGAAAGCATCTTTGGCAACGCCGGTGATCCTCATCTCCCAGAAAATGACGCCGCGCTCGATCCTGAACATTGGACGGGCCACACAGGCTGCATCATTCTTGCGACGCATCTCACCGGTTTGCGGAAAGCCGATTTGGGCCTTCCGCCCTGGGATAAGGCGACGCCTCGCCAGCAGCGCGACGGCATGTGCTGGAAAAAAGCGGACGAGCTCTACAACGATGGCGGCGCCTTCAAAATCACCGCGCGAAATGCCTCGGGCGTGATCGTCACCCTGATCTCCGATAACTATTTCGGGTACTGCAAAAAGGAAGTTAAGACCCAGATCAGTTTCGCGGCTAATCTCCTCGGCCCCGCTGAAGAGGAACATGCGGGTGGCGCGATCGTTTTCCCCAGCTACGACTTGGGCGAAGATTTTCAGCTCAGCACCTACGTACCGATCGTCGATCACACCTTTTCCGAGGCGCTCACCCTGCTGGGCGACACAGCCGAGCTTCAACCCGGCGGCTTTGCCCGCGATCGCGCGAATCCGGACATCCTCTATGTGCCGCAGGATTCGCGCTTTGACCTGCGCACCCAGCGCATCACCTGGCTCGACAGCGCCGGCGCCGAACAATCGATCAAGCTGCTCCCGCGGCAGACGTACGTGCTTCCCTCCGGGTACAAGGTCGACATGGCCAAACCCGACGAGGGCCGGCGCTGGCGGCTCCGCGGAACGACCGCCGAAGGTCTGCTCTGTCACAAACCCTGCACCGTTTCCGGTGGCGGCAAATCCGAAATTTCGAAATCGATCGCCGACGCCACCTTCACGGGCCCGGTCTTCGTGAACGATTTGGTCAAGGACCTCGACATCGTCGATTCCATCCTGCGCTACGATTACTCGAAGCGGTTCTGCGACCCGGCACGCAATGTCGTACAAGGCCGGCCGATCCTCGACCGCCGCCGCTCCCTCGGCTCCGTCGTAAAGTTGCTCAGCCGCAGTCCCGATTATACCGAAGAGTACAACACGTGGCTGTCATCAATTCCTCGTTACGTCCTCGACCTCGTGCTGATTGTGAAACGCGCGTACAAGCCCGAATGGGGCCAGGACTGGCGATCCCACTACAGCGTCGATACGATCAACGCCCGTCCCGGCAACGAACTGAAATATGATCACGATCGTCTGCTCACGCACTACCTGCGCGTGGGCTACACGCGTGACGGAGGCTGGAGAACGTTCACCTTGCGGAAAGATTTCTTCCCGGCGGAAAAGATCCAGGTCGAAGACGACATTACCGCGTCAACCGTCGCCCCGCGTGGGCTCGTGCAAGGTGCGCCCGCGACCGCCACGCAGCCCTCACTCAAGTTCGTCCACAATTGTGAGACGCGACTCTTTCAACGCCCTGACGACGCGATCATTCGCGGGTACGACAAGCGAACGGAGCGCGATTTTAGCCGTTCGGACAACTTCTTCTCCAACTACGAGGCGCTCGATCACCCCACGGCCGCGGCCATCGTCGAAGACACGCTCGGCTTTGAGGCCTTCACGGCCCCCATCCGGCAGATCTTCCACGATTTCCTCGGCGCGTCGCGCCCCGCGTACCTCGTCTCACCGGCCCACCCTCGCATCGTGGACGGCAAACCGTCCAAAAATCCGCGTTATCTGCAGTACCGGCCCGACCTTGAGGATCCGCGTTCGACGTACCTCGCCCAAACCGGGGTGAGACTGTATCGCCGCCTTCCCGCAACCGCGACCGCGGTATTTCCGGTGGGCGCGGTGCTCATGGGTCGAAGGCTCAATCCGCCGGATGTCGGAGTTCAGCCGCTGTGCGTGTATGGCCCGATCCACTACCAGGAGTTGCCCGAGGCCTTCATGGATTTGATTGCGAGCCTCACCGGAAAATCGCCTTCCACAACCGGTGCCGGCTCCGAAGGTGCATTGACGAAAGGACCTTTCAACGCGCTGCCGCCGATCTACGATCTCAACGCCGCCCTCGTCTCGTTTGTGCTCACCGGACTCCCCGTGTTTTCCACGGCAGCCGGATGGATCGGGCCGAAACTACGGGTTGATCACGATATCAGTCTCCTCGTGCCCGAAATTTGGGCACGCATGACGCCGCAGGAGCAGGATCCAAAATATCTCATCGCGAACGGTTACCTCGAGCGTTGCGCTGACTTCGATCATGACGGTCGTCGGGTCATGGCGAGCCGGCTGGGCTGGCGGATTACGGCACGCTTCGTGCAGGCTTTCTGCGGACGCGTGTTTGGCAATCCCAGCAGTGTCTTTGCCGAGGAATTCCTGCGGCCGGAGCAACAGGATCTCGGGGTGTTTGCGACCGGGATGGAAAACATCGTCGAGGCCATGCGCTGCGCCGCCGAACGTTACTTCAACGACGGTTCGATCGAGCAAGCCTGTCCTGCGCTTCGCGCCTTACTGCACATCATGC
This sequence comes from Opitutus sp., assembly GCA_039928945.1. Lineage (GTDB taxonomy): Bacteria > Verrucomicrobiota > Verrucomicrobiia > Opitutales > Opitutaceae > Opitutus. The sequence goes on along the minus strand of JBDSSD010000024.1, from coordinate 3,941 downwards.
GTGACGGCGCATGGGAAGGGCGCACTGCCGAAGACCCAGCCTTCCGCGCCCTCTTCTCTCGTGAAACCTTGCTCGCGAGCCCGTGGTATCGCGCCCGACTTGAGGCGCAACGCGACGTCGAGGCCCACCTGTGGGAACGCCATGCGCAGTACCTGGAAAAATTCCTCCAGCGGCAGAACTACGCGGACGTGGCCGCGCAGCTCGATATTCGCGGCCGACTGGAACGCGTGACCGCTCATTTGCGGGCCACGCGCGGCACCGACTACGTCAACGGTTTGGTTGGTACCTTGGGCGCCGAACCCTTCATCGCCGCCGAACTCCGCCGTTTGTCCCACGCCTAATCGCCGTTCTTTCAGCGAAGGCATTCGGGCACGGCTGGCGGTCAGCCATAATCCCATCCGTTTCGATCCGAGCAATCCGTGGTCTCCGGGTATTGCTCAGCCAGAAACGACCGTTCTCTTTCTCACTTCGCGGTGCGCAAGATATCGAAGATCTGCCGACGCTTGGCCGGAGTACTCAGCTCGAATTCGGCGCGTCGGCCAAAGATTAGTCGATTCACCGTCAGCGCGAAGCCAATACACACCCACACGGTGACGAACATTGAATGCAGGAAATGCCACGGCGGAGGAACGCCTGCAGCCCGCGCGTGCAACGCCGGCCAGGCAAACGCGAGCAGCGCATAGAAGCACGATCCGAACAGGATGGTCGCTATGACCGCTCGCGCATCCACGTTGCGGAAAAGCAGTCCAATGATGAACGCCGACAAAATCGGCATGGTGAACAAACCGATCAGCTGCTGGATCAGCTGAATGATACTCACCGCACCGTCGTACGCTGGCACCAGCGCGATCGAGAGGAGTGCAAAACCAATCTGCAACCAGATGCTCAATCGCTGGATGTTACCCTTGGGATTGATGTAGCGCTGGTGAATGTCGCACACATAGAGCGAAGCCGACGAGTTCAATGTCGCATTGTAGCTGGACATTACCGCGCCGAACATCGCGGCCGCGAACGCGCCCAGCAGCCAATGTGGCAGGAGCTGTCCCACGATGTGCCCGTAGCTCGCATCGCCCAACTTGCCGTACAGCTTGAACGCGCAAATCCCGGGGATCACTACAATCGGTGGAATGATCAACAGCCGGATCGCCATCGCAGCAAACACGCCTTTTTGCGCCTCCCGCACGGATGGCGCGGCCAGGGCGCGCTGCGTAATGGTTTGGTTGGTACTCCAATAATACAGCTGCGAGAAAATCATGCCCGTCAGCAGCGTCGTCCAGGGAATCGGTGAGTCAGGGCCGCCGATCAACGTGAGCCGATCCGCCGGAATCCCGGAGAAGTCCCAGTGAATCGCGTTCAGGGAGAGCACCGCGATCAGCATCGCCATGCTGAGCACGATGATCCCGTTGTACGTGTCGGAAATTGCGACCGCCCGGAGTCCGCCGAGAATGGCATAGGCCGCGCCGACCGCAGCCGTACAACTCGCCAGCGCAATCAACGGAAACTCGAGCCCGAACATCGTTTTGATCACGAGCGAACTCGTGTAGAGCATGATCGGAAGGAAGATCAGGACGTCACCGAGGAGAAAGATCGAGGCGACGGTCGCGCGGATGTGCTTGTTGTTATAGCGCCGCTCGAGGAGCTCGGTGACGGTGGTGCATTTGTAACGATAGTACACCGGGACAAAAACCTTGGCCAGCAGCAGCAGTCCGACCACGGCCGACAATTCCCAGAGTGCCATCAGCAGCATCTGTCCTCCGTTCATGCCAACGAGTGTATCCGTATTCAGGTTAGTCAGCGTGATCGAGCCGGCGATGAACACCCAGGTGAGCCCGCTGTTGGCGAGGAAGTATTCCTTGGTGTCGTCCGTCGAGCGGACGGCCTTTCGGCAGTGTCGCCACGTAATGAATGCGACCAGCCCGTTCAGTCCAAAAAAGACGGCGAGCTGGATCAAAGTGGCGGAAGTCATTCGGGGTACAGCGGGGTGCGGTGTATATCGCGGGGCAATCCACAGACTTCCGTAGCTTTGACCCGACACAATCGCCGCAAAATCGGACGGTCCTGTTCCGGGCCCACTCCATCCTCGTGGGACGAGCGGGATCTGAGTGGGATCTGGTCACACCCAACCAGCCGGCCCCACCTTCGCGGCCTTTGCGTGAGGCTATCGCTCGCTCCGCGCGCGCAAGCGCGCTGACCTACATCGAACCGGAGACCACGGATGGCACGGATGCCGAAGTCTCGTCGCGTGTGGCCCGCGCCGGGAGGAGCGGGATCCGGGAACCGGCGGATTCGGTCACCGCCGCGCTGATGCGCCAGCCGCTCCGCTCGCGCCAGTCTACCTCAGCAACTTGAACGCATGCGTCCACTCGTTGCGCAGAAAACCGGGAATGCACCACAACATGCAGAGCGGTTCGATCGCACGCGCCGCCTCGGCCTTGCCCATGTCCGCTGTTTCCCAACCAAACTGGTCGAGCAAGGTCGTGACCGTTTTCTTGGCCGACTCGTCGTTGCCACAAATGAACATCGTGGGTTTCCCACCTGCGAACTGCGGGTTCACCATTTTCCCGCTGCCAACGGAGTTGAACGCTTTGACAAAATGAACGGCGGGAAATTCGACCTGTAGCCGCTCCATCATCGATTCGTCGAGATTCGTCGAGAACCGCAGCACCCCGTTGACCGGCGGTGCGTCAGCGATGGGATTGGTGGCATCGATCACCGGTTTGCCGGCCAGATTCGCGGCGCCTGCTCCGCGGACCGCTTCCGCAACGACGCCGCCCTTAACCGCCAGGACGGCCACATCCGCAAAGCGTGCGGCGTCGGCAAAACTCCCCGCGCGAGCCGACGGATTGGCTTTCAACCATTCGCCCAATTTGGCGGTGTCCCGCGTTCCCATTGTGACTTCATGTCCGTGTTTCAAAAAACCACTGCCGAGCGTCTGCGCCACGTCACCCGAACCAATGATACCAATTTTCATAGGCGCGAACATGCTGCTTATGTCGATCAGGGCAAGAGATCCACGCGTGTCCGAACCGTATTTCGCGATCGATCTGATCAGAGGATCACAGCGCAGCTCGCACGCGAAAGGTGCTCCGCCATTGCAACTCCGGCGACTGCCAGAACACTAAAACCGTAGTGATCATCCGAAAGCCCCTGCTCACTGGCGTCCGAGCCATCGCAATTTTTGAGGCCGCCAAGGGCCTCATCGTCCTCCTCGCCGGACTCGGTCTGCTTTCGATGATTCACCGCGACGTCGAAGCGATCGCCGAACGACTCGTCCGCCAAAGTCACCTCAATCCCGCGAGCCACTACCCGCAAATCTTCGTGACGGCGGCGAGTCGAGTGACGGACACGCATCTGTGGCTACTCGCGGGGGCGGCCGCGCTGTATGCGGCGGTTCGCGGAATCGAGGCGTACGGCCTTTGGTTCGAGCGACGTTGGGCAGAGTGGTTTGCGCTGGTGGCTGGCGGGTTGTTTATCCCAGTCGAGATCTACGAGCTGATCCACCACGCGACGAAAATGAAGCTGCTGGTTCTGATCACGAACACCGCGATCGTTGTGTACATGGTTTACGTCCTTCGCAACCCCGCCAAGCAGGCGCGCGAGCTGGCGCTCGACCCAAACGCCGACAAAAACATTGGACCGCACCATCCAAAATAAAACAGTTCGAGGTTCGGAGGTCGGACGGAAGTTGCCTCACGCAAAGCGCGAACGAGCATCGGAAGGTGACTAATCTGGAACTCTGGAACGCTGGAACGGAAACGGGCCTTAAACGCGAAGTCGCAAAGGGGCGAAGTTCGGAGGAAGGAAATTCGTCAGACACGATAGGGGTAGGAACGGCGCATCGCTGCGCCGCCCCTCCCTCCGAACCGGACAGGCGGATTTCCCGCATCCGGCTCTCCAGTAGGTGAGTGACTCTCAAGGAGACTGACAGGTCGAGCGGTGAG
>JBDSSD010000023.1:0-17948 GCA_039928945.1 Opitutus sp. | reverse complement strand
GAAGTAGCACCAAAGACGAGTACAGCCACTCTCCCCGATGGGACTGTAAAGACGTTTTCCTCTGACGCGCCGAAGCCGAGCACCGCGACTCTACCTGACGGAACTGTTAAGACGTTCGCGCCCGTTTCGACGGTCAACAAGGTGACCAATGCGGCCGGAGAAGAGGTCTCTATCCAGAAGACTAAAGCGAACGCGCCGACGCGCGTAACGCCGATCCAAATCAACGCTGCTGGCGATGAGGTGCAGACCGCGAAAACCTCTTCGATCCCGTTCACGAAAGCGACGCAAGTTTCTTCGGACGGAACCGGTGCTGGCGCTGTCTCAGCCGCAGCCGAGGCTGCCGCTCAACAAGCCGCAGCGAATCAGCAGGCAAATGCCGCCGCACTCACTCAGGCCGCCGCTGCAGTTGCAGCGATCCCGGCTCCTCAGCCGCTACCTATTGAAGAACTGGGCTCTCAGATTACCGGATTCGGGAATATTTTAATTCAGAATCAGCAGGTGCAGGCACAGCAGATCGATGCTTTGTCTAAACAAATCGCCTCACTCATAGTGAGCGCCGCGGCCGCTAAGACAGGTAACTTCAAGAGCGAGCGGGCGATCAACGAGAACATGCAATCGTGAGCAGCTGGACTCTGAAGGTAGGCTCAGTCACGAGGTCGATCGCCGGGTGGGGCATCGACTGGGACTCGTTGCAGTGCCGTTTTAACTCGTGGGATGCGGACGAGGTTTCCTTCGCGATGACGAAGGCCAGCGTCCTCGAAGATCCGGTCTTCGCCTATGGCGACGATGTGACTCTCTACAAAGACGCCACGATCTGGTTCGTCGGCAAAATCTGGAAGCCATCCGTCGCCGCGAACTCGCGGAGCGAGGTTCAAAAGTACCTTTGCAAAAACGTCTGGCAGCAGCTGGAAAACCTCCAGTACGAGCAGCAGCGAAACACCAAAGTCGCGGCGGATAACTTCGCGTCGTTTCAGCAGATCTACAGCACTCGCGCGGTGCTTGGCTCGCGGCTCAATACGAGCGCCGCCGGACTCACCAAGATCGACACCAAGGATCAGATGGTAGATCTGCTCGACTGGGCGATCGCGGAGGGGCTCAGCCTGCAGTACAACGTCAACTTCTCAGGGCTGACGCCGCCCTACGAAGAGGCAAAGGATATGACCGTGGCCGCCGCCATGCGGCGCATGGGAGCCTGGACGCCCGATTGCGCCACCCGCTTCGACTACTCGACCACGCCACCCACGCTCTACATCAGCCGCCGCCCAACCGCCACCACGCGCACAATCGACCTCCTCGCTGTGTCGGTGGGCGGTCTCGTGGAATTCGCGCCGATGGCAGCGGACTACGACCTCGTGCCCTCGGGTGTGGACGTCACCTTCGTCGGTGGAGTCACGAATCCGGCCGATGGAGTGCGGTACGCCCTGTATAATCGGATCACGTCGACTTACCTCCCTTCGATCGACCGCAGCCGACTGCTGCGCGGCACACTGTTTCTGGCTGGGTCAGGCACGATTGACGAAGAGGCGACGCCCACTGCGCTTGCGCAGGCTTACGCGGATGCATTGAGCGAGTTGTTCTGGAACACCACCTTGACGTTCGCTCACGTTGAATGTCCCGGCACCTACCGGCCCGGCAACCTGGTGAACCTGACCAACGGCCAGACCGCTTGGGCGACGGCGAAAGCAATCATTCAAGCAGTCACTGAGACGCCCGCCAAAGGGCTCACAGTGGTTGAGTGCGGCCGGCCGCCGATGCTGAGCACGGGCACCCTCGCCGAGCTGCAGCGCCGCATTAGTAATGTTCAGAACACGGCTGGTACGGTAACCGTCATCGCCACCGGCGGCACGAGCGGCGAGCCGACTGAGGTGTTCACCGGTTTTCGCACTGTGACGATCCCATTCAGCGGCTGGGATAACGTTCACGAAGTGGTGCAGGGCAGCGCCACGATCGAGGTCCAGATTCTGACTCGGGTGAGTTGCAAGATACGCATCACGGCTTTCTCCGCCCTCACTACCCCGACGTTAAATCCGAACACGAACTTCTTCGCGCTGCTCGCCTATGATGCGACGGGGACGAGCCTCGGGCTCTTTCTTCCCATGAACACGTGGTCTTCGCCCATCCCCACTGGCACGCATCTGATCCAGTGCAACTACGAGTTCGTCTTCGTGCGCACAGGCTCCTACAACAACGCGGTGACAGCGACGCCGACCACGCTTGTCATGCAGCTGAACGCGAACCCATAAAGGGTGTTGCATAGGCGATGCCGGGCACATGCCGGATCCGTGCACGATCCGAACACAGCCCAAACATGCCACCGGGCGAAAGAAGGCTGATTTCCAAACCTTTGGCACACCCGCTCAAACCCCGCGGCGCGGTACAAGCCCGCGCATCATTGCGCGGGCTTGTAGGACGGACTGAAAGCTCCTCAGTACCGGTAGTGGTCCGGCTTGTAGGGACCTTCTACAGGCACCCCGAGGTAACTCGCCTGGTCACTTGTAAGTGTGGTGAGCTTTGCGCCGATCTTCTCCAAGTGGAGCCGGGCCACTTCCTCATCGAGGTGCTTCGGCAGGCGATAAACGCCGACGGCATACGTGTCGCGGTTCTTCCAGAGGTCGAGCTGCGCAAGGGTCTGGTTCGTGAAGCTATTCGACATCACGAATGACGGATGTCCGGTGGCACAACCCAAGTTCACCAACCGGCCTTCCGCGAGCAGGTAAATGCTGTTTCCCTTGGGGAACGTATAAAGATCGTACTGGGGCTTCACGTTCGTTCGTTTGGCGTCGGACGTGTTCAGTCGTTCAACTTGGATTTCATTATCGAAATGACCAATGTTACACACGATCGCCTGGTCCTTCATCTTCCGCATGTGCTCAAGCGTGATGATATCCTTGTTGCCCGTGGTCGTGACGTAGATGTCAGCCGTGCCGAGAGTCGACTCGATCGTGTTGACTTCAAAGCCCTCCATCGCGGCTTGGAGCGCGTTGATCGGGTCGATTTCAGTCACCACCACACGCGCGCCAAATCCCTTGAGTGAGAACGCCGAGCCTTTGCCCACATCACCGTAGCCGCAAACGCAGGCGACCTTCCCGGCAATCATGACATCTGTCGCCCGCTTCAATCCATCGGCGAGTGATTCGCGACAGCCATAGAGATTATCGAACTTCGACTTCGTGACCGAATCGTTCACATTGATCGCCGGCACCCGAAGTTTGCCCTTCTCGAGCATTTGGTAGAGCCGGTGAACGCCGGTCGTCGTCTCTTCTGAAACGCCGCGCCATTCCTTCGCGATCGTCGTCCAACGCAGTGGATCTTGGGCATGCACTTTCTTCAGCAAATTCTTGATCACCTGCTCCTCGTGGGCCGCAGACGGAGAATTGACCCAGTCACTGCCTTCTTCGAGTTCACAACCCTTGTGGATCAACAAGGTCACGTCTCCGCCGTCGTCGACGACCAGTTGTGGTCCTTTGCCCTGCGGAAATGAAACCGCGTGCATCGTAAGGTCCCAATATTCTTCAAGCGTTTCGCCCTTCCAGGCGAAAACCGGCACGCCGGATTTGGCGATTGCGGCGGCGGCGTGGTCTTGAGTGGAGAAAATATTGCAGGACGCCCAGCGAACATCGGCCCCTAGTTCTCGCAGGGTTTCGATCAAAACCGCGGTCTGGATCGTCATATGCAGCGACCCGGTGATCCGGACTCCAGCCAGTGGCTTCGCCGGACCAAACTTCTTCCGCACGGACATCAGCCCCGGCATTTCGTGCTCGGCGATGGAGATTTCTTTTCGACCCCAGTCGGAGAGCGAAATGTCTTTGACGAGATAGTTCGGCGCTTTCGCGTCGGTGGTGGCAGTGGCCATATGCTTGGAGAGGTGGTTTAGTTTACTTTGCAGCAGCACGCAGTGCGCTGACCTTGTTGGTTTGCTCCCACGGCAGACCGGCTTTGCCGAAATGTCCGTAGTTCGTCGTTTGCCGATAGATCGGCCGGAGTAAGTTGAGCTGAGAAACGATGTCGGCGGGTTTAAACCCGAAGACCTTGGTGACGGCCCGGGCGATCTTTTCGTCGGACACGACTCCGGTACCCATGGTATCAACGTATACGCTGACGGGATCCGGATATCCGATGGCATAGGCAACCTGCAGCTCGGCGATATCCGCCAGACCGGATGCCACGATGTTCTTCGCCACCCACCGCGCCATGTAAGCGGCGGAACGGTCGACCTTGGATGGATCCTTGCCCGAAAACGCGCCGCCGCCGTGGCGACCCCAACCACCGTAGGTATCAACAATGATCTTACGACCGGTCAGCCCTGAATCACCCTGCGGCCCGCCGATCACAAACCGGCCGGTTGGGTTCATCAGAAATTGTGTTTTATTGGTCAGGAGCCGCGCCGGAATCACCTTTTTCACTACGTTCTCGATCAGGTACTCCTCGAGCTGCGCGTGCGACACGTCTTCCGTATGCTGCGTGGAGATCACCACGTTTTCGACCGACACCGGCTTGTCGTCTTCATAGCGGATCGACACTTGGGATTTCGCGTCCGGCCGCAGCCACTTCACCGCCCCGCTCTTCCGTAATTGCGTGAGTCGCCGACCCAGCCGATGCGCAAACATGACGGGCGTCGGCATGAGCTCGGGGGTCTCGTTGCACGCGTAGCCAAACATCAGACCTTGATCTCCTGCACCCTGCTCCGCGGTCTTTTTGCCCTTGGCCTTTTTCGCATCGACGCCTTGGGCAATATCCGGCGATTGCCGGGTGAGATAATTGTTGATGAACGCGGTGTCAGCATGGAACACGTCGTCCGTGTTCACATAGCCGATGTCACGAATCGCGGCCCGGACGATGGCTTCGTAATTGAGTTTTGCCCGCGTAGTGATTTCGCCGGCCAAGATCACCATGTTCGACTTGACCATGGTTTCGCAGGCAACGCGGCTCGTCCGATCCTGCGCAAGGCAGGCGTCGAGTACGCTGTCAGAGATCAGGTCGGCCACCTTGTCCGGATGGCCTTCGCCTACTGACTCGGAGGAAAAAACGAATGAGTTCGCCATAAATGAGTGAGAGCGGACAAAAGCAGGCGGGGTTGAGCACGCAAGGCCAATATCAACATATACCCATCTCATGATGCATGGGCTTCTGCGACTGTTATGCCCTGCACGCTTAACTGTTCCCTTGCTTGAACCGATATCGATCTCTCATGGTTTCCGTCAACCTACGTGCGCCAGACATTTCTTTGATGGAGCCTCCTGCCCAACCGGCTGAGACCGGGTTTACCGGACGAAAAGTGTTAATCGTCGATGATGACCGACTTAACATCAGAATTCTAGGCGGTATTTTAAAGTCAGAGGGTTACGTGATTGCGGAGACAAACTCTGGCGAAGGAGCCCTCGGTCTCTATCCAACGTTTAAACCGAACATCGTGCTTCTCGACGTAATGATGGCCGGCATCAACGGCTACGAAACCTGTCGCGAGCTCAAACGGCTTTACGGTGATGACTGCGCGCCAATTGTTTTCATCACGGCGAAGAATGAAGCGGACGACGTGGTCGAGGGACTTGCAGCCGGCGGTGCAGACTACCTCGCCAAACCATTTCAAAAGAAAGAGGTCGTGGCGCGTATCCGAACTCACCTGCGCAGCCAGTCACTCGCCGACCAGCAGAAACTGCTCGTTGATCAGCTCAGCAAAGCGAACGCGGCGAAAAATCGATTTCTCGGAATGGCGGCGCATGACCTGCGCAACCCACTCGCCTCCGTGCGTGGGTTGGCGGAATTCTTGCGCGACGGCGTCGTCGGGCAGCTCACCCCTGACCAGCTAGATCTCATCAATACGATCCACACCGCAAGCCAGTCGATGCTGCGGATGGTGAACGAGCTCCTGGATGTGGCCACGATTGAATCCGGCGAACTCAAGGTCCTTCCGTCGCATCACAATTTCTGCGAGCTGATCGAGAAATCCGTTTACTTGGCCAATATCGATGCCGCCAAGAAAAACACCCACATCACTTTCAACCGACCACCGGATGCACCGCTCGCGTGGATCGATGCGGCCAAGATGCAGCAGGTGATCGACAATCTCCTGAACAACGCGGTTAAGTATTCACCTCCTGGATCCAAGATCTCCGCAGAGTACCGCTGGAACGCGACCGAATTTAGTTTCGGCGTGAAAGACCAGGGTCCGGGTATTCCAGACAACGAGCGCGACAAGCTCTTCAAAGATTTCGGACGACTCTCCGTTCAGCCCACGGGCGGAGAGAAAAGCACTGGCTTGGGCCTCGCCATCTGTCGCAAGATCGTGGACGCTCATCACGGCACGATCGTAGCGGAAAACCTCGCTACCGGCGGTTCTGAATTCCGAGTTACCCTACCCTTTCATCTATGAATTTTACTGGATCCATTCTGCTCGTCGACGACGAGGCGCACATCCGAAAGTACGTTTCGCTCATCCTGAAACAGCTCGGCGCTACCAAGGTTGTCGAAGCCGCCAACGGTGAAGAAGCCCTGGTGGCGTATCAGACGGAAAAGCCGGATATCGTTTTACTGGATATCAGCATGCCGCTGATGAACGGTCTCGAGACGCTGAAGAAGCTTAAGGTCGTCGATCCGGAGAGCGTCATCATCATGCTCACCTCGATGGTCAATCGTCAGAGCATCGACGAGGCACTTGCGCACGGCGCATCGAATTACATTCGCAAGGATACGCCCAAAGAGGAAATCGCCAAAGCCATCCTGGATACACTGGAAAACCGTTTCCCGTAATACCCGCGCCATGACAAATCCTACTCCAGCTAATACACCCGTCCCGCCGGCGACCACGATCAACGAGGTCCGCTACTCTCTCCCCCAACTCTTGAAAGAGCTGGAGATCGAACGCGCTGCCGGGATCTACGCCATGGAAAAGCTCGACCAAGTCGAGATCACCAAGCTCTTCAAAGCCCAAACCGCCGCCCGCCGTGCCAAATCCAAAAAGTAACAAGTTCGTTGAGAGCATTCTGCGCGCCGACGATTTCGATCGGGGCGACGAGCTCGCAAAACTGGCGGAGCGCTTCGGCGGCGGCATCGGACTTCTGCACGCCGTGATTGACGGCAAGATGCTGACCAAAGATCACGCGTGTAAGCTCTGGGCGGACTCGATGCTGGTTGCATACGTGGACCCCTTCGCGTCGGTCATCACGGATGAGGCGCTGGCCCGCATTCCCGCTGAGATCGCCAAGAAAACGAAGGCGGTCGGGCTGTACGTTCTCGATGGCGTCTTGACCGTCGCCATGGCCGACCCCATGGACAGCGACCTTGTGAAGCGACTCGGCCAGATCGCCGAGATGCCAATCAGTCCGGTATTCGCCCTGCCCCGTGAAATCGAGGACGCGACCGCGATCCACTACTGCACGGAGCGGAGTTTGGAGGAGAGCATCAGCGAGCTCGAACACTCCACCTTGTTCGACAAGCCCGACCTGGCGAACGACAAACTCGAGGCACTCGCTGAGAACAGTTCTCTGACCGATATTCTGGACGAGATCATTTATTTTGCTCTCCGGGAACGCGCGACGGACATCCACATCGAAGCACAGGAACTTCAGTGCCGGATTCGATTCCGCATCGATGGCAATCTCCGTGAGATCCTCACGTATTCCCGAAAGCTTCACCGGGCGATCGTTTCGCGCATCAAGATTCTTTGCGCCCTGAACATCGCTGAAACCCGCTTCCCTCAAGACGGCCGTTTCACGATGGAAATCGGCACGCAGATGGCGAACTTCCGCGTCTCCACCATCCCTTCGGCCTACGGTGAAAAAGCCGTGGTCCGGATCCTGGCGATGAGTGGCAAGAAATCGATGCTGACGCTCGATAAGATGATGGTCTCACAAACCATCCTCCAGCCCTTCAAACGGCTCATTCAGAATCCAAACGGCATCATCTTTGTCACTGGACCCACGGGCTCGGGCAAGACGACGACGCTCTATGCCGCGCTGCACGAGATCAATGCGCCTGGAGTCAACATCTCGACGATCGAGGATCCGATCGAAATCCAGCTCCCGGGGATCACCCAGACTCAGGTCAACACGCACATTGATCTGAAGTTCGCGACCGTACTACGCGCATTGATGCGACAAGATCCGGACGTGATCCTCATTGGTGAAATTCGCGATTTGGAAACGGCGAAGATCGCCACCGAGGCAGCGCTTACCGGTCATATCGTGTTCGCGACGCTCCACACGAATACTGCTGCTCAGGCGATTGTCCGACTGATCGAAATTGGCGTCGAGTCCTACATGGTGGCTCCGTCCATCATCGGCGTGCTCGCGCAACGGCTGGCGGCCCGAATCTGCGACAATTGCAAAGAGGCGTATTACCCAACGCAGGACGTTCTACGGAAATATTTCGAGGATGAGGGCCTGACCGACGTGCCGTTCTACCGCGGACGTGGGTGCGCGGCTTGCCGCAACACCGGGTACAAAGGCCGTATCGCATTTCACGAGCTTGTGCTCATCACGGAGGAAATCCGCACGCTGATCACGGAAGGGCGGAGCGCCCAGGAAATCACGCGCGCTGCTTCCAAAGTGGGCTTCAAGCCTCTCCGCTACGACGGCCTGAAGAAGGTTTTGCTCGGCCTGACAACGATCGACGAGATCGAACAGAATACGTCGTTCGAATGGTCAGTTTGAGCAGATAACTCAAAGAATTGATCACTCAGGTAGTCGTCGAGCTCCGCAATTCATACTCACATGACTGACGTTCCCGTGATTGACGCAGAGTCCATCGAGAATCTTCGTGCCCTGAATCCGGGCGATGGGGATGAATTCCTGCGTGAGATCATCGCGATCTATCTTGAAGACACTCCCCAGCGAATCGCAGAACTGGAGGAAACACTGCATCGAGGTGATGCACCAGCGTTCAAGCGAGCCGCACATAGCGTCAAAGGCAGTTCGGCCAATCTCGGGGCGATGGGTGTGAAGCGCGTGGCCGAGGAACTCGAGCATCACTCGAACAAGAAGGGTCTCGCTGACGTCGCCGACTTGGTCGCAGCTCTTAAAGTCCAGTTTGACGTTGCGCACGCGGAGTTCACGAAGCTACTCCAGCCCAAATAGGCCTTAGGCCTCAGCTGCGGTTTAACTCTGCCGACAGTATGGACGTGTGAGCCACGCGGGAAAACGATCCGCTCCAGCCTTACCGGTAAAGTGCAGTAGTCGGCGCAGCCGTAAGCACATTGTACTGACGCATCGCTAGGCGCCACCAGTCGGCGAGCGAACCCGCGGGACAGCTCCACAATTCCCGGTGGAGCCAGATCATCGAATCAGCATCGAGGAGCAGCGCCATCTTCTCTTTCGTCGTGAAGTTTTCGGGGCCGTCGTGCAGCAGTCGTTGCCGCAATTGAGCAAACCACTCACGCGCCTCTTCACTCCGATTCCGCTGCCGCAGCAAGGCGACGTGCATCGCATTCACGTACGGATCCAACACTGCCTGCATCAGGCCGTAATCCGAGCGCAACGGCTTCAGCGGCGGGAGATGCCGGTAACACTCCACTAAATTTTGTCTCAATCGGCGCAACTCGTAGCTGGGCTGACTTTCTTCGGGAATGAGAAACAGCCCGAGCTCACGCGTCCGCCGGCCAAAACCAGCCTTGCTCAATGCAATCGAAAGTGGGATCGACAAAATCAAGCCCGCGAGAACCGGACTCAGCCACCAGAAGAATTTTGGCAGCAAAATCAGCGCCGAAAAGCCCCAGATCAGACCAAAGAGCGTTTGGCCTCCGTGAGTGATGATCGCTTCGCGCCAGTCCGTCCCGTCGTCGTCGCCGCCCCGCTTTTGCGGGACCCAGGACACGCCCTGTCCCAGCAGCGAGAAAATCACGAACTTCGAGTTGAACATCATGTTCACCGGCGCCAGCAGGGTGGAAATCACGATCTCAACCAGCGCACTCAGGATGAAGCGAATGCGTCCACCATAGCTTTCAACTTCTTCGCGCCTGCTCAGCATCACGAAAATGCTGACAAACTTCGGCAGGAACAGCAGCAGCATCGTGAACACGAAAAGCGTCAGCGCTTCCGGAACCTTGATGGCGTATCCGAAAAGTGATGTGTAATCTTCCGGCCGCGCAAGGTCACGCGGGGGAGACGTCGCCACATCAAAAACATTGATTGTACTGACGATCAGGAAGAGCAGCCACAGGGGTGACGAGAGGTACGCCATGACGCCCATGAACAGGTGAAAGCGGTTCGCCGGCCGAAAACCTCGCGCCGTCAGGAGCCAGGCATGCTGCATATTACCCTGGCACCACCGCCGGTCTCGCTTCGCGCTGTCAATCACGGTGGGAGGACCTTCTTCGTAGCTGCCCTCAATATCGTGGGCCAGCCACACCGCCCACCCCGCCCGACGCATCAAGGCGGCTTCAACAAAGTCGTGCGACAGAATACGACCGCCGAACGGCTCGCTTCCCGGCAGATCCGGCAGCGAGCAATGTTCCATGAACGGCAGCACGCGGATGATCGCGTTGTGACCCCAATAATTTCCTTCGTGCTGCTGCCAATAATTGAGACCGGCCAGAAAGAGCGGACTGTAAACTCGATTGCCGAAGGACTGCACCCGCGCGTACAGCGTTTCCCCGTTCACGATCCGCGGCGCCGTCTGGATGATTCCGACGCCAGGGTTTCGTTCCATCAGTGCCACCATTTGAACCAGCGCGCGGCCGGTCATGATGGAGTCGGCATCGAGCACAACCATGTACCGGTAATTCTTCCCCCAACGACGCAGAAAGTCGGCAACGTTTCCGGCCTTCTTGTTGATCTGATTGACGCGCTTTCGATAGAAAATTTTGCCGAACCCGCCGACCTGCTTGCACAACTCCACCCACGCCACTTCCTCGACAATCCACTGCGACGGTTGATTCGAGTCGCTCAGAATGAAGAAATCGAAGTGTTCGAGCTTCTTGGTTTCCTGCACCGATCGGAACACGACGCGCAACCCTTCGAACACGCGGCTGACATCCTCATTGAAAACGGGCATCACAATCGCGGTCGAAGCCAGCGGCACCTCCTCCCCGCGCGTAACCGTCATCGTGATTCGGCGGCTGTCACCACCACGGTTGATCACGTAGAATCCCGTCATCGCGGTACAAAACCCAATCGCAACCTGAGAAAACAGGATGATGAAGAGGAGCAGAATAAAAAGCTCCACCCCCGTCAGGCCGCCGCGCCAAAGCAAGTCGGCCATGAACCACGTGGCGAGGCTCGTGAAACCGAAGATGGCCGAGAAAAACGAAAACCGTCGCCGGTTAAGGCGCGCGGCGGTCATTCGCTCGTGAGGTGAAATGCGCATGGAGGAGCAGACGAAACCGTTTAGCTCACGCCGGAACGCCAACAGAGGTGCAAAGCGCACGCCGTCCGGTGTGGTCAACGGGTCGCATGAAAAATCGCCGCCAGTGCGCCGGCGAAAAGCAGCCAGAGAAAAATCGTTCGCAACATCGGCAAGCGCTCAAACCGTTCCAGCGTTTCACCGGCCGCTTCCGGAATCGGACCCAGATCAATCGGACGTGGTACCATGCTCGAAACAGCCATATCGGGTCCCGCGGCGAGCGCGCCCGCCCGCATCGATTGCACAAATTCCGCAGGAACCTGTTCAGTTTCGAGAAACGCATAGGGCCACTTTTGGGGCCCATCGCACAGCAGTAGTGCGACCCGACCATCCACTGCGATCCGTTCATGCGGCTGATCCCTCTCATCGAGGATTTCCGCGAACCATCGATCCATCATCGCTTCTGTCTCTTCCGCCGCGATCGTGGTCGGATCCAGCGACGGATCGGCCGCGTGTCGTACCGCGGATTGCTCAAGAATCTTCAGGATGAGGCGACTCGAATGCAGCCGGTTTTGAATTCGATGAGCCCGGAGATAATCTTCCACTCGAACGTAGGCGTTATTCCACGCCTCCAGCGAGCCCGTTCGCGGGTGGAATGCACCGAGCGCCTCAAAGGGAAGTTGTTCGCTCATGCGTTACGAACAGCGCGAAATCAGGGCTGCCACAGATACGTCCACGTTTCGGTCAGCACGTGCTGAGGTTTGCGCAGGAAGCACCGTAGCTCGACCGGATGACCAGCACCATCCGGCTTGATCGAGAACGCCGCCCGCCACGTGCCGTTATATGGATTCTTTTGCACGATCGAGTGCACAAGCTTTGCCCCATTCCCCACCGTCACGACGGACTCAACGGCGGGGTCTTCCTTGTCGCCGGCAAGTTCGGGACCGGCGAAATCGATGAAAAATCTTTCCAGGTCAGGCTCGTGCGTTTTCGTGCGGCCATGACGAGTCGCCACTGCATACCCGCCCGGCGGATGGATCTGATTCGAAAACCAGTGGAGCCGATATTCCATCTGCAGCGGTTCGCCCAGGCCGGGGAGTTTATCCGGAACCCAGAACGCCACGATATTATCGTTCGTCTCGTCGGGTGTCGAAAGCTCCACGAGTCGCACTGACCCCTTGCCCCAGTTCCCGATCGGTTCAACCCAGCCACCCGGTCGCACGTGGTACGAAGCCTCCAAATCCTGATAGTTTTCGAAATTGCGATCGCGCTGGACGAGGCCGAAGCCGCGCGGTGATGTATCGCTAAATGCGGCGACCCGGGGAGAATTTGGATTCTCCAAGGGGCGCCACAGCCACTCCCCGGCACCCGTGTTGATCATCAGCCCGTCGGAATCGTGGACTTCCGGACGAAAGTCGTTCGTCACCGCATTGGTGTTCTCGCCGTGCCAAAACATACTGGTCAGCGGAGCAATCCCCACCGTTTTCACGGTGTTGCGGAAATAAAGCGCGCTCTTGACCTCGACCAGCGTCTCCGCGCCCGGCGTGATCACGAAGCGGTACGCGCCGGCGGCACTGACGCTGTCGAGCAGCGCAAAAACGGTTAGGCTCTTCGATTGAGCCGCTGGTTTATCGATCCAGAACTCAGTAAAGATCGGAAACTCCTCGCCGCCGGGTTCGGCCGTGTTGAGCGCGAGTCCGCGCGCCGAAAGGCCATAGACCGCCTTCTGGCAGAGCATGCGGAAGTAGCTCGCGCCCTGGAAAGCCCCAATCTCGTCGCCAGCTTTATTCAATGGATACAGAATCCGGAAGCCCGCGAACCCCATCGTCGGCGGAAGTTCGCCCGGTTTCAGGCGATCGTAGATGAACAACTGCTTGTCGAAAGCGATCGGCTCCGTCTTGTCATCTTTAACTTCAGAAATTTGCACGGTCCCGTTCTGCACGAATCCGGGATGGAAAAACTGCAACTCGAACGGCAGCTTGTCGCGTCTCCACCACGAGTGCGTTTCATCGAAACGAATTCTCCGGTGATCGTCGTAGCTGAGCCGAAGCAACCATTCCGGCACCCGATTGGCCGCGGGGACATACGCCTTCGCAGAGAGCGTTTTCGCGCGCAAACGCAATGCCTCAAAATCAAATTTTGCGTCGGCCGCCACGGCCTTTGCACCGGCAACCCAGACGCTGATTCCAATAACCAAGAAGCGAAAAAATGTGTTCATTTGTCTAAAAAGTAAGCGCGTTGTTTGTCGCTGATCGGGAGTCCTGCGCGTTCCATCACCTTCAAAAGGTCATCCCAGATCATGCGTTTGGAGCGGTTCGATTGATTGCGCAAAATGTAGCTTGGATGATACGTCACCATCAATGGCTTGCCCGCAAACTCCGACCAGCGACCACGAACATCACCCAAGGCCTTGAAGCTTCCGACTCCGAGCAGCCCTTGTGCCGCGGTCGTGCCAAGCGCGACCAGCAGATCAGGATTTACGATTTCGATCTGAGCTCGGAGGTAGGGCAAACAGTAGCTCATCTCCTCTTTCGTGGGAGGCCGATTGCCATACTGGACCCCGCTGTCATTCACCGCCATTTGCGGCCGCCAATTCATGATGTTCCCAATGTAAACATCGTTCCGATTCAGTCCCATTCCGGTGATCATCTTCGTCAGGAGTTGACCCGCCGGTCCGACGAACGGCTCGCCTTGGAGTTCTTCTTCCGCCCCCGGGGCCTCCCCGACGAACATGATTTTGGCGTCAAGACTCCCCACGCCGACCACGAGCTGCTTGCCGGCGCGCAGATTGGAACGACAGGTTGCGTCTTGAATGACGCGCTCCCGAAGCGCTGCCATCCGGGTCGCCTTGTCACCGTCCGGTAACGTAAACGGAACAGGCGCCGGAATCGTCGACACCGTGGTCGGAGTCTCAACCGCGGGCGTCAGCGGCTTAGCGGGTATCGGGTAAGCGCGCATCGTCGTCAGAGAGGGTGACGTCGTACCCGGCTTCTCGTTCGGCTTTGCAGCGGCTGGCTCAACGCGAGTCCTCGCCTGCGCACTGCGCAACAGAGCAATGCTCGCATCCGAAACGGTGACCGTTTTCACGCCGGCCGCCTTCAGCCGACGAAGTTCCTCCGTAAGAGCCGTAAGGGCGAGATTCATGCGCGCGGAACCGTTTGGGTCACGAGGAGTTTTTCCACGTACTTTCCGAGCAGATCGAATTCCAGATTCACGGGATCTCCTACTCGCTTCGATTTCAGATTCGTGACGGATAACGTGTGCGGTATCAGCCAGACGCTCAGCGCGTCCCCTTTCGTCTCCGCAATCGTCAGCGAGATTCCGTCGATTGCTATGCTGCCTTTTTGAATCAGATACCGACCAGCGGCCGATGGCGCCCGCACGCTCAACAGGTAATCCTTTCCTCGCTGTTCAAAAACTTCGATCGCGCCCGTTCCGTCGATGTGACCAGAGACAAAATGGCCGCCGACTTTACCGTCGAAACGCAAACTCCGCTCGAGGTTAACCGGCGCACCTTCTGCCAGCGTTGAAAAATTTGTCAGGCGTCTCGTTTCTTCCAATACGTCGAACCAGAGATGAGTCTGATCGAATCGCACGACCGTCAGACAGCAACCGTTCACCGCGATGCTGTCGCCGATCGCCAACCCTTGCAGCACGACGCGCGCAGAAATCTGCAACGTCCATGCCTCCGCCTGCCGCGTGAACGCCGCAATGGTCCCCGTTTCTTCGACGATGCCGGTAAACATAACGAGCCGGTTTAGAGTTTGAGCCGCAGCACTGCCGTCTCTGCGCCGCGCCCGACCAGCAGCACGGCTTCCGTGCGCTGCTTGTCCGTTTCTGCCGCGTTGAGTTGAGTCGCCGCTGCAGCAAACGTCTTCACTTCGACGCCATCGATTTCCTTGATCCAATCATCGGTCCGCAAACCCGCCGCCGAAGCAGGCCCATTCGGTTTCACAAAATGGGCGATCACTCCATTCGTCGCGACCGGCTTCACGCGCCGGTAGATGGCATCGTCGTACACCATCTCACGCGCCGTAAATCCGAGCCGGTCGAAATATTTTCGCTCCGCCTCAGTGAAGAGCCGCGGCTGATCGCCCAGCACCACCTTGGCCTCGATGCGTTCCTGGCCCCGCAGAACCGTCAGCGCAATCGTGTCACCCGGGTGTCGTCGCTGAATCTCACGCGCCACGTGACCCACCACCACGCGATCCGGCTTCAAAGGCGGAAGCGAACGTCCATCGATCGCGAGCAGGACGTCGCGATTTTTCAATCCGGCCACGTCAGCCGGACTTCCTTCTGGCACCTCACTGATCACCAGAGCCGATTGCGCTCCCAGCTTCAGAAATTTCGCGACTTCAGGATCCACGGGTTCGAATCCGTACGCGCCGAGCCACGGCAGTGGACGACCAAAGATATTTTGCGGCACGCGGTGCAGATACGGAAGCACCTCCGCCGCCGCGAGCAACGCCCCACTCTCCTCCACATTTATCAAGACGATCGGCTGGCCGCCTCGGTCATCACGTGAGAATTGGATGTAGCTTTGACCAAAAGAACTCGATGCCAGCCCAATGAAATGTCCCGACAGATCGAAGGCCGCCAAGCCCGGACCGGCAATGTCTTGCTGCGCGATCAAAGTCCGCTGTGGCAAATTTTGCGCGAGCGCGACGCGACCCGAGAGCAGGTACGGCATGAAATCCTCGTCCTTCTTCCTCAAGGCCAGGCCCCAAATCTCATCCGCCATCGCGGGCTCAACCGCCTCCGTCGAGGCGTAGCGCGTCACCGGTACGAGTTCCGGTCTCATCGATTCCGCGGCGCGCACGAAATGCCAGCCCGTCAGCGCATCCTGTCCAAGGTACTCACCCGTAACGCTGGTTGCGCTCCCCGCGCGATAAACTTTGAAGTCCTTGAGCTGTGACGGGGTGGTTCGCGGATTCACGGCCACCGGCGGCAAAATGATGGTCCCTTTGTCGTCGATCACCGTGCCAAACGAAACCGTTGGGCGCCGCTCAGTCTCGCTCTCGACGTAAAACTCGACCGCAACCGCACATTTGATGCGTTCCGCCCAAAGTTTCGGGAGATCCGCCGCCCGGGCGGAACCCGCCGCCATCACGGTTGCGACCAGCACCATCAATCCGCGACCGGCGCATCTCGCGGCGTTGGAGCGAGCCAAGCGGATGATCGCTGCCACTCGCCGTGAATGATGCGCAGAAGGACTGAAGGTAGAAAAGGTCATTAAGGTCGGAGGACTACGAGCGAAACTTGGCGGTTGCGGACAACCTCGATGAGCACCGGCTCCGGCTTCGCCTCATAGGCCTCATGGGCGCGCTTTAGGACATCAAGTGTCTCAACTGGTTGCTGATTCACTTTCGTGAGGACGTCGCCACGGGCTAAACCCGCAATGTTGGCCGGATAACCGGGCTGCACGCCAATCACCAAAACTCCATCGGTATCGCTGAGTTGATTCTCTCGCGCATAGGTCCTGGACACTTTCCGAACGCCGAGACCCCACTTGTCGAAGGCCCACTCTTCGCCCACCCGACTCTCCAGCTTCTCCGTCACGACGTTGTAGTCATGCGTCTCGGCGCCGCGTTTGACGCTGAGCTTGAGCTTCGAGCCCACCGGTTCGCTGGCAATCAGGTTCTGAATGGAGGGCAACTGCTCAGGAAACCGTCCGTCGATTTTCGTATCGTTGATCGCCAGCAGAATATCGCCGGCCCGAATTCCCGCGCGGGCTGCCGGAGAGTCGCGATCGACGTTGTTGATTAGCAAGCCGGTGTTCATCGACAAGGCATAGAAGCCCTCGAAGTCCCGCAAGTCGCGTGGAACGATCCCAACATAACTGCGCGTGACCGAACCGTGTTTGACCAGTTCGGCCATCACGCGGCGGGCGATCGTCGCCGGAATGGCAAAACCCAAATTGTCGGCCCCGGCATAGCCCCGTGAATTAATGCCCACCACGCGTCCGTCCTCTGTGACCAGCGGACCACCGGAATTCCCCGGGTTGATCGCAGCATCCGTCTGTAGCCACGTGTTGAACGTACCCGTCTCGTAACCGTTCACGCCGCGTGAATCCTCGAAGTACCGATTATTGTTCGAAACGATTCCGCGCGTCGCCGTGCGCGTCAGACCGAACGGAGTTCCCACCGCGTACACCGTTTCGCCCACTTGCACTTTACCGCTGTCGCCAAACGAGGCGGTCCGAAACGTGAGCGAGCGCCGCTTGAGTTCCTTAAGGTCCAGCCGGAGGACAGCCAAATCCGTCCAGTGATCCCAGCCCACGAACGTCGCGCTCACCCGTTCCAAGTTAGCCAGCGTGATGAGGATCTCGACTGCCTTGGGACTCACGACGTGCGCATTCGTCAGGACGATTCCGTCTTCGGAAAGAATCACACCCGAACCAATGCTGGAGGAAAACCGCCGCGCGCCGGCCTCAAACGTCAGCTCACGGACATCAATCCGCA
This sequence comes from Opitutus sp., assembly GCA_039928945.1. Classification (GTDB taxonomy): domain Bacteria; phylum Verrucomicrobiota; class Verrucomicrobiia; order Opitutales; family Opitutaceae; genus Opitutus. Next base: position 213 of record JBDSSD010000023.1, on the reverse strand, counting down.
CCACGGCACCCAGGAGCTCGTTGAAGCCGCGACTCATCGCCGCGGTCGAGACCGGAGCGACGAAAAGGGAGCTCAGTGCGATCACGAGCGCGAAGATTGACCGATAAGGGAAAGGTTTCACAGTGGCGGGTTCACGCAAATGGCTACCAGCAGCAAAGAGTACAACTTCCAAGAGATTGAGCCGCACTGGCAATCTTTCTGGGACAAAAATCG
>JBDSSD010000022.1:0-102315 GCA_039928945.1 Opitutus sp. | reverse complement strand
CGACAATGCGGTAGCTGAACTTCATGTCACCAATGCTGCCCAAGGGACCGGTGAAATCGCCTTCGATGCGCTTCATGCCGAATCCGTCGGCCTTGACGGTGAGCGACTGCTGAGCTCGAGCCAGCGGGATTTTGGAGGTCGTCAAAACGGTGCCGCCCAGCGACGCGTTCAAGTAAAGCGTCGCCGCCGGTCCACGCAGTACGGTGTACGAGTCTAGATTGATATTATCGAGGTACGGTGCGCCGTCTGGCATTTCATCCAACAACGGATAGCCGATGCGGGTACCGCGCATGGCGAAGGATTCTCCAACGAAGAAGTTCGAAACGCCGGCGAATTGAAGGATGTTCGACGACTCAACCGCGCCGATGTCGTCAATTAAGTCGCGAGTAACCAGCGTGACCGCTTGCGGGATGCTCAGAAGTGACTCGTTGGTTTTGAAGCCGGTCGCAGCATTGCTGGACGTGTAGCCCTTACCTTGCGTGGAACTGACCTCGAACTTCGACATGATGACGGGCTGGTCACCTTTCGTGTCGTTCTCCGCATTGGCCGAGGTTTGGGCGATCGATCCCGAAGTGACGGCCAGGGTGGCCGCGCACGCCGCTAGCAGACGCTGAATTCCCCCGAGAGAAGCGTTGTGAATCATGAGTGTTTGGTGGTGTGGTGAATGAACGTGCATACACCAGTATATACCCGTGTGCATCGTCAACCCTATTGCGTGACGGTGACACGGTCCGTGCAGCCATGATCGGGATACACCATCGCTCCGGCCCGCCAGGAGCAGGGTAATCTCTTGTTCACTACGCGCGCACCGAGCCAGCGAGCAGCCGTTCGCGCCGAGCCGCCCAGAGACCGCTCGCTAAACCTACGGCGCGACCTTGGGCGGAAGTGCAAAAGCCACGTAACTGTCGCCGGCCTTCGTCCCCAGTTTTGCCCCGCCACACGCGATCACGACGTACTGCCGGCCGCTGAGCATAAAGGTCGTGGGCGTGGCAAACCCGGCGGCGGGCAGCGCGCCCTCCCAAAGGACCTTGCCGGTCCTCCGATCGAACGCCCGCAAGGCGGCATCCTTGGTCGCCGCAATAAAGACCAGGCCGCCGCTCGTGACGAGTGGGCCGCCGTAATTTTCACTGCCTGTGCCCTTGATCCCGCGTTCCGCGAGTTGCGGATTGAACCCGAGTGGAACCTTCCAGACGTAGTCACCCGTATTGAGGTCGATGGCGTTCAACGTACCCCAAGGCGGCGCGATGGCCGGATTGCCATCGGCATCGACGAATTTCCGCTGCGCCGGGTAGCCGTTGCGGTCGACGAATTGAGCGTAGCCACTCGTCTCGAACGCACCATCGCGCGGCGCCTCCGCCACGGGCGCACCGACTGCGCCATGCTCGTCATCGCCATAAAGATATCCCGCGATCGCCTCACGGTCGGCCAGCGACAGTGACGTGAAGCCAGGCATCATTTTCCGTCCGGTCACCATCAACCGAACGGCGTCCGCTCGCGGCACCCGTGCACCCAATTCCAGCAACGACGGAATACCGCCGGCCGGCGTGCCCTTCTTTTCCGGTCCGTGACAAGCGATGCAGTAGAACATGTACAACCGTTGGCCACGACTCAGCCGCGCCGATCCTGCTTTCGGTATCTCTGAAAGCTGTCCGACGTACGGCAGCTCGTTCGAATTGATATAAAGAATTCCCTTTTCGTCCGCCGCCGCCCCTCCCCACTCCGCGCCGCCTTGGAGGCCGGGCACGACCAACGTCGGTTCCTTGCTAAACGGCCGAAACGCGCCGCGCCGAAAACTACGGAACTGTGTCACCAGTTCGGCGCGGTTCGGCGCGAGTGGATTGATCTCTTCCTCGGTCATGCTCTGGCGCGCAAAGGGCGCGGGCTTCTCCGGAATCGGCTGCGTGGGCCACGAGCGATCGCCCTCGAGCCCTTCCTCGGTTGGAACGGCGGTCTCCTTGATGGGGAAGATGGAGCGGCCCGTGACGCGGTCGAAGGCGAAGACATGGCCGCTTTTCGTCACCTGCGCGACCGCATCGATTTTCTTACCGTCCTGCGTGAGGGTGAGAAGTGTTGGGGGCGCCGGTGGGTCGCGGTCCCAAACATCGTGATGGATCATCTGGAAATGCCAGAGTCGCTTCCCGGTGCGTGCGTCGAGCGCGAGCAGGCAGTTCGCAAAGAGATTCTCTCCCGTCCGACTGCCGCCCCAAAAATCCGGTGCCGCAGATCCCGTCGGTACGTACACGATGCCGCGCGCGCGATCCAAGGCCATGCCGGCCCAGCAGTTCGCGCCACCGACATCGACATTGCGATGCGCGTCCGCCGGCCACGTCTCGTAACCAAATTCTCCGGGCTCCGGGATCGTGCGAAACGTCCAGGCCAGTTGGCCCGTACGCACGTCAAACGCCTGCACGTGACCGGGTGCGGCATCCCCCAATTCGCCGACGCGCGTGGGCATGATGATCACGTTTTCGAAGACGGTGCCGGGGGACGTGCACACGACCCACTTGTCCTTCGCTCGCGCGCCTAAACCGGCCTTCAGGCTCACGCGGCCGTTTTCACCAAAGCTCGTAATGATCTGTCCGGTGTCCGCGTTCACGGCGTAAAGCCATGACTCGATGTTGAACAGGATCCGACGGTCGTCGCCATCGGCCCAATACGCCACCCCGCGCTGGTTGCTGCCGAACTCGTGAGAGGGATCCTTGTAGCGCCACCGTTCACGTCCCGTGGCGGCATCCAAGGCGAAAATCTGGTTGGTCGCAGTGGCGCCATACATCGTGCCGTTCACCACGATGGCGTTGCACTGCATCTGGCCGGTATCGCCGGTGTGGAATTCCCACGCCATCTTGAGCTCACCGACATTCGCGGCTGAAACTTGGGCCAGCTCGGAGAAACTCGCCCGAGCAGGTCCACCCAGGTATTCCGGCCATTCAGTTCCCCCGGCTCCCGAGACGGCTTGCACAGCGAACGCTGCGCACGCGAGGCCTGACCCAAGAATAACGTATGTACCGAGGCGAAACGAATTCATCATTGGCCCTGCGCTTAAAAGATTCGCGGCAGCAGCAGACTGAACGTGACGATGGCAACGAAGTACGACGCGAGAATTGCAATCTCACGCCGCGGCAGCGAGCGCGACTCACCGGTCACGCTGGCGGGAATGCGCGACGCCTCGGCGGTGTGGGCAATCAGGCTGACCACAATGCCAACGAGCAGCGTGGTGATGCCGCCAATGGCATTCCACCAGAACCAAAAAACGTTTTTGAAGAACAACCACAGCGTGACGTTCACGAGCACCCCAACGACCACGCCGATATTGGCGCCGATGGGTTTGATGGATCGCCCGAGCGCGGCCAGCAGGAACATGCCGAGAATGGGACCATAGAATATGGAACCGATCTTGTTAATCGCCTCGATTGCGGTCGCCGCGATTTTCCCCGTGAAGAAGCCGAAAAAGAGCGTGAACGCGCCCCATCCCAGCGCGATCAGCTTGCTGTAGGTGACGTATTTTTCCGGTGGGATTTTTATCCGGCGACCGATGAAGTCTTCCATCGTGACGGCGGTGAGTGAATTGAGCGCCGAGCTGTAGGCCGACATCCAGGCGGCGATCAGTGCCACCACGATCAGGCCAATCACGCCATGCGGCAGGTATTCAGAAATAAATACCGGGATCATCAGATCCGGTTTTGCGGCCGGTATCTTCGCACCGAACTCGGCATTGGTCATCGCAAAGGTGCCCAGGATCAGGCCGCCCATGCAGTAGGAGAGCGTGATCGGAAATCGAAACAGCCCATTGAACAACAACAGCCGTTTTACCGTCAGCTCATTGCGCGCGGAGAGTATGCGCTGCGCCTGCGTTTGATCGGTACCGTAGTACGACGCGTACAAAAACACGCCACCGATCAGCATGGGCCAGAAGCCGTACTCTTTGCCGTCAAAGCCCGTGTTGGAGAAGTCGATCACCCGCAGCCGGCTGCGGTCGACGTGCGCCACGAATTCGCTCCAGCCGCCGAGGTAGTGCAGCGCGGCAAACATGATCACGAGAATGCCGAGCACCTTGATGATCATCTGCGCCACCTCGCTGTAGACGATCGCCTTCATTCCGCCTTCGAGCGAATAGACGATGGTCACGACACCCAGCACCGTCATCGTCTGCCAAAACGGAAAGCCGAGGATTGAAGACAGCACGAGACCGATCGCGTAGAGCTGCACACCGGCCCCGAGACCACGGCTCAAAACAAAAAGGCACCCCAGCAAAAGCCGTGAAGTGACGCCGAAGCGCTGCTCCAGGAAGGCATACACGCTGACAACTCCGGAACGATAAAGCATCGGCCCGAGCAGAACCATCACGACGATCATCGCGAGCGGCACTCCGAACTCGAACGTCAACCACTGCATGCCGCCGCCCTTGCGCAGTCCCACGAAGGCGGGCGCTGAAACAAAACTGATGGCCGACAGCTGCGTCGCCATCGTGGACATACAAAGCGCGAACCAGCCGAATTGGCGGCCGCCGAGAAAGTAGTCCGTGCTCGCTTCGTTCTTCTTGAAGCGCATGCCGAGCCACACCATCAGCCCGAGGTAAAGGACGACGATGGCGTAATCGACGGTGTTCATTTCTCTCCTCGTAGCCCTGCGCGGGAGTGCAGGGACACCCAGCATCCCAAATGTAATTCGTGCACGTTTCCATATGGGCGCAGAGCCGGCGCACCGTCCACACGGAGCGTTCGCACCGCCGGCCAACGTTCGCCGGCATCACGCCGTACCACGTCCGCAATCGGCGCTCGCAAATCAAAATGCATCGGGGTTCCAAATCAAATCGAGAGCAAGGGCCGCACTCCACGAAAAAGCATCGGTCCCCAATCCGACGCCCGTACCGTCAGCCGTCGTACGAGGGTCGAAGTATTCCCACATGCCCCGGGTCTCAAGCAATTCGAGCGTCTCGCGCTTAACGCGCTCGGCGAGCAGGGTCAGACCGTGACGACGCAGACCGTGGTACAACATCCAGTTCACATTGATCCAAATCGGGCCACGCCAATATTTGACCGGATCGAACGCCGATTCATCAACTGCCGTGGACGTACAGAGCTTGCCGTTCGCGCTGGTGGTGAATGAGCGGGTCAGATGATCCGCCAGTCGGTCTCGTTGATCTGAACTGCAAATGCCCGCGAAGAGCGGCATGAAACCGGACGAGGTCTTGAGCCGGATTCGCTTCCGATTGCGCAGATCGAATGAGAAATAGAAGCCCGCATCGGCATCCCACAGCTTGGTATTGATGGCGGCTTCAGTCTTTAAGTTCCACGCCTGGACTTCCGCTGAATCGGCACCGATTTGCTGCGCCAGTGCGATCAACGATCGGTTGGAGCGTGCGAGCATCGAATTGAACAACACGTCCTGCACCAGGAAGGGCGACCGACGCGCAATGAGGGCATCGTCGTAGCCGCATTCGATGAAGAGATCTACGAGGTAGATGTACCGCTGATAATTCGCATTCGTGGGCCGGTGCAGCGCATCAACATTCCGCAGATCACGGCGAAGGGCGGAAACATCGCGAAAGCCGGTGACATCGATCCCGTCGAGAATCGCATCATAGGCCGGAGAGTTGTCCGTGCCCGCTTCCCAATTGTGCTGAATATAAACGAGCCCCTCCCCTTCGGGATCGCGGTGCGTGTAGAGGTGCCGATGCTGCGCGAGAATCCTGGGATACAGCTCGCGAACGAACGCTTTCCACTCGGGCGTCCGTCCAAACGGGAGCGCTGAAATTCGTTCGAGGATGAACGCAAACACCGGCGGCTGGGTGATCCCCGAAGTGGCAACGTCCGCCGAGCCGTTGGGCAACCCGCGCGTTTCCCAAACTTCGGGTCCCGGGAAATAGTTGGGATCAGGTCGATGAAAATTGATGTGCGGCAACATGCCGCTCCGCCACTGGCCCTTGAACATCGAGCGAATCTCCGCCATCGCGCGCTCCGGATTATAATAGGCCAAACCCAGCGCGATAAAACCCGAGTCCCAGTTCCATTGAAACGGATACAACTTGGGTGACGGCAAGGTGTAGCCCTCCCGCCAATTTCCATCGAGCGTGCTGCGCGCCAGCGCATCGAGCGTAGGCCGCGAACCCGATTTGTTTTCGGACGATGACATGTGGCAGGGAAGAAGATGCGGGTGGCCGACAGCGCCACGGCAGAAGGCGTCAGCGATCGATTCCTCCGCGGGTGCGGAAGAATCGACGCGTCGCGCAAAGCTGACGTTTAGAAGCGGTAGCTAACCGTGGCGGTAATCGTCCGCGGCTGAATCGGCCGCGCGTTGAAGACCGACAACGTCGGATCCAGAACATTCGTGCCGCCGCGCGGATCGCCTTCGCTCAGCGCCACTTCGTCGAACACGTTGTTGATGGAAACTCGCACGCTGAAACCCTTGGTCGTGATGAACGACACGCCGACTTGCGTCTCGCCGAAGGACGTGAGCGGATTGATCGGACCATTGGCGCGGTCAACTGGACGCTCGCCGGTGTACTGATAGGAGGCATTGAGTGCGAAGGTCCCAAGCGTGGTCGCGGGAAAACGATACCCGGCCATGACTTTCCCATAGAACTTGGGCGTCCGCTCGGGTCTCAATCCATGCTCATCGAACGCGACGACTTGGCCGGTGCTGAGCGTCTGCGTCTTAAGATTATGATCAGTCCACTTTGGATCCTGGACGGTGGCATTGACGCCCAAACTGAGTCCGGACACCGGGGACCAGATGGTTTCAAGTTCGGCGCCCGTCGATTTTTCACTCTGAATGGCGACGACTGTCGGCCCGATCGTGCCGTTCGGAAGAATTGTCACCTGGGTATCCTGAATGCCTTTGATGTCTTCCTGGAAGAGGGTGAACACAACGCCCAGCTTGTTCGACCCGTATTTGAGGCCGACTTCGTAGCCCTTGACGATCCGGCTCGGTGAAGCGGGACGGCCCGCAACGATATCGTCGGCGAACTCGGTGATACCGAGGGTCCGCACGCCCCGTGAAATCCGTCCGTAAAACGCCAGCTTTTTGGTGAAGGCATAATTTGCACCCACGGTTCCCGCGGTTTCCGAAGCGCTGTTTTTGCGTGTCTCAAAATTGCCCGTGCCGAACTGGCCTGTCTGCAACGCAGGATTGAGGCTGCTATTGGTGACGAACGTGCTCGCGGTGAATTCGCGGGTCAGCACCTGACGCGTGTTGTTATGTCGTAGTCCGGCGTCGATCGTGAACGGCCCCACCTTGTGCTCGATCAACGCGTACGGGGAAACTTCGCGGTCCTCGCCCGTGGAATTGCGGTACTGGTCCCCGAAATGATAAATGCCGTTGAACGTGGCCGGCCCAATGGCCGCTCCGGTGGTTGCATCCAGAATGGTGATATCGACGCGGTGTACTTCGGGCGTGACGTCGGTGAGCAGCGTTGAAAACAGATAGTGCTGCTCCTCGCGCAGGAAGGAGTAGTAAACGCCACCGGTCGCGGTCGTGTGGCCATCATTGAAGCTCCCGATCAGACGGAGGTCATCCTGGAAATCGGTCACCAGGCCACCGGAATGCTGCCAGGATTTGCGATTGCCGAAACCGTTGCCCAGGGTGGCGGCGGCCGCGGCATTGGGGGCTGCGACCACATTATTCTGGCCCGGATAGCTCAGCCGGAAGGAGTAGTTGCCGCCACTGAGACCGGCAGCGAATTGGGCCGCGGAGCGGCCGGCCGCGGCGTTGGCGACGGACTGCCACGAGGTGGCCACGCCATTGAAGATGTAATCGATCGAACGGTAGCCATCGCTGTAACGATTGCGGTTTTCGAGGGTCAGCGAGTCGCTGAGCTTGAACTGCGCTTCGGTGCCCACGTAATTCATCTTGCTGTAAATACCATCAGCGAGATCGAAATTCACCAAGCCAACCGGCGTGCTGGACACGGTGAGAATGCGCTGGTCGGCGGTGGCGGAGGTGGAATCGCTCTTGATGTTCGGGCCGAACGGCACGCTGCGGAAATTACTTCCGCCGGTTAAGGGCATTGGCAGATCAAATACGTTGTGATCCTTGTGGAGTTTAAACGACGCCTTGATGTGGCCGCGGCCACCTTCGAAGGTGTGCTTCACATTGCCCATGATTTCGCCGCCCTTGTTGGCGGTGAATCCTGGGTCGCGCACGCCGTCATCGACGCGATACCATCCGCCAAGCGCGAAGGTGGTATTGGTGCCGGCGGGTCCGGAGACCCACAGGTCGGTCCGGAGCGTACCGTAATCACTGGCCGTCAGAGTCGCTTCGCCCTGCAGGTTCGTGCCGCCTTCGCGAGAGATTAAATTGATCAGCGCGAGCGGAGCCTGTGAGGCAAAGATGTTGGACGTGCCGCTGCGCATGGCTTCGACGTTTTCGACAAACGTGCTCATTCGGGTCCACGCGTCGGGCAAGCCGTGCCGCAGATTGTTGGTCGCGAGGACCGGCAACCCGTCCTCGTACAACATTTCATAACTAAACCCCGAGGTTGTGCCAATACCACGGATCGAAACGTTGTTGAACGCTTCACCGCCGGTCGACTCGACGTAAATTCCGGGCACGGCCTTGAGCAACTCCGCGAAATTTCTCGGGCCGAGATCTTCGATCCGGCCGCGATCCAGATTGGAGATTGCGACCGGCGACTCCAGCTGAGTGCGCGGGGTCACCGATCCGGTGACGACGTATTGATTCAGGAGAACGGCTTCGCCTTCCGGTGCCGGCGGAGCAGCGGGCGCGGCCGATTGCGCGACCAGTTGGGGCGCGGCGACTGCGGCGGCGAGGCAGGCCAGAAGGAGCGACGACGCGCCATGGAGCGGGCGCGGAATGAGACAGCGGACGAACGGTTGGGTTTTCACGGTCTTTGCGGTTGGGGTTAGCTGGTGTGTTTCCAAAAACGTTTTTGTAACGACGCGTAAACAGGAACGGGGCACGAAAGTTCAACGCTCGGCAGGACGAGGATTGGTGGGGTTGGCAAATTCCAAAATTACAAAAACGTTTCTGTCAATGCTACATTTTCCTGTTTAGGATCGAATGAATGTCAGATGACCTCACGCGCACTTCGGGCAGGAGTTGCCGCTTGCGAACGACGGAACGAGCGGTTCTTGCTACCCTTCCGTCGCAGCGGATATCTCGCTGATTAGCGTCCGCGCGAAACCCAAGCCTTTCTTTAATCTCTGCTCTTACTCGCTCAACGATGTCGATTGTGCTTCTCGCCAAAGATCTCGGGCTGTCCGTGTCGACGGTGTCGCGCGCGCTCAACGGATACACCGACGTCGCTGAATCCACCCGTGAGCGTGTTTCCGCCCGAGCCAAGGAAATTGGTTATCGGCCAAACCCAGGGGCGCGTCGCCTCAAGTCGGGCACGACCTCCGCCGTCGGCGTGGTGCTGCCCGCCGCAAGCAGCAGCGGCCAGGTGGTGGATGCAATGTACTCGAGCCTGCTGGGCGGCGTGGCCAACGAGATTGAGCCCGCCGGTTATCACCTGCTCGCGATGATGCAAACGCGCCACGATCCGGTGCGCGAGGCCGCCTTCTACGACAATTTCATCAAGGGCAGCTGGGTCGATGCGCTGCTCATCGTGCGCACCCGCGTCCACGATCCACGCATCGAGGCCGCGCGAAAAGCGCACATGCCGTTCGTGACGTACGGCCGAACCGAATCAAAAGAGCCGTATGCCTGGGTGGATACAGACAACGAGAAGGCTTTCCACCTTGCGGCCACTCGTCTGCTCGACTTCGGTCACCGGCGCATCGCTTTCCTCAACGGCCCGGAAGAATACTACTTCGCCCAGCTCCGCCATCGGGGCTACATTCGTGCCTTCACCGATCGGGGGCTCACGGCGGATTCAACCCTGATTCTGCACGGCGAGGTCACGGAAGAAAGCGGCCACGTGCTGTGCCGCTCACTGCTGATCCGCAATCCGGCGCCGACGGCCATCGTGTGTGCAACCGACGCCATGGCCTTCGGCGCGATCGCCGCGTGTCGTGAACGGGGACTGCGCGTCGGTTCCGATATTTCGATCATCGGTTACGGGAACTCGAGCGCGTCTGCGTACTGTCACCCGCCGCTCACCACGGTGGAGCACCAGGTGTTTGAGAACGGCCGGCACGTGGGCCAGGCGCTGATTCGTCTGTTGCGCAAAGAAATCAAACCGGCCGACGTCCACTATCTGGAACCGGTCGTACTGGTCCCGCGCAATTCGGACGGACCTCTGAGCGCTACCAGCGCATAATGGGGTCAGACGAAGCCGAGCTGAATGCCGGCGGCCAAGGCGTCGGCCGATCCCAATACGCCACGAGCGCGGCGGAATTCTCGATCCGTCCTCGGTCAAACGGCCGATGTGAACGGTTCGCCGGCCTGGATTGCTGCGATCGCCGCGCGATATTGCGGCGCGAAGTCTTCGTACGCTGAGATACTCATCCCGAGGTTGCGGATGATGCCGTCCTTCAAACCATAAATCCAGCTGTGCACCGTGAGCGGCTGACCGCGGGACCACGCGTCGCGGAGAATCGTTGTCTGGCAAACATTGCCGACCTGTTCGACGACGTTCAGTTCGCAGAGTCGATTCGTTCTGACCTGTTCGCCAGGCACGGCGTGCACGCAGTCGTGATGTTTTTCAGCGACATCCTGCACATGGCGGAGCCAGTTGTCCGCGAGGCCGATTCGGTCGCACCGCAGCGCCGCACGCACGCCGCTACAGCCGTAGTGTCCGCACACGATGATGTGCTTCACCTTCAACACATCGACGGCAAATTGCATCACCGAAAGGCAGTTCAGATCGGTATGTACGACCACGTTGGCGATGTTTCGGTGCACGAAGAGTTCACCGGGTAACAAATTCACGATCTCGTTCGCGGGAACGCGACTATCGGAGCATCCAATCCACAAATACTCCGGCGACTGCTGCCGCGAAAGTTTGAGGAAGAAGTCCGGGTCCTCCGCGCGGATGGCATCGGCCCATGCGCGATTCTGGGCAAACAGATGTTCGAGTTGTGCCATGGAACCCGTATGGTTGGAGACTCAAGGTGGTTGTCGATGGCAATTCCGTGGGCCAAGCCGTCTTCCCTGGCGGAAGATAAACCCGCCGGCGGACCACACCTCGGAATTCCCGATCTCTCCTTACGGCGACCGTCGCCTCAAGGGTTCGGCGGCCGAAGGAGCGAGCCGTGGCAAAACACGACGTTCGATGATCAAGGCCGCAAAGCGGAATCCACGGAGAAACGCCCGCCACCCATGATGAGCAGGGCAACCACGATCCCGAGGGCGAGTAGATGGAACTCCACCCCCTCCCCCTTTTGATTGCCGAACCAATTCATAAAAAATCCGTTGGCCCAATGCTGGGACGCAGCCACGACCATCACGCCGCCCACACCTAAAGCGGCAAGGCGAGTGCCAAACCCGGTGATCAGCATGAGTCCACCAACGGACTCGGCGAGGATGGCGAGCAGGGCAAAGATCCACGGCGCGCCCACGGTGCCCGTCAGATAGCCCATGCTGCCGCTGAAGCCATACCCGCCAAACCAACCGATGGTCTTTTGGAGTCCATGTGGGAGGATCATAAAACCGAGCGCCAGCCGGAGAACCGTTGGCGCGTAAGACTCGCCGGTTGCGACGAGTGAGGTGAGCAATGAATTTAGTTGCATACACAACTATGTCACGAGTTTTAGTTGCGTATGCAACTATTTTCTGCAGCTTTCTCCCATGCGACAGAATTTACCGGACGGACATCTCAAAGCCTGGAAGAAATATTACGCATCGTTCTGGCGGGTTTATGCGGCCATCGAAGCGGACCTGAGCGCGGCCAAACTTCCCTCGCTCAGCTGGTATGACGCGCTGTATGAGCTCTATTTGGCTCCGGACCGGCGGTTGCGCATGAACGAGCTTGCCCGCGGCGCCCTCCTCAGCCGCAGCGGACTCACGCGGTTGGTCGACAAACTTGTCGGCGAAAAATTAATTGAGCGAGTGGCCTGTCCTGAGGATCGCCGGGCGCAATACGCGCAATTGACGGCTCGTGGGGTCGAGGTGCTGCGGCAAATCTGGCCTATCTACCGCGCTGGCATCACCCGCTATTTCGCCGCACACGTCAGCGAGAACGAAGCGAAACAAGTCGCGGCGCTGTTCGGTCGGATTGTTGAGGCTGCGGAGGCGCAAAAAACCGGGTGAGCCGAGGACCGGGAGCGCGGCAGCGAGAGCTCGTCAGCGCTTTCGCCGTTGCCAATTCGCCGGACGATTTGAGCGATCGTTTGCACGTGAGTGCAACCGATACGGGAATTTTCGGTCGGTAGTCTGGACTTGTCGATTGTTCGACGAGGTTCCCATCTTCATGAAAAACAACACTCCGATCACGCGCGAAGAAATGGTCCGTTTCCTTAATGAGGACCTCGCTCGCGAGTACCAAGCCATCATCGCCTACGTGGCTTACAGTCAGACGATGACGGGCGCCAAATATCAGCACATCGCCAAGGAGCTGGAGCAGCACGCCGCGGAGGAGCTGCAGCACGCGATCATCATCGCGAAGCAGATCGATTATTTCAACGGCACGCCCGTCACGACACCCAAAGAGGTCAAGATGTCGGATAAACCCGAGGACATGCTGCGGTTCGACCTCGAGAACGAGCGCGTCACAATCATTGGCTACCGGCAGCGGATCCAGCAGGCCGAGGCGATGGGTGAATTCGCGCTCAGCGAGGTGCTGCGTGAAATCATCGTCCAGGAACAGGAGCATCTCACCGACCTCGCAGATGCACTCGGAATCGAAAACCCGTCGCTCAACGAGACGGCCTAGCTAGCGCACGGGCTCTCAGGAAAAGCTCGGCGGCGGGACTTACTTACGATCGCGTTCTCAGTTTTGTTCTGACGAACGCGGTGTTGCCGGTGATCACGGCGCCTTGCTCGCGTCGTTGACTAACGTGCGAGGTACGTCCGCAGCATCCGTGGGCGCGCGCTCGAGGGCGACGCGCCAAAAGGCCGGTTCATTCGGGTGACCATGACGTTCGAGCTGCTTGAAAATCTGTTCAACGGTAGGCTCGATCACCGCGTGGCGCGGATCGCCGGGTAGGTCAGGTCGAACCGCTCGCGCGATCGCCCAACAGCCCCACGCCCGCCAGCGGCGCTGCTCTCGTCGCGGTTCATTCATGCGTCCGGCAAAATGTTGAAAGTGCACGCGCGGATTACCCACGAATACGTCGACGGGCGTGTGCCCGATCAGCCAGCCCATGGCGGCGTAAGGCATCGGCCAGTCGGCGAGCACGGGTTCATCGCCGCGCAGATCTGCTCCCATTGCGCGGTCCAGGCACAGCAGCGAACGAGCGGCAAACCCGCGTTGCCACAACGAGTGTCCGTACTCGAGGCAGGCGAGGTAGAACTCGGCCCCTCGTTCGTGATCGCGAAAGGCATGCAGCACCCGCCAATCGAGCCCCGATCGTGGGGCGGGCAGATGGGGACACGGGGGCAATAATGACATTGCGCCCGGTTCGTGTCGCGAATCGGAGTTCACGTCAACGCACTCCCTGCAACTCTTCGCTTGGCCTACTCCGGGGAATCGCCAAAAAAGATGAACCTGAATCCCTTGCCCGCTGAGCCCCCTACCCGCCCCCGCGCATCGGTCCACGCCGTTTCCGGCTGGCGGCGCGTCGCGATGTGGCCATTGGCACGGCTGGTCCGACTTTGGGGCATGACGCTGCGATTCGATATGACTCCGGACGACGTCCGGAATTGTTCGAAGTGCGATGTTCCGGTAGCCTTCGTCCTTTGGCACAACCGGCTGTTCATCACGACGGAGGTACATCGCCGGTTCCGCGCTCATCGGCCGATGTACGCGTTGATCAGCGCGAGCAAAGATGGCGCATTGCTCACCGCCTTTTTCGCGATGGTGAGCGGCATGAAGGCCGTTCGGGGTTCGAGCAGTAATTTTGGACGGGAAGCCGCCGCGGCCCTGGTCGAAGCCCAGCGGGCCGGGCACGATATTGGCATCACACCGGACGGACCACGCGGCCCCTGTTATGAGATGAAAGCAGGCGCGATAATCATTCCACGACGAAGCGGCGCTCCGATTCTGCTGTTGGGCGGAGAGTTCGCGTCGGCCTGGCAGATGAAAAGCTGGGATCGGTTTTACCTGCCGAAGCCGTTTTCGCGCGTGCGGGTGCGTTGCGAGCTGATCGAGAACGAACAGCTCGCTGATCGCGATGCAGCCGCGGCCCACATTCAGGCTCGACTGCTCGCGTTGAACCCAGATCCCGCCGCCATGAAGACGGCGGCGGCTCTGTAATTCGGGTTAGCGGCGAGACGCGGCGGAGAATAGTTCCGGACGCGACGCCGATCGCATCAGGCGCCCGCGAACGCAGGCGTCAGGGTCACCTTGGCTCCAGGCGCTACGGTATAGTCGTCGCCCAAGCTCCAGGTCTCATCGTTGATGAGGAATTTGAACACGAACGGGCGCGTGGACTCCCCGAGGGACAGGGACCAGCGATCGTCCGAAACGCATTCCATGCGCATTCCTTTTTCCCAGCTGAGGCCGGGACCTTCGCCGCGGACGTAGAGTCCGTTGCCGAAGCCCACATCGACATTCGCGGAGATCGTCGTGACAACCACCGTAGGTTTCACCTTGGCGGCGGGCACGGGAGTCGTCTTGCGGACGGTCTTCACGGGTTTGGTCGCCGGGGTGAGCGCTTTCTTTACTTTGGTTGTTTTTTTCATGGCAAATCTGATGAGTCGAAGGTGCAGCCTAGCGGCTTTGCGCTGCAAAAAAAGCAAATAGAGCGCCAACCGAGGTCAGCAGCTCAAATTTGCGCGTCTGTCACATACGGTCGCCGCAAATTTGCGGCGACCGACGGGTGGAGCACCCGATCGTTCACGACCTCGTTCCCTCCGACTACAGCCAGTAATCTCCGCCGAGCGCACGGCGCGGCAGCCTTCGCCTTCATGTTTTCGTGCTTCGTCATGGGGACGTTGCCTAGCGGTCGTGTCGGGCCGGCCTGCCAGCCGAAGGCTTGGCGAACGAAACGGTGCTAAACTTTTTCTGCGAACAAAGAACTCGAGTGCTAAACACGGACCGATCCATTGCCGAGCTGCTGCAGGTCAACCTCCGACATCACAGGGCGCGACCAAAATTTGGTTGCCTGGGTGACATTGATTGTCGCCCGAGCGCCAACGGGAGGATACTCTTCCGTTCCCGTTAGCCTCTCATTCCCATGAATAAACCCTCTTTGTTTGATCTTACTGGTGAAATCGCCGTCGTCACGGGAGGCAACGGTGGGATCGGCCGGGGTATCGCCCTCGGCCTGGCCCAGGCTGGCGCCAGCGTCGCGATCGTCGGTCGTAACTCCCAGAAAAACCAGAGCGTCCTGGCCGAATTGCAGTCCTCCGGAACTCACGCTATTGCCGTGCAGTTGGACCTGACCGACCGCGCCGCCCTGCAGCCGGCCTGGGAGCGGATTCAACAGGAACTCGGTCCGGTGAGCATCCTCGTCAACAATGCCGGCAGTGCGGTGCTGAGCGGCGGCGTTCTTTTCGAAACCCCAACCGACTGGGATAGTGTCATCGCCACCCAACTCAATTCAGTCTTCCTCCTCTCGAAAATCGCCGCCGCCTCGATGGTCGCCCGCAAGCACGGCAAGATCATCAACCTTGGCAGTATGTATTCCTATTTCGGCTCCGGCTTTGCCCCTTCCTACAGTGCGGCTAAGGGCGCCATCGTCCAACTCACCAAGTCGATGGCGATCGAACTCGCCCCACATAACATCCAGGTCAACGCGATCGCACCCGGCTGGATCGAGACTGACATGACTGCGCCGGTGCGCACCCCTGAGTTCAAAGCGATGCACGATGAGATCATGGGCCGCACCCCAGCAGGGCGCTGGGGACAAGCTGAAGAAATTGCCGGCACCGCCGTCTATCTGGCGTCCCGCGCATCCCAGTTCGTCACTGGCGAAACCATTCGCGTGGACGGCGGCTACGCCATCCGCTGATACGCGAAGTTTTGCGGTCGTCCAGCCTGGCAGAAAATCCGCTGTGGCCAAAGTTGTGGAGGCCGCTGCGCCGCCGTTCGATTCCGGAATGGTGGACCAGATCGGGATCAAACCGACGACCTCGTCGTTGCGAACGACGCGCTCTATCAACTGAGCTACTGGCCCACGGGGGAACGCTCGTTTTGCGCAATCACTTCGCGCGAGTAAACACCATTTTTCGCAGGGCGGAACGACCGCCAGAATCGCGGCCGGTCGCTCTCTAAGGTCACGACTGGGCGCCGTGACTACGGAGCGGCGCCGGGTTTACGACACTGGTCATCTTCGCGAAAACCATCTTGCCGCCACCGGTCGGCAACACGCTCACCACTTCTGCGGTGACATGCTGACCGATCAAGGGACGACCGCCGCTGACCACGACCATGGACCCGTCCTCGAGATAGCCCACGGCCTGGCCTTCGTCCTTGCCCGGCTTTACGAGGTCCACCTCAACGGTTTCGCCCAGCATCAGCTCGGGCCGGAGCGATTTCGCGAGCAGGTTGAGGTTCAACCAGGGAACACCGTGAAACTCTGCCACCTTCGCGAGATTGTAGTCGGTCGTGAGCAACTTCGCGCGCATCGACTGCGCGAGGAAAACCAGTTTCGCATCCACGTCGGTGCGCTTCGTGACCTCACTCTCCGGGATGCGTATATCGAGGTGCTTGATACGGCGGAGCTCGTTAAGCACCTCGAGTCCGCGACGACCTCGCGCCTGCCGATGCAAGTCGCTGGAATCCGCCACCGCCTGCAGCTCATTGAGCACGAAGCGTGGAATGACCAGGGCCGCATTCAGAAAACCGGCTTCGCACACCTTGGCGATTCGGCCGTCAATCAGGACGCTCGTGTCCACGACCACCAGCGGCACATCAACCTCGTGCGGCACGAACCGCACATACGGAATCAGCAGGTTGAACTCATCTTTGCCGCGCAGCGCGATGACGGTACCGAGGTAGGTGCAGATGATAAACAGCGCCAGCTGCACCAGATAGATCATCTGCGGATCACCAATGCGGAACAAGGGTGAGGCGCCGATCAGGTACGCGATCAATGTGCCCAGCCCAAGTCCGAGCGACACGGCGGAAAGAGCGCGGAGTGAGAAGCCTTTGAGCAACACATCCACTAAAATCACCAGACCACCAATCATCAGCCCAATCATCATCGCGAGACCGCGATAAGAATCCCATTCGCGGATCGCATAGCAGACGAGCCAGCCACCGGCGCCGCAGAGAATAAAAAAGACCGAGCGAATCGCCAGGAGCGTACGGTTCATGATTAATTACGGAGATGAACCGCGTACCACAGCACGGCCGGCAGGACCATGCCCACCAACATGCACACGACCAAAATGCGCAGGTCGCGACGGGCTTTTGCCTTTTCAGCGGTAGGCTCGTGCATTTCAGTGTGAGCGCACCAAACCCGTCTCCGCATGACAACCCAATACTGGCTCGTGAAGTCAGAACCTGAATCTTACGCGTGGACCGATTTGGTTCGCGATCGCCGCACCGCCTGGACCGGCGTCCGCAATTACGCGGCGCGTATCCATCTTAACGCGATGCGCCGCGGCGACCGCATCCTGTTCTACGAAAGCATGACCACCAAAGCGGTGGTGGGCATCGCCGAGCTGACGAAACCGGCGTTTCCCGACTCGACTGCGGACGAGCCGGGTTGGGTGGCGGTCGAAATCAAAGCCGTCTCGCCGCTCGCTCAGCCAGTGACCTTGGCACAAATCAAAGCCACGCCCGCACTCAGCAAGATTGAGCTTCTGCGACAGAGTCGATTGTCGGTCGTGCCACTCACCGCCGATGAATTTAAGCTGATTTGCAAGCTGGGCGAAGCGCAGTGACGTCCGTCCGGCGCTCCTTCGACAACCAGGCACGATCAAACTCCACGCGAACCACGTTTGCGGCAACAGCGTCGGCACTCGCGCGATCAGCATGTCTCGAGGACGTGGCGGAGATTTGATGGCACGATCGCCGCTCGACAGAGTCTGGCGGGACGTTTTCTCTCAAAGCGCTGCCACTCACTGGAGACCATCGCGGTGCCTCGCAGCGTTCTCCCTGTGTCAATTTCCACCTTAGCCATTCTCGCTCCCGGGCTACTCGGCGGTTCCGCGGCCCTCGCTGCCCGCGCTCGCAGTGCCGCCTCACGGATTGTTCTGTGGGCCCGCCGACCAGAGACTCGGCTCGCGCTGAGGGAACAGCCGTGGTGCAACGCAGTGACTGACACGGCGGAAGAAGCCGTTCGCGGCGCGGATTTTATTTTGGTCGCAGCGCCCGTCGACCGCATCATCCCGCTGATCGAGCAAACCGCACCTCATCTGCAACCCGAAGCTGTGGTGACCGATGTCGGCAGCGTTAAAGGCGAAATTGCGCGGCTCGGCCATGCAGCGCTCGGCGCTCGGGCGCACTTCGTCGGATCGCATCCGATGGCTGGCTCCGAAAAAACAGGTTGGGAAAACGGCAGCGCGCAATTGTTTGAAAAGCGCACCTGCTTCGTCACGCCTCTGGCCGAAACCAATCCTCACGCCGTCGAGGTCGTCGTGCGTTTTTGGAAGGACCTCGGTAGCGAGCCGGTGACCGTGTCACCCGATGAGCATGACGAGATTGTCGCGCACATCAGTCACCTACCCCAGGTGTTAGCCTCCTCGCTGTGCGCGTTGCTCGCGCAGAAGAATCCCGCCTGGCGGAATTACGCCGGGGGCGGTTTGCGGGACACCACGCGAATTGCGGGCAGCAATCCCGAATTGTGGCGCACGATTTTGGAACAGAACCGGGACGAAGTGCTGCGTGCGCTGGGTGCGTTCGAGGACGAGTTGCACGAATTCAAGACCGCTCTCGCCAATCGGGATTTCCCGGAACTCATCACTCGACTGGAACGAGGGCGCGATTACCGCAGCCGGTTTCGTCCTTAGCTGGTACGTAGGTCCCGCGAATTCCGGCTGGAAGCCTGAGTTTTTTTGCCCGACGCTGGATACATCCATGCCGCTGCCTGACTTGCTGCCGATTCAGCCATTCACGATGCCCGCGCGGGGCAACGTGATCCTGCCCGGTTCCAAGAGCCTCACGAATCGCGCCCTGCTGCTGTCTGCCTTGTGCGAATCGCCGGTGACGCTGACGGGCGCTCTCTTCAGCGAAGATACGCATTTGATGGCGGAGGCTTTGCGGAAGCTGGGACTGACGATCGAGTCGGACGAACCGGCGCACACGATTGTCGTTTCGGGACAAGGCAGTCGGTTTCGCGACGATGGACCCGTGGAATTGTTTGTTGGCCTCGCTGGAACCGCCGCACGGTTTTTGACGGCGCTCTGTGCCGCGGCTCCGCGCGGAGTTTTCCGGATCGACGGCGTGCCGCAGATGCGGAAACGGCCCATGCGGGGCTTGATCGAGGCTTTACGCGCGCTCGGCGGAGATATTCGGTGCACGGGTGAGGAAGGATTTTTTCCGCTGGAAATACACGCTCGTGGATTGTCCGGCGGACGCGTGACGATCGATGCAAGCGCGAGCAGTCAGCTGCTTTCGGCGCTGTTGATGGTCGCTCCACTCGCCCAGAACCCGGTCGATGTGTCTTTGACGGCCGGAGTCCGATGGACTTTCGTCGAGATGTCGTTCCGCTTGATGGCCGACTTCGGCGTCACAACTGAAGTCGACAACTCGCATGCCCGGCTCGTGGTGCAACCCGGCATTTACCGTTCTCCCGGCACCTACCCGATCGAACCGGATGCAACGGCAGCGAGCTATTTTCAGGCACTCGCCTTTATAACGGGCGGAGCGTTGACGCTATCCGGGCTGCGGCCTCCCGGCACCGGTTTGCAAGGCGATGCGGCGTTCGCCGAAGTCGTGAACCGAGTTCGGCAACGTCCGCCGGGCGCTCTGCTCGACGAAAATTTTCACGAAATTTCCGATACGTTTCTGACGCTCGCAGCGATGGCTCCGCTGTTGAAAGGGGTCACCCGAATCACCGGCATTGCGCACACGCGAAAACAGGAGACGGATCGGGTGGCGGGAATGGCGCGTGAATTGATCAAGCTCGGGCAAAAGGTCGTGGAGGCGGAGGACGCACTTGAGATTCACCCGCAGCCTTTGCGACTCGACCAAACGATCGAAACGTACGGTGATCACCGGTTCGCCATGAGCTTCGGAATCTTGGGTTGCCATGATCAACGCGGGAATGGCGAGCCGTGGCTGACGATCCGGGACCCCGGCTGCTGCGTAAAAACCTTCCCACACTTTTTTGAGTTGCTGGAGTCGCTGAGGATAAAATCGTTAGTACGGTGATGGCTTCTCCCGAATTTCTCATTGTTGCGATCGATGGCGGCGCTGCGTCGGGTAAGTCATCGAGTTCTCGCACCCTGAGCGAACGCTTCAACCTCTTGCACGTTGATACCGGGTCGTTCTATCGCGCGCTCACCGCCGAGCTGTTGCGACGCGGCGTGCAGGCCATGGATCTTCCGGCGGTCAATGCCGCCCTCAGAGCGATCAAGTTGAGCACGCGAGTCACGGGCCGCTCAGCGGAAATGGAAATCGATGGGCGCGTTGTGCCCGATGCCGAAATCCGCACACCAGCGGTCAACGGCGCTGTAGCCACGTTTGCCGCAATTCCTGCCGTGCGTTCGGCGCTCCTCGAATATCAACGCAGCCAGGCGGATACCGGTCGCCGGCATCACTTTCGCGGATTGGTGATGGAGGGACGTGATATCGGCTCGAAGATTTTCCCGGACGCCGACCTGCGCTTCTTTCTTTTTGCCGATCCGGCCGAACGCGAACGGCGTCGCCACCAGCAAGGGTTGCAAGATCAAGTGGCGAAGCGCGACACGCTGGACGGCCAGCGCCTCCGAGAGAGTCTGCAGGGCGCGACGGTGATCGACAGCACGTATATGACGCTCGACCAAGTGGTGGAGGAGATGTCAGCCGCGATCACCACGCGGCTCGACGCTTCGCGCAAAGGCCCGCCGTGAGTCGCGCGTTCCCCCAAGTCGAAATGGAGTTTGTGTATGGTTTGTTTCATTACATTACGACCGTCATTTACGGGATGGCGTTTCGGGGCGAGGTGATCGGCCAGGAGAATCTGCCGAAGGACGGCGCCTTCCTGATCGCTTCCAATCACGCCAGCTACATCGATCCACCCGTGGTGGGCAGCATGGTGCCTCGCCAGCTTTGCTTCTTCGCTCGCAAGACCCTGTGGAAGCCGGGGGTCGCAAGCTGGTGGTTGGACAAAGTCGGAACGATTCCGGTCGATCGCGACGGTGGTCAGGATGTGAGCGCGCTGAAACGCGTCCTGCGGTCGTTGAAAGATAACAAGGGGCTGATCCTTTTCCCGGAAGGGACGCGTACGCCAGACGGCCATCTGCAAACGCCGAAAGCCGGGGTGGGGTTTATTGTCTGCAAGTCCCAAGTTCCGGTGGTGCCCGCCAGGATTTTTGGTTCCTACGAAGCATTCGGCAAAGGCAGTTCACTGCGTCCTGGAACTCCGATTTCCGTCGTGTTTGGCGCGCCCATTTCGCCGTCTCGCTACGACGAACCGAGTGCAGGAAAAGACCGGTACCAAATCGCGAGTGATCGGATCATGGCCGAAATTGCCCGCCTGCAGCTGCCACCTGCGCGCGTAGTCTAAACGCACGTCGGCGCCGCGGAGTGAGCGTTGAACGCCTTGCTGCGATTCGCGAATTCCGACACGGACTCGGCGCCTTTATTCCAAACCTGAAGCGACGCGCGCCCGTTTCAGTACGCTGAGTGCCGTCGCCTTCGCCCGTAGAGCCCCTTCGCGGAGCACCTGCTCAACATAATCGAGATTCGAGGCAAGTTCGGCGCGACGCGCCCGTGCCGCAGAAAAATAAGTCCAGTAGTGTTCGAACAGTGCTTTCTTCAGATCACCGTAGCCCAGTCCACCGGCTCGCAACCGATCTTCGAAATCCTGCGCCGTTTCCGCCGGTGCGAAATGCTTCAAGAGCTGGATGGCAAGATTCTGGTCCGCGTCGGGCTTCGGCTCCGCTGGACTGCGCGAATCCATTTTGATCCCCATGATTTTCTTCCGGAGCGCCTTCTCGTCGCCGAAAATCTCGATGGTGTTGCCGTAGCTCTTGGACATTTTTTGCCCATCAAGTCCGGGAATCACGGCGACCTCATCGCGGATTTCGGCCTCGGGAACGACGAACGTCTGGCCGTAGGTCTCATTGAACTTGATCGCGATATCGCGCGTCATTTCCAAATGCTGACGCTGGTCACGTCCCACGGGCACACGATCGGTGTCGAACAGCAGAATGTCAGCGGCCATCAGCACCGGGTACGCGAACAGCCCGAAGTTCGGCGAAATTCCTTTCGCGGTCTTATCCTTATAACTGTGCGCGCGCTCCAACAGGCCCATCGGAGTCAGTGAACCAATTAACCACGTCAGTTCGCACACTTCGGGCACATCGCTCTGTCGCCAGAAAACGCTGGTCTTCGGATCCAAGCCGCAGGCGAGCCAGTCGATCGCAATGCCCAACGTGTGCGTCCGACGTTCCACGGCGTCGGTCACCGACGTCATCGAGTGATAATTCGCGATGAAGTAGTAACAGTCGCCTCGGGTCTGGGCCTCGATCGCTGGGCGCATCGCGCCGAAGTAATTGCCGATGTGGAGCGTGCCAGAGGGAGTGATGCCAGTGAGAGTGCGCATGAAAATTATTTCGACGGAGCGGAAGTTATCCTCGTCCAGCCGTGAAGCCAGACGGCAAACGGTCGAGCACGATTACGAGTGCGTCTGAGCGCAAGATTTTCCGGGCAAAACGCCGTCGATCAATCACGTCGTGCGATCGCAGAGATGTTCTGACGATTGCGCGCAAGGGTGTTCGCTGGAAGATGGCCGCCAAACGCGGTGAGCGGCATGATTAACGCCCGTTGTCCGAGCAACGTTCCCGGTTGAAGCACGGCGTTACAACCGACCTCCGCGCCATCCCCAAGAATCGCACCGAATTTTCGCAGCCCCGTTTCGAACGTCGCGTCGCCGGTGCGGATCACGATCGGTTGCTGATCCAAACGCAGATTGGAGCAGATCGCACCCGCGCCCAGGTGCGCTTGGTTGCCGAGGACCGAATCGCCGACGTAACTAAAATGCGGGACCTGCACGCGGTCCATCAGCAGGCAATTCTTGAACTCACACGAGTTTCCCAAGACGCCATGCTCACCGACAATCACGTTGCCGCGCAGATAGGCGCCGGGCCGGATCTCCGTGTGCGCGCCGATCCACAGCGGTCCAATCAATGTCGCGTACGCAGGCAGTTTCACCGTGGGGTGCAGCCAGACCTGACCTTCCACGTGAATTCCGGGCGGCAATTTCAGGGCTGACGTCGGCAGCAAACAGCTGGCCAGTGCCGGTGCCACGGCCTTAATCCAGTCCCATGGCGGTGCGTCAGGAATGAAATGCCGTGAAAACGGCTCGAGCGACGCGGGCAGCGAAAAGAATTCGGAAGCTTTCACGGCCGCAGTGTTGGCGGCGGCAATGCTGCCTCGCAACGCCGGAGTGAAACACGGGCGCTATTTGGCTCAGCCGCCGAGCGCGTCACCTTCCACCGCGCGCCGGCGTTCAACAAATCAACGTCGGGAGTACGAGCGCGCTACCTGCCGCCAGATTTCGGCCTCAAGAAACCGAATGCGACAAAACGGGCAGATGTTCGATGAACAAATCGAGAATGGCTGGATCGAATTTTTCTTCGCGCAGCCGTCGCATCTCCGCCACCACCATATCCTCTTCCCACGCGGGCTTGTACGCGCGTTGTGACATCAACGCGTCATAGACATCGGCAACCGCTACGATGCGGGCATCGAGCGGGATCGACTCGCCTGAGAGGTTGTGCGGATAACCGCCGCCGTTCCAACATTCGTGATGCGACAATGCGATGCGCGCCGCGCACTGGATGATCGACCACGAGCTGCCTTCCAAAATGCGATGCCCGATCACGGTGTGGGTTTTGACGGTCTCCATCTCCTCATTCGTCAGCCGACCGACCTTGTTCAAAATTTCGAGAGGCAGCGCGATTTTTCCCAAATCATGGAGCGGTGTGGCCTGACGCAATTCGAAGAGCTGACCTTCGCTGAAGCCCATCAACCGACCAATGTCACACGCGTAGCGACTGACGCGGTCGAGATGCGGCGAAATGCTGGAATCGTGCGCCTCGCAGGCCAGCCGAAGGCGAAGAGCCATTTCCAAACCGGGATCGGAACGTGGGTGAAGTTCGTTCATCGGCGCTCCTCCTGCAGTTGCAGTTCCGGATGCGCGTGGGCGCGAGCACGGCGGCGCTTCTCCTTATTTTGATAGAGCGCCGCATCGGCCGCCGCACTGAGTTCTTCGATCCCGTGAGACCGCGAGTTGTCGAAGTACGTGATGCCCGCGCTCGCTTCCAACACGAACGGACATCCGGGCTGGGAGTTTCGGACCGAGAGGAGCACCTCGAGTGACTGCAACGCCTGCTCGGCCTGTCCCTCCTGTTGCTCAACTCCCATCGCGACAAACTCGTCGCCACCCAGCCGCACCAGCAAGACGTCCTTGCGGAACACACTCTGAATGTTCGCAGAGAATTCCTTGAGGGCCTCGTCGCCCTTCGCGTGCCCCAGCACGTCGTTGATCTGCTTGAATCGATCGAGATCGAAATAGCAGAGGAAACCCCGCTGTCCCGTCGTCTTCACCTTCTCAATCACGTCTGGATTGAGGCTGTTGAAGCCGCGACGATTGTAGAGTCCCGTCAGCTCGTCCAAGACGGCGAGCTGCCGAATCGTTCGCTGCAGCCGGTGGCGCTCGATGCTGTAAACAATCGCGCGGTCCAGCGTAAGATAGTTGAAATCACCTTTGAGCAGGAAATCCTGGGCTCCCACTTTGACGGCCTTCAGCCCGACCTCATCATCGTTGCTCGCGGTCAACACGATCACGGGCGTTTCAGGAGCAACCTCGACCACCTTGGCAAGTGTATCCAGGTCCCGACTATCCGGCAAATTTAGATCTAGGAGGACGACCTCAAAATCATCTCCTTTCAACGCCGCCACCGCCCCCGCTAGATCGACCTTATGCGTCACCGCATACCGATTCGTCGGCGATTTCTTCAGCATCTGCTCGTTGATTCGAGCGATCATCACCATGTCCTCCACCAACAAAACTCGAATGGTCTGGTAGATCATGGTGGCAGCGAGTTGGGGGTGGGCGCTTCGCGTCAGTTCAACGCCGTCTTGACCGAATTCTCAGTCGCCGCGTCCTGAATGATCCGGGGCGTCAGGAAAAACACCAATTCGGTCCGTTCAGAACTCTCATACTTTCCGGTGAAAGCCTTTCCGAGAAACGGAATGTCGCCGAGGATCGGGACCTTCCTTCGGGTCGTGCTCGCATTGTCCTGCACCAATCCACCCATGATGATCGTGGCGCCATCCCGCACCCGAACAATCGAGGAGGCCTGGCGGATATCGATGACGGGAGCGTTGGTGTTCCCGCTGGCGGATGACTCGATGCGGACCAGGCGGCTCACCGCCGGCGTAATATCGAGGGTGATCAATCCATTGCTCGAGATCTGCGGCGTAATGGAAAGCACCGTACCGACAGTGATCGTCTGAATCGTTTCTGTCTCGGTGATCACCGGCGGGCTGCCGGGAGACTGGGTGACCTGGCGAAGAAAGACCGGGATGTCCTGACCAACTCGCACCACCGCCGGCTGGTTGTTCAGCGTTCGCAGGCGCGGCTTCGAAACGACTTTGAGATTCCCCTGCAACTTGAGAGCATCGAGCACCGCGCTGAGATTGCCGCGTTGATGCTGAATGCGAATGCCCGGAGGACCCGGCGGCGTTCCATAGACGGGCGTTTGCACGATGAGCCCGGCCGCCGCCGGCAGACCAACTTGACCGGGCAGCGTGGTGAACGTGCTATCGAGATTGTCCGCGATGTAACCCCAGTTAATTCCGAGTTGAAACGAGTTGTTCAGAGCGACCTCGTAGATCTCAACTTCGAGGTCGATTTGCCGTACGACGTTCGCGGTTACACTCACCAGGTACCCCGCAATCATCTCGACGTTGCGATGACTGTCGCGCACCAGAACGGTGCCAGACAGACTGTTGATGGTGAAACTGCCCGAGGCTGATACCATCGATTTGAGCTGGTCGCCCAGATCGCTCCAGAAGTTGATCGTGGCAGTATTCGTCACGGTCATGGTCGAGCCTTCCGCGCCTCCGCTCGCCGACCCTGAGCCGTTGCTCTTGCCGCCGCCTGAACTGATCTGCACGGCATTGGAGCCCTGCCCGGCTCGAGTCACGTGAATGTAGTCGATCTGAAAAAGCCTCGTCTCCTGATTGCGCACGCGCAGCAGACCGCCGTCCTGAACAAAATAGTAACCGCTCGCGTCGAGCATCGCCTGCATGGCCACGTCCAGCGGCAGGTCCTGAAACTCCACAGTGACGTCCCCCTGAATGTCCAAATCGGGAACGATATTCAGATGATTAGCGCGGGCGAACAGAGCGAGCGCCTGCTTGATCGGCACGTTCTCCGCACGAAAACTGAAGCGCGTTGGCGGAACGGTTGGCGCCGGGCCAGCTGCGGCCACCGCCGGCGAGGGAACGAGCGTGGCCGACTCCTCGGCCTGCAAGGCACCGAGCGCAAAACCAAGAACGCAGAAGATAGCGAAGCGACCGAGCCTCATGTCAAAGCGACGCCTCCACGTGCGGCCGGCGCCCCGGTGTAACCAGGGTGAAGTCGGTACCGAGCGTTAGAAAATCGCGGCCTTTCCAGTGTGCGACCCACACGCCGTCCTGAGTCGCGGACTCGATCTTGATCCGCGAAATCTCGTCTCCAGCCTGATGCACTTCTCCGTTGATCAGGACAAACGTCTGATCTCGCTGCGTCCAGATCGCGGACAGACGCACCGTATCCACCGAATCGGGCAGCGGAGGAAGTTCCGCCGCGGGCTCATTGCTCGTGCTCGTTCGGGGTCCGAACGGATCAACGAGTGCGACGGCTACCGGCGTTTCTTTCGCGGCGGTCTCAACAGCAATCGTGCTCAGCTCGGCGGTGATGGGTTCCGCCGCAGCCTCGCTGGCCAACGCCGTTGGTTCAGCGGTCTGGCCCGAGCTTTGCGTTCCCTTGGGCATCAACGAAACGCCTACACACGCCGCCGCAACGAGCGCGAGCGCCGCTACAATTTTCGGATTGTTAAGGAGTTTTCTCATGTTGGCCGGGGTATACCACGCGAAGACCTAACTCGACGTGTTGCCAGTGGCGTTCATCGGCACGAATCGCGAGACGGACGAGGTCGATTCGCTTTGGCGCCAGCGAAATACGCTGGGTCAGTCCAAGGAAGGAGCCAAACACATCGGTATTGCCAGCAACTGGGACAAGCTTCGCCCGGACCGGCAAAAATTCGACCCGAGCCTTGTCCGATGACGGAGTCCCGAGTGGATCAGACGCGACGAACGTCGCCTCCCAACCGGCAGCAAGCGCGTCCTTTTTCATTTCCAGGAGCAACGCGGGGACCTCGGCGGCGGAACCAACCAGATGCTCGGAGGCCTGGCGTGCCTGTTCCGCCAATTCCCGCGCCTGCTGGTCCGATGACGCAAGCATGAGGTCCTCCACCTCCGTCGCCAAAACCCGCAACGGCGCGAGCGCCGACTTTTGGTCAGCCGCTTTCGGCAGTTGGATTAAGAGATTCCAGTCGAGCAGCAGCACCATCGCCGTGCACGGCACCAAGACCGGCATCGCCCGCTGCATGCGCGGCCACACCGGGGCATTCGGCCATCCCGGGACCTCCGTCAATACGCGCCACCCAAGTCGCCACCACCCAAATAGTTTAGTCTTCAAGCAGACCTCCTTCCATGATGAACCGATGCGTCGGCGTCGCATCAGCCGTAGCTGCGGGCAATTGAACAAGGACTCGGCCACCGTCTTTCAATCGAGCGCGGAGTGCGCTTTTTTCCAACCCACGCTCGAGTCGCGTTAGACTCTCCCGCGCCGTCTCCTCGTCGCCTTCAATCACGCCCTCGACCCGGAAGCTCCATTTGCCCGTTTCCGCATCCCACTTTGTCAGATAGTCGGTGAACTGCGTATCGGGCGTCCTGATTCGCGCGAGGAAAGTCAGAAGGCTCACCGGCGCGTTGGGCAGTCGTTCCGCCGAAGCTACACGCACAAATTCACGATGACGCGCCACTTCCTGGTTCCTGGCCGTCAGAGTTTCCCGCTGCATCCGCAGCTCAGGGGCCCGGGCCCGAAGGCGCACGAGCGCGTGCTCATTCTCATCCCAAGTCTTCGTTTCGTTCCAGCAATCGAGCGCCATCAGACCAAGTCCGAGCCAGCAAACCGCAATCAGCAGCCGCCGCAGGAACTGCCGGCGGCGCTTACGTCCGAGATGGCCGATCACCAGATTAACGGGATGTCGGGGCGAAAGTCGGACGACAGCCTGCAGCCAGCTTGGAATGTGGACCGGACGGCTCAGCACTTCTTTCTCTGCTCCGCAGCGCGCTTGTACTTCAGCGTGCGCCGGCGCGCTGACCTCTCCGAACAATTCCACCCGTTTCACGATGGCGCCAAATTGCTGCTTCGCATACAGCAGCGATCGGTTCACTTCAGTCGCGATGCGAATCGCGTCGGTCTCCCAGCGGGCGAGCATCGTTCTTGAAAACAGCAGTTCCCCGTCCGCACGGACCACCATCAACGTCGTGGCCGCACCTGCTTCGGCGGCGATCATGATCATCTCGTCGCGCGGGGAGGTTGCTCCGTGCCGTTCGAGTTGAAGCGGCACGACCAGCGGGACAACCCGCGTAAGATCCAAGCGGCGAGCCCTGAAAAAGCTACTCAGACGCGTGTGGAACGCCGTAGGTAGCAGGTGCAAGAGATAGCCCGACTCTTTCTTCACGGAGACGGTTTTCTGGCCGACCCACAAGACCGGCTCGCGACTCTGCTCGTAACGCTGCACCCGCCCACGTAGGTAAGTCCGCGCCGCCGAATCAGAAAATGCGGGCACCAGCTCGACCTGATGGACGAACTGCTCGTGTTCCAGCACCATGAATACATCGGTTCCAGAAAACGCGGTCGCATGGAGCGCTTCATCGAGCGCGCGCTCAAACTGGTCGAGGGTGTCCACCGAAATCGGCGAGGCCCATGTCGCTACCGTTTCGTGCCGACGAAACACTTCCGCGTGCAACGTGCCGTGCAACCAGGCAAAGCCAAGGACGTCAGAACTTTTGCTGGCGCTGCGATAGGCCACCGGCGCGCTGGGCGGGAGTTCTTCCGAAACCGCAGTCGAATTGGCCGTGGGTGCCGTGAGTGGGCTTGGCGTCATGGTGGCAACCAGCCTCCCGTATCCGTGTAGTAAAACGTCTTGTTCGTGCTGCCGCCGCTGTAGCTGAAATCAAGCGTCACGGCACCCGCTTTCCCATACAGATTGAGACGGTCTTTCGCCGTCATCGTAAGCGTCACCGGGGGAACGGCCGCAGCGGGTGGCACGCTGTAGGGCAGATTCACCACGGGTTGAACCGCGCCGCTCGCCAAGACCAGCTGGTAGCTGACGATCTTGCTTACGCTCTTGTTGACCAGAATGACGGTGAAACTCGCGAAATCGGTTTTGTAGACGGACAGCAGGTTGATGCGTTCGACCAACAAATATTCGCCGCTGCCCGAAACCGCGGACCAGCCAGACCAAAGCGCGGCGCTCGCGCCCGTCGGCACAGTGCCGTCAGGCGTCTGCCAGATATCGTCGAACCGGGCTAACGTGTTGATGCTCGTTGCGGCGGGTGGAACGAGCCCCGATCGCATGCTGGAAATCAGCAAGGCGCGTCCCGAAACCGCTGGCCCTGTCACAGGTTCGAGCACGTACGTCCGAGCGACTTGTCGCCGATTCTTCGCTACATCAGCTGCGTTGAGATCCGCATAGGTGGCGAGCTGTGTGGTCCAGTTCGGCACCGTGGGCGGGATCGCCGTGCTGGGCGGTACAGCGTTCGCCTGGAGATAAAGTTTAACTTGGCTGCCGAGTTGGTGGAGTGTCTGGGCTTCAGCCGCGACTGCGGCACGATCGATCGATTTGAGAACGTTCGGCACCAGCACGCTGGCCATGATCGCCATGATCGCCATGACGCCGATGAGCTCGATGAGCGTGAAGCCATCGCGTTTCCTCCCCGACCATGAACTCAATCGCGCGCTCATTTCGCGTCCCAGAGTTGCAGGATGGGAAGGATCACCGAGAGGGCGACCACGCCCACGATGGCGATCAGTGAAATCATCATCACCGGATCGAAGATCGCGAAGACGATCTTGATGCGCCGCGGTATAATCTTGTTGTAGTAGTCGGAAACGCTCTGCAGCGCCACGTCCAGGCTGCCAGACGTTTCACCGGTGGCGATCATCGTGATCATCGTCCGGGGAAAAACGCGGTGTTGAGCCATGCAGCGATGCAGGGGGGTGCCCTCGAGCACTCCGAGCCGCACGTGTTCCACCGCCGCTTCGATCGCCCGGTTGCCCACGAGCTGCCGACAAATCTCGATCCCGCGGACGAGCGGAATTCCAGCGCGATAAAGCATCGCCAGATTGTTGCTGAATCGCGAAAGGCTGAACATCGCGAGCAAGGGGCCAAAGATCGGAATGCTCATCATGGCCGAATCGAAAGCGCGAGCGACCGCCGGTATGCGCATCGCAAATTTCCATGCGACCGGAAGGATCACCAACGCGCCGATCAAAACGGGCCAGCTCCGCAGCAAGGCCTGACTCAGCCACATGACGATCTGGGTGAGCACCGGAATTTTCAGATGCAGCTCGGTCAGCAGCGTAACGAAACGCGGAACCACAAACGTGAACAAAAGCAGCACGAGACTCATCGAAGCCCCGAGCACCATCACCGGGTAAATAAGCGCCTGTCGGATCTCACTCGTCAGCTGATCGAGCCATTCGTAGTAGCTGCTCAGGCTGTCGAATACTTCCGGCACCCGGCCACTCGCCTCTCCCGCTTTAATCATCGCCGTAATCTGCCGCGAGAACACCTTCGGATAGTTGTTCATCGCCTCGTTCAGCGGCTCGCCGATTGCCACCTGCTCCCGCAGACCTTCGAGTAACTCGCCCAGCCGGGTTCCCGCATTGTCCTCGCCCAGTCGCTTCAATGCCGTCGGTAAGGTCACACCCGCTTTCAGCAGCAACGCCATCTGCACAAAGAAAGCGATCAGCTCGCTGCGATTGACTTTCGTGGAGCGACCGCCGCGTGCGATCTCCTCGATCACCGCCGTCCCTTCCTTGGCTTCGAGCAACCAGATACCTGCCGCTTTCAGCCGCGTCTCCAACGTGAGAATACTATCCGCCTCCTGGGCGCCCATTACGGCTTTCCCCGCCCCGTCGAAAGCGCGGTAGTGAAAGACACTCATGAGGCGAAGGCGACGCGGAAGACTTCCTCGAGCGTGGTGGTGCCCATGTGGGCCCGGCGGATCCCGTCATCAAAGAGGAGCGGCATCCCTTTTTCCCGGGCCAGGTCCTTCAATTTCTCCGCACTGCCGGTATGAAGCAGTGGATGAAAGTCGTCATCGATCGCCAGCACCTCGAAGATCGCGATGCGGCCGCGATATCCCTGTTGACGGCATTCAGGGCAGCCGCGGGGTTTCCACAACGTCGGCTCCCGGTCTGTCGGGATCGGCAGATTGAACGCTCGCAGATGTTCACACGGGTTTTCCACGACCTGGCGACAGGTCGGGCACAACCGTCGCACCAACCGCTGCGCGATGATCAGATGCAACGTCGCGGGCAGCAGAAAGGGCTCAACTCCCAAATCGATCAGGCGGGGGATCGCACTGAACGAATCGTTGGTGTGGAGCGAGCTCAGGACCAAATGCCCCGTCAACGCGGCCCGCACCATCAGCTGAGCGGTTTCCTTGTCGCGCGTTTCACCCACCAGGACCACATCCGGATCCTGCCGCAGCAGCGTACGCAGCCCGTTGCTGAAACTCAGACCGATCTTCTCGTTGACCTGGCTCTGCCGAATGTGAGGCAGGCGGTACTCAATCGGATCTTCCAAAGTGAATACCGCGCGCTCGAGCCGATTCACCGCATTGAGGGCGGTGTACAGCGTCGTGGTCTTTCCACTACCGGTCGGGCCAGTCACCAGGATAACGCCGTGCGGCCGCGTCACCGCATTTGCCAGCGTGGCCTCATCCGGTTGGCGCAGTCCGAGCGACTGCAGGTTCAATAAGAGATTTCCACTATCAAGAATCCGGAGAACCACGCTTTCGCCGTAATTCGTGGGCAGACACGAAACGCGGATGTTCAGCTCGCGACGACCCAGGGTGAAGCTGAAGCGGCCGTCCTGCGGCAGTCGCGTTTCGGAAACGTCCAGGTTCGCCATCACCTTCACGCGCGCGATGAACGAATCCTGAAGGTCCTTGGGAATGAGCAGAAAAGACTGAAGCACGCCGTCGTTCCGCATACGGATACGCAACGATTTCTCGTCGGGTTCGAAATGGATGTCGCTCGCGGCCTTCCGCACCGCGGCGGCGATGATCTGCTCCACCGCGCGGATCATGGGCGCCGTCGTATCGTCACCACCTTTGCGGCTGCTGATCTTCATCAGCTCGTCGATCGTCTGGTCGAGCGATCCTTCGCGGTCATGGATCGCGCTGAGCTTTTCCAAGATGTCGGGCTGAGGCGCGCTCAACACTTCCACTTTGAGTCGGGTCAGTTGCTCAACCCGATCAATCGCGACGATGTTGAACGGATCCGCCATCGCGAGGGTGAGTACATCACCCGTTCGGCGGCACGGCAGGAGCACCGCTTCCTTGCAGTAATCGTAGGGCACCAGCGCGAGCAGCGCCGGATCGATCTCCAGCTTGAGAACGTTGACAGTCGGGGTCTGAGCGTCCTGCGCGAGGAACGACGCAATGTCTTGCTCCGAGACAAACCCGAGTTGGTGGAGAACAGCGCCCAGCAGACGGCCGGTGCGCTTTTGCTCGCGCAACGCCAGCTCGAGCTGATGCGGTGTAATCAGTCCCGCTTCGAGCAGTCGGTCACCAAGCCGCTTCGGCGGAGCTGGGGGCGTAAGGGCAACGGTCGACATTTTGAACAGCGCGGAGGCCCATTGCCCCGGGTCGGCCGAAATTGAAATCGCTTCAGGCGTCCGTTACTGGTGGGCGAGATAGATGTACACCGTGACGCTGGTCGCAGCGCCGGGCGCCGCATACGTCACTTTGCCCGCCGTATCCGCCGCCACCGATGCCGTGCCTTGCGTCAACGTTTCTCCGTCGATTTTGAGACTGAGCTCACGGGCATCATTGATTGAAACGCCTGGAATGACGGCCGAAACAACCTTGGCCCCTGCTGCAAGATTGGCTGTTCCGTCGAGTCGATAGTTCGTACCAGCGCCGGGAGCAACCGCAGGCGCCGAAGCGAGACAGATGATGCGAGATTGGGTGGCCTGCGACGCACCGCCCGTAGCAACCCACGCGCCGGTGGCATTGCTCCAGGTTGCACCGGCAATCGGCGTCGCGCCCGGCTGAGTTCCGATCTTAACCCCGAATCGCGTATCCAGAATGTTCGCGGTCATCAGCAGGTCGTCCAGGCGC
Organism: Opitutus sp.; assembly: GCA_039928945.1. Lineage (GTDB taxonomy): Bacteria > Verrucomicrobiota > Verrucomicrobiia > Opitutales > Opitutaceae > Opitutus. The sequence continues at coordinate 68,801 of JBDSSD010000022.1, read as the reverse complement.
GAGGCTGCGACCGTAAGTGGGATGGTGCCGTACTTCCCGGCAAATTCCGTGACCGCCGTGCGCATGGTGTTCACGGAGCCGACTGCACTCGTCACACGGGACGACGCGATCGTAGAAAACACTTTAGGGACGATGACCACCGCCAGGATCGCGATGATGGCGAGCACACCAATCATTTCCACCAAGCTGAAACCAGCGGCGCGAGAGCAAGACGATCGATTAGGCAGGGCAGAATTAGTCATGGGGGTACGGGCTTCTGCCTATATCGGTAGTGAGTGGTCACAGTTGAGCAGAATTCCCCCGGCACCCGGCGGCCGGACCGAGGCATGGCCGGTTCGCGCTGGTCGGTAGCACGCGCCACGCATTCTTTGTCCGCACGTTGAAGTCGCCACACGATTCTACCGGAAGCAGCGTGGGTTGACCGTTCCAACGAGCTGAGTGAAGCTGTGAGCAGTCAGGCCCCGAACCATTGCGAGCGATCGTCCCCGCCCTCCCCATGAACTCTGCCGTTTATCGTTCTTACCGCGATCTCCCCTCGGTCGCAGGAATCACCAGCATCGCGGACGCGATGCGCCTAGGACTGTCGATCGACGATTGTGTCGCACGTTTGAAGCGGCACCACTGGGCGTTTCGGCGTCTGCATCAAATTTTTGTCGACCGATTGACGGCCGAGCCGATCTACGAGTTGAAGATGGGCTTCAGCTTGCACGCGCACTACTGCGCCGAACATGCGGCCGCCTGGCGGACGCGCGTTGGAGAAATGCGGGAGCCGCCGCTCGGCCTTGAAGTTGTGCCCGACCAGGCGCTGGACGTTTTTTTTGATGAGATTCTCTGCGCACCAGAGAGTTCAAGCCTGCTCCTCGGACTTTACGAACACGCGATACCCGAACTTCGAAAATCGCTGCTTCTTCATATGGAGGAGACAAACCGGCTGGTTGATCATCCCACGTTTCGACTGTGCCGATTCGCGCTGATCGAGGTCGACGAAATGCTGGAGTTCGGGACCAAGTGTATCACTCATCTGGTTTCGGCCGAAGATCGCACCCGACTGCAGCCGTGGAATCAACTGCTCGCGACCTTGCTGGGCCAAGCGGGTGGACTCGATGGCTCCGAACCCCACGAATCAGGCGCACCCACGCGCAGCTTTTCCGCGACGCCTCACCAGTACGATGGCGTACCCCGCCGGGATGAGCGCTTCCCCGATCCGTACAACATGGGCGTGCACGCGGAAGTCTTCCTGTACGAAGAACGGTTCCCGGCGCCTCCGAAGACCCTGATGATGTTTTACAAGCGGCTCCGGGAAATCGATGTGCCTGAGATGATGGCGAGCATCATCGTGCAAACCCCGGATAAACCCTGGCGCTACTACGTCGACATGACCCGGCAACTTTGGGACGAGGCGCGTCATGCCATGATGGGCGAAGTCGGATTTGTTCGCGCTGGCATCGACTGGCAGCGGCTGGTCCGGGTGAACTACACGTGGTCCCTTGCGCTCAATACCCAGCTCACTCCACTTGAGCGGCACGGGGTGCTTTATTTTATCGAGCAGGGATTGATGCCGAAAACGGGCAAACGCTTTGAGTGGGAAGTCGGCGTGGCCTCCGGCGATCCGTTTTCGGCAATGATTCAAGACTACGACTGGGCTGATGAGGTGCTCCATTCCCGCATCGGCCGCGAATGGTACGTGAAGCAGATCGGCAACGCCTCGGAGGCGATTAACTACGGGGACAAGTGTTGGTCAAAGGTTCTGATCGATTGGAACAGCTACCGGGAGAACGGTCTGACGCAGCACGAGAATTGGTGGCCGGCTCTGTATCGCGAATGGTGCGACGTTCACGGGCAGTCACCGGACCCACAGGTGCTCGCGTACAACACCAGCTATGCCGTCGCCCGCGCGGACCTGCGCGAACTGAGCGTCTCCGGTTAGCCTGCGCTGCGCGATCTCGCGTCTAGTTTTGGAGTAGACCGGCTATTTCACGGCCTGCAGATCAGCCAACAACTTCCGCAGTCCGGCACAGTCGGCGAGGCGAACCTGCGCCTCGCGGTACGATTTTGCCGTCCGAGCTTTCAACACGACTTCCGTGTGATTCGGCGGCGGCACGGTGGCATCATCGTCGGGCGGAGGCGCTTCAATCGAGCTCCAGTTAAATGCCCGAAAAACTTTCAATAACTTCGCTGCGATCTCACCCGTGCGCCGGCGCTCGGAGCGAGCCCCCGTCTTGGAAATCGTCGAAACCTGCGCGGTCACTTCGTTTCCTTCGAAAGTGAATTCATATCGAGTCGCGGTCGGATCCGCCACGGCGTCCACCGTTTCGATCAAATACGATTCCGTATTGGGCGCACTGGGTAAGGCCGTGAACCGCGCCGGAATTCGGCTATAAGCACCGGGCGTAGAACATCCGCCCATCGCGATCGCCATTGCCGTCACGATCACCGCAAGCTGCAACCGCGACGCGCAACGCCACCAAGCAAAGGCAGCCTCGTTCTGAATTCGGTCGGGTGATGCACGCATAAGATTTCAGCGCTGGGATGAAGAAAGAACGAAGGCTCCGATGCTCACGTCGCCGACCGGCTGCGACGCGTTCACCCCACCATTCGTCGATCGCTTCGTCGTACCCCGCAATTCCGCCAGCTGTTTCGTCAATAGATCGGCCGCCTTCACTTCAGACTTATCCGCGAACCGAATCACGTAGGGCTTGCCCGAGGTCGACGAGTCGGTGGCGCACTTCTGAATGAATTCTTCCGCCGTCCGAATCTGCGCCTTCTGCTTCGTCCATTTCATTCGGAGGTGAGCCTCCGCTTCCTTCGGAGAATGGGCGGTTCCATTCCGAACAAACGACGCGCCCTCGAGACCTCCGATGTAGCTCAGGAGTGACTCAATGTCATCCGTCGGTGCCGCAACCGCACCAACGCTGAACAGCGAAAAGCAAAGCAGGAATTTTAGCATGGGACTAAAAGCGAGTCGCTGACGGCTGGTCAGAACTGGCATCGGGTACTCGGGACGTTGTCCGAGACGCGGTCCGGCGCAAGATCCGGATGCATCCTCTCTCGGATCGAGTTCGAATTCTGTCCACCAAGCCTAAGCGCAAAGACGCAAAGGCGCTACGATCGGGCGAAGAAGACGCCAGTCGAGCAGCCGGACGGACGATCAATGGGCGCCGGGCGCCGTCGATTCCTGGTTGCACCGCCATGGAAAGCTGATGCCAGGATCGATCACCGGGAAGCGGCGGTAGTGATCGAGGCCGATCATCGCACGGAAGGAAAAGCTGCGTAGTGGGTTTTTTCCCAGTGATTGTCTCAAAAGGCAGGTTCTGTACCCATGACTTCCTCGATGCTTCAAGCGATTCACCGTGCCGTTTTCCTGTCCGGCATTGCAGTGGCCGTATCACTCACCACCGTCCGCGCTGCATTTCCGTTGAACGTGCAGCCGCAGAGTTCACAGCTGCTGCAGCGGCAATACCCACCGGGCTCGTCAGTCACGCTTTCTTTTAACACCCTGCCCGCGCCCACGGCTCCGTTCCAATGGTTTCATGACGACGTCGCAATTCCGGGGGCAAACCAGGCGACACTCACGCTGGCTAGCATAGCTGCAGCCGACTCCGGCAACTATCGCCTGCAGGCCAAGGTCGGTGCCACCACCGATTGGAGCGACACCGTCACGGTCAACGTCCTGCCCTTCCCGGCCAGCGCCGTCGATCCGACGTTCAGTTCGAACCTTCCCGCCTCGACCCGCGTGTATTCAACCGGGCCTTTCGCCACCGACGGCAGCCTGATCGTCACTCGCAGCGACTCCGGGACATTCACCGCTTTCCGTCTCGCTGATGACGGCCGCCTCGACCCGAGCTTCAGCTTTCCAAGTACCGCTGGCCTTGTTCTCGCCGCATTTCCCGACGGCAGCTTGCTCACTTCGCAAGCGCCCTACCGCCTCGATCGGCAAGGGGCTCCGATCACGTTCAGCCTCCCCGTCGCGTACGATGCCGCCCAGCCACTCACCGCCGCCGTCGTGGACGCGAACGGCAAATTCCTTCTCGCCCAAGACAGGGTGCTGATGCGGTTCAATGCGGATGGCACCGTCGATCCGAGCTTCACCTACCCGGTGTCGACAGATCGCATCAACCAGCTGCGGCTCGATGCCAGCGGTCGTATCGTGGTGACGGCGACGCGACTCAATCCCGTACCAACGAATTTCCCTTCAACGTGGACGGTCGTGTTCCGCCTCATGGCGAGCGGACAGCGCGACGCGGCGTTTGCCGAGCAATCGCCCGGGCCCCTGATACAAGGTTCGCTGCTCGTCGTTCCACTGAGCACGGGACGCTACCTGTATTACTCCGCCTACCACGGGTCGCGCCTCTGGAAATTGCTGCTGGAAGACGGCACGGCTGATCCTGCGTGGTCAGGAACGACGGAATTCACGGAGCGCACTCCGGTCGTCAACCCCCTCACCGGAGAAGTCTATATCTTCAGTACCGTGGGCAAGCTGATGCGTTATCTGATCACCCCCACCGGGCTGGCCGTCGACCCGACATTTTATTCCGGCTACACCGTGTTCGATTCGGCCAAGAATCTCACCATCGATCCGACCGGCCGTCTCCTCCTGGCCGGCACGTTCACCAGTTGGGAAGGTCACGGCACCAACTCAGTCGCACGCCTGCTCCCCAATAAAGCAGCGGGCACCCAGCCGCCAAACGCCACCGCGTACGTTAGTTCCGGCACGCCGATCAATGGCTCGACGGTGACCATCTCAAGCAACCTGACCGGGACGGGTCCATTCACCTATCAATGGGTCGCCCTCGATGGACAGCCGCTGCCGGCGAACTCCACATCGGACAAGCTCATCCTGACCTCCTATAGCACGGCCCAATTTGGTCGCTACCAGCTCCGCACTACAGGCCTCGGCGGAACCAGTGTCCTCAGCAATGTCGTCGCGCTGACGTTCAGCCCCGAGCTGCCCTATCTGGCGAATCTCTCCGGACGCGCGGTGACCGGTTCTGGCGAAGACACGGTGATTGCAGGACTCGCAACGAAAATTTCTGCCGGAGCCCTGGGGCTACCGACTCTGCTGCGTGGCGCCGGCCCGTCGTTGAAAGCTCAAGGCGTCACCAACTTTTTGCCGAATCCCGCGATCGATCTCTACAACTCTTCCGGTGCGGTCATCGCAAATAATGATCAGTGGTCGGCCAACCCAGACAGCGCAGCCGCCGCCGTCGCATCCGGCGCATTTCCATTCGCGGCCGGAAGTAATGATGCGGCGCTGTTGCGCACTTTCCCGACCGGCACGGCTACGCTGATGCTGCAGAGCCAGGGTCAGGGTGACGGCGTCGGCCTGCTCGAGATCTACCAGCTCTTTCCGATGGGTCAGGAATATCTCTATCAGTTGCTCACGAATTTGTCGTTCCGCGCGCGAACAGCTCCCGGAGACAACGTGGCCATCGCCGGCTTTGTCATTGTCGATCCTCAGGGCTTCAGTCGCACCGCACGCGTTCTGCTGCGCGCGGTCGGGCCGACCCTTTCCGCCCAAGGCATCACTCACCCACTCGCGAACCCGGTGCTCACCGTGTACAACAGCAAGGGTGAAGTCGTGGCGCAGAACGATGATTGGGCGATAGCAAACACCAGCGCCGACGCCACCTCACTTGCAGCCACGATGAAAAAAGTCGGCGCGTTCGATCTCGCCACCGACAGCAAAGATGCCGCGCTCCTTCTAGATTTGCCCGCCGGAGCGTATAGCATGCACGCGCAGGGCGGGACCGGCGTCGTCTTGCTGGAAATATATTTGGTGCGGTAGGCGATACAGCGGCGGTTCGATGCCGCGATGAGCTGGCCAGCCGAGCTCGGGTCTTCGGCGCGATCAACGCCGGCCGACTCCCGACGCGTCAGCGTTTGGGTCGCGTCAGGCGTCAGCAAATGTCCGATGGCCAGATCAAAGAAAGCCGGCGCGTTCCCACTTGTCCTCTTTTCGGTTCGCAGCATGGCCGGCCCGATCCGACCGCAGAACGATTCCATCGATCATTCTGAACCGTCGATCTCACCGTTGGTGAACGCGTCCTCAACCCCATCGAAGTATGAAATCGAACCTCATTCCATCCAGCCAACCCTCCACGTGCTCGTCGCGTCTGCTCACAGACCTTACCCCGCAGCCTACACGATTCGGATCGAGAGTGGCGTTGCTGCTGACCTGTTGTCTCGTACCGTTCACCGCCGGTCGCGCCGTCGCCGCAACATGGGAAGTGGTGGCAAGCGGGTTGGACAATCCACGCGGCCTGGATTTTGCGCCGAACGGTGCGCTCTATATTGCGGAAGCGGGTACAGGTGGAAATGGCCCGCAGATTCAAGGACCCGATGGCCCGGTTCAGTTTGGTTTGACCGGTGCAGTCACGCGCGTCTGGAAAGGTGAACAGGAGCGGATCATCAGCGGACTGCCGTCATTGGCGGGAGCGGGAGGCATGGCGGCGATCGGGCCGTCCGCCATTTCGTTCGGGCAGACTGGACACGCGTTGTTGACCATCGGCCTGGGTCAAAATCCTGCCGTCCGGGATATCGTTCTCGGAGCTCAGGCGCGACTGATGGGAACGTTGCAACAGATGAATCAAAACGGGCACCTGAAGACCATCGCGGACATCGCGGCGTTCGAGGCTGCTCACGATCCCGATGGCAATGGACCGGACAGCAATCCGAATGGCGTGCTCAACGAACCACGTGATGGCTATGTGACCGACGCCGGCGCCAACACGCTGCTCCGGGTTGGCCACAACGGCGAGATCAGCGTCGTCGCCGTGTTTCCCAACCGACTGGTCAACACCCCACCCTTCCTCCCGCAGCCTCCGTTTCCGGCGCAGATCCCCATGCAGGCCGTACCGACTAACGTAGTACGCGGACCGGACGGTGCGCTCTACATGAGCCAGCTCACCGGTTTTCCGTTCCCGGCCGGGGCTGCCCGCATCTACCGCATCGTACCCGGATCGGCGCCGCAGATTTATGCTGATGGGTTCACGAACCTCATCGATCTGGCGTTCGACGCGCACGGCAACCTCTACGTGCTGGAGATCGACCGGAACGGACTCCTCGCACCCGAAGTCACCGGCCGTCTGGCCCGAGTCAACGCCGACGATCACAGCGTGGACACGATCGCGACCGACGGACTGGTCATGCCAGGCGGAATGGTCATTGGCCCGGACGGCGCCATTTATATTTCGAACTTCAGCACTTCGGCCGACGTCGGTGAAGTGATTCGCCTCTGGCCGGAAGGGCCGGCGGTGACGAAAGCCAAGCACAAGAAGTAAGCCGGACACGACTGCAACGAATTCCACCCCATCAACCTCAATGGAGGGTTGCTGGGGTGGTTTCGTACGCTCCGACATTTGCGCTCGAAGCCGGCGCGAATAGGTCTCTACTCCACGTCTACCCCATGATCTTTTCTCCTCGAAACAGCAGTGTCGTGCTCGCGCTAATAACGGCTGGATCGCTTGGCGCCGCTGAGCTCGGTTACAAGGACACGCCCATGATCCCCGGCACGCCGTGGCACGTCCATGACAGTGACCGCCCGCGGCCGGCAGTCGTAACACCGGGCGCGACGTTCAGTCACCTCGCTCCTGCGCCATCCGACGCGAACGTCCTGTTCGACGGGAAAGATCTCTCGAAATGGTCGAACGCCAAAGGCGACGCGGCCCAGTGGAAAATCGCCGAAGGCTACTTCGAAGCCGTCCGCGGTACAGGCATGCTCCGCACCAAGGATAAATTTGCCGACTTCCAGCTCCATCTGGAATTTGCCACGCCAGCAGAGGTGCAGGGAAGCAGCCAGGGCCGTGGCAACAGCGGCGTCATGATCAATGGCATGTATGAGGTCCAGATTCTGGATTCGTATGAGAATCCTACCTACGCGGACGGACAGGCTGGCGCGTTGTATGGACAGCAACCACCCCTGGTGAATGCGAGCAAACCCCCGGGCCAGTGGCAGACGTACGAGATCGTGTTCGAATCACCCCGCTGGAATGCCGCTGGCGAGCTCGTGAAGAAAGCCGCCGTCACGGTGATTCACAACGGCGTCGTCGTTCAGCACCGACAGGAATATTTTGGCCGAACCGATGGCATCGGCGGCATGCCGCACAAAACGCTGGGCACCTACGGCAAGCCGCACCCACCAGCGGTGTTCATCGAGCTGCAGGATCACAACAACCCGATTCGCTTCCGGAACATCTGGGTGCGCGAACTCGGCTTGCCGAAGTCCGAGTGATTCCTCCGCAGCTCCCGGCTCCCGGACGCTACGCGGTCGACCGTCGCACGTTGGCCAGTGATCGATTGTGCCAGCGTGACAGCACGAGCAACGCGAGGACGGCGCCGACGAGCGCCGTCGCCATGTCAGTTTGAGTGTCCCACACGTCGCCCTGCGTCCCGAGAAAATCTTCGGCGGCCTCGCCGCTCGTGACGGCCGTGAGCCACTCGATCAGTTCGTAAAGGGCGCTGAACGCCAGGCACACGCAGGTCACGAGAAAACCGAGCCAGCGACTCGGCCGTCCATCGCCGCGATCGCGCAGCGGCGACGTGCGCATGAGAATCTCCCGCGTCAGAATGGCGGGGACGAATCCCTGGATGAAATGGCCGACCTTGTCGTAGTTGTTCCTGGCTCCACCCGTCGCATCGCGAATCAAGTCGAACAACGGAACGCGCGCATACGTGTAGTGGCCGCCGACCAGCAGCACGACGCAGTGGATCCACAGTAAGACGAGCAGCAACGTCGAGAGCGGAAACCGGTTCCGCAGCGCGAGTATCAACGGTACTCCGACAACGACCGGCACCGACTCGAGCCACCAGGTAAATCGATCGTGCGGTGCGATCCACGACCAAACGATCACCGGGGTGAGCAAACCGACAAACCAAACCAGGCGACGATCCATGCCCGGAACCCAACAGAGTCGCTCGGTGATAGCGAGTCACCGAATTCCAATCACGCGGCCTCAACGTGGTGACGCTACGTCGCGATCAAACAACCGGGACGTAGCTCAGCAGCACCTTGCCATTCTTAAACGTGCGCGACTTGAGCAGCTTTAGTTTCGGCGCACGTTTCACGCCTTCGAAAAGGGTCCGGCCCTTGCCCAGCACAATGGGATTCACGATGAGCTGATATTCATCGACGAGACCGGCTTCAGCAAGTTGCGCCACGATCGTTCCGCTGCCCAGGATCGCCATATCTTTTCCCGGCGCGCTTTTCATTTTGCTGATGGCTTCGACGAGCCCTCGCTTGACCAGCTTGGTATTGGTCCATGATGCCTCCTTCAGAGTGCGTGAGAAAACGACCTTCGGCATGTCGTTCATCTCTTTGGCCACCACCGGATCAAATTTCGCGGCCATGGGAGTCGGCCAAAAACTCGCCATCATCTCGTACGTGACGCGGCCGAAGACCAACACGCCGCCGCCTTGAGCGTTGCCGGCCACGAAGGACTTCCACTCCGGGTCATCCGCGCCGGCGTGCGCCCAGCTCATATCGCCGGTCGGCCCCGTGAAGTACCCGTCGAGCGTGACCTGGTTAAATACAATGAGCTTAGGCATGGTTCCTCTCTCGGTATGAGTTGCGCATCACCCCATACGACGATCGAGTGCACGAAAAACGGACAACGTGTTCAACTTTCGCTGGCGTACACCCTCACTTTCTTCCGTGGTACCGGCGATTCGATTCCAACATTCACGCTCCCCGCTTTCCTCGGTTCCGGGTGCAACTATCATTGTGTCATCGCCCCAACGTTTGACCCGGACTGTTATTCGTCACCTTTCCGCCTCATGAATTCCTCCGTCTTCAAGAATTTCATTACCGCCGCGCTCTGCCGTGGCCTTCTTACACTTTTCGTTCTCGGTGCAGCAGGTTCTTCCGCCCGTGCTGCTTTTCTGGATTCGTTCGACGGTCCCATCGTCAAAGATCCAACCGGGATCAAGAGCTGGAATTTTTTCGCGGGTGATGGAACCCCCACGATGGAATTCACCTCGGCTAACGGCATCGCGACAATCCACGTCGATGCGACAACGGATCGGCGCGGAATCTGGTGGGCCATCATCAAACGTCAGATTTCGTCGTCCATCGATCTCGCCAAACTCGCGGCGCCCGACACCGAGCTCCGCGTCGAAGCGCGCATCCGCAGCAGCCACGCGCCTCGCCGCGTCAACCTCAGCGTGAACACGCAGCACACCACGGATTTTCATGGTGACCTCATGGAGTTCGACCTCGGCGAAGCCCACGTCTGGCAAACCATCAGCTTCACCACACACAATTTCGACGGACGCGTCGGCGATCAGTTGAACGCGCAGCTCGCGCTCATGGATTGGGGCTTGGGCAAGTACGACGTCGACGTCGATTACTTCAAAGTGGAGCTCGTGGATCCCGCGACAGCCGGACCAGACAAAGGCGTTCCGATTCCGTATCGTCCAGAGATTGCCTCACCCGCCAGCTTCAAACAGTCGATCCCCGCAGCCGCTGTCGCCACCATCGATCGTCGCGAGCCGGATGCAAACCTGGCCGACTGGTCCGCGATTGAGAGCAGCGGACCGGTCCCGATCGCGACCGTGAACGGCACTCAGTACGTCATTCTGCGTTGGGATCTGAGTGCATTCGCCGGAAAAAAAGCGTCAGGCAGCGGACTGCTTGAACTCAAGACGCATTCCGTTCAGCGCGCCGCCACCCGCCGAAAAGATTTCGGGATGATGCGCGTGGTGGAAATCCTCGGCGGAGATCCGCAATGGAGCGCCCGTTCTGTCACCTACGAGTCACTGCTCCAAGGCCACGCCTACGAGGACGTGTTCAACACCCAAATGATCATCGACGTCGATGTGACCGAAGAACGGAATGGCAGCACCTTGATCACGCTTTCGCGTCCCGCGCTGCAGCGACTGCTCGATCAACGCACCAAGGGAATCGTCCTGATTCCTCTCGGCTCCATCAACGCCGCATTTCTCACCGGCTCAGATCCGGCCCAAGCTCCGCGTCTGCTTTTTAACGTGGAGCCCTGATTACTTCCCAGCTTGGAAGCGCGAAACGCGGAATTCGTTTTTCGGGAAGAACGGCGCGCGCTCCGTTTTGAGGCGCGTCCACTCACGCCGCGACGTTAGACCAGATCGCACGCGTCAGCCGGCATCCAGTGCGCGTCCATCCCGTCCCATTTCACATTGCAGCCAATCGGGTTTGTTTTCGGCGTTCCAACGGGCCGACCCGCCACGAGCTCTTCCAGCGCGTTGGCCAGATCGTTGCGCGTGACCTTCGACGCGTCGCGCGGCTGGTCCACGCCGCGGCCGGTATAAACCAGCTTCCGCGTCGCATCGAAGACGTAGAAATGGGGCGTGCGCAACGCACCGTAAGCACGGGCCACATCCTGCGACTCGTCGCGCAGGTACACCCAGGGAAACTTGTGCTGCTGCATCCGTTCCACCATGTGCGGAAACGAATCCTCCTTGTACGTGTTTTGACTGTTGGAGTTGATGCCGACGAATCGCACCCCGTGTGGCTGAAAGCGCAACGCGGTCTGGCGCGTGATCTCGTCCGAACCGGTTACGTACGGGCAATGATTACAGGTGAAAAACACGACGAGAAATTTCGCGTCCTTGAAATCAGCCACCTGATAGGAGCGTCCGTCGGTTGCCGGCAATCGGAAGTCCGGCGCCATTGCCCCCAATTCAAGCGTGAACGTGTTTTTAGCGGAAGAACTCATGGCTTTCACCGTGCTCTGCGAAACGAACAGTGCAAGGCGGAGAAGCGACCTTACGTGACGGTGAACGGCGTTTTGGTTCCCGACTGGAGACGACCGAGCATCCGCGCGAGTTTGTTGACGTCGACCGGCTTCGTGAGATGCGCCTCAAACCCCGCTGCTCGTCCCCGCTCAACATCCGCATCCATTCCGTAGCCAGTGAGCGCGATCCCGCGCAGGCCGTAGGTATCACGCAGATGCTGCATCAGGGCAAACCCATCACCGTCCGGCAGCCCAATGTCCGACACGACCAGATCGAATGACATCCCCTGCGCCAGAGTCACCGCGTCCTTGAACGTGGACGCGGAGAGTACGGCGTAACCACGTCGCTTCAGCAACCACTCGACCGCAATCCGCGTCGCCTCGTGGTCTTCCACCAGCAAAATTCTCGTGCCTTGGCCTTCTGGCGCGCGGGCCGGTTCAGCCGGGATCGTTTGTCGGATCGGATCGCTGCTGAGGGAGGACGGTATGAGCGGAAGTGTGACGGTGAACGTTGTGCCACTCCCCCGACCTTCACTCTGGGCCGTGACCCGTCCGTCGTGCAGGTCCACCAGCATCCGAGAAATCGCGAGTCCGAGACCCAAGCCGCCAAAGCGATGCGTGCTGCCGTTGAGCGAATGATCGCCTTGGGAAAAGGGCCGGAAGCTCCGGGCCATTTCCTCCGCCGTCATACCGATGCCATTGTCGATGATCTGCACCGCGATCTCCGCTCCCTGATTGTTCGTTCGAAGGATGATCTGTCCGTGTTGCGGCGTGAACTTGACCGCGTTCTTCAAGAGATTCCAAAACACCTGCTGCAATCGGATGGGATCGGCTTTGACCGTCGTCTGGACCGCGTCGAGGACAAGCTCCACCGATTGATGCTTCTGATCGAGCTCCGCGCGAACCGTGGAAATGGCTTCACGCAACACCGCGTGCAGATCGATGTCTTTCGCGTCGAGCAACAGCTTGCCCTGCGTGATTCGCGTCAGATCGAGCAGATCATCAATCAACCGCGCTTCGAGCTCGGCGTTCTTCGCGATCACCGCGAACGCGTCACGCGCCGCCGGGGGATATTCTTCACGTTGCGCAGCATCGCTCGCGATCAGCAGCACTGGGGTCAAGGGCGTTCGCAATTCATGTGACAGCGCCGCGAGGAACCGGTCTTTGGCTTGACCCGCCGCCACGGCGGCATCACGCGCTTGGGCAACCTCTGCTTCCGATCGTTTGCGCTCAGTGACGTCAACACACGCGGCGGCGACATACGCGGCGGTTGCGTTCGAGGCGGCCGGAAACAACTTTCCGCGAATGAACCACCAGCGCGTGACTCCATCTCGCCGCACGATCCGAAATTCGCTCGCCAGTTCGTCCTTACCCTCACTGCAGAGACTCAGGTTGCCCCGCGTTCTCGCCTGATCCTCGGGATGAACGTACGCCATGAATTCAACGAGCGTGCGTACTCCGCCCGGCGATGGAATGAGGAAGAGGGCGTTGAGACTTTCATCTGATTCCAGAGCATCCGACTGCGTGTGCCAGACAAACGTGCCGGTCGAAGCCGCAGTTCGAGCCGCATCGAGACGGACTTGTTTTTCGCGAAGGCGCTCTGCCGTCGCATTCAACGTCCGATTGGCCCGGACCAAATCCTCTTCTCTTGCCGCGAGGCGGCAGGACGTATCGGTCAGCGCTTTGAAAACGAAATCCGTTTCGGCCATCCCGGTCGCGCGCGGATCCAGGGTTTCGCCGCGGCCCATGGATTCTGTTCCCTCCACCAGCGTCTGCACGGCCGCCACCACGCCGCGCCCAATCCACCAGGCGACCAAAGCGGCACCGGCGCCAAAGAGGAGCGAGGCCAGCAACGCGACCATCAATAATCGTTCCGCCGAACCGAATAGTTCTGCCGACGGAGCGGCGACGACGACGGTCCAGCCCCACAAGGGAGAACGCGCGTAGGCGGTGATGCTCTTGATTCCGTCCAGCGTTGTACTCTCGATCACGTCCGTCGGCGATTTTGGGATCAGTTGAATCAGTGGCCCCGTCGCTTTCGCACCCAGAAAGCGTTCGGGGTCCCGATTGCGCGCTGCGACCGTTCCTGCCCGATCGATGATTGCCACCGTCCATCCGTCCGCTGCACCCCCTTGGCGTAACGTCTGGTCAAACACGCTCGGGAGCATGGCGACATTGAGGGTATATGGCTGGCCTCCTTGGATGAGCACCGGCAAGGAAGTGAACACGAGCAGTTGTCCGCTCGCTGGACCCTTGACGAGATTGGAGACGAACGGCTCACCCCGATTCACAACTTGACGAAACTCTTCCTTGAGAACGATCCGTGGTAACGGCACATCAGGCGGCAGGAGCGTATTCATTCGCTGCTGACCATCGGCGTCGATCACGACAATCGATTCGCGCGGCTTCTTCACCACCGCTTCTGCCTGCTGGCGAAACTCGTCCCATTCGCCGCGCTGCAACCGACCCGAAGTCGCCAAGCCCTGCAATAAGGCCTGTCGTTGTGCAATCGCAGCATCGACGAGCCGCGAGGTCGCTTGAGCCGCTCCGATCAAATGGCGCTCCAGCGCCCGTCGCTCATTGCGGTAACTCTGGAGAATCAACCAGGAAACGAGAACCGCCGCCGGGATCAGTACCGCTGCGAACAGAAGTACAAGGCGTCCTCGAACCGAGCGGGAGAGAAACGACGGAAAGATGCGCAACACAGAGGTGGCCGTTATCGAGGCAAGGGCCGCATCCGAGTCAAGTGCTGCGCAGAAACTCGCGCTTTTCACGCCGCCAGGGTCGTCTTGGAAGGCCCCGGAGTGTCGTCGAGGTTCGGCTTGTGTCTGGTTGGTGCGACCGGCGGAACTTCCGTATAATTTTTCTCGTTTGCAGGCTTCCCTTTCTGCGTTCCTTCGTGGGACGCTCACGAACCCCATGAATCCCGACGATTGGAAGCTCATCGTATTGGCACTTTCTGCAATTGGTGTGCTCGTCCTGCTCGTGACGCGTTTCAAGGTGAACGCCTTCGTCTCGCTCGTGATCGCATCACTTTTGGTCGGCGCCGGCGCCGTGCTGATGCATCGACAAATAAAAGATGCCGGCGGCACTCTCGTGCCGTACACGATGCTCGGCGTCACCAAATCCATTCAGGATGGATTGGGCGCAACGCTCGGCGGGATCGCCGCCGTGCTCGGTCTCGGGACGATGCTCGGCAAGCTCCTGGCCGAATCCGGTGGCGCCGACGTGCTGGCTAAACGGTTCGCGGCGTTCTTCGGTCCCAAGCACATCCAATGGTGCATCATGGCTCTCGCCCTCGCCGTGGGCTTAACCACCTGGTTCGCCGTTGGATTGGTCCTCCTTGTCCCGATCTTGCTCACCCTCACACGCGAGACCAAGCAGCCGTTCCTCCTGCTTGTACTCCCGTTGCTCTCCTGCCTTTCCGTGATGCACGGCGTGATGCCACCGCATCCTGGGCCGGTCGTCGCCGTGGATGCACTCAAAGCCAATGTCGGGTTGGTTCTGTTCTGGGGCTTCGTCGTTGGCATTCCCACCGCCATGGTGGCCGGCCCCCTCTATGCAAAATGGGCCGTTAAACGGATCGAAGCGTATTCACCCCCGGTCCCAACCGTGGACGTAACGGATCCGTCGCTTCGTCTGCCGGGATTTGGCCTCACGTTGTTTTCCATTCTGCTGCCGGTTATTCTGATGCTGCTCGCCACGCTCGCGGAGCTCACCTTGCCGAAAGGAAACACCTTGCGCGAAGTCGCGATCTTCATCGGCAACCCAACCATCGCGCTGATGGTGTCCGTCATTTTCAGCCTGTGGTCACTCGGGACCAGCTGCGGTTTTTCGACCCCTCGCCTGCTGAAGTTCACTGAGACCAGTGTGGCGGCCGTCGGCATGACGATTCTCGTCGTGGGCGGAGGCGGCGGGTTTGCGCGCGTGTTGCGCGACAGCGGCGTAGCTGAATCGATCGGTCGCTTCGGCGATCAACTGCACCTCTCACCGCTGCTTTACGGCTGGTTGATTTCCGCCTTCATCCGCGTCGCCACCGGCTCCGCGACGGTCGCCATCACGACCGCATCCGGATTACTGGTACCCGTTCTCGCGCTCCATCCAGAGCTCACGCCGACTCACACCGCCCTCATCATCGTTGCGGTCGGCTGCGGCTCACTGTTTCTGTCGCATCTCAATGACGCCGGATTCTGGATCGTAAAAGACTGTCTCGGACTCACGGTGCCACAGACATTCAAAACCTGGACCGTCTGCGAAACTATTGTCGGCATCGTGGGAATGCTCTTTGCGCTCCTCTGCTTTCATCTGGTCTAAGCGCCAGATCGCTTCGATAGAACGTGCGTGTTTGAGCCAGCGCTATCCGAGGCATCAGCTTGGCTCGAGTAATTGCGGACCCGGTCCTTGTTCAGCGAGCTGATCGAAAGGATTGCGCAATGGGCACGCCTTCATCGAGAGGCAGCCGCAGCCAATGCAGCCCGTCAGTCGATCGCGCAACTGGGTCAACTGCGTGATCCGTTGATCCAGGTCCGCGTGCCAGCGACCCGATAATTTCCGCCAATCCTGGTCCGTCGGCGTACGTCCCTTCGGCAGCGAATCGAGCGCCTCCTTGATCGATGCGAGGGGGATTCCGAGTCGTTGCGCAACTTTGATCAGTGAGACCCGCCGGAGTGCCTCGCGCGGATACCGCCGCTGATTGCCTGCGTTCCGCCAGCTCGTGAGCAGTCCTTTGGTTTCGTAGAAGTGGATCGCGGAAACAGCCACGCCACTTCTCTCCGCCACCTCGCCCACGCTCAGGTCAGCGGAAAATGTATTCGAAGTTTTTTTCATGCGTCCCTTGACCTCAAGTTAACTTGAGGTGCTACCGTCGCCGCGTTCTCACCACAAATCAAGCCTCACCTCGAACTCATGACCTCCTCTGATTATCTCGTTGAAATGACCTTCACCCCCTTCGCCACGCTCCTCACGCCGGAGCAAGTCGCCACGTTCAGCGAGCGCTTCGTGCTGCCGACGCTCGACGCGTGTCAGCGACTGATTACCGCGGGGCGAATCGTCGCCGGCGGCACCGCGCTCGCGGCAGTGGGCTTCATTTTCATCGCCCGCGTCGAGTCACCGCAGGAACTCGAAGACATGGTGGCCAGCCTTCCCTTGTGGGCGCGGGCTCAAACGCGGGTAGTCCCACTCGGCTCATTCGCCGCCCGTGCGGCCACGGTGCGCCACCGCTTCAACCAGATCAATTCAACCCCAAAGCCCGCGCTCGCTCCATCGCCCGTGCTCGCCGGCAAATCGTAAACCGACTTCCGCTACTCATGAACGTCATCGTCTCCTCCAGTCTCAACCCCGACAGCAACAGCCGCATCCTCGCCCAGGAAGCTCAGCGCATTTTCGAACAGGACGGTCAGCCCGTGACCTTGCTCGACCTGCGAGATCACCCGTTGCCCCTGTGCGACGGCAACGCCGCCTATGGCCACCCGGGCATTCAGCCCGTCGCGCGAATTCTCAATGCTGCCCGAACGATCATCATCGCGACGCCGATCTATAATTACGATGGCACCGCGGCGGTCAAAAACTTGATCGAACTCACCGGTCGCTCCTGGGACGGCAAGGTCGTCGGCTTTCTCTGCGCCGCGGGTGGAATGAGCAGCTATATGTCGATCATGTCGCTCGCGAACAGCCTCATGCTCGACTTCCGTAGTATCATTGTACCGCGCTTCGTCTACGCCACGGGCGACGCATTCGCTGCCGGAAAAATCGTCGACCCCGAGCAGTTGCGGCGAGTCGCTGAACTCGTACGCACCACCGCAAGAATGGGCGGACTTTTGCAAGCGGCTTAACTCGCATCCATCCAACCTGCGCTGGACGCTGCCATCCTCGGTCCCGAGGAGTCGTTCAGCGGGGATTCAGCGTTTGGACTCTGGTCTCGCCGCGCAGCCCACGCGTGGTTAGTAAACCGATCGCTCTAAGTCGGGTGAAGTTCTCAGCCGGCTTTTGCGATCGCACGTGATCACCTCCAACGCTCTTGCCGAAAAGAACAGCCGGTTTTACGACGCGTTGTGGTCAAAAACCTACCTGACCCGCCCCGAGCGGTTCAATACGTGGGCGCTGGTGTCCGGCCTGCTTCCCTCGGCGACTCAACGTCTCGAAGTCGGACCAGGACTTCGGCCCCGGCTCCCGATCGCCGACACGCACTTCATCGATGTCAGCCGGCCAGTCATTGAACGGCTGAACCAGCGCGGCGCCTTTGCGCTGCTTGGGGAGATCACGGCGCTGCCATTCCGAGACGGCATGTTCGATTTGGTCGCCGCGTTCGACGTCATCGAGCACGTTGAAAATGACCACGCCGTCCTGCGCGAACTGACTCGCATGCTGAAACCCACGGGCCGTTTGATTTTTTCAGTGCCACTTCATCCGCAACGCTGGACGGTCTTCGACGATTACGTCGGACACGCCCGCCGCTACGAACCTGCCGCATTGATGCAGCTGCTGCAGGACTTCGGCCTCATCGTGGAGAAAAGCGGCGTTTTCGGGATGCAGTCGAACAACCCCCGTCTGTTGGAGTTCGCCGTCATGGGACTGACTCGTCATCACTCGATGGCGGTACGGATGTACAACTGGTTGTTTCTTCCGCTCGGAATGCTGTTTCAAAAACGGCTCAAGATCTCTGACGGCTTGATTGCCCTCAACGACGTCGATGAAGTCATCCTGGTCTGCCATCCGAAAGAGCCGGTTTAACTTCGACTGTCACAATGAAACCCGATGCAACCGGCCGGGGCGGGTCAATCGGCCCGGGGTCGGTCGGCCCCTACCCGGCTCGCTGATTCTTGGTAAGCTCACTGAACATCATCCCCACATGTCCAACTCCACCGCTCCGAACACTCCGTCCAACTCCGGCCAAAACGCTCGATCCGCCGCACCGGCCATGACACCCGAACGCATTCTTAAAGTGGGGACCGGCTTTTGGGCTTCGAAAACCCTGCTGAGTGCCGTCGAACTGAATGTGTTTACGCATCTGGCCGGTCGGCCTGGCTCCGTCAGCGACCTACAGACGCGCCTCGGCCTGCACCCCCGCTCCGCCGAGGACTTTCTGGATACACTCGTGTCGCTCGGTTTTCTGCAGCGAGCTGGTGGGCTTTACGCCAACACTCCCGAAACCGACCTGTTCCTCGACAAGAAAAAGCCGTCCTACATCGGCGGCCTGCTGGAGATGGCGAACGCCCGGCTCTTCGGCTTCTGGAACAATCTCACGGAAGCGTTGCGAACAGGCTTGCCGCAAAACGAAGGGAAAACGGGCGACGACTTTTTTGCGAAGCTGTACGCGGAACCCGCTCGATTGAAGCAATTCCTGAGCGCGATGAGCGGCGTGAGTCGCGGCGCAAACCTGGCCATCAGCGCGTCGTTTCCGTGGGCCAAGTACAAATCGTTCGTCGATGTTGGAACCGCGCAAGGCGACCTCGCCGCCCAGGTTTCGCTCGGAAATCCCCACCTGCGCGGCACCGGATTCGACCTTCCGCCCGTCGGCCCGATCTTCAACGAGTACATGGCCAAGCTCGGAGTCACGGAACGCGTCCGCTTCGAGGCGGGTGACTTTTTCAAGCAGCCGTTGCCCAAAGCAGACGTAGTCATGATGGGCCATATTCTTCACGACTGGGACCTCACGCAAAAGCGACAGCTGATCAAGGCAGCTTGGGAAGCCGTGCCGGAGGGTGGCGCGTTTATCGCGTACGATTCGATGATCGACGACGAACGTCGCAGCAACACCTTCGGCCTCCTGATGAGCCTCAACATGCTGATCGAGACCCCCGGCGGCTTCGACTACACCTCAGGTGATTGCGTCCGCTGGATGAAGGAAGCCGGTTTTCGGGAAGCCTACGTCCAGCACCTCGTCGGGCCGGACTCGATGGTCGTCGGGATCAAGTAAACGCGCTCCCTGCGCAGGGACGCTTTCTACTAGGAATCGTGATCGAGTAGGCCAGCGCGCTCGCGCGCGCTCCGGAAATGTCCGACCGAAGACGTCCCGCATCTATCGCATTAGCCGCCGTCGATTGTGAACAGACGCAGGTCGAAGGAACGAGGACAGACCTGCCTTACACATTTAGGACAGAGGTGCCTTACAGTTTAGTCGGTTCTAAAGATAAATTTGGGGAGGGTGCAGGGAGGGGGCGCAGCCCCCTCCCGCGTTTGCCTTGGGAGGGCGACGCCGTGTTTGAACAGCGCGCACCCCTCCGGGATCGCGATCGTATAGTGCGCCAATCAAGTGAGGACCGAAGAAGACTTGATGGTGATCTTGTCCGATGGGTTTGAGGCCGAGGTAATGTCCAACGAAAGCACGGCCTAGCCAGCGTTTGCGGTGGTGCCAGTTGATGCGGCCGTTGGCATCGACCAGAACGCGAGCCCAAGTTTTTGGATAGGTCCAAGGCGCCAAGCGAGGCGGCAGACTGCGACGGCTTCTGCGGTGAGTTCAGCGGGCAAGCGTTGGCCGAGAGTCGCGTGAGGGCGTGCGTGGTTGTAGTAATAACGCCAACGATCGAACCGGCGTTGTTGCGCCTGAGCGCACCAGGCCGGTGGACGAGCGGTGGCCGCTTTGAGCACGCGGTGCATTTGCTCATGCGCGGCATTGTCTTGTGGGCACGCGGGGCGGGAGTACTCCACTCGGATACCCAGCTGAATCCACCAAGCGCTCAAGATGGTCCAGCCACGGGCGCCTTGTCCGCCAAATGGAGGTCCGTTGTCGACCCGAATCACCTCTGGCAGCCCACAGCAACGGAACAAACGCTGCAACACCGGCCGCACGCCTTCGGCCGTGCTGTGCGGCACGTGGCGAACCAATAGAACGTAACGCGTCGCCAGATCGCGCACGGTCAAAGCCGTGATCTTGGTACCATCGGTCGTCGCAAACACTCCTTTGAAATCAATTGTCCAAACACGATTCGGGGTCGCTGCCACGGTGAAAGGTGGCAGCCGCACCTCGGGACCACGTCGCGCCCGGCGTACCCTCAGCCCGCACAATCCAGCTCGGCGCAACCAACGCCCAATTGTACGCGCCGCAGGCCACGGGCCTTTCCGATACTGCCGTTGCAACGTCCAATGTAGTTTCTCGGGACCAGCCAACCGATGCGCTTGCCGCAACCGTCGTACGCGTGACCACCACCGCTCCCACATCGCTCTCGCGCCATGTGGCTCGCTCGATCGCGTCGCCAATCCCCGGGTGCCTTCCGTCACAAACCTTCGCCACCACCGGTATCCGCAATCTCGACTCACTCCGAAATGACGGCACAACACCGCCATGCTCCTCCTGCCAGCAAGTCTTTCTGCGATCAGTGTCTTCCGCTGAGCCTGCTCATCGTATGTTTTCCAGGGCATAATCCCCAGTAAACTGTAAGGCACCTCTGTCCTAAATGTGTAAGGCACGTCTGTCCTTATGCCGAAGACCTGCGCCACTTCATTCCACCATCTCAGGCTTAATCGCGCTACGTCGAAACGCCCAGCAACCCGCGCGAGAGTTGAAAGTCGACGAACCCGCCCGCGTTGGCCGTTGGAACCGTTTCTCCCGAGACGGTGGCAGCCAGGTGGCGGAGCAACATCGCCGCGTCGGACTCTGGATCTCCGGTGAGAACAATATCCACATCCTGGATCCTCGCTGGGCCGACGGCCCCCGCCTCCGCGACCTGCACGACAGGCAGCATCGGATGACCTTGCTGCGGAGTGTCGCCCACCAGGCCGATCAGAACATGAACGCCCGAGCCGCCGAGACCTGCGAGATTTTCAACCCAGTGATCGGTTTCGGTCGCGACGATATGCAATCCATCCGTCGTGATGGGCTGACCGTACGCGAGCGTCGGTCGCGGCGTGAGGGACCCAAGCAATTCAGCGCGGAATTCCGGAGACGCCAAAAAGGGATCGCTCTCCGGCAGCAGGATCGAACCTCCTTGCACGACAAATACCTTCGCCAGGCGGGCAAACGTCACAGCCGTGTTCGCACTCGGCCGGGGCACCGAGAGCAGACCGACGCGGAGAGCACCCAACGAGGCGGCCTGACGGGCCGCGGCGTCCATCGTCGAACCCGCGCGTTCGAACCACTGCTCCACTTTACTGAGGGATTTGTCGATGCCGCCATCCAGCTGAACGCTGGCCCAGCCGAAACGTTCGAGCGGCAGTCCGGCTGATTCGAACTGGCGCCGCATCGCGTCGTTGGGAACCTTTTCGCAGCCGTGCTCGAGCAAAAGTGCCGCCACGACATTCGGATGCGTCGCGTACCCGCGGTACGTGCGCTGCAAAAGCTGATACATGCTATCCCCGCCGAAACCGCAGCCTTCCGTATGGGTTAAACTCACGAACCGGTCGAACCCGGCCGAATGCGCCAGTCCCTTCGCGTTCATTCGTTCGGTCGCGAGTCGCGCAATCTGCGCCGAGCACATGCTCGTTGGCAGCACGAGGCCGATGCGCTCACTCGCATGGTGTTTGCCGATCTGATACAGACTTGGCGTGGGGAACTCAGCGACGGCGGTCGCCTGACCAGCGGGCTGCAGCCGCTCCAGCGGCCGACCGTCCGGCGCTGGACGCGCTCGGATTTCAGCGAGATGAGAGCCGTCCGTCTGCTGCCAGTTACGCCAAAGCGAAACTTGCGAATGTCCCGCGTGCTCGCCGCGGGATTTCTGGCCGGACGCGGTCGCGACCAGCAGCTCGAATGATTCCGCCGCCAGGCTCTCCATCGGCTCACCATCCAGATAGCGGCCCGCATTGATATCCATTTCGTGGATGAGCAACTGATGACGACGCGTGGTGGTCGTCACTTTCAGCGTCGGCACGAAGGGGAAATTCGTGATCGAGCCGTTCCCCGTCACAAACAGAAACAGATTACAGCCGGCACCCACCTGACCGGCGATCCCTTCAAGATCATTGCCGGGGCTGTTCATGAAATAAAATCCCGGCGCATGCAGCGGCTCGGCATAATCGATCACATGATCCACGCGCGTTCGCGGATCTTTTTTGTGCACGGCCCCAAGCGATTTCAGCGTGATGTTGTACAAGCCCCGGAGCTTGTTGCCCGCGGAGGGATTGCTTTCCGGCGTCACGCCGTGCCAGCTCAGTCGCGAGCGGAACCCCGCGATCTTGTCGAGTAACGCGCGTGCCGTCGTGGCATCGCGGACGTTTTGCATCATGTACGCTTCGGCGCCGGCAACTTCGTCGGTTTCGCACAGCACGCCCATCCCGCCGTGCCGGATCAGTTCGTGCACCATGGCGCCCGCGAGTGGGTTTCCGGATACACCCGAGAATGCATCTGATCCACCGCACTGCAGCGCGACGCGCAAGGCGCTCAGCGGTTCAGGCGTGCGCGTTTGCGCGGTGACGAGCGGCAACCAGCGGCGCACGATGGCCTCTCCGGCTGCAAGCGCCGCGGCCAGCCCGGAATCAATGCTCATAAAATCGTGCGTCACCTCGTCCAACGGATAATGATTGTCCGCCATGAACGCGCGCAGCCGCGAATTCGAGATTGGCTCGATGCCAAAATCCACGGCCAACACGGCGCCGACGTTGGGATGAACCATGAACCCGGCAAGGGCGCGCAACACCTCAGCCGAATTATTTGGTTCGCTGGTGCCGCCCCCTTCCGTGTGGGCGATGGCCACAATTCCATCGAGCTGCGGAAAGACTCGCGCCAAGGGCTGAAGCCTCTGCGTCAACTGCCGCGCGAAGCTCGCGGTGCGCGAAGAGGTTCCAAGGATCACGATCGTGTTACGCGTGCCCACCCCGCGCGAACCCGGTCGACGATAACCCATGAACGTCCGCGGCTCTAACGTGGGTGCCACGGGTGGCGCGGGCTTGAAGGTCCGCTCATCGAGCTCAAACGGCACGAGGTGATCTTGAAAGTTGGGCGTGCTCGGCAAACTGATCCCCAGCCGTCGGACCGCAAGCGCTTCAAGAATCGATTGATTGCAGACGTAATCACCGGCCGAAATGGGCCCGATCGCATGACCAAAGGGCATTCCCCACGAGAGCAATGCCTCGCCTGGCGCCATCGATCGCACCGCGAATCGATGGCCCTCGAGCACCGTGTGGGATAGCGTCCGCGCCTCACCCTCAATCACGATGACCGTGCCCGGTTCGAGCTGCCGGATCGCAATGGCAACATTGTCGGCCGGCGCCGGCAGGCGTCCGACCGAGTGAAGGCTCAACTGAGGTGACATCGCCTTTCACCGTACTCAGCGGCCGCGGAGAGTCATGAAGAAACGTCGCATAAAAGTTCGGGGGCGGTGTTCGTGTGCTTGTCTGTCCGGATTGGCTCTGACTCGATCACACCACCCCCTTTTTCCAAATGACGCCCCTGCAACTCAAGCAAACCATGTCAGCGGGACTGCTGTCGTTTCCCGTCACTGATTTTGATCACGCGGGCGACTTCAGGCCCGAGACTTACGCCCGCCGGCTCGAGTGGTTGATGCCGTACGGCGCCACCGTTTTGTTCGCCGCCGGTGGTACCGGAGAATTTTTCTCACTCACCGCGCAGGATTACACCGCCGTGGTCCGCACCGCCGTTGAAACCTGCCGTAACGGTGTTCCGATCGTCGCCGGAGCGGGCGGCCCGACGCGCCAGGCGATCGCGTTCGCGCAGGAAGCCGAGCGACTCGGCGCCCAAGGCGTGTTGCTCCTGCCGCACTATTTGACCGAGGCAGGTCAGGAAGGACTCGCGGCCCATGTGGAGGCGGTCTGCCGTTCCGTTAAGTTCGGCGTGATCATCTACAACCGCGGTGCCTGCCGGCTGACGGCGCCCACGCTCGTTCAACTGGCCGAGCGCTGTCCGAATCTGGTCGGCTTCAAAGATGGCATCGGTGAGATCGAACTGATGATGACCATCCGGCGAAAGCTGGGCAACCGGTTCGCCTATCTCGGCGGATTGCCCACGGCCGAAGTTTACGCCGCCGCCTACAAGGCGCTCGGCGTACCCGTTTACTCCTCCGCGGTGTTTAACTTCATTCCGAAAACCGCGTTGGACTTCTACCGCGCACTCGCGAGCGGCGACGATGCGACGATGAATCGCCTGTTGGATACATTCTTTCTCCCTTATCTCGAAATCCGAAACCGTCGGCCAGGATACGCGGTGAGCATCGTCAAGGCCGGGGCGCGTTTGGTCGGACACGACGCGGGTCCCGTGCGACCGCCGCTGGTCGACCTGACCAGCGAAGAATCGGCCCGGCTCGATGAGTTGATCAAAGCGCTGGGTCCGCAATGAACGCCCGCTGCGGCTGTTGGCATAACGCGTTCGCGCACTGCGCTACAGAGCGAGTCACGATTCGATCATGACTTCGGTCGCCCACTCACCGGGAACGAAACGCACGCATGTGCGTTACGAGATCGTGCTGTTTTTGTTTTTGCTGACGGCGGTCAACTACGCTGATCGCGCGACGCTTTCGATTGTCGGCACCGACGTAACGAAAGCGCTGAACCTGGACGCCGTTGCGATGGGCCATGTGTTCGCCGCGTTCTCGTGGGCGTATGTGATCTGCCAGATTCCCGGCGGTTGGCTCTTGGATCGGTTCGGCTCAAAAACGATTTACGCCTGGAGCATCGGGCTGTGGTCGGTCTTCACGCTGATGCAGGGGTTCGTCGGAGGACTTTCCGGTACCACGGCCGTGGTCACGTTGTTCACGTTGCGGTTTCTGCTTGGCGCCGCGGAGTCGCCGTCCTTTCCCGCCAACAGCCGAATTGTCGCCGCGTGGTTCCCCACCGCGGAACGCGGCACGGCCAGTGCCATCTTCAATTCCGCGCAGTACGCCGCGACGGTGATTTTCATGCCGATCATGGGATGGATCACTCACCAGTATGGCTGGCAAGCGGTGTTCTGGTTCATGGGCGCGCTCGGATTGATTTTCGTCCTCGTGCTCTTCCGCGTAGTCCACAATCCGCGTGAGCATCCGCGCGCCAATGCAGCGGAAGTCGAACACATCGCAAGCGGCGGCGGATTGGTCGATATGGATAAGGTCGGCAAAAAATCAGCGGTCGGCGGCTGGCCCGTTTTGCGCCAACTGCTCACGAACCGGATGCTGCTCGGCATTTATCTCGGACAATACGCGATCACCACACTGACCTGGTTTTTCCTGACATGGTTTCCCATCTACCTCGTGAAACAACGCGGCATGACAATCCTGCAAGTCGGATTCGTCGCCGCACTGCCGGCACTGTGTGGATTGGTGGGAGGCATCGGGGGCGGTGTCTTTTCCGATTGGTTGCTGCGCCGCGGCTACTCGCTGACAATCGCGCGTAAAACGCCGATCATCGTCGGACTCATTCTTTCCGTGAGCATGATGGCGTGTAACTACGTCGACTCTCAAACCGCCGTGATCGTCGTGATGAGCCTGGCCTATTTTGGCAAAGGAGTCGCCGCGCTCGGCTGGTCGGTCATCGCCGACGCGTCGCCGAAACAAATCACCGGCCTGAGCGGCGCCCTCTTCAACACGTTCGGGAACCTCGCGGGTATCATCACGCCCATCGCGATCGGCTACATCCTGCAAACCACCGGATCGTTCAACGGCGCCCTCATCTTCGTCAGCGCGCACGCGGTGCTGGCTCTGTTCAGCTACATCTTCATCGTCGGCGAAATCAAACGCGTCGAACTGCGACCCGTATGACCGACCTCGCAGCCCCCGATGTTCCCAGGAGCCCATTCAGGCTCTGGCGGTCTCGGGTGGCGAGCGCTCCTTTTTCATTTTTCGCATGAGTCATTCCACACCTCGTTTTGGCGGCACGGATACACCGCTGGTCACTCACATGCGCGTCGTGCCGGTCGCCGGCCGCGATGACATGCTGCTGAATCTGAGCGGCGCACATGGACCGTTTTTCACGCGCAATGTCGTCCTGCTTCAGGACAACGCCGGGCGGACGGGCATCGGAGAAGTACCTGGCGGCGAACGCATCCGTCAGACGCTTGAGGATGCTCGATCCCTCGTGATAGGCCAACCGATCGGCACCTATCCAACGATCATGGCGAACGTGAGCCAGCGCTTTGGCGATCGCGACGCCGGTGGCCGTGGGCTGCAAACGTTCGACCAGCGGGTCACGATCCACGCACTCACGGCCATCGAGGCCGCTCTGCTCGATCTGCTCGGCCAGCACGTGAGCAAACCCGTCGCTGATCTTCTCGGCGAAGGCCGGCAACGCGACACGGTCGAGGTGCTCGGCTATCTCTTTTATGTAGGCGACCGACGTAAAACGAACCTGCCGTATGTTTGCACGCCCGACGAACGCGACGACTGGTTGCGCTTGCGACACGAGGAAGCGCTGAGTTCGAGTGCGATCGTTCGCCTCGCAGAGGCAGCCCACGCGCGTTACGGGTTCAACGACTTCAAGCTCAAAGGCGGCGTGCGATCAGGCGTCGAAGAAATGGAAGCCGTCACAGCCCTCGCTGCACGGTTTCCGCAGGCGCGAATCACGCTCGATCCGAACGGTGCCTGGTCTCTCGATGAAGCCGTGCGTTTGTGCCAAGGCCAGTCACGCGTCCTCGCCTACGCCGAGGATCCCTGTGGCGCCGAAAAAGGTTTCTCCGGGCGCGAGATCATGGCGGAGTTTCGTGCGGCCACGGGGCTGCCCACTGCGACCAATATGGTGGCCACGGACTGGCGGGAACTCGGACACGCGTTGGCGCTACACGCCGTCGATATTCCACTCGCCGATCCTCATTTTTGGACGATGCAAGGATCCGTCCGTGTCGCGCAGGTCTGCAAAGATCACGGACTGATGTGGGGTTCCCACTCCAACAATCACTTTGATATCTCCCTCGCCATGTTCACCCATGTCGCCGCTGCCGCGCCCGGTCGCACCACCGCGATCGACACGCACTGGATCTGGCAGGATGGCCAGCGGCTAACGAAAGAACCGCTCGTCATCCGCGGTGGACGGCTCGCGATTCCGTCACGTCCAGGACTGGGGATCGAGATCGACCTCGACCAGCTGGAACAGGCGCACGCACTTTATCAGGCGAACGGACTCGGCGCGCGCGATGACGCAACGGCGATGCAATTTGTCATCCCCGACTGGAAATTCGACCCGAAGCGACCCTGCCTGGTCCGCTGAACCCGATCAATGGTTCGCCGGCTGCTGCTGCTTGGGCGGCCGAACAAACGTGCGAGGCGTAAAGAGTCTCGACGGACGCTGAGCCGAATCGGTCGTGGTACGAAGTTGGCCGCTGTCGATGGCGTAATCGCCCGACGCCTCCGGATAGAGCTCCCAAAGAAAACCCATTTTCTTCATTGTCTCATGTTCATGCCTCGAAAGGTCTTTAAGCGGCTTGCTTCTGCTCATGAGGGTAAACTGTTGAAAAATTGAAATCGTGCGAACGGCGCAGGAAACATTTCGGCAACTTTGCTTCCGACCTAAGCATTTGTGTGCAGATCGTCATCATTGCGCGTCGTTTACTGGTTCGAGGTTCTCCGCCGTCGGTCGTTCGGCTTGGATTGGCTTGGTGGTCATGCCGCATCGGACTTCAGCCCCGTCCGCAAGTTCCCCGATCCTCAGCCTGACGCGCGCGTAGGAGACGGTCCGTCACAAACCATTGGATGCCCGCACGGATCGTTGCGGTCCCGTCAGGGACGGTTGCCATCGCGCGGCTCGCCGCCGTCCGCTCAAACACCGGGCACAAAAGCGCACCGCCGGCAGAATGCTCCACGCTCCCCCGTGGCCCGCTCTGGAAAGAGCGGGATTCCGGCGACAGGACTGCCGATGCCGAACCGCGGGACCGATTCCAACGCGGGTCGTAAACGCCGCGCGCCTGACGCTACGGCGCGCCGGTGGACGGAAATCGAAGTTAGATGATTTCCGTCGGTGACCAGCCGTGGCGGTACGTCGGATACAGCAGCTTGTTCGCTTCCGGCAGGTCCGTCTTCATGGCTGCGCCGTCCCACGTGAATTTCTTGCCCACGAGGATCGACAAGGTGCCGAGACAAACCATTTCGGTGAACGGTACGGAATATTCGAAATTCGAACCGGCGCCGCGTGGGTTGCCGGCGCGAATGGCGGCCGTCCACTCCTTGTGTGGATTGCCCTCTGGCACGCGCGGAATCGTCTTGGGCGGGAACGTCGGAGCGAGCTTCCGATGGAGGTCTTCCGGCACGATGCGAGGGCTGTTACAGTAGTCATTGCCATCGTACACGGTCGCCTTCGTCCCGACGAGAAGCTGACCGCCTTGCGCGAGCTCGCGCTTGGCTTCCATCTGCTCCGGTTTCGCCGGCTTCAAACCACCTTCATGCCACGTGAGTTTGACGGGAGGTTTATTGCCACGAGCGGGGAACTGATACTCGACGATGGCCGCCTTCGGGAACGCGATGTTGCTCGGACCGTCGAGGCGCTTCAGCTCAACGGTGCTTGGGGCGCCGAGATCAAGGGTCCAGAACGCCGCATCCATCAAATGACAGGCCATGTCGCCCAATGCGCCGCAGCCGTAGTCATGGTAGCCACGCCATTTGAAAGGATGAACTTCCGTGCTGAAGGGACGTTCCGGCGCGCGGCCGAGGAAGGATTCATAATCAAGACCAGGCGGAACGGGGTCCGCTTTCGGCCACTCGGTCATGCCCTGTGGCCAGATCGGCCGGTTGGTCCAGATCGCCACGTCTGTGACGTCGCCGATCACGCCCGCGTTGTACCACTCCTTCACCAAGCGGATGCCCTCGCCGGCATGACCCTGATTACCCATCTGCGTGCAAACGCCGTTCAGCCGCGCGACTCGCAGGAGTTCTCGCGCTTCGCCAACCGTCTGAGTGAGGGGTTTTTGGACATACACATGTTTGCCCATCATGATCGCCATGTACGCCGGCAGGAAGTGCATGTGATCGGGCGTGGCGATACCGACCGCGTCGATCTGGTCGTCCATCTCGAGGAGCATCTTCCGGAAATCCGTGTAGCGTTTCGCCTGCGGAAACTGCGCCATCAGCTTCTTCACATTGGACAGCTTCGGCTCCGGCTCCTTGCTCCACGGATCGGGCTTTCCTTCCCAGTCGATGTCGCACAACGCCACGACTTCCTCATCACGATGCGCCATGATATCGCTGAAGCCCTTCCCGCCGCAGCCAATCTGCGCGATCCGGATCTTTGCGCCCGCGGTGATCGGCCGCGGTTTGCGCGGATTCGCCTGCAGGGTGGCACAGCCAGAGAATCCCAGCATGGCCGCAGCCATGGCCGAGAATTTAACGAAGTCGCGACGATTCAGGGTGGTGTAATTTGACATCGGGGAGGGGTGACGAGGTGCAAGACGCAGGCGAGCCCGCGTAGTTCCAAAATTGAATGATCCAACCAGCACAAAACCGGCTGAACTTCAGCGCGGGGGCGAGCTCGATCTTCAAACTTATCGCCTGACCCACCTCGGATTACTCGTCGGTCGCCCACGCCGTTTCTTTGGCTTTCGAGTACTGAATCGTCGCCGGTTCAACGAAACCGGGCGGATGTCGCGAGCGCCTGTGCGATCGCGTTGGCGAACCCCCGAGCTCGTCCCGCGCTCGATCGTACACTCAAGAATGGGTGCTTCGTGACGCAGTAGAGTGAGATGTCGACCCGCGACCTTGGTCTGGAGCGCAAAATCCTGCTGCTCGTCCTGCTACCCCTCCTTGGTGCCTTGCTGCCCGGTGGGTACATCGCGTGGCGTGCCCAACACGATGTGGTCGAGATGAATAACCTGCGCTCGGTGGCCCAGTTGGTTTGGAAACTCGGCGACCTCGAAGCCAAGATCAACAACGAGGCCAGCAACTGGTACTTCTTCAAACCCACCTGGACCGCCACGGATGAGGAACGTCGCGCTGAGCGAGTTAAACAGGACCAGTGGCGAGCAGAGACCGACGCGGCCATCACGGCCTATCGCACCCAACGGTCCAACGTCGACGTTGCCAGCTTATCTTCCTCACTGCGTGACGCGCTTGATGTGGTGGAAAACCGCGTACAACGACTACCGGAGCTGCGGCAGGCGGTTTACGGCCAGAAGGACGAGGCCGCCGGCTCCGCCATCATGGACGGCTACCGAAGTTTCGGCCGCGAAATCGACTTGGTGCTCCCTCTCCTCGTGGATGCCACGTCCAGCGATGTCATCGCTCGCAAACTCGTCGTCCTCCCCAAGCTCATGCTCGCCCGCAAATGGGTGAACGATTCAGGCGGGATGATTTTCTTTTATCACCAACTCCGTGCGGTGAAATCCGGACGCAAGTTCACGCCCACCGAGGCGCTCTTTCTCCGCCACAGCGCCGACAATGCCGAAGCGCTCTGGACCGACATCATCGCGTTCAGCCAGGACGCCGTTCGCGATCGCCTCGTGGCGGTCCACAACTCAGCCGACTGGCGCCGCGTGATCGAGTTGCTCCGCAGCCACTCCGACGCCGCGCTGAACGATACGCCACCGCCGATCCCGTCTGACGCCGAGTGGGGCCCCAGCTGGACCTTCGTGCAGGACGGCCTCAACGCGGAGATCAACTGGCTGAGGGACGATTTTACCCAGACCTGCGCCGCGCTGGAGCAGACCGTACGCGCCCGCCGTCTCTGGACCTGCGTGGCGTTGGGTTTCTCCGTCATCGCCGTGCTCGCACTCACCCGCCGTATCGGCCACGGCCTTACGCAGCCGATCGCCGAAACCACCGAGCGACTTCTGGTCGACGCGGAACGAGCCACCACGGAAGCCGCGTCCGTGCGCATCTCATGCGGAACGGTTGCCGAAGGTTCGTCAACGCAGGCCGCGTCCCTCGAAGAAACGAGTGCCACGCTCGAGGAAATCTCGAGCATGACCAAGCTCAACGCCCAGAACGCCCAGCAGGCGCAACGTTCGGCCAACGAAACGCGGACCGCAGCCGAAGAGGGTGGCCGCCAGATGAATCATCTGACCGAAGCCATGACCGCGCTGCGCACCTCGAGTGACGACGTCACGCGCATCATCAAGACGATCGATGAAATCGCGTTTCAAACGAACATCCTCGCGTTGAATGCTGCGATCGAAGCGGCCCGCGCGGGTGAAGCGGGCGCGGGTTTCGCGGTGGTCGCGGAGGAAGTTCGCACCCTCGCCCAACGCAGCGCTCATGCGGCGCGCGAAACGACGGACAAGATCACGGCCTCAACGGAACGGACCAAGGCAGGCGCCGAGATCACGGTGCAGGTTGCGCGCTCGCTCGAGGCGATTCTGGCCCGGGCTCGCGAAGTGGAGAATTTCGTCAACGCGATTGCGGAAGCGTCCAGCCAGCAGAATTCTGGAATCGCGCAGATCACCACCGCGATTCAGCAGATCGACCACGTAACCCAAAGTAACGCGGCGACGGCGGAAGAAACCGCCGCATCGGCACGAGAAGTCGAGACGCGGGCCGCAGCATTCCGCAACGCGGTCCAGGATCTCCAAACCATCGTTTTCGGTCTGAACGGCATGTCGGCATCCCGCAAAGCGTCGGTTGCGCTGGCCGAGTCGGTGGCCGTCGAAGCCGAGCCCGCCGAACTCGCCTGATCGATCGCGCGTCGGCCACTCAGGGCGCGAAGGCATAACCAAGACGCGCCTTATCAGGGCGGAAAGGTCGCCACAGGGAAAGCTCTCCGTCGCGCCGACCGAGGCGATTCGAGGGGCTCGAACGCGTTCTCAAGGAGCCATCAGATCGCGCTCCTTCGCGGACCGGGCCACGTTTCCGATTCTAACGGGATCGGTCTCTGATCCGTGCGATCCGAGCGATCCGTGGTTTCCCGAACTCTCATTTATGACACGGAGCTTGCGCCGGCTCCCTCCTGTCAGTACGCGGAAGTAAATTATGACACTTCCTCGACTCTCCCTGATCACCCTTCTGAGCGTGCTCACGGTACCGGCGTATTGCGCCGGGCTCGCGAGTTTCGCCGATTATCAGAAAATCGCGACCGATCATCGCGTCGCTCTGACGCTGCCCGTCTATCCTCGTACGACGGACGAAATTCGATCGACGACAGCGTCGGTCCTGCAAACCGCCGATGCAGCGCTGGCGAAGCTCGCCGCGTTGTCCCCCAAGTCACTCACGTTCGCCAACACCATCATCGATCTGGATGAGATCACGGGCAACGTCAGCAACTTTGCCGGGCAGATGCAGACCATCGCCGAAACGAGCACGGACGCCAAAATGCGCGAAGTCGCCCGAGAGATGGGCGTCAAAATGGAAAGCTGGGCGATCGCGCTGGAGTACCGGGACGACTTATACCGCGTCGTGAAAGCCTACGCCGACACCGCGCCGAAACTGGACGCGCAACAGCAGCGGTTGTTGGACTTCACGATGCGAAGCTACCGTCGCGCCGGATTGGCGCTGCCCGAAGCTGAACGCAAAACCATCGAGCAACTCCGAAAGGACCTCTCGGCGCTCGAGCAACAGTTCGCCGTTAACATCAACGAAGCGCGCGCCCCCCTCGATTTTACCGCTGAAGAACTCGCCGGCCTGCCGCCGTCGGTGCTGCAAAGCCCGGGTGTGCTGCAGCCAGACGGGAAGTACCGCGTGCTGGCGAACGTCACGTGGCAGGCCATCGCCGTATTCGACAACGCAACACGAGCCGAGACCCGCTATCGCGTTTACGTGGCCCGCAACAGTCTCGCGAAAGACACCAATCTGCCGGTCCTCGCCAAGCTTGTCGCCTTGCGGGCCGACATTGCGCAACGGCTGGGCTACGCCAACTGGGCCGACTATCGCACCGAGACCCGGATGGCGAAGACCGGCGCGACCGCGGTCAAGTTCGAGGAAGATCTGGTGAAGGGCTTGCAGCCGAAGTACGACGCGGAAATGGAAGAACTTCGCCAACTCAAGGTGAAGGAAACCGGCGATCGTGACGCGAAGCTCGGACCTTACGATGCCGATATCCGTTACTACACCAATCAGCTGAAGAAGCAGCGCTATGCCGTGGATGCCGAACAGCTTCGAGTTTACTTCCCTTACCAGGCGACGCTCGAAGGAATGTTTCGCATCTACCAAAGCATTTTCCGCCTGAAATTCACTGAGGTGACGCCGCCTTACGTGTGGAGTCCAGGCGTCCAGCTGTTTGTCGTCACCGATTCCGCGACGGGCGTTCCCATTGGCAGCTTCTACCTCGATATGTTTCCGCGCGAAGGGAAGTTCAACCACTTCGCGTGTTTCCCGCAGATGTCAGGCCGCGTGCTGGCCAACGGTGTCTACGAACTGCCGGTGAACGCGCTGGTCTGCAATTTCCCGCCACCGGTGGCCGACAAGCCATCACTGCTGGCCCACAACGACGTCGAAACGCTGTTTCATGAATTCGGGCATGTGATGCATGGACTACTCAGTCGTGCGCGGTTCGTCGGCCAGACGTCGAGCGCGGTGCCCCGCGATTTTATCGAAGCCCCGTCGCAGATGTTGGAGAATTGGGTGTGGGACAAAGCCGTCCTCGATACGTTCGCCGCTGACTACCGCGACCCTTCCAAGAAGATTCCTGGTGAAACCATCGCCGCCCTCACCGAAGCACGTCGCGCCACCGACGGCATGTTCAACCGCCGCCAATTGATGCTCGGGCTGGTCGACCTCACCTTGCACACGCACTCGGCGGCCGACGCCGCCAAAGTTGATATCGTGAAGGAGACAAACTCCGTCATCGCGCGCGTCATCGTCGCCCCCGATCCACAAACTGCTTTCGTCACCTACTTCGGTCATCTCGCAGGCTACGACGCAGGATATTACGGCTATCTTTGGTCGAAGGTTCTGGCGATCGACATGGCCAGCGAGTTCCGCAAAGCACCGAAGGGATTTCTCGATGTCACCGTCGGTCGACGCCTGCGTGACGAGGTCTACGCGGCCGGTGACACCCGGGATGTTGGAGCCTCGGTCGAAAAATTCCTCGGCCGCCCCACCTCGATGAAGCCGTTTTTGGAATACGTCGGTATCAACAAGTAGCAGATTCCAGAACCGCCGATGATTGTGATTGTTGGAAGCCTGCTCCCGGAGGAGCGGGCCTAACAACCCACGGGGCCGAGCGGCCTTTGGTTTCGATGCGTTCACGCCGCCCGCACGTGCCGTATCAAACTCGATTGTCTTTTCAGTTGTCGAAGATCCGGGGGATGGGTCTGCTCTCGACTTCCCCATGACCTTCCTTCCCCGTTTTGCGTGTGTCTTGGTTGGTTTGCTGGCCACGCCGTTGGTCCGCGCCGAGTCGTTGATCGCTCCCCAACGCGTCTCGCTTGAGGCCGGCACGGATTTTCGTCGCGCGGCGAACTGGCACGTGGGCGGCGGACTTGCCGGCGATCCACGCCGCGATAAAGCGCTCACGCCCGCTCCCGGAACCGGCGTTCTCATCAACATCCCTACGCCGCAGGCGAAGGAACAACTTGTTTCCACGTGGACCCACGGAGATATCGAGCTCGATCTCGATTTCCTGATGGCCAGCGGTTCGAACTCGGGCGTGTACCTGCAAGGCCGCTATGAGGTGCAGCTGTTCGACAGCTGGGGCGTAAAGCAGCCGAAAGACGGTGACTGCGGTGGAATCTATCAGCGCTGGGACGCGTCGCGTGGCGCGAGCAAGGAAGGTTACGACGGCGTTGCCCCTCGGGCCAACGCCTGCCGCGCGCCCGGTCTGTGGCAGCATCTGCACGTGGAATTCGAGGCCCCGCGGTTTGATGCGAGCGGCAAGAAAACCAAAAACGCGCGCTTCCGCAAAGTCGTGCTGAACGGATTCGTGATTCACGAAAACGTGGAAGTGTCCGGACCCACCCGCTCGTCGATCGCCGCGGACGAACAACCGCTCGGTCCGTTGATGATTCAGGGCGATCACGGTTCCGTGGCCTTGCGCGCCATCAGCTACAAACGCTTCGACGCCCAGACTGCGATCCGCGTCGAGAAACTTTCCTATCAGCTCTACTCGGGCGCGTTCAAATCTCTTTCTGAACTCGAAACGGAAAAGCCCACGAGCCAGGGTGACCTGACCAAGTTCACTGAAAGCGCCGTCGAGAAGAGCGGTCGGTTCGCGCTGACGTTCATGGGCACGCTCGTCGTACCAAAGGACGGCGAGTACGCCTTCAGTGCTGATACGTTTGGCAACGCTCGTCTCGTCATCGACGACGAGGTCGTCGTTCGACCGCTGGATCGCGGCGCCGAGCCGGCGACAAAGGTTCTGAAAGCGGGTCCGCATCGTTTCCGCCTCGATCACCTGCACAATTACGGTGGCCGGCCGTTTCTCGATCTGATCGTCGAAGGTCCGGGCATCGCGCCGCTCTCCGTGATGGCAAATGAGCCGCCGGCCGTAGATCGCGAACGACCCAAACCTGTTTTCATCGAGCCGACGGAAGGTCGCGTGCGCATGCAGCGTGGTTTCGTTCCGTTCGAGCCCAAAAAACGGTTGTACGCGATCAGCGTGGGAACGCCCGCCGGCGTCCACTACGCCTACGACTTTGAAACGAGCGCAATCCTGCGCGTGTGGCGTGGCGCCTGGTTGGATACGACGGAAATGTGGGTCAACCGCGGTGAACCGCAGCTGGCCAAAGCCGCCGGCCCGGCCCTCACGTTGCAGGCCAAACCAACGATCGCGATGATCGAGTCTCCGAAGACGGCCGGCTGGCCCGACCAACTGGATCCACTCGCGTCGTCGCAGGGCTACACGCTCGAGGCGAACGGACAACCTGTATTTCAATCGTCGCTAGCCGGATTGAAAATCACCGACCGCATCGCGCCGACCGCGGATGGCAGCGGCCTGGAGCGCACGATGACCTTCAAAGGCACCCTCGCCTTTTGGGAAACGTTCGTGCTGCTGGCCGAGGCTGACCAGATCACGCCTCAACCCGGAGGCGGCTGGGTGGTCGGAGATCGCTCCTACTACATCGACGTTCCCAAGGACGCGCCTCTGCAACCCGTCCTGCACCTGCGCGGAGGACGTCAACAACTCGTCGCGCGGATCAGCCGATCCTCTCTCGCCGATCCTCTCGTTTACTCGCTCATCTGGTAATCCCACCCCATGAAACGCTTTTACTCTTCTCTTCTCGTTGTGGGAACGCTCGCCGCGGCTTCGGCCGTTCGCGCGCAGACGAACAACCAGTCCACCGCCGAACGTTTCGCCAAACCCGACGAAGCCACCGTCGCGCTTGAAAACACCTACTGGAAACGCATCTCCATGCCGGTGCCAGACGGCATCGTTCTGGAGACGAGTGGGATTCTCCCGCTGCCCGGCAAACGCCTGCTCGTGACGACGCGGCGCGGCGAAGTGTGGTTCGTCGATGGCGCCTACGAGGACGATCCGCATCCCGCCTTCACCTTGTTCGCGTCCGGTCTGCACGAGCCGCTCGGAATCATTGCCGCACCCCAAGGCGGCTACTACGTCGCGCAACGTCAGGAACTCACTCGCCTCGTTGACACCGATAACGACGGTCGCGCCGATGTGTTTGAAACCGTCTGCAAAATTCCCATTTCCGGCAGCTATCACGAATACGCGTTCGGCCCCGTGCTCGCGCCCAACGGCAATCTGCGCGTGACGCTCAACGTCGCCTTCGGCGGCACCACTCAATCTCCCGTTCCTTGGCGCGGCTGGATGGTCGAGATCACTCCTGATGGCCAGCTCACGCCGATCGCCGCTGGCCTCCGTTCGCCCGCGGGCTTTACGGTCTCGTCCAAAGGCGACTGGTTTTACGCCGATAATCAGGGCGAGTGGGTCGGATCCGGCAAGGTCACGCACATTGAGCCAGGCGATTTCGCCGGCCACCCGTCGGGACTCGCGTGGTCGAAACTTCCCGGTTCACCCGTTTCGTTGCGACCCGACGACATCAAGAGTTTCGACGAGCCGATGGCCGTCGTCGCCAAGCGCCTGCCCGGCGTGAAACCGCCCGCGGTCTGGTTCCCACATACGATCCTCGGCATCTCCACGTCAGGTATTCAAGAGGATCGAAGCGGCGGAAAGTTTGGTCCGTTCGCGGATCAATTCTTCGTGGCCGATCAGGGTCAGAGCAAAATCATGCGCATGACCTTGGAGAAAGTGAAAGGCGTCTGGCAGGGTTCAAGCCAGGCCTTCCGGAGCGGTTTCGACTGCGGAATCATTCGCATCGTACAAGGCGAAGACGGCTCTCTTTTCGCCGGTGAGACAGAACGCGGCTGGGGCTCCATCGGACCCAAGAAATTCGGATTGGAGCGTCTGGTCTGGACCGGGAAAACCCCGTTTGAAATCAAAGAGGTGCGCGCTCAACCCGACGGCTTCCTCGTCACGTTCACGCAGCCCGTCGACCCGGTCACCGCGAGCAAACCCGAAAGCTACAGCATCGCTGGCTTCAATTACCTCTGGCACATGGAGTATGGCAGCGCTCCGGTTAATCGGGTCGGTTGCCCCGTCCGCAAGGTCGTGGTTGCGCCCGATGGACTGAGCGTGCGGATCGCCAGCGTCTGCCTCCGCGAAGGCTACATCCACGAGCTCAAGCTCAACGGCGTGCACGCCGCGTCCGGTGGTGCGCTCCTGCATCCCGTCGCATTCTACACGCTGAATCGCCTGCCCGACGGCGAGCGTATCATTCCAGTGGAGCCGCGCGAAGCTGAACTCTGCATCTCGCCCGTTCCCTCGGCAGCCAACGCGCCTACCGCGAAACACGTCACCAAGGTTCCCTCTGACTGGGCCGGTGACGATGGCGACCAAACCGTTCTCATCGGTACGCAGCCCGGCCTGAAATTCGACACGACGGAGATCACCGTCAAAGCGGGCTCTCACGTCCGCCTCGTTTTCCGGAACTCGGACGACATGCTGCACAACTTCGTCCTCTGTAATCCGGGACGCGGACCAGCGGTTGGCGAAGCGGCCATGGCCCTCGGACTCGACGGCGCGGCGCAGAACTACGTGCCGGACTCAGCCGACGTGTTGTATCATACGGCCATTACGCTCCCTGACACCAGCGACACCATCTACTTCACCGCTCCGACGAAGCCCGGTGATTACGATTTCATCTGCAGCTTCCCCGGACATTACCAGGTAATGAAAGGCGTTCTGCACGTCCGGGCAAAGTAACGCCGAGCGTAGGCCATCGCGCTTGCACGCGCTCCGATGCCCGGCGCCGCTCCAAACGCACGCTTCGAACAACCACCGGAGCGCGCGCAAGCGCGCTGACCTACGGCGTCTAATCCGTGACGATCGGTGAAATCCGTGGTCTCCGGTGGTTCGAGCCTTCACCGCAAAGCAGCGAAGCCGCGCGTCACTTCCCCAGTTTCGTCTGAAACGGATCCAGCAGCACGACCGCATCAATCCCGCCGCCTTCGACCCGATGCCAGTCGATCTCATACGGCTCACGACTCTCCGCGATTTGCCGCATCAACTTTACGCGCACCGTCGCCCGGGTGTCCTCGGGTGGCTGCAACGTCGCTCCGTCGTCTAATCCACGCGACCAGGGTCCATTCAAATCCGCCAGCGCCAGACCCAGACTTCGGGACGAATCGATTTGATGGTACTCCAGGTCCTGCGCCTCCAGCCAGGGATCGTCCCATTCCAGTCCTTCACTTTCACGAAAGCTCTCGAGCAGGTTTCGCTTCGTCACCCAATCCACCACGCCGACGAGTGAGGTCAGATCGCCGCCGAGCCCCTCCTCCGCCCGCTTCCACAACGCGAGGATCGCATCGGTTTCGGCATCACGCCCAGAAAACCGCGCCTGCGCCCGCGCGCGAAACCGACTGAGCACCTCCACGCCATCGGCGATCGTACCGTCGTCGAGCGAAACCCGCCAGGGCGGCGCCGCCGTGCGCGAAAGTGTTCGCAACGCATCCACCGCATCCGCGAGCGCCACCACCGGCAGATCATCGCTCTCGATCAGGTCAAGCATCAGCCGCGTGGAACCGACCTTCAGATAAAGCGCCGACGGCAAAACGTTCGTGTCGCCGTGCAGCAGGTGCAGCCGGCGATAAAGCCGTGGATCCGCGAGGGGTTCGTCCCGCGTGTTGATGATCGCGCGATTGTGCTGCACCCATTCGTAAAGCTCGGTCTCGATGAAATCCGCTCGCTGACTGATCTGAAAATCGACGCCCGTTCGTTCGTCAGCATCACCGAGCGGTGAGGGCTTTTCGCCCACGCGACCCGTGCCCGCGAAGAGCACGCGCAGCGTCAGAAACGCCATCAGACTCTGGATGTTTTCCATCGAGAGCGGAGCCGTCCGCAACAGCGAGTAGTTCTCGTGACACCCAAACGTCGCGCCCGTGTGGTGATCGATGTTGTTGCGAATGAAACTGACCGACTCTTCCAGCCCGAGCGACTGGACCGCCTCCAGCAACAGACGATCACCCGCGCGGTCATAGCGCACCACGTCCTGCAACGTGGCACATTCCGGCGTGCAATACTCCAAGTGCCCCATGTCGATGTAGACTCGACCGCCGTTGAACAAAAATCCTCCATTGCCCGGCGGTTCGTCCCAGCCCCGTTCGTGTCGGTCGATCAAGCCGTGTCGGTTTTTTTCGAAAAACCAATCTCGGATCTGCGTGACGGCCCGGGCTCCGCCGCTTTTCAGCAAACACCCGTATTCCGTCTCCAGGCCGGTAATACGAAGACCGCGACCTGCCTTCGGCTTCACGACAATTCAGCCGGTTCCAGCAAACGATAACGTACCCGCGCCTGCGTCTTCCGATCCAACAACGCGCATTCAATCACGCGCCCATCGCTCAACGCCGGAGCTGCGCCGTCGCCAGTGGCTGACGGGGGCGTGAAGGGCTTGTCCGCCGTCAACGCCGTCCACACCGCAAGCGCACGTTGGCGCACCACCGCGATCGAGGTCGTTTCATTCAGCTGCTCGCGCAACCACGTTGCGGCCGCCGCCTCATCAGCCGGATTGGTATGCACGACCACCACGCCTTTATCCTCAAATCGATACGTGCCGTCGAAACCCACCCGCGCGAGCACATCACGACCGCCACTCGCCGCCAGCTCGGCGAACACGCATTCCACGATGATCGGCGCCGACAGGATTTGTTCGAAACTCGTTTTCAGCGCGGGCCCCAGCGAGAAATTTAACAGGCGCCGCAACGTCACATCTTCGGGTGAGCGCGTGAAACCTTCCATGTGCGCCGCCTCAATCACGGTCTGGCGAATCTTCTCGATGTCCACCGGATGACCCAGCGCCGCGAGCGCCATGCGATCGTAGATCTCAAACACCTTGGAGTTTCCACTGCCCACTCCGACGAGGAGTATGCCCTCCGGCCGCGAGAACGCGAAGACCGGCGTCGCTCCTTTGAGCTGATCACGGATGTACTCGCGACGGTTCGCGACCGCCTCCAACCAACGATATGGTTCGTCGTTCATCGGTTCGCCTTCTCCTTCCAGTACCCCGCCTGTTCTTCGACGACAATCGGCCGAACGCCCGCCGACGTCAGCAGCTTCACCGTGGCGAAGTCGCCTCGCGTCGGATCCACGCCGCCCGTCGCCGTGTCGTATTCCGCCGCCGTCATGAGCAACTGGTTCGCGAGCGTGACGGCTTGGTTGAGAGGCATGTCAGCAGGCTTCGGATTACCCCACTGTTCCAAAAAGTGCAGCACGCTCTTGATGCTGCCTGCACCCGAACCCGAGCCGGCGAACGCGGCCGCTTCGAATTGTGCGCCGAGCGGATCGTAAAAATAAATCGAGGGTCGGCTCCCCTCCGCACCGTCAACGCCCGCGAAAATCGGTGCGACCAGACCAAAGCCTTGCAACGTGGCGGGAAGATTTTCGTGCAGCAGCCGCGCCAGCGCTCGCATTTTCGCCGGCTGGCTCATGGGCTGCAGCTGGCTGCGACGATAGAAATCGAACGAGGTCTGCAACGTCCGCGCCATCTCCATTGCAATCGCCGGACTGCCGGCGATGCCGAGCAGCGAATGCCGATCCAGCTCCAAAATCTTTTCGGTGCGATCGGAGAAAACGATATTCCCGGAGGTCGCGCGATGATCACCCGCGACGATCACGCCCGCGGCGCAATGAAACGCGAAGACCGTCGTGGCCTCCAGCCCGGCCACGTGCGAACCACCCGCTTGCGCCGCCGCGAAAGGGCTTTTCGGCAGCAGCGCAAAGAAGTCGCCGTTCATTCGCCGGTGCGCTGACGGTAACGACGGGCCTGGTCGGGATCGACCTTCCGCATCCGTTTGAGCAATTCTTCTGTATTCGGTTTGGTGATGTTCGGCTCTCGTGGTCCGTCTCCCCCGCCACCGGGCGAAGGCGCGGGCATCACCGGACGTGGTTTCTGAATCGTGTCTGGCATGGATGGTTGCTCCTGGGTTTCCTGCGTCACGTTCAGCCGTTCTGAACGACGACTTCGACAGTGCGTTTTTAAATCAGTTTTGCAAACGAGAGGGAGAGCAAATCCGCAGGTGAGTGCGCCGCCGCAATTACTGCGCGTCCTTGCGCAACCCGCTCAGCCGAGAACACATCGTTCAAATCCAACTCAATCCGGCGGCGACCGTCTTTGAGCACCACTGCGTCCCATTGAGCGGATTCAACGAGGGGGCCAAACTTCTCGATGCACCCTCCCCGGAGCGCCGCACGCGTCGTCAGCGGTGCGCGCAGTTCGTCATTCGTCAGTTCACCTACAGGAAAGGGCAGCCGCAACGCACCGCTGTCGAGCAGCCCAAAATAAAGTCCCTGGCTCCGATCGAGGAGGTGATAGGCCAGATCAAGGCTGCGCAGCCACGGGTCATCTGATTCCAGTTTCTCACTCGCCCGAAACTGCTCAATCAGCTGGTGCTTCGCCGACCAATCCAGCCGATCGGCCGTACAAAGCGGATCTCGCTCCAAGTCATCCAGGATCTCAACCCACGCGGCCGCCACGGCAGCCCACTCAGCTCCGACCGGCGGAGCATATTTTTGGACCCAGGCCAAATACGCCCGTTGCACGTCAATCGCGCTAGATACCTTCCCGTTCGCCAGAGGAACCCGCCACTTCCACTCGGGGTCGCGCGAAATCAACGTCAGCGCCGCCACCGGGTCGGCCAGCCGCGGTAATTCCTCGGTCGGCGCGCCCGCGACCATCGCCTGCAAGACCAGCGCCGTCGTTCCCACTTTGAGGTACGTCGCGAACGGCGACAGATTGGCATCGCCGATGATCACGTGAAACCGACGGTACAGCGCCGGATCCGCATGGGGCTCGTCCCGCGTGTTGATGATCGGCCGGTCGCGCATCGTTTCCACCCCTTGTACCGCACAGAAGAAATCACTGCGCTGCGCGATCTGAAATCCGGACTGAAGGAATCGATCTTCCGCTTCCCAGCCATACTTCCCGGCGCCACAGAAAATTTGTCGCGTCGCCAGAAACGCCTGCATGCCTTCCGCGAGACGCGTCCAAGAGAGGGAACGAGGGAGCAGATAATTTTCATGGCATCCGTACGAATGCCCCAGGAAATCCGTGTTGTTCTTGTAGAGGCGCACCGGGTTGTCGGACGCACCCGTCGCCGCCACGGCACACTCTGTCACCAAGGCATCGCCCG
Source organism: Opitutus sp. (assembly GCA_039928945.1). GTDB lineage: Bacteria > Verrucomicrobiota > Verrucomicrobiia > Opitutales > Opitutaceae > Opitutus. The sequence goes on along the minus strand of JBDSSD010000022.1, from coordinate 25,750 downwards.
CCCAATCCTGCTGCAGTAATTCCCGCGGCGTACTGCATTCAGGCGTACAATATTCCGGATGCGTGTGATCGTTGTAAAAGCGCGCGCCATTCCGGAGCACGAGATCACTTTTCAATTCCTTGAAACTGAGCGCGCGCCGGGCGTCCTGCCCGAAGTAACTCGCTTCGTCTGCGTCCTGCTGGAGTTCCGTCACGCGGAACCCTCGCGCATCCTGATGCGGATCCTCCCGACGATAATCCCACAGGTCGCGCACTCCAGGCGCATGGGCACTGCGCACCACCGAGATCGCCTCCTCCACGACATCGATTCCTTCGGGACGCTCACGGGTGATGCCGTATTCCGTCTCGAGCCCGAATTGGATCTGCATGGAGGTGTCGGCCATCGTCAGGTCACCGATGGACAGTGCTCAGAGCCCAAGCCATTCGCCACGACGGTCGCGTGCACGAGGTACAACCAGCGAGGATCACTCACACCGCACCCGAGGTTAGTCGGACATCCTTCGGCGCAGCGCGATAAGGTGCGAGCCGCACCACGTTTTCCGGATCGAAATCCGTCAGCTTGAGCCAGTCCTCGGTGATGTCGCTCGGCGGGAAGACGTCGTTCTCACGGTACTCACTGTCGAGCGCATCGAACAGATCCTGTCGCGTGATGGGCGACTCACGCTTGGCCAAAATCGACCGACCGATGGCGAGTCCTTTCGCCCGGTCGATCACTCCGGCAATGATCGCACCACTCGCAAGATCACCGCGGAACAGTTGTTCGCGTCGTCCGCTGCGATACGTGACGTCGAGGAATCGGTTCTCCTCGGTCTTCGCGTAGTGAGCCGCGCTGATCGCATCGATCAACGCTTCCCGCGGTTCCGCCAGCGGCAGGTCCGCCGTGAGATAAATGCCGTAGATTTCGCGCGCCGCTTCCGCATCCGGACGACGCACTCGGATCTTTCGGTCGATCCGGCCCGGACGGAGAATCGCCGGATCGATCAAATCCGCCCGATTGGACGCGAGGATGATCACGACGTTTTGCAACGCTTCGAGTCCATCCATCTCGGCGCAAAACATCGGCACCACCGTCGAAAGAATATTCGTACCGCCACGAAACGAGCGCCGCGTCCCCAAAATCGATTCGGCTTCATCGATGAAGAGAAAGGCCAGCTGACCTTCCGCCGCCTTCTCCCGACATTGCACAAAGAGGTCACGCACCTGCCGCTCCGATTCCCCCACCCACATATTGAGCAGCTCCGGCCCTTTCACGCTGAGGAAAAACTCCGGGCGATCGATCCCGGTCGCCTCGCGCAGGTGCACGCGCAAATTGTGCGCCGTCGCCTTGCCCAGCAGCGTCTTTCCGCAGCCGGGAGGTCCATGCAGGAGAAAGCCTTTCGGCACGCTGTGCTTGAACCGCAGAAAGAGTTCCGGATGCAGCAGCGGCCACTCGATCGATTCTCGAATTGCTTTCACGGCTTCCTTCTGTCCGCCGATCGCGCTCCACGGCAGCGTTTCCACGGCCGTCAGTGTTCGATCCAACCGCTTGCCGCGGCCAATAATTTCCACGGCCACGCGCTGATTCGCATCCAATCGCACCTCGGTGCCCGGCTTGAGCACCTCTTTGCTGATCGCAGTCGAACGAATCACGATCGCATCGCTGATCCCGGTTTCCTGGCCGATGCGCAAGCGGCCATCCGTGAGCACTTCCGCGATTTTCACCACCGGCCCGTTCTTGTCCAAACCGAACGTATCCGTCACGGCAAACGCTTCGTTGAGCAGCACCCGCGCTCCGGTTTCGAGCGCTGCTTCTGGCAATCCCGGATCGACATTGCACACGTAATCCGTCCCTCCGGCACAGACCAAAAGCCGTTCCTCACCGATCCGCTGGATCAACGTTCCCAAGCGCAGCGCGGGCGAACGCAGTTTATCCACGGCGGCCGAGAGCTGCTCGATCGCGCCTCGCGCCTGATCGTTCATCTCCTCGATTTCTTCAACGCGGTTGCGCAGCACGAGAAGATCGCTCGTATCGACGCCGAGCTGACGAAGGCGAAACGCGACGGCATCACAGAGCTGAAGCGCCGACGAACGTTCCGCTTCGGCCTCGCTGAAATGGGGCGGTTCCACCCCGCCGTGCCATTCTGGTTTCTGCCCACCGCCCCGCGGTTGTTTCTTATCAGATCGTGCCACACCGAATGAAAGCATGCTGACGCCGTCCGCGCAACCCGCGGAGCTCAGAACTATGGAGTGCGGCGGCTCGACGCCGCCTTCGACGGCGCGGCTCGACGCGCCGCCTCCGCCAAACCACCCGGATCGCTTCAAACTCGGGCCGTCAAGCCGGCCCGAGCAACAGCGGCGTCAAGCCGCCGCACTCCAAAGTCCAAGCATCCCGTGCCGCCTCGCTTACGGCGCGACGGATTGAGCCGACCGAAACGTGGAGAGCACCGAACGTCGCGCGGAAAAGTGAATTAACTCTTCCTCGATTTTCACCATGGGAAGACGTCGCCGCTCGGCGCTCACTGAATCGCGCAGGCGCGTCGCCGCCTTTTCTTTCGCGAGCAATGCTTTGCGCGCGGCTCTCCACTCGTCTCGCGATACGATGGGTGGGAGAGCCGTGGAAGGGTGTTTCTTTTCAATCATGATGAAATGCGGTCGAATTGCGGGCGGTTAACGGTGGCGTATCTACATAACGAATGGCGTGGGGCGGTTTGGACACCGTGACGAAAGTCCGCGCAGAAATCAGTGCGCTACGCGAGAGACGGGCCACGACGTATCTTCTTTCTGCGGATGTTTGTGCAGGAAGCACTTGTGCGCGGCGTAACTTTGGTTTGCTTCTTCGCCTATGCGCTTCCCCTACGCTCTGCTTCGCGGCGGTCTGATTTCGTTAACGGCCCTCGCCGCCGACACCTTCGCCGCCGATGCGCCAGCCGCTGCAGCCGACGTGACTCATGGTGCCGCCGTCTTCCAGCAGATGTGCGTACTGTGTCATACCACAACCGCAAACGGCGCGTCTGCCCAGGGCCCGAACTTGATGGGCGTCGTCGGTCGGCCCGCCGCGTCACTCGACAATTTCGGCTACACGAAGGCGCTGATCGATTCCAAGCTGATTTGGGACAAGGCCAACCTCGACCGTTTCCTCGCCAATCCTCCGTCCACCGTCCCTGGCACCAACATGGTGATCTTGGTGCCCAGCACGCAGGACCGTCAGGACATCATCGCCTATCTGGGCACACTCTCCACCGCAGCCGCTGCGCCGCAGGGTCCGGCGCCTCTGCCGGAAAACGCGGTCAAGCCATCTGCTCCTGAACAAGCCGACTGGCGCCACGACGCACCCGGCGTCAAACACTCGGTTTCATTGGACAGCCTCGCCGCACCCTACGCCACCGAATCAGCCGGCAACAATCCCAAGACCGTCGCGAAACCCGCCGATGCGGTGCTTGCGGTTCCGTCGGGTTTCACGGTGAAGCCTTTCGTCACCGAGCTCAATGGACCCCGCTTGCTGCGGGTCGCACCCAACGGCGATATCTTCATCGCCGAAACCCGGTCGAATCGTGTGCGCGTCCTGCGCGCCGCAGACGGCGCCGACGCGCCAACCGCCAATGAGGTTTTCGCGGAAGGACTCGATCGGCCATTTGGCATTGGCTTCTTTCCGGCCGGAAATGACCCGCAATGGGTCTACGTCGCCAACAATAATTCGATCGTTCGCTTCCGCTATCATGCCGGTGATCTGAAGGCGGGAGCCGCACCGGAAGTGGTGGTGCCAAAGTTGTCGGAAACCACGGGCGGCCACAGCACGCGCGACATCGCGTTTTCCCCGGACGGAAAACGTATGTTTGTCACGATTGGCTCCGGTTCAAACGTTGCTGAGAAAATCCCGAAGAAAACGCCCGCAGAAATCACCCAGTGGGAGGCCGAGCATGGGCTCGGCGCCGCATGGGAATCCGAGACGAACCGCGCGATGATCATGTTCACCGACCCTGAAGGGCGCCAGCCGCTGCGCACGTTCGCCACCGGCGTTCGCAACGGCGTCGGCCTCGCAATCGATCCGGCGACGGGGCGACTTTGGACTTCGAACAATGAGCGCGATGGACTCGGTGACAATCTGGTGCCCGACTACATCACGAGCGTGAAGGAGGGCGGTTACTACGGCTGGCCCTGGTACTACCTCGGCAATCACGAAGACCCGCGGCATGCCGGCGTGCGCCCCGATCTCGCGAACAAGGCCATTGTGCCGGACGTCTTGCTGCAGGCTCACTCGGCGGCGCTGCAAATCACGTTCTACACCGCGAAGTCCGGCGTCGCCGCATTCCCGTCGGAGTATCAAGGCGAACTCTTCGCCGCGCTGCACGGCTCGTGGAATCGCCACGCGCGCACGGGTTATAAAGTGGTCAGGGTGCTGCGCAAAAACGGCGTCCCCACGGGTGAATATGAAGACTTCCTCACCGGGTTCGTCGTTGACGCGAAAAGCGTGTGGGGTCGCCCGGTCGGCGTCGCCGCTGCACGCGACGGCGCGCTGCTCGTAACCGACGACGGCAGCAACACGGTCTGGCGAATTGCTTATCAGTCCAAAGCTCGCTGAGCTCCGATCGAGCTTTCCGCGTCCGTGACGCCTACCCCACCCACTATGAGAATCGCCCTGCCCTCGTCCCTGTTTTGCTGCCTCCTCTGCGCGAGCACGCCTCTGCTCCGCGCCGCCGCGCCCACGGTACCCGATTGGGCGTTGCCCGGCTCGTCGACTCACAAGCAAGTCCCGCCTCCCGCTGATTTCCACCGCGCCACCACGACGACCAACACACCGATCGGGCAATTCGAGGGTGCGTCAGACGTCGGCGGCGCCGTTGTTCCCGGCAGCGCCAAGTTCGATCCCGCGACGAAACAGTACACGATCAATTCGGCGGGGTATAATATTTGGTACACGCGCGACGAATTTCACTACCTGTGGAAAAAAATGTCCGGCGACGTTTCCCTCGCCGCCGACATCGTGTATCCGAACTCAGAGGGTTACGGTGACCGAAAGGCTGTCTTCATCATTCGTCAGGACCTCGACGACGATTCCAAGGAAGCCATGACCGCGCTGCACGGAGCTGGATTGATTCATCTGGCGCAGCGCCCCGAGAAAAACGCCAACATCAAGGAAGCGTTTCGCATGCAAGCCCCGAAGCCCGCCGCCACGAGCAGCGGTCCCGCCGTTGCCGGCACAAAGCGCATCGGCATCGAAAAGCACGGGGACTCGTTCACTCTCTTCGTCAGCCTGAACGGCGAACCTATGCATGCGGAGGGTCCGCCCATGACCCTGCACTTCGACGAACCGTTCTACGTCGGAATCGGATTTTGCTCTCACGTTCCGGATAAATCAGACACCGCGATTCTCTCGAACGTCGTGTTTGAACCTGCCGCCGGCAAAGTTCACTGAGCGAGATCTGACGTTCTAGATCTTCGCCTGGGTTGCCGCCACGCGCGGCAGCTGGATCGGTTCGAAGCGTGGCGCAAAAAGGTGGTTGAGCCCAAATGCGATCACGTAGGCGCCGCCGCACATCGCGAAGAGAATCACATATCCCGCAGACTCCCCGCCCGCGGTGAGCTTGTAGTGATCCAGCAGCGCGCCCGCAAACGGCGGAAACAAAATGCCGCCGACCGCCCCGGCCATGCCTGCAATCCCGGAAATCGCCGCAATCGACCGGCGCGGAAACATATCCGACGTGGAGGCGTAGATCGTTGCCGACCACGCTTGATGCGCCGCGCCGGCCAATCCGATCAGGAACACCGCGACCCATTCCGACATACGCGGTGCGATCACCACGGGGACGACGCAGAGCGAAAAGATGAACATCGCCGTTTTGCGCGCGCGCGTGATCGTCCAGCCGCGATTGATCAGGTGACCGCTCAACCATCCACCCGCGACACTCAGTGCGGTGGAAATCGTGTAGATCGTCACGAGATGAACCCAGCTGTTCTTGAGATCGAGACCGCGCGTCTTTTTGAAGAAGTCCGGGAGCCAGATCAAAAAGAACCACCACACCGGATCGGTCAGAAATTTTGCGAGCACAATGGCCCACGTCTCGCGGTGCGCGAACAGTCCCAACCAGCTGATCGAATCCTGTCCCGTGTCATCGGTTTGCCCCGCCTCGATCAACTCGCGCTCGGCCACCGAGACGAGCCGGCTCTCACGCGGGGTGTTGCGAAAGATCGGCCACCACGCGAGCAGCCATACAAAGCCAGCCGAACCCGCCACGATGAAGCACATTTTCCAACCGAAGTTGAAGGCAATCAAGGGCACGACTGCCGGCGCGATGATCGCGGCGACATTGGTGCCGGAGTTGAACAAGCTCGCGGCGAACGCCCGCTCCCGCGGCGGAAACCAGCAGGCGACGGACTTGATGCACGCCGGGAAATTTCCGCCTTCACCGGCCCCCAGCGCAATCCGCGCGAACACAAAGCCGCGAATGCTCCCCACGAATCCGTGACCGAGCGCGGCGAGGCTCCAGCAAAAAATGGATACCGCATAACCCAGGCGGATGCCGATGCGGTCGATCAACCAGCCGAATCCCACATAGCTGATCGCGTAGGCGGCCTGGAACGCGGAGTTGACCTTGCCATACTCCTCATTCGTCCAGCCCAGTTCGGTGTCGAGCATGGGCTTCAGCAACGCCAGAATCTGCCGGTCGATGTAGTTGATCGTTGTTGCGAGAAACAACAACCCGCAGATCAGCCAGCGAATGCGCGAGGCGCCTTGCGGTAATGTCATGAAAACGGAGACGGGTCCGCGGCGTTCATCACGGGCAGACCTGCAGGACGATCGTCTTTGCTCAACCGAATGGCCGCGCCTCCGCGCTAAAGAGTCGGACCGAGTACGGACGGCGTGTGTCGCTCTCCAGCAGATCAAGGTCCACCCAGTCTCCCACTCGACGATTCAGAAAAATCCGTCCGAGTTCGGAATCGAGCCCCATGCCGAAAATAAAGTCCTCCACCTTGCGTCCATCGATTCGCACCACCAGGTCCCCCGGTCTCATTTCAGGATGCTGTCCCCACGCCGGGTCTTTGATCTCCGTGATCACGACCGACGTGACGTGATTGGTCTGCTTGTTACGTCCCACGGCCAAGCCGACCGGAAATCCAGTGATGGCCGTGCTCTTTACTCGAAACGGCTCCATCACCACCACAGGAGACGCCACGCTTTTTCGCAACAGGCCGAAGCCACCCGACTCGCCACTGGTTTTGCCACCGGGATTGACGTACAACGCGCCCCAGTGCTCGCCTCCATGCTCAAACACGAAAAGCAAATTCGACGACTCTCCATGCGCATCCGCTAATTCGAACCGCAGTTCGTGTCCGGAAAAACCCATTTCCTCCGCGGCACGTTCCGTCACCTCGCCAATCAAAGAGGCGGCAAAAGAGTCCTTCACGCGGTGCGCGAACGCAACGAGTGTCTCGGCGGAATCGTCCGCCCGATTGGACCGGAAGACGACGACTCGCTCCCGCTCGTTCGGACGGGTCACGACAAACTCGACGGTCACTCCACCGGTTACCGGCCGCTGAACATCCGTTGCCATCCACACGCCGCTCGGATCGCGCAATTCCAACGGCCCACCGCTAGCGTTCACTCCGATCAGCGGCCACAGGGCACACACCAACCAAGCACGAAGGGGGTGATTCTTCACGCGCGAATTCATGGCGGCGATTCAACGGAGCACAAGGGAGATCAGACCGACGCGAAGTCTACGAAGAGCGCAGTTCGCGTCGAATCATCAGCTTCAAGCCAGACCAAATCTCATCCACGGCACACACCTTGATATCGACGAAACCGAGCGGCAAAGCCACGTCGCGAATCACATCCTCGGTCACGTCCGTCGGCACGCGCGACGCCTTTTTCGGCCACGACACCCAAACCGCGCAGTCGGAAGGAATCGTTTTCCGCAGTGACTTCAATCGTTGCTCAAGCGAGGCGCGCCCGGTCACAAACAGATGCACGAGCGCCGTGTCGCGACCCACTCGTGAGCCCCACTCCGGCGCCACGTCCGCCGGTAAGTTCAAAGACGCCACGTAGTCTGTCGGCGCGGACTCCACGTGAGCGACGATGCCAGCTCGATAGCCGAGCTTCTTCCAAAGTGGAGTGCTAGAATATCCAGCCATGGGTTTCAGCGTCCGGCGTCCAAGTCGTTCCAACCGCCCCAGGCGCGACGCCAACGATCCGTTTTATAACGGTAGAAAAAGTGCGCACCGACTCCAAGGCAGAGTAAACCAGCGACCACGCACCAATAGACTATAGAGCGCCAATACACTGCCGTGAACGACACAATGACGATCCACTTGGCGGCGCGAAACCAGAGCGGCTGGCCGTTTCTCGAAAACGCCACCCGAAATTCTCGTCGCACATCGTCTGGCATCAGCATCATTGCCCCAGATTCAAGATGGCCGCCGGGTTTACCGTTTCAGCGGCCATGTGACTCCGTTGAGTTCTGGAGGAAGCTGAGTGGGCTCGACCGGATAGTGCTGCTTCAAGTCGACTTTGCCGGACTCGAACTCTTTGTCCGGCGCCCCGACAATGAGCCAAAGGACCTCGGAATCGGAATCATTGAACAGTTGTCGCAAGACCGACGGCCCGACCAAAACGCCGCCGTAACGCGGAACGGTCAACGTCTCCTCGCCGACGCGAATGCGGCCGGTGCCCTCCAGCACAAAATAAAATTCCTCTGCGATGACGTGCTTGTGGAGCGTGTTCGCACTCTTGGGCGGGAGCCGCCAAAGCCGCGCGCCGAGGATCTCGCTTCCCGTCCGCTCGAGATAGTCTGCGTTTGGAATCTGCATCAAATTCGATGGCCGCCAGGTCAGCTCACTGGGCGTGATCAGCCGAAAACCTTCGATTGCTTTCATAGATGGTGAGAAATCAAGGATGAGCTTACCGCGTGACTCTGAAAGCGGCGTGACGGCTTTGACGCTTGCTCAGTTCGTCGGCGGCGGCGCTGGCGGACGGGGAATCTCGGCGTAGGCCGGCACATCGGGAGGCAACACATGAAACGTCTGCATCTCCGAGGTCCACGTCACCAGACGAGGGCCTTGGAACACACTGGGATCATCCAGCGTGCCGACCTTGACGAGCACAGCACTCGGGGCGCGCTCTGATCGGGCAGTAAGATGGACGCCACAATTCCCGCAAAAGTGCCGCGTCGGAGACCAGGGATAATCCTTTTTGTTGAAGGACCGAGGCGCACCTTGCGTGAACTGGAACGTCTGCGCCTCGACCGCCATGTACAGATTTCCCGCTCCGCCGGAAATGATCTGGCAGGTACGACAGTAGCACAGCCCTCTGAACGGCTGCGCCTCCGAACACTGGTACCGAACTTCCCCACAGAAACATCCGCCTGTCAGAACATCCCGCGAGCTCATCAGATACACGTAGTTTGTAAACGTTACACGTAGGGCCAAAAGCGTGGCTGCTGCGATCTGTGCTGCCGGCAAAGCACGAGGGTCTGCTTTAGCGGTGCGTCGGGCTGGACGGGCATGCGGTGGGCGTCGAAACAACCTTGTGCATCATCCATACGAAGAGAACCGCCGTCAGCGCGTTCGGAATTCTGCGCAGCCAGAAATTGGACGTTATGAGTGTAGCGAGGTGTTCTTCGGAAAGGCCGATGGATTGGAACTTGATTTGAATCGGTATCTGAATCGCGGCGGACGACACCCAAATGATAACTTAAAATATGACTGCGACCCAGACGCTCCAGAGGGGAATCGCAGCAGGGCGATATCTCAATAGAGCGACCGTGAGTACGCTGGCGGCGAACGCCGGAGCGACCAGGAATGCAATGACCCTCGGACCGATGAATTCGTGATAGCGAAGAAACTCGTTGCCGCCAATCAATCGCCAACTGGGGTAATTCACGAAGCTTTCGACGAAACCGGCGCCGTTTGCATAGAAGATGAGTCCGAAGGCGATGAGAAATAACCACGGTGTCTTCATAGGGATCGGACTGCCCAACCGATACCGATCAGCCAGGCGGAGCACAATGCCGATCTGCGAAACGGAGAGTGCCCGCGTGGGATATCGCGTTTGGTACCTCCGAGCAACCGGTCTCCGGGATGATGATACTCCCGAAGATCCCGGCGTCCTATGTTTTCACATCGATCCAACGTAAACGATGATGCGAGATCAGCGGCCATTCTTTGCGCTACGTCGCCGATGAGCCGCGGCCGGATGCCGGCCCTGATGCGAGCGCCGACGACGGACTCGGCTATTTCACCGCGCACCACTCGGGCCGATTCGCATCATGGCCGAACCAGCCCCAATCTCGAAGCACCTCAAGAAAGATTTCACGATCAAAAGAGCCATAGACCTCCGCGCTGATCCGGGAGCAAAAATAACCCTTTTCCTTCGCCAGCTCCAGTGCGCGACCGAAATCCTCGCCAAAGGTCTCGCAGGCGAGAAACACGGTGCCGTGTGGACCGCCGAAATCTCGCACGAACCCGTGAAACGACACGCGATCTCCGGCATCCTCAATCGCGAATGGAGCAACGAAATCGAAGTTCAGCTCTTTCGCGGCGACCCGCCAGGCGTTTTGGACTTGTACGATCGCAGTCATTTTCACCCGAACGTTATGGTCGGCTGTGCGTGCAGCTGGCGTGACTCACGGCTCCGCTCCAGTCGGGACAGGCATCCTCATTTTCGCTAGCGACAGGTGCGATCCGTTCACTTCAGGAAGTGAGCGCCAGGATCCGACATCGTTACTCCGACCCGAACTCGAAGCTTGGTTGAGCTCCGTTCTCACTGTTGTCGAAAGTCGTTAAGGTCGAATTTTCGCCGGCCGTTCCGACGCTCCTCATCCCGGTCGATCGAATTCTTGCTCAGCAACACCAGCACGGTGATCACGCTGAAAAACAGACCGAGGAAAAACCACAGCCAGCCGCTTCGTCCCGAGTTTTGCGCCCACAGTGCGCAAAACGCACCAAACAAAAATAAAACCAACCCAGCGTCGCCTAAATTTCGGATCTTCTCCTCGAGGGTGGAGACACGGCTCTCGAGCTGGGCAACTTTCTGCGGTTCCACCTGGGCGAGTGCTGGCCCGCAGAATCCAAGGGCCAATACCACGAACAAAAAAATTCGATTCATAAATTCTCTGAGCGTTTGGAATAACCACGCAAGGAGCGCGGCGACTCCGGCGACCGGTTGCGCGTTTTAGCCGCTTCTCGCGGAGCCGAGATCATGGTTTCACGATGGATCGTTGGCATCATTTCATTGCTCGGATGTTTCAGATCAGCCACGCCCGCTTGGCCGTCTCCCTGTCACACTTCAAATCTGAAACTAATCCCTTTTCTTCTGCGCTTTCACTGCAGGTAGCCTTCGATGTGAATCTTTCCGTTCGCCAAGTTCACGGTCCCTACTCCCCAAATCTGTCGCGTGTGGACCCAACCATATTTTTCTGCAGCCGTTGTGAGACTTACATTCTCACAAAGATCGGCGACCGGCTCCGCAGCACGCGGCACACCCACCCCGTCAGCGGACAGCGCGATCCTGTGGCCGTCGTCAGTTTCAATGACCGCGCGAATATCAAGGTCGATGCGGCCATCGGCTCGCATCTTTAGGTAGTCGACGCCACTCACCCGGCCAGCCAATCGGCCTGTGGCACGCCCCTCAAACGCAACGTCGATCCGAGCACCTTGCGGAGGAACGGGAGACTGACCCGAGACGATGGACTGTAGGGTAAGCCCGTAGTCCGTCATTCCCGTAATGTTCAGATCGTATTCGTATATCTTTTCACCATTCATGGAGACCTTCATTACTCGCTTTAAGTTGCTGGCGGCACGCGTCGCGAGACACAAGTGGCCAGACGGTTGTCCTGCCCTTGTCTCTGGTGATCGGTGCGTGGGTTTGCGAGTCTAACGTTCAGTGATGAGGCATGGCGGGGCGCAGCCCCGACATTGGCTCTGCCCGCGTGTGATGGTTTTACCGGTGACCGACGACTGGCTCGGCTTTTTCCGATACCTGCGCCGGCTAGGAAGCGGGATCGAACCCGAAGACGCGTGGCTGGTCCCGGCCCTGCCACTGGCGCCTTGTTGGCGTTTTCATCCCATGTCTACCGGATCGCACGGCTTGTAGAAAGGATCGTCACCTTTTGTCCGCAAGCACTTCACCGCGAGCCACGTGTTGAGAGCCAAAAAGGCCGGGACTGTAAGCCAGCCAAGCACCGCTACCGGAACCTCCAATTTCTCCGCCGTCAGAAGAAGCCACAGGACGCACACTGAGAGGAGGAAGCCGACGCACGCGGAACCGAAAAGACACCAGCGCCGCACTTCGCGGCTCGTCCTTTCGGGTGACACCGGGCGTTTCGCTTTCATCCTTCTACCGATCGTCCGATCAGCCACGCAGTAGGCCAAGGTCGCAAACAGAAAACCACCCACGCCCCGAGACGGCGCGGCCGGTCCGTGAGCAGTGCACGTCATGCCTGGGACCGTTGCCTTTGGCGACTGGCGTCACGGCTTTCGACCTTCGTCGACTTCCCAGTATTCGAAGAACGTTTCGATATCGGTCCGGCCAGCAAGGCCGCTGTCAGCCTTAAACTTCTCCAGGAGTTCTGAAGCCCCATCTTTCCAACCGCGCTTCGCCGCAAAATCGTTCCAGATAAGAATCTCCACCTCGCTGAGCTTTCGCCCGTTCTGAACACAGTACAGCCAGCACTCCTCGTCCGTTGCCCCAGAAAGAACAAACGCGGTGAACTTCGGGTATTCCAGGTTTAGATACTTCATGATGCGCCCATCGTACCCGTCGCCCATCAGCGCAAAGAAGTCCGGCCTCAGCTGACCCGCTGCTTTCAGGCGAATCTTGTCGATCGTTCGGCCGAGAAAGACCAGCCCGCCGACTTTCTCGTACGGGCTCCGCGGTGTTTTCAGTGGCTCACTCATATTTAACCTTTCCGAACTTTTGGGGCTTGAGATGAGCCCTGCCGCTTTAGCGGCATCGGCTCCGGCGACTGGTTAATCCGCTTCACTTCCTGCCGCTGCGTCTTCTTGAAATCGTCCGTGAGCATCCCGGCATAACCCCAATTTTCATCATCGACTTCCTCGATCACGATATGGATGTGCTCCGGCTTCTTTGCTAGATGACGCACCAGTGACGCAGTGAATTCTTCCACGACTTTCTTCTTTTGGTCTCTCGTAGCCCCTTTGGTGATCTGCAAATTAACGTATGGCATAGGGTGAAGGAGATCGTTGGGGAACGTTCAAGAAGAGCCAGGCCGCTCGAGCGGATTGGCTCTCGCGGTTGGTGGGGCTTCGGATTCTTCGCGCGCTTCCGCTTTTTTCATCTTGGCGAATCTCAGACGCAACTCATCTCTTGTCTCCCATGGAATAGCATTCCAATGACATCCACTGAGCGCTCCTTCGAGCGCATACGCCATCAGAAGCGAAACCTGATGTCCACGCGCCCGGAGCTGGCGGCAAACCTCGATCGGGCCCAATTGTCGCACTTCATCGATGGATGTGATTCCAGCCTCCATGAGCCAAGCGGACGACTTGGGCCCGAGATTCAACACCGCTCCGATCCTCGTTCGCGCGTCAGGCGTCTCGCGGAAGGGCAAAATGCGCTCGGGCTTTCCTGGCATGGCTCTTTGCCCAACGTTGTAGCGACTCTTGCTGGTTGGGCCTGTCTTCTTATCTAGCAGTATTCGCTCTGACCGCGCCAACCATCACGACCGCTATGACACAGGGATCGCGGCTGACGTTCTTCCAAGCATGACGTGTCCCGTTCTGGATGACGCAGTCGCCGGTCTTTAGCTGTACATTTCTACCATCATCCAACTCGAGTTTCACTGCTCCTGACAAGATGACCAGGTAGTCAACGGTGTCAGTCGTGTGCATCCCGGAGCCGTCTTCTTCCATGGCGTTGGCGAGACCAGGAGCCTTGCTCGCAAACTCGCGCTGAAAGGCCTGAGCATCGAAGGCTCGTTCGCTGATCCCCGGCAGCCGAAAGATCCGAAACCGAGATCCTCCGGGTCCAGGCACGAAGGACTTCATGGTAAGTGTAGGGTCCAGATCGGGCGCGGGGACTTTGGCTTTCTCCTCCGTTGCCCAAAGCTCAATCAATTCCAAGCCCGGAAGGCTCTCGGTGGTCACCACTCTCTCCGGCTAGCCGTCGGAAAGGAAGATGGCCTTCCCTTTAGAATCGTGACCGGTCACGACCCGGCGGGTTCTTTGACCGATTGACGTAGAATCGCGCCGGTCAGAACCCTTGTCGTCAGGAACGGTTGTGCAGCCGGCCAAGAACAATGCGAAAAGGCCGATGAACGAAAGTGAGCGCATAAAAATGATTATTGAGATCTCGGCCAACGTCACCGCTGAGCCGCGATGGCAGTTCCCTCGAACTCGGCGTCAGACGAGATCGTGACCGCTGTTCGCGTTGGCTCTGGCCAACGCTTCGGCCAGTTACTCATCCGCGTCTTTGCCGAGCGCCGAAACACGCCCTTTCTCGGTCGCGATCACAGCGACTCCACACTCCTCGCAAAACTGAACCGCTGCCCGTTCGGAGGAGTTCAGGAGCGTGGCCTCGTCACCTTCGCGCGTGGCCATGACCAGGTCCTTACTTCCGAAAAATCCAAACAGGAGAATATTACCGAGTGACTTTCGGAAGAAAACTTCTCCGGCGACCAGCGGGCCGTTGCAATTGGGGCACTTCATACTTTGCCAAACAATCCAGCTGAGCCACGCGACGAGCGACGCTCAAAAACAGAAATGAGCTGAGCCATCGCCCTGCGTTGTGACGACTGGTCAGCCTCTTTTCTTTCCGAGGGCTTCTTCGTCATACCGACCATCTCGAATCGCTTGCACAACTTCCGCAAGCCTTACGTCTCCGACGTGCATCCAGCAACATTGGCGTTACGGGTTCGGACTCCGGCTCGGCCGGAGGCCTCGCCCTACCTATGGCCGCACGCCGCCTAGCGGAACGCAGCTGAGGTCGGGTCGAGGGGCATCAGCACGATATTGCGGAATAGCACTTCGGCGCCTTCGGCTTGGAGCACGATCCGGCCTTGCTTCACGGGGATGAATTTACCGGGGCGGGCGGGATCAGGTCGCTCGAATTGAAAGCACCGGTTGTTGACCTGCCCATTAACGATATGCACCGCGCGATCTCCCTGCACGACCACTTCGAGGGTGTTCCAGCCCTCGTGCTCGTACGTACCCTCTTTTCGTATACGCGCGATCCAATCACCCCCAATGCCACGTTCCACGCCGCCGCGCTCCGGTGGGAGATATTGGGCCCCACCCCACTGCTTCGGCTCGTCCGGCGGGATCTGCTTCGGATCCAACGTCGAGTGCACCCGGGTATGAACCGCGTAGATGTCACCGACATCCCGCTCTTGAATCTGAAATTCGATACTTTGGGGCCACACCGCCTCCTTCTCCCCGACATGATAAAGAACTCCGGAGTCGCGCACCTGGCTGGCGCGCGGTTCAAACTTTTTCTCTCCCCAACGATACTCGAGCTTCAGCCGATAGTGAGAGTAGACGTCTTTCGTGGCGATGTAGCCAAAGGGTTGAGCGCTCCCGGCCGGCGCCGACCGGTAAACGTGGATGACACCATCGAGCACCTGGAAAATCTGGCCGGCATCCGATCCAGCGGGCTGCCTGTCAATAAAGACCGACCATCCGTCCAGATTCTGGCCGTTGAACAACACGATGGGCTTCTGCGTTTTTTCGGCGCTGGCCGCATTCAAAACCGCCGGGCCAAAAGCTGCGGCAACGAGCAGGGAGAGGAAACGAAGCCGGCTCCGCCAAGTGAAGGAAAGGATGGGCTGCATGGGTGTTTGGTTAACGAGAAATGGTTAAGTGAGCCGACGAACGTTCACCGTGACAAAGGACCCGAGACTCAACGGAGAATCCAAAGTAGCCGATCGCCCGAACGCTCGCGATTCATGGGTGCTTTCTTGCTTCCGTTCGGTGTCTTTGCGCGGCCAGGTTTCACCCCCAGTCCGACTACTGAGCTTCCCATCGGGTCGCCTTCAAAAACGCAATAAGGTCCGCGAGTTCCTGTTTGCTCATCAGAGCATCGAGTCCCTGCGGCATGAGCGAAACGGTGCCGGGAGACATCTCCACGACATCCGCCCGAAGAATTCGCATTTGGGCACCTGGTCCGGTCGCAAGGACGATCTCGTCCGACGAATCCTTCCGCAGTAGTCCACCGACCACTTCGCCGGATTTCCTGGTGACAGAGTACGGTTCGTAGCTCCGGACGAAACTGGCGCTCGGGTACACGATCGATTCGAGCAAGTCCCGGGCGGTGCGGATTTTTCCGACCGTGGTGAGATCAGGACCCAGGGTACCACCCGCGTATCCGATCGAATGGCACGTTGAACACATGAACCTGGGGTTGTTGAACACGAGCTGTCCACGACGGATGTCGCCACCCTTGAGTTCATCGAGCAGATGCTCGACGTGCTGTTGTTGCTTTTTCACGTCGACCTTCAGGAGAGCGGACAACTCCTGCAGCCGCGGTTGCACCTGTTCCGGTAGCGCGGCACCTAGTGCCCGGACCATATCCGTTCTCAATCCCGTCACCGCCGGCGACGCGGTGAGCCGATCGATCAGTTGCGCAGCAAGTGTGGGCTCGAGCACGCCGGGAGCCGTGAAGGCTGGAACGATCTTGTTCAGCTCGAGGGGGCCGAGCCTTGGAATCGCATCGGCTAACTGCGCGAGCTGGGATGGCGTCAGCTTCGCCGCAGCGAGGAGTTTCGCCGCGTTGTTCCGCGCCACGAACGGCTCAGTCGAGGAAAGGTGAGTAAGCGCCAGCGTGAATACCTCGGGCTCGAGCGACGGAAGCGTTTGCAAGGCGGCCAGCGCGCTCAGGCGGCGTTCGGCCGGTAACGCGGTGTTTTCGCCGAGCTGACGCAACGCGCCGCCGACGGCATTGTCATCGTCAGGTCGTGCCACCCGGTGAGCGGCGTCGATTCCCGCTTCGACCAGGATCGAATCGCCGGAGAGCAGTGCTGCCTCGATGCCACTCAACCACTGGGCGGGCGGTTGAGTCAGCGCGGCTGCGGCCATCGCGTTCAGGGCCAGCACCCGGGACGCGCGCGAAAGTTTGGGGTCTTGGGCCGTTTCACTGATGAGTTTCTGCACCGAGGAATCTTGGGATGAGCGAACGATCTGATCCTGCAGCGCGCGCGCGTCGGTCGGCGTCAGCTCGGTCTGCAAACTTCGGCGGAAAAATTCGGTCAGCGCGCTGCCCCAATTCTTATGCCGGCTCACGATCCAACTCGCCGTGTCGCGGAGCACGCGGTCGTTCGACGTCAGCAATGGCGTGACCGCACTGGGTGGCAATTGGCTGCCCTTCATCTGATCCAGCGCGATCAGACTCGCGCGACGCACGGGGGACTGCGTGCTCGCCAACGCGGATTGAAGAGGCGCCGGGTCGCCGATTTCAATCAACGCGAAAATGATTGAGTGTTCCAGCATGCGATCGTCCGGTCCAAGCGCGGCGGCGGCCTGCAACAGCGGCGCCACCGAATCCGGCTTTCGTATACGCCCCAAAGCTTCGGCGGCGATGCGCCGAATGCCGAGGTCGGAGTGGGTCAGGCAGGGCGTCACGACGGCAAGCGCACCAGCGTCTTTGCGCACACTGATGGAGTTCAGCGCCACATGCGCGACGCTCGCGTCGCGTTGCGTTACGGCGGAGCGGACGGCGGCGCGGGCGGCTTCACCCTCGATTTGCGTGAGGGCCCAGATCGCATTGCGCTGCCCTTCGGCAGAAATGGATTCGCGCAAATAATCGGCCAGCGCCGGAACCGCGGCGTCTCCGTGTTGAGCCAGCATGGCGATGGCTTTCCGGTGCACGAACCAGCGTGCATCGTGCAGGTACGGGGTGAGTTCTTCGGCCGGCAGCGCTTTCCAGGCGATTTGCGAACCTCGCGCGTCCTCCTGCCGTACCGCGCCGTTCCGTCGGATCCGGTAAATCGCACCCAAGGCGTCAGGCTTCGCGAGCTGAGAGGTTGGGCAACAGAGCTTGTACCAGCCACCCGTATCGAGAACGAGGAGACTGCCATCAGCGTCTTCCAACACGTCCGTCGGGTGAAACTCAGGGCTGTTCGAAACCAGAAAGTCCGTTTCTTTCACGGTGTACGTCGCGCCCGCCGGCTGGAGCACATGGCGAATGACCTTGTGCAAATTGAACGAACAGCTGAACAGGTTGTCGCGATACTCGGCGCCCAGACTATCGGATTTATAGCGGGTGATCCCACACGGTGCGGCGGCTCCCAGGTGGCTGAGAACGGGAAGTAATCCGCCGGTCTGGGGATGATCGTCCGTCACTTCGTTCACTTTGCCGTAAACGCCGCCGTAGAGGTCGTGAATGAGACCGTCGCGTTTTCCCTGTTCGGGATGCTGGAGGAAAGTCGCCGTAATGATGCGTTCGCCGTCGGCGGTGAAAACCAATCCCACGGGGTTATCCATTCCTCCGGTCAACACCGGCTCGATCCCGGTGCCGTCTCGTCGGGACCGAAAGACATGGGCCGCACGCGTCACGAACGGCTTGCCATCCGTTTTCTCGTGCCGCTGTTCGGCCCAGGCCCCTTTCATCCAATAGATCCAGCCGTCCGGTCCAGCATAAGGGCCGTGCAGATCGTTCGCGCAACCCGTCAGCGTCCGACCTTGCATCCATTCTTCTCGCACATCGGCGATGCCGTCGCCAGTCGTGTCGGTTAACTTCCAAATGCTGGGCGGTGCGCCCACGTAGAGCGATCCGTTGAGCCACATCGCGCCCGCGGGAAACATCATCTTGTCGGCATAGACGGTGCCCCGGTCATATTTGCCCGAGCCGGTCGAGTCCGTGAGCCGCACCACTCGATGGGGTTTCAGTTCGAGCTGTTTCTGGGGAGCGTCGTTGGAACCGGAGGAGTCGGTCACGTAGAGGTTCCCGTCCTCATCAAGATCAGCGGCAACCGGTCGATCCACGAGCGGACTTTGTGCCACCCGCTCAACTGTGAATCCGTCGGGAACCGTGAGGATCTGATCACCGAACTTGAAGTCAGCCGCGGGGCTGCCGGCACCGCAGAAGGCGAACAGAAATCCCAGCGCGAGACGTGTCGTGGGACGAGATGGCCAAGAATAAGTTCGGCCAGATGACGGATGACTATCCAAAAAAATGATCACGGCTTGTCCCTGCAATTTGACCGACTGATTTTCCGCACGTCGACCGACTCTGGAAATCGGCTTTCGCGTTCTATCATAGGCCGGAGCACAACACGGACAAGGGGGTGTCCGGTAAACCCGTTGAGCACGGCTTCTTCAGCCGTGCCGCATTCATCTGATGCTCATCTCCGGACATACTTTCCAATCGATGAAGTGAGATATTTACCGTGCCCTGCTACCGCGACAACCGCAGGAGCCAAACGCCGTGGCCCGGGATCTCCGTGCTGACCTGATCTTTGATCACGCCCAAGTCCTGCTGTTTCCAAAGGTCACGCCCATGCCATTCACCATTAATTCCAATTCGGCCAAGTTTGTTGAAGTGGAGCCGCGTCGATTCGGCACCGCGATTGAAGAACGCGAGCGCGATGCTCCCGTCCTCGAGCGGCTTCTGGTAAACGTCGACCGCACCCACGGTGGCCACCCGCCGGGCCTGCACCCCGAGCGCATCTTGATCGATCGCGAGGACATCGTCGTTCGACAGGAGCGCCAAGGTGAAGTCATCGAGCTGATCCAGCGGACAGCCGATGAGGAGCGGCGCACTCAGCATGCACCACATGGAAATGTGGCTGTATTGCTCGTCCCGTGACAAATGGGTGTCGTGGAGCGCGGGGCCCCAGCCCACTTTGCCCACCACCAGCATATCAGGGTCGTTCCAGTGACCAGGGCCGGCAAACGGCACCCAGGGATCCTGGCAAAAAGCGATTTCTGACACTCCATATCGCCACGTTTCAGACTCCTTTCCCGTGTACGCCCACTCGTCACCGATGTCATTCGTGGTGCGCCAGGCATTCGCGACCTTCGGCCACTCCGCGGCCTGGTCCAGTGACGCGGAGTTGGACAAACTCAGCACGATATCGCGGCCGGAGTTCCGCAGTGCTTCGAACATGGCGCGCGCATGCGGCACATCCATCGGACTCCAATCGTATTTCAGATAGTCCACCCCCCACTGGGCCCACCGCCGCGCGTCCTCGATTTCAAACGTAAAGGCGCCATGCCGCCAATTTTTAGCTCGCGGATCGTTGGCCGTGTTCGCGACCCAGGTGCCCTCACGGGCGTCCGATGAGCCACCGGGAAAGCCCGCGTACGACGTTACCCACGGGGTCGAGTAGAGGCCGATCTTCAATCCCAAGGCATGCACGGCTGCGCAGAGCCCGCGCATGTCGGGGAACTTTTCGTTGCTGCTCAACGCCTGGCCCGCGCCGCCGCGCTTCCCCTGCCAGCTGTCGTCGATGTTGATGAACGTCCAGCCGTGATCCGCCAGACCGGACTGCGCCATCGCCCGCGCTGATTGGAGAACCTTTTCGGCGCTGACCGTTTCAGCCCAGCAGTTCCAACTGTTCCAACCCATCGGCGGCGTCAGGCAGATAGACTCGCCCACTTTTAGCGTGAACTTGCGCTCCACTGAACCGCGATCGTTCCGGACGGTGAGCACCATCGGGTACTCTCCGGTCTTGGCCACAATTCCGGAGATCACTCCTGAGGCCGGGTCGATTGCCGCGCCATCCGGCAGGCCCGAGGCAGCAAACTTAATCGGGCGCTCGCCGGTGACGGGTACGCGATGGATGAGCGGATGTCCGGGGCGAACGCCAAAGACGGACGGACCGTTGATCCGCAAGCCACCGTTGGCTTTCTCAGCGGTGGGCGGCTTGACCGCGTCGGCGGCCGCAAATGCGTTGATCGGAATATCTGCAAGGACCGCAACCAGAGCGAGGCAACGCCAGACAGCGGCAGAATTTGTTTTCATAAAGGGTAACCCGGCGAACTTGAGCACACCATTAACGCGCGAGCTAAGCGTGACCACAACTCTGAGTTGGTTTAACGGGATGAATATTTGATCTGCACGGCGTCCCGCACGCGATGCACAGGCACCAGCCAGAAAGGCACAAGGATCTTTGCCCATCAGTACAGGCAGACCGACGCGTCACCACGGCGGCCACGCCGACCCAGCCCCTTGCCGTGGTTTCGATCCGCGCGAATCCGCGGTCGTCTGCGATCGTTTGAGTTCATCGCGACCATCGGTGCGATGCGTGGCCTACGTTCCTCGATTTATCCTGGCCCCCCGCGGGATGGCCGCGATGTACCCGGAAGTCGGAGACCACGGATTGCGCGGATGAGCACGGATCAGGTGACCGAATCTTTCAATGGTTCGTCCGGGTTGATCGGGTCGATTTATCCGTGTCAATCCGCACAATCCGTGGTCTCCGCGCATTCGTTCGACGCTGCTCAATGTGTCTTTTCGCGGTCGATCCGGAAACACGAAGCAGACGTCACGTGCAAATTCTGTTCCTTTCAATCTACCCGGAGCGCGCGCAAGCGCGCTGGCCTACGCCGACCAAACCGGACCTTCGTGTCCGCGGATCGCACGGTTTCGCACGGATCACGTGGCCGAATGTTTCAACGGGTTCGTCTGGGGCGATCCATCGGAGGCAATCCGAGCAATCCGTGGTCTCCGCGCCTGGGTCAGGACTCTGCGGGTTTTACGCTCGTTGCAATCCAGCCGGAGCGCGCGCAAGCGCGCTGGCCTACACGATCCGGACCTTGGCGGCCTTCGCGTCCGTGGCGTGAGGCAGTCTGCGCAACCACCTCTATCGCTGCCGATGCGGATACCCACGTTCGCCTTTTAGGGATGTCCTTTTGCGCACCATCTGCTTCGCTCCGTTTCTTCCCGAGGATTCACCCCTTCTCTTCGCCATGAATAGTCCCTCATCGTCGGCGGGAACCCCGCTCGATTCTTCGCCGTCGTGGCCGGCCCGCTCGCTGGCAGGATTTTTTAGCGACGTCCGCTTCGCCACCCGGATGCTGGTCAAAAATAAAGGCTTCGCCGCCACCGCGCTCGTCACGCTCGCGCTGTGTATCGGCGCCAATACCGCCATTTTCTCGATGCTGTATGCGTTGGTCATCAAGCCGCTCCCTTTCCACGAACCCGCGCGAATCGTGGAAGTATATAACACCTTCGGCAAAGTCGGACTCAACAAAGCACCCAGCAACGTTGTTCAGTACCTCGACTTCAAAGCGAACGCTCCCGCTTTCGCGAACCTCGCTCTCTGGCAATCGGCCGAGTTCACCTTCGGCGAGGAAGGTCAGCCCACGCGCACGCAAGGCGTGTTCGCGACGGCCGAGATCTTCGACGTGCTGGGGGTCCAACCCATCGTCGGCCGCTTCTTCTCAGCGGAAAACCACGTCCCCGCCGCCAGCAAGGTCGTCGTGCTGACCCAATCGTTCTGGCGCACGCAGTATCAAAGCGATCCTGGCGTCGTGGGAAAAAATCTCCGGCTCGATGGTGAGACGTTCCAAATCATCGGCGTGGCGCCGCATGACCTGGAGGCGTTCGATGCTCGCGCGAAATTCGTGCGACCCATGGCCTGGCCGCCCGACAAGGTGAACCAATTTCCCCGCTACGGCGTCTCGCCTCGTCTGTATGGCCGGCTTAAAGCCGACGCCACCATGGCGGCTGCACTTACTCAGGTCTCCGGCTTGGAACAGCAGTTTTACGATGCAGCCCCGCCACCGGTGAAGGAATTTCTCGATCGCAGCGGACATGTCATCGGCCTGGATACCGTGCAAACCCAACGCGTGGAACCGGTGAAGACCTCCCTTTATCTGCTGCAAGGCGGCGTGCTGTTCGTATTGCTGATCGGCTGCCTCAACGTGGCGAATTTACTCCTCGCCCGTTCCAATGCTCGTCAAGGCGAACTCGCAATTCGGGCGGCTCTCGGCGCCGGTCGCGGCGTGATTGCCCGCCAGCTCATCATCGAGAGCACGCTGCTGACCTGGGTGGGAGCCCTCCTCGGTCTCGGCGTGGCGTGGGCCGCCTTGAGCGCCAGCAATCGCTTCATCGCGCAACTGATGCCGACGACCCTCCCCTTCGCGATCGACGCACGCGTGCTGGGCTACACCGCGTTGATCGCCATCGTCATGTCCGTCGCGATTGGGATTCTTCCCGTCATTCACGTGCTTGGCGGAAATCTCCTCGGCGCGATTCAGAGTCGCAGTCGCAGCGCCTCAACCGGTCGCCGGGTGCGCACGATGAGCAGCGTGCTGGTCGTCATTCAAGTGGCATTCGCGCTCATCTTGCTGGTCGGCGCCGGTCTCTTGATTCACGGGTTTGCGAAAGCCGTGGCCGTCGATCCCGGTTTCGATCCGCGCGGCGTCATCGCGGCCCGCGTTGCCCTTCCCGGCAAGTACCGGAAGGACGATGGCTCGCTGCAATTTCAGCAGCGCTTGCTTACGGCACTGCAGGAAATTCCCGGCGTCACCGCCAGTGCCGCCACCGCTACTCCGTTCGAGACCGGATTGCCCATCAACGCGTTTTCGCTGCGCGACTATGCGCTCCCGCCCGGCGCCGCCCAACCCGGCGCTTATCATCTCGGCGCCTCGCCGGCGTATTTGGAAACCTTGCACATCCCGTTGCGCGAAGGCCGCTGGTTCAATGCGTCAGATTCGAAAAAAAGCCGCGCCGTGTTTGTCGTGGATGAAGACTTTGCGAAGCGTTACTTCGCCCAAGGCAGCGCAGTGGGCCAGCACCTCACGTTCGGCAAACCGCCCGCGAAAGAGGAAGACTGGCCCGAGATCATCGGCGTCGTGGGCAACGTGCGCCACAACGGCGTGGAGGATAAGAGCGGCAATCCGTTTCTGTATCATCCTCTCGAGCAAACGCCCTTCGGCGAAGTCAGCGTTCTGGTCCGTTCGGAACGCGCGCCGTCGGAAGTCATCAACCTCATCCGCCAAACGATCGCCGCGATTGATCCCGCATTGCCCGTATTTCAGGTCGGGCCGATGGACGACATCATCAGTACGCGTCTGAACAACCGCCGTGCGATCATGCTCCTGCTCGGTGGCTTCGCCGTGATTGCGCTGCTTCTTTCCGCGATCGGCATCTATGGCGTGCTCGCTTACGATGTCTCGCAGCGAACCCGGGAAATCGGAATTCGCGGCGCGATAGGCGCCACGCGCGAACAGGTCATCGCACTCATCATGCGCGAAGGTCTGATCAAGACGGTCATCGGTTTGGTCGTCGGCCTCGCCGGCGCCTTGGCGCTCAGTCACTACATGACCACGATGCTGTTTGAGGTGAAACCGACCGACCCCCTCGCCTATATCGTCGTGACCGTCCTGCTGTTTGTCGTCGCCGTGCTCGCCAGCTATCTGCCCGCCCGGCGCGCCGCGCACATCGATCCGATCGTCGCTCTTCGCAGCGAATAATTTCGGGCTTCTCCCGGACTGGGACGGGGGTGGTCGCGTTGGATCCTGACGTCGGAAACCACGGATCGCTCTCGCGTTGAGTGCGGCGTCGAGACGCCACACTCCAAATCGATCGGGCGCGCACGAGGCACGCCCCTACGTGGAGGATTGTCACGGATCAGAAATCCTCCGCAGAGGCAGCCTGGCTCAGGGCTCAGCCCATCCGTGACAATCAGCGTAATCCGTGGTCTCCGCGCAGGGTTCAGGACTCCTTGCCGTCAACCTGGCTTCTTGGGAACCGGCTTACTCTGCCAAACTCCAGTGCCGGTGGGTGATCGAAAAGAGCTGCTTCAGTTGGCCAGCGCCGCCAGCGGAACATCCACCGCGCCGGCCGGCTCTATGGCGGCGCGACCACTCCGTCGGTGCGTCGCAACACCGTGAACACCAAGCCTACCAGTGGAGATATTTGTCGCATCGTCCTGATCGCAGTCAGCATTGGATCGCTGGTATTCCTCGGCTGGAAGTTGATCGATGTCGCGCTCCTTGCCTTTGGCGGAATTGTGTTCGCGGCCGTCCTTCGGGCGCTCGCCCACGTCTTTGTGGTGCACTTCCGATGGTCGGAGCGCTGGAGTATCGTGGCCGTCCTGGTCCTGCTCGTAATTCTGTTCGGGGGATTGGGTTGGCTTTTTGGCGCACAACTCGCCCGTCAAGCCGAGGAACTTCGAACGCAGCTCCCCATCGCCGTGGCCACCGTTCAACAGCGGATCGAGGAATGGAGCGGGGGCCGGTTTAAACTCAGCGCGTTCCAGCCGCCGTCCGACACCGCGAAGGTGGTGGGCAACTTCGCGAAAGTCGCCGGCATCACCGCAGGCGTGGTCGGCCACGGCGTCGTCATGTTTTTCGTGGGCCTCTACCTGGCGTTTGATCCGGACGTCTATGTCCGCGGGGTTGTTCGCCTGTTTCCGACCAATCGCCGCAAACAGGTGGGAGCCGCTTTGACGGCGGCCGGTGAAGCCTTGCGCAAGTGGCTCGTCGGTCAGCTCGCGTCCATGGCGGTGGTCGGCGTCCTGACCGGGATTGGACTCGCCTTCGCCCATGTGCCGCTCGCGCTCGCCCTCGGGGTGCTCGCGGGTCTGCTGGATTTCATCCCGGTCGTCGGACCCGTCATCGCGATCATTCCCGGACTGATCCTCGCGCTATCCGTGGATCCTAAAACCGCCCTATGGGCCGCCGTGGTTTACATCGCCGTGCAGCAGCTCGAAAACCACGTGATTGTTCCGCTCGCGCAACGCTGGTCCGTCAATCTGCCGCCCGCCATCGCCATCCTGGCGATCGTCGCGCTCGGCCTCCTCTTTGGCGTCATGGGCGTCCTCTTCGCGATGCCGCTGACCGTCGTCCTCGTGGTACTCGTGAAAAAGCTGTAC
>JBDSSD010000021.1:0-144227 GCA_039928945.1 Opitutus sp. | reverse complement strand
GAGACCGATCTCGACCTTGGGCACTATGAGCGGTTCACCAGCGGCAAGCTCTCGCGGATGAACAGCCTGAGTTCAGGACAGGTGTATGAGAACGTGATTCAGAAGGAGCGGCGGGGCGATTATCTGGGGAAGACGGTGCAGGTGATCCCGCACGTCACGAATGAGATCAAGGAACGCATCTATTCAGCGGCGAAGGATGTCGATGTGCTGATCACCGAGATCGGCGGCACGACGGGGGACATCGAAGGATTGCCGTTTCTGGAAGCGATGCGGCAGTTCGCACTGGAAGTCGGTTCGCATGACGTGATTTTCATCCACGTGACGCTCGTGCCGTTCTTGAAAGCGGCGGGTGAGTTAAAGACGAAGCCAACGCAGCAGTCCGTCGCCAAGCTGCGCGAGATCGGCATTCAGCCTCACATTTTGGTGTGTCGCGCGGATCATCCGCTGGACGCCGGTTTGCGGGACAAGATCTCGATGTTCTGCAATGTGCCGGTGAAAGCCGTGATCGAGTGTGCTGACGTGGCGAACTCGATTTACGAACTGCCCCTGGCATTGAAGAAGGAGGGCATGGATCAGCTCGTGCTCGATCTGTTCGGGCTCAAGAATCCACCGCCGGAAAAGAACATTTGGGATCAGATCGTTCATCGCATTCTGAGCCCGGCTCATGAGGTGACGATTGGCGTCGTTGGGAAGTACATCGAGCTGCAGGACGCATATAAATCCGTTTACGAATCCATCACGCATGCCGGCATTGCGAACAATTGCCGCGTGAACGTGGTGAGGATTGACGCGGAGGACCTCGAAAAGAAAGGCGGCCTGCTGAAGCTCAAGGGGCTCGACGGGATTTTGGTGCCCGGCGGATTTGGCGATCGAGGCACTGAGGGAAAAATCGCCGCGGCCAAATACGCACGGGAAAACAAGATTCCGTATTACGGACTCTGCCTCGGACTACAGATCGCTGTCATCGAATTTTCGCGCAACGTCCTGAAACTGCAGGGCGCCAACAGTACCGAATTCGAACCCAGTCCGGCGCATCCCGTCATCAACATGATGGAGGAGCAGAAGAAAGTGATCGATAAAGGCGCGACGATGCGGCTGGGCAGCTACGAATGCGCGCTCACTCCGGGCACGCGTGCTGCCAAGGCCTATGGCGCTGAGAGCATTCGGGAGCGACACCGCCATCGCTACGAGGTGAACAACGCGTACGTTGATCAGCTGAAGAGCGCGGGGATGATCATCAGCGGGATCAATCCGCGCCGGAACCTGGTTGAGATCATCGAACTGAAGGATCATCCGTGGTTTCTGGCGGTGCAATTTCACCCTGAATTTCAGTCGAAGCCGAATCGGGCCCATCCTCTTTTTGCCGCGTTTATTGCTGCGACCATCAAGCTGAAAAAGGGCGGAGCACCCCGGAAAAAGATCGCCGCCAAACGGTGATCCCGTGGGTGGATCTACGGGCAGGCGGGCGTCGTTGAGCTGACGGCCACGCGCACGGCGGCGGAGAGGACGCAGGACTCGGTGCCCTGTTGTCGCTGACATTCGCAGGTTGTCATTCGCCCGTTCTCCGTGTGTGAATCCCGCTTAAATCCCATCGGCCCGACCTACTGATGCTGTTCGACCCCAACAAACTCCTGATCATTGCCGGGCCGTGCTCGTTGGAGAACGAGCAGGTGTGCCGCGCGGTAGCCGAGACGTTGCAGCGAATCGCGCGCGCTCACCCCGCGTTGAATATCATGTTCAAGGGCTCGTTCGACAAAGCGAACCGCACCTCGCTCGGTGGCGATCGCGGGACAGGAATGGAGGAAGGCCTGGCACTCTTGGCGTTGATGAAAAAGGATTACGGCTTCCGCGTCCTCACCGATATTCACGAGCGCCAGCAGGTGCCTGCCGTTGCTGAGGTGTGCGACATCCTGCAGATTCCCGCGTTTCTCTGCCGACAAACCGACCTGCTGCTTGCGGCGGCCGCGAGTGGGCGGACCGTCAACGTTAAGAAGGGGCAATTCCTTTCACCCCAGGAAATGCAGTTCGTAACGGGCAAGTTGCGAGAAGGAGGTGCGAAGGAAATCTGGCAGACCGAACGCGGCACGACGTTCGGGTACCAAAATCTCGTCGTCGATATGCGGTCGTTTTCGATCATGCGGCAAAACGGGTACCCCACGGTCTTTGATGCGACGCATAGCGTGCAGCTGCCTGGCGCCGCGGGCGGGAAGAGCGGTGGTCAACGTGAATTCGTTCCGCCGCTCGCGAAGGCTGCGTTGGCCGCGGGTGCGGATGGCCTCTTTTTGGAGACGCACCCTGATCCTGAGCACGCCATCAGTGATGGTCCAAATATGATTCCTTTGGATGAGTTACCGGCATTGCTCTCGCAATGCGTGGCGGTGTGGAAGGTCACCCGTGCGTGAGTTGTCGGTGCGGCCGGATGCGTGGCGCTCGCTGGTGAACGCCGGCTTGCGTCCACGCTGCACCTTGACCCTGCGCTGACCGTTCCCAGACTTTCGTTTTCAAGATCGACATGGAAACCTTCATCATCGACGTCCCGATCCCCTCAATGGGTGCGACCGTGAGCGAGCTCAACGTTATCGTCGTAAAAGTGAAAGCGGGCGACCGCGTCACTAAGGGTCAGCGGTTGGGCGACTTGGAGAGCGATAAATCCACGTTTGAGTTCGAAAGCCCGTGCGACGGCGTAGTGAAATCGGTCGCGGCACGCGAAGGCGACACCTTGGACTCTGGGCAACTGTTCTGTCAGATCGAAACGAGCGATGAGAGCCTCCGCCATCTTACGGCGAAAGAAACGCCGCACGTGCATACGGAGCCTGCGCCGGTGAAATCGGCAGTGGCGTTGGTGTGGACGCCTCGGGCAACGAAGCTTGCCCAAGAAGCGGGATTGAACCCCGCCACGATCACTGACATCGAAGCGACCGGGCCGGGCAATCGGGTATCGGGCGACGATGTCGTGCGCTACCTCGCTCAGCGTAAGAGTTAAATTTCATGAGCACTGCTGCTTCTTCCACCGTTTGCATTGCCGGAGTCGGATACGCTGTCCCGGCGGGCATTCGGGCCAATAGCGAGATTCTCAAGGCCTTCCCTCACCGGACCGAGGACGAGATGGTCCGGTTGACCGGAATCAAGGAACGCCGCTTCGCGACGGAGGATGAAAGTGCGACGGACTTGGCCGCGATTGCGGTGCAACATGCGCTCACGCAGGCAGGCATGCGCGTTTCCGAAATCGACGGAATCATTCTCGCAACACTGATCCCGGATCAGCCGGTACCGTCGATGGCGAGTGCGCTGGCGCGCCAGTTGGGAATTCCGCGAGCCCTGGCGTTCGATCTGAATGCAGCTTGTTCAGGCTGGCTGTATGCACTCGAGGTGGGCCGGACGTTCATTCGCTGTGGGACGGCTAAAAATTTGATCGTCGTCACCGCGGAGCTCTTGTCCCGGATCACGAATCCCCAAGATCATCGTACGGCGTTCCTGTTCGGCGATGGTGCGGGTGCGGCAATCCTGACGGCGCAGCCAGGCGGTCATCGCTTGCATCAGATGGGATTGTCCGGCGACGCCGAGCAGTTTGAGGCGATCCAGCGTCCCGGAGGCGGCGCCCGCATGCCTTGGCCGGACGGCGAAACGGACGACCTCGAGCATTTCTATCTTCAGATGGACGGTGCCGCGGTGTTCAAACACGCCGTGGTCGGATTTGCCGAACAGATCGAACAAACGCTGACGCGCGAGAACCTTAAGCCCGAGGACATCGCGTGGATCGTGCCCCATCAAGCGAACGAACGCATCCTGAAGGCCGTCAGTCGACGCGTGGGAATTCCCTACGAGAAATTCGTCGTGACGATCGCGAAATACGGAAACACCAGCGCAGCGAGTGTTTCGATGGCGCTCGGATGGGCCGCTGAAGAAGGAATTTTCGCCGACGGTGACCGGATTATTTTCTGCAGTGTTGGCGCAGGTCTGACGTTCGCCGGTGGACTATTGGTGTGGTGACGAACCGCCCGTAGATTAGGCGTCTCTGAGTGTTAGACGTTTCGGGAATCTAGCCCGCGACGGCCGTGCTCAACTGTTCTGCAGTTCGTAGCTCAACACACTGAGCGCATACGTCGCGGCTGTTTCGCACCGGAGCACGAGAGGGCCGAGGGTGATTGGTTCAAACCCCGCGCTTTTGGCCAAGCTCATCTCCGCTGGAGTGAAATCGCCCTCCGGGCCGACCAGCCAAAGCACTTTCCGAGGCGCCCGTCCATGAGCGGACTGGAACGACGAAAGCACGTGCTTCAGCGATTTGGCTCCGGCCTGAAGGCTCGCGATCAGCTTCAAGTCATATCCGCGAACGGTTTCGATAAACGTGGCGGCCTTCTGCACCGGCGTCACTTCCGGCAGGTAGGGGTTTCCGCACTGCTTGGCCGCTTCGAGCGCTGCGGTTTGCCACTTGTCGATCTTCTTGTCCGAACGCTCGCCGTCGAGATGGACCTGGGTGCGCTCGCTCTCCAACGGGACAATGCGGACCGCGCCTATCTCGGTGGCCTTGCGCACGATCGCGTCCATGGAAGCACCTTTCGGGAGCGCCTGACCTAACGTGATTTCATAGCCCAAGGGCTTTGCTTTCTGGATGAAACGAACCTTGAGAGCGGCCGCGTTCTTTCGGTCTTGGACGAGCTCGCAGATCCATTCCGTTCCGCGGCCATCGAAGGCGACGACTGTTTCGCCGAGACGCGCCCGGTTCACCGCCACCAAGTGATGAGATTCCTCGGGAGAAAGGATGATCTCAGAGGGCTCGGCGGTCGCGGGAGCGCAGAAGACGCGGAAATCAGGCATCGGCCATTAAAAAGCGGCTTCCGCAGACCTGACAAGATTCGGCGTCGATGACCTGCGTCATCTAAAAACAGAAAGGGCGCTGGTGATTAACCAGCGCCCTTGCCGACTTTAACTACAAAACTATGAACTACACTAAAAAGAACATAACACCTAACACACGTGGAGAAAGACGCGGCTCCCTCCGGATCGTTCAAAGAAAAAAGTGAAAGCGTAGATTTATGACAAAGCGCTTGGGGCGGCAGCTACTGGGTGTGAACTCAACCGGTTTTGCCTGCGGGTGTTGGGGATCGACGTCACTGGCGAACCGCATCGGACGACGCCCGAAATTTTAGCTCTCGCCCGTTTTGTCGAGACGACGTTCCAAGCGACGCGATGCCAGCATCTGCTCGTGTTGGGCTTCTTCCACGCCTTCAAGCGCAAGACGTTCAATCGCTTTTTCTTCGTCCGGCCCTTCGTTGATCGGGATTTCATGCCCACTCACGGAAGCGGGTTCACTGGGATCCCGGCTGATTCCCGCGTCGGCGTCGGCGTCCTCAACCGTGGTGTCGGGAAGCACGCGCCCCATCAATTCATCTTCGGCGCGGGCGAGATCGAGGTCGGTGATGTCCGCCCCGGAACGTCCATCGATCGCGGCCAATTCCCGGGCTCGTCGTTCGATATCGGACGCTCCAATGCTACCTGAGCCTTGGCCATGGATGAGGATTCTGCCGTTCGTGGGATCGTTGTTTTTCATTGTTATGGTTTTGAGTACGAAGCCGGCAGCGTCGCAACGTGTCCGGCAGGTTTTGCAGGCTCTGGGACAGTACCTCTGCGATTAATTCCAACAATCGAGCTCCCCGCGGCGCTTTGGGTAGGTGGGCGCAGTAGGCGTGCCTCAGGAATATTTCCTAAGAGATCTTCGGTGGTGCGTATCGGGCACAAGTTCGATCGCACATCCCGCCTCTGCTGCTAAACACCCGGCCATGCGCTCGCTTTGGAAAGGGTCGATCAATTTCGGGTTGGTCAATATTCCGGTGTCGCTCTATCCGGCGACGCGTCGCGAGGAGCTGAGTTTTCGGCTTCTCCGGTCAACTGATCTAAGCCCGGTCAACTACAAGCGTGTCGCGCAGACTGATGGACGTGAGGTGCCTTGGGGTCAGATCGTGAAAGGCTACGAATACGAAAAGGGCAAATACGTGGTGCTGAAGGACGAGGACTTTCGCCGCGTGGACATTGAGGCCACGCAGACGGTCGACATCATCGACTTCGTTCAACTGGCCGAAGTGAACCCGATGTTTTTTCAGAAGCCGTACTATCTGGTACCGGAAAAAGGCGGCGCCGCGGCGTATGCGTTGCTCCACGACGTGCTGCAGGAAACGCAGAAGGCGGGCATCGCCAAAGTAGTGATTCGAACGCGCCAGCATCTCGCCGCGGTGAAGGTTCAGCAGGCTGGCCTCGTGCTGGAAATCATGCACTTCGCCGATGAGCTCGTGGACGTGAAAGAGCTGCCGTTGCCGGCGGTGAAAAGCTCGCCCAAAGAAAGAGAGCGAGCCATGGCCAAGGCGCTGGTTGAGCAGATGACCGAGCGATGGGAGCCAACGCGCTATACCGACGACTACACGTCCGCTCTGATGTCAGTGATCAAAGACAAGATCGCACACGGAGATCGGAAACCTCCCGCACCGGAAAAGAAGCGGCGCGGTACGAACGTCATCGATCTCGCCGCAGTCCTGCAGGAAAGCTTGAGCCACGTCTCGAGCAGGCGCGCGGAGCGGACCAAAGCCAAACGCCCCCATCGGGCCAAAGCAAAACGCGCCGCGTAGGAGCGCAGGAGCCGCACCCACACATGCTGCGGAAACGCGCAGTCTTGATCTCGACCCCATTTTTTGCGCGGACCCGTGCGGTCCTTTTTTTGAACAACGCCGTGTGCAATGGGTCTGTCCGTCTCGCTGGTGAAAACTACTTACAACTTCATCCGGGAATGCCAGATCGCACCCTCCAAAATAACCGCTCTGATGTGCGTCGATCACTCCGACTCCAAAGACCCGACCGATGATGCTTGGGCATTCCGGGTAGTCGTACGTTCCGGTTTGGACTGTTCACTTCACGCTCAATCCTAGATTCTGTAAGCGCACGTGCAGCCTCCAATCTCAGCTCGCATGGCGACTTCCACATCCGCAAAGCCCATCAAGGTCCTCGTCGTCGAGGATCGTGAGGATGATTTTCGCTATCTTACGTTTTTGCTGGGCCGCCACGGCATGGAGACCTACGAGCTTGATTGGGCGTCGAGCTACGCTGTAGGTAAAAAGATGTTACGCGCGGGGGGGTTCGACGTTGCGCTGTTCGATTACCAGCTCGGCGCCGAAACCGGGATCGATCTGCTGCGCGAGGCCCAGGCGTACGGCTGCGAAATGCCGATCATCCTGCTCACGGGAAACGACAGTGCCGAAGTGGACCAGGAGGCGGCGCAAGCCGGCGCGGCGGACTATCTGTGCAAGACGGGTCTGAATGGCACGGAGTTGGAGCGGACGATCCGCTACGCCATTCGCCAGGCGGCAATGACGGCGGCGTTGCGCCAAAGCCAGCAGCAATTGGAACTGTTCATGCGCAGCGTGCCGTGCGCGGTGTGCATTCGCGACGCCGACGGTCTGCTGCTGTTTCAGAACGAACTTTTCGCGAAAAACTTTCGAGCCGATGAATTGCAGCCGCCCTCCGGACCGTCTTCGGCGGTGGAGGCCTGGCCTTATTCGCACGATGGTCGACATTGGCTCGTCAACTCCTTCGGCATGGTCAGTGCGCAAGGCCAGCGGTTGCAGGGCTTCGCCGCGGTCGACATCACTGAACGGGTCGTAATGGAGCATGAACTCCGTGCGACGACGAGTTTGCTCAACGGCATTCTCTCGAGCTTGCCCGTGATGGCCGCTCGCGTCGGCGCGGATGGCACCCTGTTGGAGTCACGCGGACGCGGCTTGGCGACGATTGGGTTTTCAGACGGAGCGCTGGTGGGACAGAAGGCGGCGGACCTGTTGCCCAGTTTCAAAGCGGCGATCAAAGTGGCGCTGGACGGCGGGGCTTCGAATTTTGTCAGCGACGTCACGCACGCGGGGCGCACGCAGTATTTCGACAACTATTTCCGCTTTGATGCCGAGCGAGGCGAAGGCGCCATTCAGTTTGCGATCAACATCACTGACCGCGTTGAAGTTGAAGCCGAACGAAACCGACAGGCTCTGCTGTTGAGCGGAATCATGCGGCGGCTGCCGGTCATTGCAGGACGACTGGATTCGCATGGCCACGTGCTGGAGGCGGAAGGAACAGGACTCGAACCGATGGGCTGGCGGGCGGAAAAATTAGTCGGCCAGTCGTTCGCCAGGTTATTTCCACAAGGACGCTCATCGGTCGCCGGCGCGCTGCGGGGTGAATCCGCTCACTTCGTGCAAACCGGCAAAATCGAGGGTCGAGAATCGCAGGTGGAATTTTTTGTTACGCCCGACAGCGATGATCACGCTGGAGGAGCGACGTTTTTCGGTCGCGATGTCACGGAGCGCCGCTGGTTGGAGCAGCAACTCCTGACGATTAGTGACGCGGAGCAGCAACGCATCGGCGCGGACTTGCACGATGGTTTGGGGCAGCAACTTACCGGGATGGCGTGTCTGGCTGCGGCGCTTCGCGACCGATTGAAGAAGCATTCACCGCACGAGGTGGAGAACGCGGATTTGATCGCGAAACTGGCGAGTGAATCTGTTTCACAGACTCGCGCGTTGGCCCGCGGACTTTGTCCGGT
Organism: Opitutus sp.; assembly: GCA_039928945.1. GTDB lineage: Bacteria > Verrucomicrobiota > Verrucomicrobiia > Opitutales > Opitutaceae > Opitutus. The sequence continues at coordinate 135,652 of JBDSSD010000021.1, read as the reverse complement.
GCAGCTGGAGCAAGGCAGTCTGGTCGGGGCCTTGGAGGACCTGACCTATCAGTCGCAAATCTTGCATGGGATCGAGGTGCGGTTCCGGGTGGAAGGAACGCCTCCGCGTTTGGAGCATTTGAGTGCAATTCACCTCTATCGCATCACGCAAGAGGCCATTCATAATGCCACACGCCACGGAGGGGCGAAACGGATTGTCGTGACGCTTGTTTCGCATGGTCGAGAGCATCGGCTTTCAATCCAGGACGACGGCCGTGGGTTCGATCCTAAAGCCGTCCGCGTCGGCTCCGGGGCGGGCTTACGGCTAATGAGCTATCGAGCCAATATGATTGGTGGAACATTTTCCGCTGAATCTGAGGTGGAACGGGGAACACAGGTGAGCGTTCTGTTTACGAGTGCTACTTTGAAATGAAAACCAACACGGAAACCGAACCCGCTGCGACTACCGGGACGACTACGACCAAGAGCAGGATTTTCCTTGTGGATGATCATCCGATCACGCGGCAGGGCGTAGCGGTGCTGATCAATCAGGAACGTGATCTGATGGTTTGTGGTGAAGCCGACAGCGCACCCATGGCCATCGATATGATCCAGAAGCTGACTCCCGACGTGGCACTGGTTGATATCACACTTAAAACGACGAGCGGCATTGAGTTGATGAAGCATCTCAAGGCGCTCCGGCCGGAAATGCCCGTGCTCATTATGTCGATGCACGATGAAAGTCTTTTCGCCGAACGCGCTCTTCGGGCGGGAGCCAAGGGCTACATCATGAAGCATGAAGCGAGCGCCAAGATCCTCATCGCGATTCGGCGCGTCCTCTCAGGCGAGCTGTACCTGAGCGACAAGATGAAGGAAAAGATGCTTCATCGCTTGGTGAATAACCGGAAGGAAGAGGTTGTTTTCTCGATTGATACGTTGAGTGATCGCGAGATGGAGGTTTTTCAGCTGATCGGCAATGGGTACGGTACGCGCCAGATCGCGTCCAAACTCAACCTGAGCGTCAAAACGATCGATTCGTATCGAGAACACTTGAAGCTGAAGCTTCGACTCGAGAGCGGCACGGAGCTCGTCCGCCACGCCATTCAGTGGGTGAAGAGTGAAGGGATCGTGTAGTGCGGGATTTCCCGGATACGCCTGATCAGCTGAACCCTGATTCAGGCCGGTCCGCACTTCTGGTTTAATGCGGCCGCCTTTTCGGTGGCTGGGTCGCGCATGAAACCCCCCTTGGCAACGGATGCTGAGCATCGTTGCCCGGCCACCGAGTTTTTCTAGCGCATGTTCTTTGATGCATGCCCGGGCTCTAACGTGGCCGTGGCCGCGGTCGCGTGCTCGGTTGCAAGCGAGTCAGGAATACTCCCCTGATTCGTTCAGATGGACGCCCGATTTGGTGAGCATCACAGAGGAGCTATCGTCGTCGCTCCATGAAGTCGCCGTCACCTCTCAAAACACCTTCCCCGCAAACTCAGACCCCTCAACCCGGCGCTTTCGGACCGCCGGCGGGTCGAACGCCTGCGCTGACACTTTACCTGAGCGCAGACTTTAGCGCGCAGCGGATCGCGAACTCCGGGCTGCTGGTTTGCGTGCAGGCGCCGCCGACTTGGCCCGAGTCGATTCTTTCGTGGCTACCGGTGGCGTCGCGCTCGAAATCGGAATGATCGGTGCTGGTGTCGGCGCCGCGGGCTGTAACTCGCGCTCGGCGAGAAACCAGATTTCTTCGTCGCGCCCCGAGGGCCGACCCATGGATTCCCACAGTTGAGCGGCGCGGGCCGAGATCGCTTCGTGGCTGACCTGAAGGCTAGGAAGGGAAGGAGAGGATTCGTTCATCCCCCACACTGTAGCTGGAATCGGGCCGACTCGAAATCAGGGATTTCCGGATCTCTCGTTGCCAGGCAGGGGGTTGCCATCGCGGCGCCACTCCCGTGGAACCGCGATGACCGCTCACAGGAAGCTACGTTACTTCGACTCTTCGTCTTCTTCATCCTTGTCCTCATCGTCTTCGTCCTCACTGGACTCCGCCTTTAGATTTAGCGAGGAAGCGAGTTCCGTCAGTTTGCGATCTGTCTCGGCTTCTTCGTCGAGCGTTTCCTGCAGCAGGGAAACGACTTCGTCATGCCCCAGCAGCTCGGCGAAAGTGCGAACCGTCCCGTAACCAGCGATTTCGTAATGTTCGACCTTTTGTGCCGCGCAAATCAGCGCGGCATCCTTCACCGCAGGAGAGGCGTCTTCGTCGATTTTTTCCTCACCTTCAGCGACCAGACCTTTCATCGCCTTGCAGGTTTTGCCCTTGGGCGACGCATCCAGCAGCTCCATCACGCGGTCGAGGCGGGCGATGTGTTCGTGGGTCTGGTCAAGGTGCTCCTCGAAGCCAGCCTTCAGGGCTTCGTCGTTAGCGGCTTTGGCCATCTTGGGCAGTGCTTTCGTGAGTTGGGTCTCAGCGCTGTAGAGATCCTTGAGTTCTTCGATCAGCAGTTCGTGGAGGGAAGTGGTTTTAGCCATGTCAGTAGGGGATTGAATTTTAGAGATGATATTGCCGCGCGACCGGCGCTGCTTCGCGCTTGGAGTTCGAGAGCGATATCGGGGCCCCCATGGTGGTGCGTTTCCGTTCTCAGTTCCCGGCCCGCGAAGCAGCCATCATCGGGAAAATCACCGAGGAAGCCGTCCGGCCAATGCAAGGTGGACGCGGGATATCGCGGCTTGCTCGAGCAGGCGCGCGGCGCTGCGTCGTTGGGCTGTGAATACACCGAGCAGTTCGGGTGCGGCGATGAGCAACGCGCGGGCTGAGACAATTCCCGGACGAGCTCGGCAGTGCTTTCACCCATGGCAGCCAGCCTTTGGGCGGATACGGGCGCGGGACAGTTTTCCCAAAAGGCCTCACGCAAAGTCGTGAGCTTGCACAGGGCGCGTAGGTCCAGCCTGAGATCCCAATCCGAACGTCCGGCATTCCTCCGTCCTTAAGCTTTTTCATGTGCGTGATGAAGCGCGGAGCTTTCACCGCAAAGAGAACGGTTGCATGGGGACGAGGAACTCTATGCCAGCGGCTATAGCGCCGACGCGCTTGCGACCTGGGTATCTCGTATCCGCGCTTGGAATATGGGCCGGGACGCGCTGGATGCGACCACGTTCGGTTCGCCCGCTGAGGTCCGGGCGGCGGGTCGGGATGTGATGGTGTACTTCGACAACGACATCAAGACGCACGCGCCTTTCGATGCGATGGCGCTCGCGCACCGGCTCGGACTGGGGCCGCCGCCTGCCGCGGGCCCGATCGCCGTTGAGCTTTTGAGCTCGCGGGGGGTAAAAGGCCGTCGGCAATCAACCGCTCGAGGTAGACTCGACTTCCGCCGCTAGTCGAAATCCAACGGGTGCGGCCACGAGCAGGTCGGCAATCTCCTGACGCCCGTATGAAGCACAGCCACGGCGGCCGTGGTCCTCCATCTCGAGCGTGTCCCTCATGACACGGCCAACGAAATTACCGTGGACGCTGAGGAATAAGGAAGTTACGACACTCCATATCGGGAGACCGGGTTGAGGGCTTCAGTTCAGGTAGGCAGGTCCGATTCATCAGGAGAGAATGCCCCTTTTCTCGGGCGATTTCGATGCCAAGATCACTTTCTGTGCTTACGCGGGTTTTGCGGCGCCGCTGGGCTCTAACGCTCTGCGTCGGTCTGGCTTGGCATGGGTCCACCGCGTATGGGCAAACGTCGCCCACCGCTCCGCCGCCGTCTGGGGTTATAACCACCATTCGCCAGTTTTGGAACCTCACCCCGGAGCAGAAGCTCAAGTCCCACCCGTTTCGGATCGAGTGCGACGTCACGTTTTATGATCCAATCTGGAAGAACCTCTGGATCCAGGATGTCAACGAAGGCACTTATGTGGCGGTGGGGGACAACAAGCTGGCATTCAAATCGGGCCAGCACGTCGTCGTCAGCGGCACCTTTGAACCGCCGAACTACGACCTTTCGTTCGAGCATGCCATCGTAGAATCAACTTCGCCGAGTGAGGTGAACGCAATCAATGGGTTGGGCCAATCCACGCGCCGCGACCTTCTGTCCAGCCGGGTGGTGGTGTTCGAGGCGTTCGTCGTGCGGCAGTCTCACATCGATCCCGAGCACTTGAATTTCACGCTCGTGATCGAGGGTCGGACCGCGGTCGCCAACGCGATGGTGAATCCGTTGGTGCCGCTGCCGGATTATACCGACTCCATCGTTCGCATCCGCGGCGTGTATGCCGGACCCATTGTGTCAGCCGGACCTAACGCGCTGCTTGAACTGCGCGTGGCCTCGTTGGACGATATCACCACGCTGACCTGGCTCGGCGAGGATCCGCGCTTCAAATTACCGGCGTCCCCGATCGCATCGGTCGCGAACGTTCCGGCGAAAACGCTCGTGCGAGTGACCGGCTCGGTTGTGGCGCAAGAACCTGGCCGGTATCTAAGGATTCGTGACGAGTCTGGACAAATCGACCTGCGCACCGGGCAAATTCGACCGTGCGCGATTGGCGAGCGAGTCGAGGCGATCGGATATCCAGCGATTGAGTCGACCGAGTGGACGTTGACGGAAGCTCTCTACCGATCCCTGGCCGCGCCCTTGCCGCTCACGCGTGGCGCGACCGGTTCTGTCCTGAGGGTGGGGGCTCAAGTGCTTGAACTCTCGCCTGAGGAAGCAGCGGCCGGCCGACCGGTTTTGCTCAGCGGCGTCGTAACCTGGTCGCATCCTGAATCCCCGTTCATCTATGTACAGGATGCCAGTGGAGGAGTTTGCGTTTCGCTTGGGACGTTGAAGGAGCGGGTCCGTGCGGGACGCAGCATTGAAGTCAAAGGCCATACCGCCATGGGCGGATTTGCGCCCATCGTGCTCGCGAGCGAACTCACGCGAATGGGCGAACTGGTGCTGCCGGAAGCACGACAAGTATCACTGGAGCTGGCGCTCACCGGAGTCGAGGAAGCCCAATGGGTGGAGATGAGAGGCTACCTGCGAAAAGTGGAGCACGACGGCGCGTGGATACATCTTGAGCTGACAACGTCCGCAGGAAATTTCCGGGCCGAGCTTCCGGCCAGCGACAACGTGATGAATTTGGAAGGCTCCATTATCCGACTGCATGGCGTCTGCACGGCAGATGCGGACGACCGCCGGAAGTTGACCGGCATCAAGTTGCTGGTGCCATCTGCCAACCTGGTTCAGCTGGAGGAAACCGCCCCGAAAGAGCTGTTCGACCAGCCCGCCCGACTTCTCGCCAACTTGGGCCAATATGGAACGCTTAAGTCGTTCAATCGGCGCGTGAAGGTTTCCGGCACGGTGCTCAACCACTCCCCGGGGCACTTCATCAATATCGTAGAAGGTGAGGAAAGCTTGATGGTGCTGAGTCGGCAGATAACTCCGCTGGTCCCCGGCGACCGAATCGATGCGGTTGGCTTTCTCGGTCGGCAGGCGAGTCGGCCCGTTCTGAGGGAAGCCGTTTATCGCCAGACGAGCAGAGGTGCACCGCCCGAACCGCGCGTACTGACGGACTTGGCGATCATCCGTTCTGAACTCGACGGCCGTTTGGTGCGGGCGGAGGCCACATTGATCGACGACTCTTCGGTAAGCGATCAGGTCCGGCTGACCCTTCAATCGACGAATACCATATTTGAAGCTTACCTGGAGCACGGTGCGGCTGCGCGCCTTGTGCCGTTGCAGCTTGGAAGTGTTCTTCGCCTCACCGGAGTGTACGAAATCAAGTACGGCGAAGACGGCCAGGCGGGTGCTTTTCTGGTTCGTCTTCGGTCCCCTGAGGACGTCGTTGTTCTCTCCCGGCCATCGCCGCTGACCCGTGGTCGGGTTTTAACCTTCGCTGGAGCACTGGCGGTGGCGATTTTACTGTTTGTCGCATGGATTGTAGCTCTGCACCGGCGGGTCCAGCAGCAAACCACTCAGATCCGGGATCAGTTGGAACGAGAGTCTCGCCTCGAATCTGAATTACAGCGCGCGTCCAAATTGGAGTCACTCGGGATTCTCGCGGGCGGAATCGCTCACGACTTCAACAATCTTTTGACCGTGGTGATGGGCAATCTCTCGCTCGCCATGCTGGACTTACGCAAGGAGGCGGAGTCGACAAGTTGGTTGAAGGAGGCGGAGCGTGCCGTGGGTCGAGCGCGTGACCTCACGCAACAGCTTCTCACGTTCTCGAAAGGCGGCGCGCCGATCCGATCGGCCGTACTTCTGCCCGACGTGGTGCGAGAGGTCGCGCAATTCGCGCTTTGCGGTTCCAACGTGCGTTGTGTCTTCAACTTCGCGCCTGATCTGTGGCCGGCCGACGTGGATAAAGGCCAGATCGGGCAAGTGGTGCAGAACATCGTGATCAACGCGATGCAGGTCATGCCGGATGGGGGGCAGGTGGAAATCGCTCTGCGCAACGAAATGGGAGATCCCGGATTTGGAAAAGTCCTGGCCCGTGGGCGGTACGTGAAACTGACGATGACGGATCATGGATCCGGAATCGCTCCCGAAAACCTGAACCGAATTTTCGAGCCTTATTTCACCACCAAGAAGACCGGCAACGGTCTCGGTTTGGCGACCGTTTACTCGATCGTCAAAAAGCACCTTGGGCACGTCACGGTGGAGTCAACCGTAGGTCAGGGCACATCATTCCACATTTGGTTGCCGGCTTCTGCCACGGCCGTGATGGCTGCGCGGGTCGATGCCGAAGAACATCTCGGCTTTAGCGCCGCAAAAGGACGCGTGTTGTTCATGGATGATGACGCGGAGATAAGACGCTGTGGTGCGGCCATGTTGGAGCGCCTTGGCTACGATGCGAAGGTCGTTTCGAACGGCGACGAAGCGGTGGTCGAATACCAGAATGCGTTGGAGCGCATGAAGCCGTACGATGTGGTGATCCTCGATCTCACGGTGGCGGGTGGCATGGGCGGGCGCGAAGCGGTCGAGCAACTGTTGCGGATTGACCCGCAGGTTCGTGCCATCGTTTCGAGCGGCTATTCGAACGATGTGGTTCTCGCGAATTTTCGAGCTCATGGCTTTTACGGCATCGTATCCAAGCCGTACGAGACGGCGGCACTGGCGCTGACGCTCAGTCAGGTCTTGTCTGGTTCGCACGCCTGAGCGGGGAGTTCTTCGACGGCGAGGGAAGCGGCATGAACTGAGCCGCGATACTCCGACTGCTCGAGGGGAACGCGGCGCGAGAATTGAATCGGCGCGATCGTGTTGTCGCGGCTTTCAGCGACGGAGGTGTAAGCTGAAATATAACTCACTATTAGGAATGCTGGAACTCATTTCCAAGTGAAGTCGTGCCCGATATAGTACCGCGCTGCTTGGGGTGGACGTTGTGCCGCCCAAAGAGTGGTAACTCTCACAGTTACCAGCGACTACCCAACACCCTACATCCCATGAAATGCCATATTGCGCGACCGCGTGCACTGCTTGCCGCGTCCGCGCTTTGTCTACTCGTCTCGCCGCACCTGCGTGCGCAGACCGCACCGAGTGCTGCCACCCCGTCCAGCGACCAAGCTGATGAGGCCATCATTCTTTCGCCATTTATCGTCGACGCCAGCGCGGACGAAAATGGTTACCGCGCCAACAGCACGTTGGCCGGGACTCGTGTTCGTACGGATCTAAAGGACATTGCGTCAGCGATCAGCGTCGTCACGCAGCAGTTCCTCAAAGACACCAACGCCCGTAACAGTGCGGACTTGCTCGTTTACACGCCCAGCACTGAAGTCGCCGGCCTCCGCGGTAACTTCAGCGGCGTTGCAGGCACCGGCATTTACCAGGAAAACACGATCAGTAACACGACTCGTGTCCGTGGTCTCGACTCAGCGGACAACACCCGTGACTACTTCCTGACGGATATTCCATGGGATGGTTTCAACGTCGGCCGCGTCGACCTTCAGCGTGGACCGAATTCCATCCTGTTCGGTATCGGTAGCCCGGCTGGTATCATCAACACCAGCGTCAATGACGCTGCGTTCAAAAACACCCGCAATGTTGAGAACCAGCTGGATGAATGGGGTTCCGTTCGCCTCTCGGCTGACATCAACCAAGTGCTGGTTCCGAAGGTCCTCGCGATTCGCATCGCCGGCGTGAAGGACGACCGCAAGTACGAGCAGAAGCCGGCGTTCAACAACTCCCAACGCTTCTATGGCGCCCTCCGCTTCGATCCGAAGCTGTTCTCACCCGAGAGCCACACATCACTGCGGATCAAATACGAAGACGGTAAAATCAACTCGAACAATCCCCGGTCCATTCCACCGACCGACGACGTTTCGCTTTGGTTCAAGTCCGGAAAAGACGCGTATGGCAATTACGGTTACAATAAAATCGTCATCAATCAGTTCAACCCCAATAATCCAACTCCGTGGGGCACGCAGGCCGCTGGATTTCCGTCGACCATGGGTGGCGGCAAAGGCGGTACGCTGACGAACGGCTTGGCGCTCTCCAACCAGACGCGTTCGTTCTGGCCGGACATCATCAATTATTACGAAGGCACGACGCCCAAGAACAACAGCGTGGCAAATTCGCCCACGCCCTCAGGCACTCCGCTGAAGACGATTGCGGCCCAACCGAACATCGGGATGTCGCTGCAGAACACGGGTGGCGGTCTTACCGCACAAGGCGTCAATCCGAACTTCCTGCCTTTGGGGATCCCGATGATGAGCGTTTACGCTCGTGACGTCGGTAACTTGGGCGCCAACGTTCCAGGCGCCGCAATTCCAGGAGGCATTTATTACGCGAACACGGTGCTGCAGGATCCGACGATCTTCGATTTCTACAAATTACTCGGAGACGGTCCTAACAAGCACGAGTGGCAGAAGTGGAAGGCATTCAATCTTGCCCTCGACCAAACCTTCTTCGGCGACCGCCTCGGTCTCCAGGTTGCTTACGACCACCAGGATTACGTTGCTGGTGCCGAGCAATGGATGGCGGGCGAAAATTACGCCATCAACGTCGACATCAACGCGACGTATGCGGACGGTTCCCTCAATCCGAATGTCGGTCGTCCGTACTTCGGCAACGGTGCCGCGGCTCCTGGTTTGAACTATCAAAACCGGACCATCCGTGAAGCCTATCGTTTCACGCCGACCTACGAACTTCGCAGCGAAGATCTCTTTGGAAATTCGAAATGGTCGAAGATTTTGGGTAAGCATAACTTCACGGGCGTCTTCGAGCGTTCAACGGTTCGTCAGGACTACGTCAATTGGGCCGAATACGCCACGACTCCGGAATATCCAGTCAGTGGTTCGCGGAATTTGAATGCGGCAAACACGCTGAATTCGAATCGCAGCTTCGAATGGATTTCGTACATCGGGCCAAGCATGGCGACCGGTGCGAAGTCTCCTGCCGGCGCTCATTTGTCGAACATCACGTACAAAATCGCGCCGCCCAAGAGCCAGCAGGCGCAGGTCTTCAATTCGAACTGGAACCGGCCAACGAACCCGAACGACCCGAACTACGTTAATCCGACCGCGGCGTTCACGTACACAAATTACCAAACCGGCGCGCCTGTCGTCGGCACCCAGGCTGATAATCCGGCGAACTACGTCGGTTGGACGACCCAGAATATCAACTGGATGGACGCCCATAATCCGGCGGATTATCCGAGCTTGGTTGAGTCCGCGAACCGCACTCGATTCCGGGATATTTCCCGTGGTTTCACCTGGCAGGGCTATTTCCTCGGCGGCGACCTCGTCCCCACCGTCGGCTGGCGCAAAGACGTGATCACAAACTTCCAGACCAACGCGTTCACCGAGCCCAACAGCGGTTTCACGAGCTTGGACTATAATGACAATCTCTCGTCTCGTACCGACGTTCGCGGCGAAAGCAAAACCTGGGGCGGCGTGTATCACCTCAGCAAGTGGCTGACGGATAAACTCCCCGGAGAGTCGACCATCAGCGTGTTCTACAATCGCTCGTCGAACTTCAAGGCCGACGCCTCGCGCTTGAGCCTGGCCGGCACGCCCATTCCAAACGCGAATGGTCAGACGAAGGAATACGGTGTGACCATCACGACGCTGCGGGACAAACTCTCCCTCAAAGTCGGTCGGTTTAAAACCAAAGTCGCCAACGCGACCCTCGCCGACACGCAGGGTAACTCGATCGGTGGATTGGGTAACAACGCTTACTTCATCGCGGACGGCTCCATCTGGGGTTGGTCGTGGGCGGCCGACATGCAGGAAGGTTTGGCCGGTAACATGCCGGGCAATAATATCTGGGACTACGCTGCCAACGACGGATTGCCACGAAACACGCCGGCCCAAATCGCCGCGTACGACCTGTATAATCACAAAGGCGGCACGTTCGTCGACGCAGGAGGCGGTACGCATAGCAGCGTCGGTGGTGACGCAATCGTGGCAGCATGGTTGAAAGCGCCGTTTCCAGCGACGTTCTTCTCCAGCTACAGCCTCACTCCTCCGCTCGATCCAACGCTCGCCTACAAGTCGGGACGCTTGGTCGACGCTTATGTTGGCGGAATCGCTGGCGGCTTCGCTGGTGGTATCCCCGCCGGCGGTGGCTCAAGCTTCGGTAATCACCAAACGACCGTCGACAACTTGTCGAGCGGCACCGAAGTCGAACTGAACTTCCAGCCCGTCAAGAACTGGAACATCACGATGAATTATTCGAAGGTCAGCGCGACCCACGAAAACATCGATCCAGTCTCGAAATCCTTCATCGGTACGCTGACGAAATTCATGAACGGACCTGGTGGCCAGGTTCGCGAGTGGTTCAATGGCGGCGGTACGCTCGGCGCACAATGGAACAGCAGCATTGTTGCTCCCTACGCCGTGTTGGTGAACGAGCTCGGGCATGCCGCACCGGAAGTTTCGCCTTGGAGATTCAACGCGATCTCCAGCTACCGATTCGACCATGGCTTTGCCAAGGGCATCATGATTGGTGGCGCGCTTCGTATGGAAGCCGGCAAGATCATCGGCTACGAATATGATTCGAAGTTCGTGAACGAAATCAGCTCTGATCCAAACTACGCGGACGTCAAAGCGCTCACGTTGGGCGGCTTGAACGTCAACAAGCCGTTCAAGGGCGAAACCGATACGCACTTCGATATGTGGATCGGCTACGACCGGAAGATCACGAGAGACATCAACTGGCGCATTCAGCTGAACATTCGTGACGTGGGCGAAAAGGATCGTCTCACCGCGGCCCGCAAGAATCCGGACGGGAGCATCGCTCTCGCGCGAATTCAACAGGGCATGGGCTTCCAGCTGACGAACTCGTTCGACTTCTAATCCAGATCAGAGCGGCTTCGCTCTGGCAGATATAGCTTCAAGTCCGGTGGTGAAAACCACCGGACTTTTTTGTCGGCATTTTCTGGCGTTCCGATGGGTCGGAGAAACGCCGGAGCGATCATCTCCGGCAGTTCGTGGCGCGCGACCAACTGCGGGACTCGGCTGACTCCGGGAGCTGCTTCCTTCAACCGGCGTCCGACAACTTCGACTCGGTCTCCGCGTGCGGCCGGCAATCACTTTGCCGGGGGCGTAAGAACAACGGTCTTGGCTCCTGCTGGTATCGAGTGCTCGGAGACGACGCCATTCGGCCAGCGAACGGTGCAGCTCTTCGGCGGGTTCGCGGTCTCGTAGCCAAAGAAACGCGCAGCGGTGGATTGGCTGTAATAACCGGATCCTGCGTAGATCTCGGCCGATTGAGCGCGGCCGTCCGCCATTTCGAGGGTGATCCGTGCACCGATCGCGGTGGGGTTTCCTTTCGGTTGTGCCAGCCGCACGCAGAGGGTATTCCGCTCCGTTACCGTCTCGTTCCGGAAGGCGACGGCGGTGGCCTGATTTCTCGAGACCATCAAGTCGGGCCATCCGTCGTGATCAAAATCCACCATCACCGCTGCCTTTGCGTCGCCTGCAACGATCAGATTCGTTTCCGGAATTTCGGCGGCCTTGAAATTGCCGTGTCCGTCACCTCTGAGCAGCTGGCTAAGGCCACCATCGAAACGGCCCACGGAGGGAATGGGCGCGAAGGAATTCTGAGCGACGTAGAGGTCGGCGTACCCGTCTCCATCCAAATCTCCCGCAACCATGCCTTGCACCGGAGCAATCTGGGCGATTCGAGGCAGCGGCTCGAACTGGTAAGTGCCGTCTGGTTGACTCAGGAAAACACCGCTGCGCAATTCGGTCGCGGTGAATCGTTGACTGGATTTCACGCGTTCTTCGCCGAGAATTTCTTCCGCCGTGGAATGGGCAAAGGTGTTGTTCTTCGAAAACCTTTTCAGAATGGAAGGCACGGCTGCTCCGAGGTCGCGACGATTGCGCCAAGGGTAAAGCCGCTCACCTTCATAATACGCTTCGATGTGCTGCGGCTCTTCACCGGCGCCTTTGAAGTCGCCATAAAGCAGCACGGCCGGTCTTTCGACGCTGGCCTGATACTGGGTATTCAGGCCCACATTACCTGCCGCGTAGTCCGGCTTTCCGTCGCCGTTGAAATCCGCCGCCGCGAGCGAGGTCCACCAGCCGTTACCCGCCGCCGCGAATCCCGCCTTCTCGGTCCAGTTTTCGAACGCGCGACCTGCTTGATTGTGAAAGTAGGTCACGCGTCCCCATTCGACGGCCACCAGCAGGTCAACCCAGCCATCCCCATCGACATCCGACCAGAGCGCCGCGGTCACCATTCCAATGTCGCGCAAACCCGGAGCCAACGCCTCCGTCACGTTCTCGAATGTACCGTGACGGTTTTTTAATAACGCGCTGTGTGGTGTTGTCGGGTACTGCAAGGGCTCAAGCCGCGCACCGATGAACACGTCGAGTTGCTCGTCATGGTCGAAATCTGCGACGACAACGGCGCCCGCGCTCATGGGCAAGGGTGGCAGGACACTCGCCGGCGCGGGCTGCAGGCCGGCGGCCCCATGATTCAGGAATAGTTGGGGCTGGTACTCAGTGGAACCAGCAGGCAGTGCGTTTCCACCCCGGGTCAGCAACACGTCATTCTGCCCATCTCCGTCTGCATCGAAGATGACCACCGGTCCATCGTTGACGACACCAGGCGGCAACGCTGCTTTCATCTGAACCGGCGCAAAGGTGCCATCGTTTCCGGCCAGCATGACTCGCATGGGAGTGGCCGGTGTCCCGCCGATGACAATGTCGTCGAGCTGGTCGCCATTGAGATCGCCGACCGCGAGGCTGGGGCCGCGTCGATTCAGTCGGCGAAGCAGCAAGCGTTGTTGGGCTGTTTCGTCGATCACGTCCTCATGCGTTTCAATCGCCAGTCCGACCTTGCTGCTGACCTCGGTGAATCGTCCGACGCCTTTGTTCACCTCGCTCAGGGTTGGCGCGTCAGTTTGAGTGGCAACTTCGGTGATTACGACGCGACGATCTGCCGGCACGTCGATGCAGACTTGGGTTTTCCCGCTCGGCCATAGTACGGTCAGGCGTTTCACGACGTTGGCTTCGCCGAGCCCAAAATGCAGCACCGGTTCACTGCTAGAGAGAACGCCGCGGGCGAGAACGAGCTGACGGACTTGCACTCCGGAAACGGTTTCCAGGTGAACGGTAGCGCCCACTCCGAAGCGATTGGACGTGGTTCCTCGAAGCTCAACTACGAGGCGATGACCGGTCTGCGAATCGTTGCGGAGAACGGTGACGCCTTTCTGATAATTGGCATACACGACGTCGAGGTCACCATCGCCATCGAGATCGCCGAACGCGGCGCCGAAGCTCACTCCGCGCTGGTTCAGACCCCAGGCGCCACTGACGTTTTCGAATTTCAAATCGCCGCCGTTGCGGAACGCGAGATTCGCCTCCGCGAGCACCGGGCTGTCCTTCATCGTTCGGATGCGTTCGGCCGCGCCTTCCGCTGCCATCTGACGGGCCAGCAGATCGACGTTGGTCGATTCGCGATGCATGCCGTTCGTCACGAAAAGATCGAGACGACCATCGTTATCGAGGTCCTCGAACCGTGGGGACCACGTCCAATCCGTCGCCGCCAGGCCCGCCAGAAATGCGGCTTCGAGGCATCGACCCACGCCCGTATTTAGATAAAGAGCATTGCGCTCGTACTGGGGCGCCTGCGCGGGATTCAGATCAGCGTCTGCCGTCCGACCACGCGAATCGGCCATGCCCCGCTGATCTTTTTCGTGCGTGGTGGACGCCATGTCGCAAACCAAAAAGTCGATCCGCCCATCATTGTTCACGTCACCTAGATCCGAGCCCATGGCGGAGAAGGGCATGTGGGGCACGACTTGGTTGATGACGTCCGTGAACGTGCCGTTGCGGTTGTTGTGATAGAGTTTATCGGGCGCGGAAAAATCGTTCGCGACGTAGAGATCGGGCCACCCGTCGTTATCGAAATCCCACCACGTGGCGGAGTGCCCTTGCGCTTCTCCTGAGATGCCGGCCGCAGTGGTGACGTTTTCAAATTTGCCGCCCCGCAGATTGTGAAAGAGATGGTTTTTCTGTCCGCCTGGGTGTTGGCCGTAACTCAGCAGATTGGTTTGGACAAAAACATCCAACCAGCCGTCATGGTCGTAGTCACAGAACGCGGCCATGACCGAGGCATCTTTCACATCGAGGCCAAACGCTGCCGCCGACTCCTTGAAAGTACCGTCGCCTTGATTGATGTAGAGCAGATTGGGCGCGTTGAACCGGCACACATAAAGATCCAGGCGACCATCGTTGTTCACGTCCGCAAAGGTGGCTCCCTGCTTCCAAATAGCTGCGGCCGCGCCGCGATCCGCGACGCCGGCCTTTTCGGTCACGTCCGCAAATTTGAAATTGCCGAGGTTTCGAAACAGCCGGCAGCTTTCGGTTTTGCTGACGACGAAGAGGTCGGGTCGGCCATCGCCATCGTAGTCTCCGATCGCAATACCGGTGCCGATGGCGCCAATGTCGAATTCATGGTAGAGGTCGCCCCACATTTTTGGATCAGAATAGTCGTTCGTGGTGACGATGCCGGATTCAGCCGGCGGCACCTCGGAGAACAACGTGCTTCCAGCGGGGACCGAGCGCTTTTCGAGCGGACGCTCCTGCCAGGATTGCGAATGAGCCTGACCAGCGAACAGCAGTTGAGCCGCGGCGAACGTGCCGAGGATCTTGGCGGAAGAGGGTAAGCCCACAGCGATGATCGAGTGCGGTTCAATGGGTGAGTCAAGGGCTGGAGCACCACGGACTCGCGCGAATACATTGACCGGACTTCTTGAACCGGAGCGCGCGATCTCCCTTCATGAGAGGAGCGAATGACGAGCTAAATGAATTTTCTTCAACGGGTGCGTCGACGAGGGTGGATCGTCATTTTTCTGGGAGTAGGCGTTTGGTGGCTGGCCGTAAACCACGCGAGAACCGAGCGGGTGAAGTCGGTAACCTCGTTGGCCAGACACGCCGTCGATTCGGGGTCCACCTCGCGACCGGGCGAAATCATTAGCGGACAGCACCAGCTGATCGTGCCGGAACGCAACGAGCCCAGTTTGCACGTGTTCCTCCAGACACAGCAGATGCTGAACAGCAGTGCGCTTCGGATTCGGCACGTTGACTACGACAACGCTCCCGAGGGTCGCGACGTTAACAGCAGCTCGGCGGCTCGATGGTGGCTGGGTTTGATCGCCAAGGGAGAACAGGCCTTTACGAGCAAGACGAGTGAACAGGCGCTGGAGTCAGCCGCCTTATGGTCGGAACCGGCTCTTCAACTTTGCTTCCTGATCTTCGGCACTCTTCTGGTCAGCCGACGAATGGGCGCTGCGGCTGCCACCGTGTTCGTTGTCGGCGCCGTGTGTATCTACCCGTTTTCGGCGGCGTTTCTTCCGGGCGCGCCAGACCCGCGCAGTCTGGCCCGGGTGGTGAGCCTTTCGGCTGTAGTCGTGATCGCGCTCGAATACGCCGCGGCGTCGGCGAAAAAGAAAATGTTCGGGCTGGCGGGTGGACTTGCTGGCCTCGCGTTGTGGGCCGACGCGGCAACTGCTGTCCCGATCCTGGCCGGAACGTTGGTGGGTGGAGTTGCCGCTGCGCTCGTTGGTAGGGTCGAATGGAGCTCGAGTGCACGTTCGTCTCTCGCCGCGGCGTGGCGGACGTGGTCGTTGACGGGTGCAGCCGTCGTCCTCGCATGTTACCTCGTTGAATACGCGCCATACCACTTCGCGTCGTGGAATCTAAACTCGGCGCACCCGTTGTACGGCATCGCCTTATTGGGAATGGGGCAACTGATCGCAACGGCGACGACGTGGAATCAACCGGAAGCGAAGTCGGCGAGACTGCGTCAGCTAAGTTTGCTCGTGCTTGCGGGCCTCGCGGTTGGAGCGATTCCGGCCGTGGCGGCGTCGTCTGGAGCGGCTGGCTATGTCGATACGGACTTCACTTCGATTCGGTTGAGCAGTGAACCCGGCGCGGCAGCAGCGAAGAATTTCTGGGCTTGGTTGAGTCGCGAAGGCCTGACCATACGCGCATTCGCGACGGTGTGCCCGCTTGGTCTTCTTGCCGTGGCTGCTTGGGCATTTGGCTCACATCGATCTCCGGCGAAACTGCGCGTTTCACTGGTCTTGGTGCTGGGCCCGACGGTGATCGCCACGATGATGGCCACCCAAAAGCTAAGCTGGTGGACTTGGGTGGGAGGAGGCGCGCTCATCCTCGCCGTCCTGCTGACAGAGTTTGTGCTCAGGTCATCGCGTCGAGTACGGGTTCTTGGCTCCATCGCTGGCATTGCGATCGTCACGATCGGCGCGGTGCAAATCTGGCGCACCACTCTGAGGGCGACTCCACTTGCGTTGAGCATCGATGAAGCCGGCCAGCTGATTGAGCGAGACCTGGCGCGGTGGCTGGCGCAGCGATCCGGCGAGCCGCGGCCCGTCACGTTTGCGCCGCCGCATCTGTCGCTGACGTTTGCCTACTTTGCCGGCTTGCGTGGCTTGGGAACGTTCGCCCCGGAAAACCAAGCCGGTTTCGGCACGGCACTTACGCTCGCCGGCGTCAAGCGGATGGAGGAAGTGCAAGGGATCGTCGAGTCACGCGGCGTACGCTATATCGTGATACCATCTTGGGATCCCTTCTTTGATGAGTTCGCCCAGCAATATCTCGCGGCAAGTCTGGCGGGCCGACGCAGCTTCCTCGCTGGTGAGTTGCGGCGTTTTAACCTGCCTGACTGGATTCGCCCGTTGGCCTACCCGATGCCCGTGATCAGCGGTTTTGAGCAACAGTGGGTATTGGTCTTCGAAGTGGTGGAACCGCAAAGCGCCGCGGTCGCGAACAGCCGACTGGCCGAATATTTTGCTGAAACCGGCGACCTTGATCGCGCGGCAGCGGTGAGTGAAGCGTTGCGCAAATATCCCGGCGACCTTGGCGCCATTGCGGCCCGGGCCCAGGTGCTGCGCGCGCGTGGTGATGTCGCTGGTTTTTCCAGTGCAATCGAAGGCGCGGTGGCTCGACTGGCCAATGGCGCCGACCGATTTTTACCGTGGGACCGGAGAGTCAGTTTGGCGATCGTGCTCGCGCAGGCCGAACGCATCGACCTCGCACGTGAGCAGGTTCGACGATGCCTGGCGGATTTGACCGAAGCCCGCCTCCGCTTGCTTTCGGCGGATGCGGTGTTTGGCCTCTTCGTCCTGAGTGATTCGTTTGGTATTCCGCTACCGAACGCGCAGCTGCGTGAACAGGGTCTGAAGCTTTTGCCGCGTGAACTTCAGGAGCGCCTGTTGCCCTAGTTCGTGGTTGGCGGCGTCACGGTAATGGTGCGCTGATGAGCAGGAACGTCATGGCGGCTGGTGGAACCGTTCGGCCATTTCACGACGAGTGACTTCGGCGGATTGGTGTCGGCATAGCCAAAGAAAAGGGCGGGCGTCGACTGGCTATAGTAACCGGACCCTGCATACACCTCGAACGTTTGGACCGTACCGTCAGCCAGCTCCAACGCCACGCGCGCGCCCACCGCCGTCGGATTGCCCTTGGCGTAGTGCAGAGCAACCCGCACCGAAGAGCGGCCGGCTACACCTCGGTTCTCAAAAGCGAGGGCGTTCGCGTTGCTTTGAGTGGCAATGAAGTCCGGCCACCCGTCCTCGTTGAGGTCAACAATGACGAGCGCCTTGGCATCACCGGGCACCACCAGATTGGATTCCGCCACCGGGACGGGTGAGAACTGACCATGCCCGTCACCGCGAAGAAGCTGACTTAGCCCGCCGTCGAAGCGGCCAACCGCGGCAATCGGCGCGAATGAATTTTGTACCGCGTAGATATCGCAATGACCGTCCCCATCGAAGTCACCCGCGACGAGCCCTTGCGTCGGAGCGATCTGAGCGATGCGGGGCAGCGGCTCGAAATGAAAGGTTCCATCTGCGCGGCTCAAGAAAACACCACTGCGCAATTCGGTCGCTTCGAAGCGTTGCGCCTTCGACAACTTATCCTGCCCGAGGATCTCTGCCAGTGTAGCGCGGGCGTAGAAATCGTTGCGGGAGTATTTCTTGATGATGGCGGGCAACACCGCGCCAAGATCACGCCGGGTCCGCCACGGATAGAGGCGATCGCCTTCATAGTAGGCTTCGATGAGCTGCAGACCGCCGCCGCCTTTGAAGTCGCCGGCAAACAAGATCTGCGGATGCGCCCGGTCGGCGGAGTACTGCGTGTTCAGGCCCACGTTGCCCACGACATAATCTGGCCGGCCGTCACCGTTGAAATCGCCTGCGGCGATGCCCGTCCACCATCCAGTCCCAGCGGCAGCAAATCCCGCCTTCTCGGTTTGGTCTTCAAATGACTGCCCCTGCTGATTGTGAAAATATTTCACCTGTCCCCAATCCAGCGTCAGCAACAGATCAACCCAACCGTCACCGTCGACATCACTGCACAGCGCGCCCGTCACCATGCCTGCTTCGCGCAAGGCCGGCGCCAGCGTATCGGTCGCGTCTTCGAATTTGCCGCCGCGGTTCATGAGCAGCGCGCTCTGGGGGGCGAGGGGATACTGGCCGTTCTGCACCCGGCCGCCAATGAACACGTCGAGTCGACCGTCATGATCGAAATCTGCTGCCACCACCGCGCCTGCGCTGGTATGGATCGGGGGCAGGGTTTCTGCAGGCGCAGCCCGATAAGCGCCGTGGCCGTCGTTCAGCAGTAATTTCGGCTCGTACTCCGGTGATCCAGGGGGGAGGGCGTTGCCCCCTTTCGTGACCAGCAGATCCTGGAAGCCGTCACCGTCAGCATCGAAGAGCAAAACCGGCCCGTCGTTAACCAGCGTATCTTGAGTGATGCCTGGCTCGTTCTCCGCCACATAACGTCCGGCTGTTGTCCCGCTTTTCAAGATACGAACGGGGTCGAGGGTCGTTCCGCCTACCACCACCGCGTCGCGACCACTGCCGTCGATATCGCCCACCGCGAGGGCGGGTCCACGTCGATTCAACCCTCGCGGCAAAAGCTTTTGCGCGGCGCTCTCGTTCACTGGTTCTTCTCGCATCTTCAGGTTGAGCCCCCGATCCGTGCTGACCTCGGAAAACCGGCCCATTGGTCGGGCGAGCTCGTTCGGCGGCGGCGGTGCGCCTTCCGGCTCGGTGATCGTGAAACGCCGGTCAACGCCAACGTTCGTGAAGGTCTGCACGTGCCCGCTGGGCCACGTGACCGTGAGGCGCTGGATGCTCGTGTCGTTGCCCAGTCCAAAATGGAGCACGGGTTCGCTGCTCGAGAGATATCCGCGCGCCAGCACGAGCGGTCGCACCTGCACGCCCAGTGCAGACTCCAATTTCACCGTGGCACCGACCCCAAAGCGATTCGACCGCGTGCCGCGGAGTTCGACCACAATACGATGGCCCGTCGCCTCATCATTCCGAAGCACGGTGACTCCATTGTGATAGTTTGAATACACCAGGTCGAGGTTGCCCGTCCCGCCAAGATCGCCAAACGCGGCCCCGAAACTGACGTTCTTTTGGTCGAGGCCCCATTTCGCGCTCACGTTTTCGAACCGCAGATCGCCGAGGTTGCGCAACCCGAAATTCACTTCGGCCTGGGGCGGACTTTCGTACATGATGCGGATGCGTTCAGCGGCACTTTCCGCGTTCATCAACCGCTTCAACACGTCGACTCCGGGATCGCGCGGAAAGCCATTCGTTACCGCGAGGTCCAGGCGTCCATCGTTATCGAGGTCCTCCAGTCGCACAGACCAGGTCCAGTCGGTCGCGGCAACTCCCGCGAGGAACGCGCCTTCAAGGAACCGGCCGGTTCCGGTATTTATCAACAGCGCATTGCGGTGATACTTCGGAGCGGAAGTAACGGAGTCCGGCCGTTCCTCCGTACGTCCACGTGCATCCGCCAACGAATGCTGGTCCGTCACGTGAGTCGTCGCGGCCATGTCCGCGACGAAAAAATCGATGAGGCCGTCGTTGTTCACGTCGCCGAGATCGGCGCCCATGGAAGAGAAGGATGTGTGTGGCAGCGCTTGATCCAGCGCGTTCGTGAAGGTGCCATTCCGATTGTTCCGGTACAGCGAGTCCGGCAAGCCGTAGTCGTAGGCCACATACAAATCGGGCCACCCGTCATTGTCATAGTCCCACCACGTCGCGGAGTGACTTTGCGTTTCCCCGACGATCCCCGCGCGTTCAGTGACGTTCGTGAACTTTCCGTCGCCATTGTTATGAAACATGTAACCGCGCTGACCGTTCGGAAACTTCGCGATGTCGAGGATGTTGGCCGCAATGTAGAGATCCAACCAGCCGTCGCGATCATAGTCACAAAAGGCCGCCATCACGCTGGAATCGGTCACGTCGAGACCGTGCTCGGCCGCGCGTTCCTTGAACGTGCCGTCGCCCTGGTTGATGTAGAGTAGGTTTGGCGCGCGGGTCCGGCACACGTAGAGATCGAGCCGGCCGTCGTTGTTCACGTCGGCAAATGTGGCGCCTTGCTTCCAAATCCGCGCAGCGGGCCCCTTGTCTCCCACGCCGGCTTTGTCCGTGACATCTTCGAACTTCCAGTCGCCCAAATTCCGAAACAAGCGGCAGCTTTCAGTTTTGCTCACGACGAAAATATCGGGCCGTCCGTCACCATCATAGTCGCCAATCGCAACCCCGGTACCAATGGAGGAGGTCTCGAATTCCTGGTACAGCTCGCCGCGCATTTTCGGGTCGTCGTATTTGTTCTCCGTTTTGATCCCCGTGATCTCAGGCGACATCTGCACGAACATGGTCTTGCCGGCGGGAGGTGGAGCTTGCAGCGGTTTCTCAGTGATGCCGCCCTCCACCGTCGCGGCTCGCGCGGAGAGCGCGAGGGTGAGTCCGATCACCAGTAAAGTTGAAGGAAGGAGCGTCACGAAGCGGCTGATGGTGCGGAGAGAGGAAGGCGACATACGAGAGTGGACTCGGCTAAGCGAGACGTGGGGTGCTGAGTCGGGAGCAGGAGCGAATCGTGGGGTAATGGTGCCGGGTGGCGCTAGCTGCACGCATCGTCAGGGTTGAAGCGTTGTCGGAGCGTTGAGGATGAGCGAGGATGACTTCGGTGCTTCGTGTTCGGACACAGCGCCCGATGGCCATCGCACCCGGATGCGTTTGATTGGATTCTCCGGAGAATAGCCGAAAAACGCGGCGGCGGTCGACTGGCTGTAATAGCTTGAACCCGCAAAGATCTCGCTGGACTGGATGGAACCGTCGCCTCGCTCAACCGTGATACGGGCGCCGATCGCAGACGGATTCCCTGCTGGACCGTGCAATGCGATGCGCACTTCGCTACGGCCCGGAAATCCTGGATTTTGAAATGCGAGCGCGGTGTCGTTGTTGCGCGTGATCAGGAAATCCGGCCAGCCATCGGCGTTCAGATCGAGCATGGCCAGCGCTTTGGCGTCGCCGGGAACGATCAAACCAGATTCAGCCGGCGTGATGGGTTGAAGATGGCCATGACCGTCGCCGCGGAAGAGCTGACTGAGGCCGCCGTTATGCCGCCCGACTGCGGGGATGGGTGCGTACGAGTTTTGAACCGCGTAAACGTCAGCGTGCCCATCGCCGTCGAAGTCACCCGCCGCCATACCCTGCAGCGGCGCGATCTGCGCGATCCGCGGCAACGGTTCGAAGCGGTAGCTTCCGTCAGGCTGGCTCAGCAGGACGCCACTGCGCAACTCAGTCGCGGCAAACCGATCCGCCTTCGCCAGTTTTTCTGCACCGGCAATTTCACTCAACGTCGCGCGGGCATAGATGTCGGTGCGCGGATAGCGTTTCAGCAGGGAAGGAATCGCCGCGCCTAAATCGCGATGGCTGCGCCACGGGAAAAGCTTGTTGCCTTCATAGTAGCCCTCAAGGAGCTGGTTCGATCCATCGCCTTTGAAATCGCCCGAGTAAAGGACCGCAGGGTGCTCGGAATCGGCGCGGTACTGCGTATTCAGGCCGAGGTTGCCCACCACGAAGTCTGGACGACCGTCCTCGTTGAAGTCCGCGCTCGCAAGAGACGTCCACCAACCCGTCCCCGCTGAGTTGAAGCCGGCGCGCTCCGACCAATCTTCCAGCGCCTGACCGGCACGATTGTGAAAGTATTTCACGTTGCCCCACTCGAGCGTGAGCACGAGATCGGACCAGCCATCCCCATCAACATCCGACCACACGGCAGAGGTGACCATGCCAACCGTCCGTAAACCCGGAGCAAAGTCGTCCGTCACATCTTTGAATTGGCCCTGGTGGTTCGCGAGCAACACCGATTCGGGAGCGTGAGGATATTGTCCCGTCAGCGCTCGACCTCCGATGAAAAGTCCGAGTGCCCCACTGCGATTGAAATCGGCGGCGGCGACCGCTCCCGCATTGATCGACACGGCGGGCAAGGCGTTGTCCGCCGCGGTTCGGAATCGTCCTGCGCCCGAGTTGAGGAGGAGCTTGGGCTGATACTCCGGGGAGCCCGCCGGCAGGGCGTTACCGCCCATCGTCACGAGGACATCGTCTTTCCCATCGCCGTCGGCATCGAAGACCAACACGGGACCGTCATTGAGCGGTCCCGGCGCAGGATTGTACCATGTATCCAGACTCTTGTAGGCATCGTTCCCCTGGCCGATGAACATATGTCCGCTGCTCAATGTCGTGCCGCCGACCACGACGTCGTCTCGCCCGGCATCCGTGAGTCGACCGACCGCGATGGCCGGACCGCGACGGTTTAGCCTCACGGGCAACAGCCGCTGCACCGAGGTTTCGTTGATCGGCTCTTCCGGAGAACGGAAGGCGAGGCCGACTGTCTGGCTCACCTCAGTGAAGCCTGGGCGAGCCGGCGATGATGGTGCCGTGGTGAGTGCGATCGGCGAATCCGGCTCGGTGATCGTGTAGCGTTGATCCGCGCTGAGATTCTCGAATACCTGCACGTGGCCGCTTGGCCAGGTCACCGTCAGTCGTTGCACGAGCGTGTCGGCCCCGAGCCCAACGTGCACCATGGGCTCACTGCTCGAAAGATAGCCTCGGGCCAGCATCAGCGGTCGCACTTGCAACCCCAAGGCGCTCTCAACCTTCACCACCGCGCCGATGCCAAAGCGGTTCGAAACGGTCCCGCGAAGTTCGACCACGATGCGATGGCCGCGGTCACTTTCATTGCGCAGCACCGTCGCACCCTTTTCATAATTCGTGTAGATCACGGACAGGTTGCCATCGCCGCCCAGATCACCAAACGCCGCGCCAAAACTGACGCCTTTTTCGTCGAGCCCCCAAGCCGCACTGACGTTCTCGAAGTCCAAGTCACCGCGATTGCGGAACGCAAAATTGTTTTCGTTGAGGACCGGGCTCTCGTACATGATGCGAATCCGTTCAGCGGGACTCTCGGCATTCTTCATCCGCTTCGCTACGTCGATGCTGGGATCGCGATTGTAGCCGTTGGTGACGAAGAGGTCGAGTCGGCCGTCGTTATCGAGATCTTCCCAACGCACGGACCAGGTCCAGTCCGTCGCTGCGATCCCGGCCAGGAAGGCGGCCTCGAGCGCGCGGCCGGTTCCCGTGTTGAGGAGCAACGCGCCGCGGTGCAATTTCAACGGAGCGGTCGAGCTGTCGATCTCCTCGGTGCGTCCCCGCGCATCGGCCGCACTGCGTTGATCCTTTTCGTGATTGGCTGGTGCCATGTCGGCGACGAAGAAATCAATCAGTCCATCGTTGTTCACGTCGCCCACATCCGAACCCATCGAATAGTACGAGGTGTGCGGCAGAACTTCGCCGATGCGATCGGTGAACGTGCCGTCACGATTGTTGTGATACAGCTTGTCGGCCACGCCGTAGTCGTTCGCCACGTAGAGATCGGGCCAGCCGTCGTTGTCATAGTCCCACCATGCCGCCGAGTGGCTTTGCGCCTCGCCGCTGATGCCGCTCTGCTCGGTGACGTTGGTGAACGTCCGGCCGGCATGGTTGTGGAGCAGATAGCCCCGCTGTCCCGCCGGGTGTCGGGCAGTATCCAGAATGTTAGTCGTGATGTGCACGTCGAGCCATCCATCCCGGTCGTAGTCGCAAAACTCGGCCATGACACTGGAGTCCTTGAGATCGAGACCGTAGGCGTGGGCCTGCTCCTTGAACGTTCCGTCGCCCTGGTTGACGTAGAGCAGATTGGGCGCATTGAAGCGGCAGACGTAGAGGTCCAGGCGGCCGTCGTTGTTCACATCAACGAACGTCGATCCGAGCTTCCAGATCCGCGCGTTCTCGCCGATGTCGGTGACGCCCGCTTTTTCCGTGACGTCTTCGAATTTCCAGCCACCGAGATTACGGAACAGGCGGCACGTTTCCGTTTTACTCACAATGAACACGTCTGGTCGCCCATCTCCGTCGAAGTCGCCGATGGCCACGCCGGTGCCGAGCGATCCCCCCATGTATTCCTGATACGACTCCTTCCACATTTTGGGATCCGCGAACCGGTTTTCAGTTTTGATGCCGGTCACGTCAGGCGCGAGCGGCACGAAAAGCGTGCTCGCATGTGACGCCGGAGCAGCGGCCAATGGCTTGGCCGAGATACCGCCCATGCCGCCGGCCGCGATTAAGCGAAACGGGGCCAAAAGCAGAGCGGCCAGAAGCCCGCAGCGGATCAGCTTGGGCGGGAGAGTCCGCATCGTTTCACCCTGGCAGCGTTTGACGGGGACCATCGAGGAGGGACGAAAGGACGAACCTCCGTTTGGCGAGTCAAGAAAAGTCTGGCCCGCGTGACTGCGAACTTGGCTTGCCCGAAATTACCCTCTGCAATTCGGGCGTGGATTTGCCAAAATTTAGTCGTGGAACGCAGTCAACCCGTTGAGTAACGCCGGCCGACTTTCTTCCCTGGCTTGGGTGTTCGTCTTGGCGATGGCGTTGGGGTTCCTTGGCTGGGCGAATCGCCACCGCATTCAACGCGTCGAGTACGTGTCACAGATTGCGGAGCCGTCCGCAACAACGTGGCGGCCCCGGCTGATTGTCCCTGAGCATAACAACGCCAGTTTCGAATGGTTGAGTCAGGTCCGGCAAATGTTGGCCGAAAACCAGGCGCGGGTGCGGCGCATCGATTATGAGAACGCGCCCTTTGGCCGGGACGTCTTCGCGGCGTCGCCGTATCGATGGTGGTTGGCGACGATTGCGTGGGCCGATTCCCGGCTCACTGGTCACTCGCCCGGTCAATCGCTGGAACGGGCGGCGACGGTCGCAGATCCTCTGATCCATTTGCTCCTGTTGGTTGCGACAGGAGTTTTTGTCGCATGGCGATTTGGCCGAACTTCAGCTGCTTTTCTGCTCGTTGCCGCGGCGACGTTGTTTCCGCTGACGACGGAATTTCTGCCCGCGATGCCCGATGACCACGGGCTCGCGCGCGCGTTGGGACTTTGGAGTATGCTGCTGTTACTGGCCGGGGTGTATCGCCGGTCAGAGGTGATGTCTCCCGGTTCGCAATCGACCGGGGCGGCTGTTGTCGCCACGAATGAACGCACTGCAGCGCGTTGGTTTTTCGCCGCGGGGGTGACGGGCGGTTTGGCGATTTGGGTCAATCTGGTTCTCGCGGTTCCGCTACTGTCGGGCATCGCGTTCGGCGCCCTGCTGTCCGCGGTAGCATCTCGCTCAGTGCCGGTAACAGCTCGCGTTTCGATGCCGTGGCGGCTGTGGGGACTCGGGGGAGCGCTGACGGTTCTCGCGGCGTACTTGGTGGAATACTCGCCGAATCACCTGGGTGACTGGCAGCTCCGCGCGATCCATCCGTTGTACGGGCTAGCATGGGTCGGTGGAGTTGAATTGCTGCAAAGGGCGACGGGGTGGCTGGAAGGTCAGCGCCGAAAATATAATTGGACTGACTGGGCGATGACGGGGTTCGCCGTGCTTCTCGTCGCCGCTCTTCCGTTTGCGATGTGGAAAAAGCAATCGCTCGGTTTTCTCGAGTTGGATTTGCCGGCCGCGCGTTTGAGTCGCCTGCCAGGTGGAGCCGTGGCGAAAAACTTTTTTGCGTGGCTCGTGACGGATGGGCTTTCAGGCCAGGTCTGGGCGACCGTCCTTCCGCTGGCTTTGCTCATGCCGGCAACGTGGTGCTTGTTTCGCCGTGATACTCCGGCCGGCGTTCGCGCCTCGTTCGGACTTGCGGTGGGAACGGCGATATTTGCGGTGGGGTTTGCCGTTCGACAATTGAGTTGGTGGAACGGAGTTGATGTCGCTCTGCTCGCCCTCATTGCGGTGGGCGCCGGCACGTGGTATGTGCGCAGCAGCCGGTCGTATCGGTGGCTGGGGATGGCGGCGTTCGCGGCGGTGTTGATTCCGAGTGTCGTTCAAATCCTTCCGAAAGGCGGCGTGCTCGCCGACACGCCATTGAACGAAGCGGAGGTATATGGATTGGTGGAGAGGGAGCTCGCCCGCTGGCTGGCGCTGCATGGTGAGGCGACCGGGGAAGTGGTCCTCGCTCCGCATAACCTTTCTACTTCGTTTCACTATTTTGCCGGACTGCGTGGCCTGCCGACTTTGGGCTGGGAAAATCGCGAGGGGCTTTCGGCTACGGTTCGCATCGCCAGTGCCTCGACTCCTGAGGAGGCGAAGGAGTTGATCGATCGCCGCTCCATCAAGTACCTCGTGCTGCCGTCGTGGGACCCGTACATGGATATCTACGCGAAGATGGGAATGGGCCGGATGGAAGGGACGTTTCTCAACAATCTGAATAACTGGAAGCTCCCGCCGTGGCTGCGACCCGTCGCCTATCAACTCCCTCTCATCAAAGGGTTCGAAGGCCAGTCGCTCAGGATCCTTGAGGTTGTCGAAGATCAGGAGGACGTCACGGCGCTCACGCGAACGGCCGAATATTTTGTGGAGATGGGACAGCTTAACGAAGCCGCAGCGGTGGCGCAGGCGCTGCGCCGGTTTCCCGCGGATTTTGGCGCGTGGGTGGCCCGCGCGGAGGTAGAGCTTGCGCGCGGAGATACCGTCGCGTTCGACCGCAGCTTGGAACAGCTGAAGGGAAAGACAAAATTGACCGGTCGGGCGGGCGCACTGTTGTGGGAGCGGCGCGTCGCCTTGGCGGTCGTGCTGGCTCGCGGGAAACAAATGGAGCTGGCGCGCGAGCAAGTTCGTCGGTGTCTGGCCGAGGCTGACCAAACCCAGTTGCGCGAGCTGACAACGGGTTCGCTGTACCGGTTGCTCGTGCTAAGCCGAGCCTTCAATTTGACCTTGCCCGATCCCAAACTGCGCGACTTCGCACTCGAGTTGCTGCCGGAAGAAATGCGCGCACGGCTCTGAGCCGTCAGGCTTGCTGCGCGCTCGGTGTGCGCTGCACGTCGCCCGGCGCCGCGTAACGAAATGCCTGAGACAACTAGGCCGCGGGCGAAATCGACGGGTAATCGGCGGTCGGATTTCGCGGCCCGCATCCGGGAGACGTGCGCGCCAGACGACGGAAGCGTCCGGGCGTTTCTCCCACCGACCGTTTGAAACTCACGTTCATGTACTCGACGTGTTCGAAGCCCGTCAGCAGGGCGATTTGCTTCAACGGCAAATCCGTATCGGTCAGAAGCTGTTTGATCCGGAAAAGTTGAATGCGCCGAATCTCTGCTTGCGGCGAGCGGCCGAGGAAGAAACGGAATCCGCGTTCCAGCCGGGCCCGTGGAATCGCGGCCCGCTTCACCACGTCTTCCACCGAAAGGCCCTTGCACGCATCCTGTCGAATGATCGACAGCGCCGCGGAGATCGCTCGATCCTCAATCGCCAGGCTGTCCGTCGAATTGCGGGTCACGACTTTCGAGGGCTCGATGCGAACTTCGCCAGCGGGTTCCGCGCTGCCGGCCATGCGACGTGCGAGCTCCTCGGCCGCGACGTAGCCGATGCGGAACGTATCCGTCGCGACACTCGAGAGTGTCGGAACGGACAATTCGCAGCGGACCTCGTCGTTGTTGACGCCAATCACTGCCAGTTCTTCCGGAACCATCAAGCCCAGCTGCTGCGCCGCGGCCAGCACTTGTCGGCCACGCAAATCGTGGGCAGCCATGATTCCAGCGGGAAGGGGAATGGTTTTCAGCCACGCGGCGATTTGATCGATGATTTGCGCGTTCTGCGACGGGCTTAGGCCGGCGCCGTACTCCAATGAAAATTCTTCCGCGGGACAGCCGAGTAACCTTAACGCTTCGAAGAAGCCGTCGCGGCGTTCGAGCGACCAAAATTCGTTGGCATATCCACAGAAATAAAAATTCCGATAGCCCCGTTCATACAAGTCCTCGGCCGCCATATGTCCGACCGCTTGATTGTCCGGCCGAACCTTCGGCACGCCGGTAAACTGAACACAGTCGTTGACGTCGACGAGGTGCAGTCCGAGCGAGTTGCACGCGTTAACGAGTTCTTGCGTCGTCGTGCGGCTAATCACGCCGTCCCACGGTTGTTCAGCCAGCCACCGCGGGTCCAGCTCGGCCGCGAGGCCGTCTGCCACAAAAACGTCCCAACCGCCGTGATCACGATGGTACCGGGACATCCCGGCCAACATCGCTTCGCAGTCTCCGAACGAGGTATTGATGATGGCGATCACCTTGGGGATCACCGGCGGGGCTGGTACTCGCCGGTTTTTTGCCGGACGTCCACTGGCCGGGCGATCAGCCGCTTCCGTTGGGAAGTCGATCGTTACTCGCGATCGACGTGAATCCATTTTTGGAAACGCAGTCTGCAGAGTGGGCGCAATCATGTCGGTCAGGTTGGGCGACGTGTCGTTGGAACGATCCGTCCTACCTCTCAAGGTGGCACCCGATCATTGGACCGTGGGCGGAGCACCGGCTATTTGCCGCCAACAGTATGAACGAATCGCCGCGAATCTGGCCGTAGCCGACGAGTCCGGCTGTGAACTCGTCGAAAGCGATGAGCGAAAGAAAGGAGCTCATTTCGTACGGTGATGGGGTGTTTCTGGCCGTTGGTCAGAGCGGCGGGTTGATTTAGTGTTAAATTTAACGTGGAAAGCAAAAGAAAAGTGTATCGCTGGGTTGCTTTTCACCCGGCGTAACACTGTCGCGCGGGATAGTCCTTCGCCTGGCAACGCGTCAGCGACGCAATTCATGCGGTTGAACGGATCCGCCTTCACCTCACCGACCAGGACGCAGCACTCTGCGTGATGCTCTCCCGATCCAACTGGCGGCGAACTGCGGTCTGGCTGAGCGTGCTGCTGTGTAGTTGCACCTGCAATATGCTGGATGCGGCGTCCGGTCCGAAAATTCCGATTGGGTTGGATGCGTATCGCCAGTGGGAGCAGTGGCCCTTGCAACGCGTCGGGGTTCGGGCGTACATGCGGAGCACTTACGATCGCAGTGGTGGCAACGAGCGGGCGGACGCGAGCCACTATCTGTATCAGTTGCGGGAAGACCAGAATGTCACCCTGGATATCGCGGGGCCCGGCATCCTCTACTTCGCGCGTTACAATCATTGGCACGGCAGTCCCTGGACCTACGAGGTCGATGGAGCGGCGCACCAGGTAAGTGAAACGAGTACGGCCAACCCGCTCGCGCCCACGCAGGGCTCGGTGTTTCTCCCGGAAGCACTGTTTCCCTCTCCGCTCACGTGGACCTGGTCCGTTACGAAAGGCGCTGATCTCATGTGGGTGCCGATCGCGTTCGAGAAATCGTTCAGAATGATGTATGGGCGGACGTATTACGGCACCGGCTACTACATCTACCACGTCATCGATCCCGCGGCGCCGCTCTCCAGGCCGCTGCAGTCATGGGATGGGAAAACACCGCCGGAAAACGATGTGCTCGAGCTGATTGCCCGCGCCGGAACGGATTTGGTGCCGAGACCCGAATCGCTGCAGGGGAAAGCCGAAAACGTCAGGGAGCAGACCGGATCGCTGAATTTGCCGCCGGGCGGGGCGGTGCAGCGACTCATCGAGATTTCGACGGATCGTCCGCTGCGCGTGCGTGCGCTCGAGTTTTCGGTCCGGCGGTCGGACGCGATCGCGTTTGGCCGCGTACGACTGAGGATACGGTGGGAAAATTCGGCGACAAATTCCGTCGATGCACCGATCGCGCTGTTTCATGGTGCTGGTACCCTATACAACCGCGACGATCGCGAGTACCTCGTGAAAGCGTTTCCGGTAAACGTCCGCTACAGCCGCGATCGGGTGCATCTGGCCTGCTACTTCCCGATGCCGTTTGCGGCCCGCGCTACCTTGGAATTGGTGAATCCGGCTGCTGAGGAGTTGGCCGATGTGCAATGGTCGGTGCGGACTTCGCCCTCACCGTTGCCCATGGCGGCGCAGGGCTACTTTCATGCGACCTATCGGGACCATGTTGTTCCGGTGCCGGGCGAAGATCTGGTTTTGCTGGATACGCGCGAGGCGGAGGGACGCGGCGATTGGTCCGGCAGTTTCATTGGGACGTCGTTTATTTTCACCCATCGCAACGTCCTCACCACGCTCGAGGGTGATCCGCGTTTCTTTTTCGACGACAGCCAGTCGCCTCAAGCCTATGGCACCGGGACGGAGGAGTGGGGCGGAGGCGGAGATTATTGGGGCGGTCAGAATATGACGCTGCCCTTTGCCGGGCATCCGTGCGGCGCAGGGAAGCCTGAGGAGGCCAAAAGCGACGAAGACAAGATCCATTCGGCCTACCGGTTTCTCCTCGCGGATCTGATGCCGTTTGGGCGCAACGCCGTGATTCGCCTCGAGCATGGCGGGGAAAACAAATCCACGGAGCACTATGAGACCGTGACGTATTGGTACGGACGCAAGGGTGCGACGCTGGTGCCAACCGACGTGTTGCACGTGGGCGACGAGGCAAGTGAACGGTCGCACGCGTATGACTCGCCCACCGCGAGCGCGCCGTACGACATCGATTCACGCTACGAATGGGGTCCTGATACCCTCGACGGGCGCGAAGTGTACCCGGCACATCGTGAGCGAGGCCGTTCAATGACGGCAGTGTCAGAGTTCGATTTGAGAATCGATCCCGCCAACATCGGCGTGCTGCTGCGGCGGACGCTGGATTATCAATTCCCCAATCAGCGAGCGGAAGTGTCCATCGCGTCGGTCGACGGCAGCGGCGTGGGTGAGTTTCGAGCAGCGGGCGTGTGGTCCCTGGCGGGGAGCAACACCTCGCTCTTCTCCAACGTGAAACAGGAACTAGCTGCCTCGGAGCAGGTGGTGCAGACGTCGAATAGGCGGTTCCGTGATGACGAATTCCTGATCTCTCGTGAATTGACTCGGGGTCTTGCGCGGATCCGGGTTCGAGTGCGATTCACGCCGGTCACGATTCCTTTACTGCCCGGGCGGGCCTTGCCCGAATTGGCGTGGAGCGAAATTCGGTACCACGCCTATTCCCTGATCGAGCCGCGCTAGATCACCCCCAACCTGGATACGCGTCAGCCTTTGACCGCGCCGGAGGTGAGACCCGAAATAAACTCCTTCTGCAGGAGCAGAAATAGACACATCACGGGCGCGACCGAGATCAAGGTTCCTGACATGATCAGTCCATAGTCCGTTGAGTAGATGCCGCGCAGGTTGTTGATCGTAACCGAGAGCGGAAAAACCTCCGGCTGTTGGAGAATGATCTGCGGACCGATGAAATTATTCCACGCGCCCAGAAACGTGATGAGGAGGAACGCCCCAATCATCGGCCGAACAAGTGGGATCACGATGAGGAAAAATATTCGAAACTCACCCGCGCCGTCGATGCGGGCAGACTCGAGTAATTCGGCCGGAACGGAGTTGAGCATCGACTGCCGGAAAAGGAACACGCCGAACGCGGGGGCAATCGCCGGTAAAATCAGCCCACTGTACGAATTCAAGAAGCCGAGTTGCCAGAGCAGTTGGTAGCTCGGCGCGATCAACAGAGGCGCAGGAATAATGAGCGCGCCCAAAACCAGAATGGCCAGCGTGCGGCGAGCTTTGAACCGATACTTCGCCAACGCGTAGCCGCCCATGGCGCACGCGAGCGTTGCGCCGGAACTCGTGACGGTCGCGAAGAAAAACGAATTGAACAGGGCTCGTCCGATCGGGAAATCGCGAAACAACCGGGTGAAATTGACCAAGGTGATGCGATCCCACGCAATGCCGAGAAATCCGTCACCGCGGGGGAGAAAAAACGAAGTGAAGAAATCCTGCTGATCCTTCAGCGCAGACGTGGCCATCCACACGAGGGGAACCAGCGTGAGCGCCGCGAAGAACACGAGTGCGGCATAAACCGGGATGAGAGCAAAACGGCGCATCGTCAGGTTTCCTCCCTTCGGGTGGAGCGAATCTGGAGCAGGGCCGCGCCGGCCAGGATCAACCCCAAAATCCAGCCAATGGCACTGGCGTATCCAAGATCGCCGGTCAGAAAGCCAGTTTGATACAGGTACATCACAATCGTGAGTCCACGATTGTCAGGACCTGCGCTATTGTTGAGGAGGACGTAGGGCAGCTCGAACGCCTGGAAACTCCCAATGACCGAAAGGAGCACGACGAAACCCGCCACCGGCTGGATCTCCGGTAGCACGATATGACGAAACCGTGACCAGGGTCCTGCACCGTCGAGTTCAGCGGCTTCCAACAGCTCGCGACTCACGTTCTGCAGAGCCGCGAGAAAATAGATCATATTGAAGCCGGCATAGAGCCAGACGGACGCGACGATCAGGGACCCCATCACATGCTGATCCAGCCAGGCAAACTCCGGATCCCAGCCGGAAAAAAGTGAATGCAACCCCGCGTTGACCAGGCCGGTCCGGCTTTGAAACAGGAGCGCGAAGACCATCGCGACAAACACCAGGCCCACGAGAGAAGGCGCGAAGAAGATGAGCCGAAACATCGCCCGGCCGCGCAGTCCTGGGCGGTTCAGCAGCAACGCGAGCATCAGTGCGATGGGCAGCTGGATGAAGACCGAGCCCGCCGTATAAACGAGCGTGTTGCGCAGCGCCTGCCAGAACAGCGGATCCCGTAGCAGAAAAGCAAAGTTGTCGAAACCAACGAACGCACTGCGTTTCGGCCCGAACGTCTGAGAGAAGGCGAGCAGCAAGGACTGGACGAGCGGCCAAAGCGTGAACGTCGCGAACAGAACGAGGAACGGAGCGATGAACACCCACGGCGCCCAACGCGGATTCGGCGGCGCGGACTTCATGGCTGCTCGTGATAAAGGACATTGCGGGCGACGCGTTCCGCGATGTCGGCCTGCGCTTCCGCGAGGAGTTTACGCGCAGTGGGCAGCTGTGACTCCACATCGAAATGCTGCGAGGCAACCGCGCCGGCCTTGAGCGTGACGAGGATGGCCATCATGCGTTCACGCACCAAACCGAAGAAGGGTGACGAGAAGCGCAAGGGGACGTTCGGCGCCTCGCTCGTGTAGAGTTCTCCAATCTTCTGGCCGGAAAAAAATGGATCCGATTCGTGATACACGGGCAGTTGCCAAAACGTTTTCACGGGCGAGATGATGCAGGTGCGTCGGAAGTGGGCCTCCGCTACGTCG
This sequence comes from Opitutus sp., assembly GCA_039928945.1. GTDB lineage: Bacteria > Verrucomicrobiota > Verrucomicrobiia > Opitutales > Opitutaceae > Opitutus. The sequence goes on along the minus strand of JBDSSD010000021.1, from coordinate 101,927 downwards.
GGTGAGAGATACAGCCGCTTCGCCATGGCCCAGGCCCGCTCAAAATCCGGGGCAGCTTTGGTGATTCCCATGCAGGTGCCGCCGGCGACCGTCGTGCGACGACCACCCGGCGTCCACGCGGGAAGTTTGATCAGCTTTATTTTTCCGCCGAGCGCCGGAATGTAATTTTTCCACGTGCCGGCCAGCCAGTCCGGGAGGATCGATGCGAGCACCGTGCCTTCGATTCGCATGCGGTCCCCACCGGCCGTGAATTCACGGGCGTCCGCGCAAAACCGATCGGGTCCTGAAATCCAGGATACGAGAGACGCGAGCGTCCGGGCGTTGAGTTCGGTCGCAAGATGGGGCTCGCCGGCTTCATCGAAAAATTGCGCACCGGCCTGCAGCATCAACGCTTCGATCATGTCGAAATTGTTCTCCCAAAAATTGAGCAGGTACCGGTCGGGTCGACCATCGCCGTCGAGGTCTTTGATCAACGGCCCGAGCACGCGGCGGAAGTCGTCCCACGTTTCAATTTGCGACACATCGATCCCGGCGGCTTCGACGATGTCGGCGCGATAGCCGAGGAGGCACGGGTGAACATCGTGCGGCAGGCCAAAGGTGCGGCCGCGGCTGGTCCAAAGACTGAACGATGGTCGGTTGATCGTTTCAAAAAGGCCTTCGCTCCGCAGTCGGTCGGTGAGATCCACAAAGCCGACGTCGGAAAGCGGGGCCGAAAACGTCCGAGCCATCGCCTGGCTTTCCGTTTCCACGAGGTCGGCCACAGGCGCATCCGCCGTGAACGCGGCCATCAGCCGGCGTTCGAGAGCTTGATACTGGATCAAGTGGACACGCATTTGGTCCTGCGGTGCTGGATGCGCCGCGTTCCAACTTGCGGAGGCCGCAGCATACGCTTCGACGTTGGGCGGGCTGAACACCCAGAACTCACGGCCGGTCGCGGGCGGTACGCGCCAGATCAGAAAAACGGCGGACGAAACGAGCGCTCCCCCCAGGATCATCCACGCTCCGAGCGAGAGAAAATCATACGGACGGGCACGCGACATGTTGAGGAGGGCGATGATCAACCGCGGACATCGAACACGAACAGGCGGTTGACGGGGTTGTGGTAGAACGCGGCCCGGAACTCACGCAGAAAAATTCCGGAGACGAGAACATTGAATAATAATTACCGTTCCGCAGATGACAGGGCCGGTTCATGCGATTGAGTGATATTCCGCTGGTCGAAACGACGGGAGATTCCCCGTTAAGCGAACCCTGTCTTCCGGGCTGGAAGCGTTGTCCATCAAAGCAACCGTGGAGCCACTCCGCGTTCGCTCAAGCCGGCCTGCGCTCGTGCGATTGAACGAAGTCGCGGTGGTGGATCTGGATTTTCGGCGCAAGATGGCCCGGTGCGGAGATCCCCCTGACAAACGGCTCAGCCCTCGTTCGATTCTCGGTGTGAGCGGATTGTGTCTGGTCGGTTTCGTCCAATCGACCACGTCCGTCAGAGCTGAGCCGGCAGCAACACCTGGCCGGGACAATCTTGCTCAGCCGCGAACGCGTTGTCGAAAGGCGCGGGGTGACTGACCGAAGCGCCGCTTGAAGCAGCGAGAAAAATAGAACTCATCGCAGAACATAAGCTGCGCCGCGATTTCCTTGATCGTGTGCCGTCCTTGATGCAGGAGCGCAGCGGCGCGATCGATCCGTGAGTCGAGGTGGAAACGGCCGGGAGCGAATCCGACGGCGTCCCGGAATTTCTTGCGAAATGATTCGTAGGAAAATCCCAGCTTCCGTGCCACCTGCGCCGGCTCCAATCCGTTGACGCCTTCATGGGTCACCAACATTTCGCAGGCAGCGTTCAGCCAGTCGTCGCGGGGCGCGGGCAGTTCCTCCGGCGCCTCCGTTCCGGCGAGCAGTTCACTCATGACCGCGACAAAGCGCGTGACGATCACCTGAGGTGACGTTTTCTCGCGCAGGTGGAGCGGCGGAGTGATCCCGAAGAATCGGCGAAACCAGTAATCGCTGTTGAGCGTATGATGCAGCGGGCGTTTTGGATTCAACATCCCCGTGGTGCGCATCAGGTCGAACGCCGGCCCCTCGCATTCAAACCACAGCTCATCCCAAAATTCTCCGGCTCGCGTGCAGCACTGGTGAGGCCGTCCTGGAAAAAATATTACGAAATCCCCCTTGCCGACGCGGGCGCTGCGGATCGCGGCGTCCGCGTATTCGCCGCAGCCATTCATGATGTAGGTGAATCCGTAGCAGGTGAGCGTGCGTTGGGCGTCAGGTGGGCGGCCAACGCCGAAGCCCCCCTGGTTGATCCCGCCGAGTCGAATGGTGCCCAGCGGCGACTTCACGGGGCGCAGGAGAAGCCGCGTCTTGATCGTCGGGTCAACGGTGTGGGGCATGGGAGCGCGGTGCCAGGAAACACATGTTTTCTCCCAGTTAGCCCATTCTGCAAACCCTAAACACCGTCTATAGTGACGCATCCTTCTCCCCAAGGAGTTCATGTCTGACCGCCCTCCAGTTACCCAGCGCGATGTGGCTTTGGCCTGTGGTGTGCATCCGAGCACCATCTGTCTCGCGTTGAACAATTCGCCTTCGATCCCGCTCGCCACGCGGCAGCGCGTGCAGGCGGCGGCGGCGGCGCTGGGCTATCGGCCTAATGTGGCCGCGCGCAATCTCGCGCTGTTGCGCGGAGACAAACAAAGCGGCGGTGCTCTGCCAATCGCGTGGATCAACCAGGAGCCGCAGAAGCACCACTGGAGGTCGGACCCGCGTGCTTCGGCCTATTTCGAAGGCGCCCGCCGCCGCGCGAGCGAGCTGGGCTATCACCTCGAGGAAATGTGGACGCGCGAACCGGGAATGTCCGTTGCTCGATTGGCGCAGATCATCCGCGCGCGCGGAATCGAAGGCGTCTTGTTTCCCGTGCACCGAACGTTTGAGTTTTCGCTGCTGACGTCGGCATGGAGCGATTTCGCGTTAGTGGGGCTGAACGATCAGCGATTGTCGGAGTGGATCGATGTGGTGTGTCCCGACCACTATCGCAACGTCGACACGGTTTTTCGCCAGGCGCGGCGGCTCGGATTTAATCGCATTGGACTCGCGCTGTCGGCGCAGTTCGACGCGGCGAGCCTCGGGCTCGTGCACAGTTGCTGTCTGCGACTGCAGCACGATGTTGCACGAGAGGATCGCGTGCCGATCTGCTTCCTGACGGACGCGCCGGTTGCGCAACAGACCGCATTCGAAGAATGGCTGCAGGAAAATCAACCGGCGGTGGTGATTACCGCCGAGCGCAGCTTGGTGGAGCGTGCGCGCGCGGCTGGATTCAATGCCATCTGGCTGGGGCTCGGCGCGACCGCCGCCCCGTTCGACGGTGGAGTCGATGATATCGCCGGTGAGGTCGCAGCCGCCGCAGTTGACTGCGTCGTCGACAAGATGCGCCGATTCGAGAAGGGCATGCGTGATGGAACGCGGGTGCACCTCTTGAAGAGTACTTGGGTTGAGCCACGCGTTGCTCAGGTCGAAGTCGAAACCGTCGTCGCGTGAATTGGCTTCCAATGGAGGCCGCGTGCAGGCGTGCCTGGCGGGCAGGGATCTTTGCGCTCGTCAGTGGACCGGCGTCCGTTGCGCTCTGCGGCGCGGAACCTGCGGACAAGGGCGAGCGGTTGAACGTGACCTATTCGGTCGACGACCGTCGGCTTGAGATCGAAGTGCTCGGAGCTGGAGCCGGTTCGTACGAGCTCCGCATCGAAACAGAGGGTCTGGCTCGGCCTGAGGTTGATGCCGACGTGAATGAGCCGGGCGTGATCTATTTACCACCGCCAGAGGGAGAAGAGTCCAACGATCGACTGCTTTCCGCCGCCAGAAACATTTACTTCGTTCACGAGCTGCGCGAGGCGCCCGGCTGGGAATTGGTTATACGGTTCGGATCCGCCCAGCGTGGCACGTGGAAACTGAACGGACGATTTTCGACGCTCGGCCGCGACCTCGTGGACGAGCTCACGATCCCTGTCGCAGAGCTGGAGCAAGGTGAGAACTTGATCCACGTGCGCGGCGGAAACGGGACGGTTCCGGAGATGTTTTATCGCTTCCGGGTTTCGTCGAGTGACCGGTTGTCGGCCTCGCTTGAAGTCGTTCCTCGCGATTGGGGCGGCCGGGTGAGCTTATGGTCGATTTCGGCGCCGCCGCATCTGTTGGCCGACAGAACGATTGTCACACCGCCGACGCCGCCGCAAACCTCCGCAGTTCCTGACGTGGCCTGGAACGACTCGGCGCGACTGGACGATGCCGTTTTAGCCGTGGGAAAGAACCTCCTCAGTAATCGCGTGGAACGGCGCGGCAGTCTGTTCGACGGTGGGTTCAATCTGGTGTATGACCCAAGCCGGCGCGCTCACCGGATGGCACATTGGATTTGGGCGTGGGGCCCTTCGATCGATCTCTTGTTGAAGCTGTCGAAACGGGATGCGGTCCATAAAGCCGGACTGGCTGAAACGTTTCACAGCGCTGCGGTGGCGGCGGCTCACCGGAGCTTGAGTTTCGAGGTGACAGAGCCGAATCATCCGGCGTTCGGCGTGTCCACGGTCCGCTGGGAACCTTCTCGCGCGACGCCGAATGGCTGGTCTGAATACATGTCGACCGCGGACTCGTTGTTCATGGCCGGATGGGGCTGGATGTCCGCTTACGCGGAGACGCGTGACCCCATCTTCCTTCGGCGCATGCAGTCATTGGCGAACGCGGCGGTGCGCTTGATGGATCAGTATCCGGTGATTCCGCAGGATTGGATCGTCGCCCGGAATCGGTGGACACCCCATACCTTGGACGAGTCGGTCTTCGGCACGATTGGCTTTCGACGTCTCTTCGAAGTGACCAACGATCCTGCGACGGCCGCGGCGGGGCGGCGTTTCCTGGATTCGCATCTGAAGCACATGGGTCGCGCATCGGGACTGCTGGCGCGCGCTTGGCTGCGTGACGAAAACCGGGAGATCTGGGACCCGGATATCAAAGGGCATGCCTGGGTGGTCGAAGGCTACCTCGACGCGCATCGCCTTTCCGGGGACGCGAGCTACCTCGAACTCGCGCGCCAACTCGCAGAAAAGGTAATGGCGTGTCAGGCCGAGGACGGGAGCTGGACCTTTCTGTTCCACCGACCGGAACCCGAAGACGCGATCGATGACAAGGCGACCGCGATCTGGGCCTATTTGTTTTATGAACTTTACAAGACCACCCGGAATTCTGCGCACCTCGACAGCGCCCGGCGCGCGCTCCGATGGTGCCTTCGCCACCAGGATCGGAGCAGTGATCCGAATACCGCTGGCGCCATCCTCTACCCGAACAGCATGGCGTACGTGCGACGACGGCCGCTGACGATTCTCTACACCACCACCTTTTTTGGCCATGCGCTGCTTGAGGAACTCGCGTTGCCGCCGACTACCAGCCCGCCGTGACTGCCAGCGACCGATGTTACGTAATGCGTAACATCGCGAAATGCCGGCCTGATCTTACGACTTGAGTTCAACTTCGAGCAACGCGACGCCGGGGCTTTCCATGATGAACCGCGCGGTGGAGTGGTCGGCGTCGGCTTCGAAACGGATGGGCGTGGAGGAAGCTTTCAGGGCGTTATCCGCCGCGAGTTCTTTTGTCTGGTGGCGAGATAAATAGGCCGGACTGCCCAGCTCCTGCCATTGGGTGAGCACATTGTTTTCGATCGAATCGATCCGGTGTAACGTCAGCGGTCGTGCGCCGGCGGGCAAGGAGACCGAAACCTCAACCGACTGGCGCTGGGATTCGCCCGCGGGATCGGCGGCGTAAACTAACACATGAGCGCGACCGGTCGCTGTCGTGACAATCGCATTACACGCTGCGTCGCGCTGCTCACCGGGTATCGTCACGCGTTGCGTGCCGAGCTTCGCGAGCAACTCAAATGTGTGATAGGCGGGCTTCCGCAAGCCTTGGAGGTTGAGCAGTCCATAGCCGCCGAAAAATGCTTCCCGGCCGTACCCGACCTGGTCGTAGATATCGCTCAGGCACCAGTATGAGAAAACGTCCGCTTCCTGTGAAACGTCGGCAAGCAGTCGCGCGATGAACGCCGCTTCTGACGGTTGTTCTCGGTGGTGATCAACCGCGTGAAAGGAGCGGCCCCATTCGTTCCAATGGACTTCGCCGGTGAAGCCACGCTTCGTCAGACGTGTCCGGACATCGCGAATGATGTCCATCGCAAACGTGGGCGATTTGCTGCCCCGGACCGCGGCGGTCGGGTCGAAGGGTGCGAGCGGATTGTCGGCCGCGCTATCGTTATTGTAGATGTGCGTGATGAGATAGTCGGGCGGGCAGTTGTGAGTTGCGCCATAATCCAACAACTCCTCCAGCCACTCGGCGCGACCCGTGGATGGCCCGCCCACCCGTAGGCGAGGATCAACCGCTTTGATCGCGCGGTAGGTCGCGGCCCACAGCCGGTGGAAGTCGGCCTGGTCGCCGCCCCAAAACCAGCCTTGAAGATTGGGTTCGTTCCAAACTTCGAACGGCCATTGGCGCACCACCTCGAGCGAGTACCGGTCGACGGCGTGCTGCACCGCGTCGCGCACAAACGCTTCCCATTGGACCAGTTCCCTGGGCGGGCTCGTGTGCGCTCGAGTGGAGAACACCGTCACCGGTCCGCCCGCCATCGCACTCGGAATGAATGAGGTCGTGAAAACCGGCTGGAGCTTTCGGTCCAGCAACGAGTCGATGACGTAGTCCACGGTTTGCCAGTTCGTCCGCGGATCTTTGGCCTCGTAGCCCATGAAGGCGCCGGGACCCGGACAGAAAACGCGCATTTCATCATCGAACATCCCGACCGCCCGAACGTGCGTGGCGCGAAGTTCACGCTGGGCCAGCTCGAGCTGCTCCTGCAGATCGCGCCGGACGAGCCAGCGGAATTGATCCACGTTGATGATTCCTTCCCACGTGTGGCGGAATGGCTGTCGCGGGCCGGACCAGTTCGGACTGATCTGACATTCACGTACCGTCGTTTTCCTCGAACTCTCGTTGGCGGAAAGGTCGGGGGAAGCTTGAGGTCCCGAAAGGATCTGCATGGGCTTACTCAGCTCCCGCCCCTTCGAAACCGAAACGTTGAACACGTTCAATCGCATGAGGGGACGAAAAAAATGTCGGGAAACGAGAGCAGTCGCGGCGTGGCTGAACCGGCACTGTGCTCCTGGTGGAGTCGGCCCGCGAGCGGAAAGCCCCGGGAAACCCGCTATGCGCGCTTCGCGATGGCCCGCGACGAGAGCCGTGAGCGTACTCTTCTAGTTCGACCGGGCGGGCAATTCACCCCAATCACGCGGTGTTCATGCGATTGAGCAAGGGGCCAGTTTATTATGCCCCAACTCTCGGCACCTTTTACGGCAGCCCCTCTAACCCGACGCGAATTGAAGTCCCCTCGGTCTTTTTTCTGCTTACCCCGACCTGCTGACGACCGGCCAAAATTTTCTCGAGTCCGCCCTTTTTGGAGACAACCAACACCTAAACTATGAAGCCAAGAACGATCACCCCGACCCGACTCTTGTGGTTCGCCGTCTGTTTGCCGTTGAGCACGCTGTCCGTCAGCGGCCAGGTAGCGGCCCGTTCCACCACGGACTCGACCGACAAGTCCGATGAAACCGTCGTGCTCTCGCCGTTCGTGGTGAGCGACCAATCCGAAGAGGGCTACTATTCGCCGCAAGCGGTGAGCGGCACGCGAACGCGAACCGCGCTCATCGACCTCCCGCTGAACCTGACCGTGTTCAATGAAAATTTCATCAACGACATCGGCGCACGCGATCTCGTGGACATCGTTTCTTTTGCTTCGGGAGTTTCAGGTGGTGGCACGGCGGCGTCGGACGTAGCCAACGGCGACACCCTAGGCTTCATTTTGCGCGGGCAGGGTGGGTTTGTCCCGAATCGAAACGGCTTTCGGCGTCTTCGCGTCGTCGATCCTGTCACCATTTCGCGCGTGGAAATTTTGAAGGGTCCTTCCTCCGTCCTCTACGGTCAGGCGTCGCCCGGCGGCAGCATCAACTACATCACCAAGCGGCCCGTGCAGCGTAAGATCATGAGCACGGCCGTCCAGGTGGGTAGCTACGAATTCTACAAAGCCTCTGTGGATGTGAACGTCCCCTCCGCGAACAAAAAACTAGCGGTGCGTTTCGTGGGCTCCTACGAGGATTCCGAGTCGTGGATCGCGCGTTATCACAACAAGGAGACGGTGCTGTATCCTTCGCTCACCTGGTGGATTCGTCCGGAGACGACGCTGACGGTTGAGTTCGAGAGCACGGAGCGGCGCACGAATCCTCAGAGCTCGCTGCCGTTTCATCCCTTCCTCGATGCGGACTCCGGCAAGAACTACGGTGCGGTTGACCTGCACTGGAACGGCCGCGGCAAGCACGATTATTTCGATGTGACGATGGAAGCGTTCACCGTCGAGTTCATCCACAAGTTCAGTGATAACCTCACGCTCCGCGCAAATTGGTCTGACGTGAGCTGGGACGATAACGTTCGGACCAACACCGCGAACAGCACGGTCACAAGCGGCGCCGGCGGTGCGCCGAGCAATCCGCCGACCATGGCGGGTCGAACCTTCAGCCGTGGCGTGCGGGGATCGTTCGATAGCTATCGTCAAATCGAACTGCTCAACAATTTCGAATTCCGCGGCGTCAAAGTGCAGAATCTGCTCGGCTATCAGCTCGGAAAAGAAAAATTTCAGCAGATCTACCAGGGCATCAGTCCCGCGATCGACAACTCGGCGCTGTGGAACCTCAACGATCCATCTACCTGGATTTTGACCGAACGATTTGACGATTTGGGCTCGGCGGCTTCGACGGGTCAGCGCTTCCGGAATACGCTCAACAGCGCTTATTTCGTCAACCAGCTCACCCTGCTGGGCGATCAAATCCACACGCTCGCCGGCGTGCGCCTGGATAAAATTGAATCCGACAATTACGCGAACGCGAATAGCCCGACGCCGGTTCAAAGTTATGCCACGTACCCGTCGAAGCTCTCGCCGCAGGTGGGCGTGCTCTACAAACCCGTTCCCGGCCTGTCGTTCTTTGCGAACTACTCGACGTCCATCGTAAATCTCTACACCACGATCGCCCGGAACCCGGACGGCACCTTTTTCAATCCGGTTCCAGGCAGCGGCAAAGGCTACGACTTCGGCGTAAAGACCGATATGTTCAAGGGGATGGTGTCGGGCGTCCTCTCGATCTACTCGCTGGAAGAAAAGGATATCATCCGTATCCTGGCGCCTGTGACAGTCAACAATGAGACGTTCAATCCTTCGCAACAGTCGGGCGTGAACAGCAGCTCAGGGGCGGAACTCGACGTCTCCGTGCGCCCGACCAAGCGCACGCAGATTGGTCTGGGGTACGCCTACACTTATTCGTATGTGCAGAGTGACGTCGGAACCGCCGTGACGATCAACGGCGTGCGGACGCTGACGCGGGAGGGTCACCAACTCGCCTATGCGCCGCACCATCAATTCTCGGCCAATCTTCGCCAGGACCTGGGGAAGGCGGGACCGTTCGACAACATCTACCTGATCGGTAACGGTCGATGGGTCGACACGCGGCAACAAACCGAAGCGTGGAGCGTTTTGAACAACGTGCTCACGCCGTCGTGGACTCTCGATCCGTACACCGTCATCTCCGTTGGCATGGGCGGAAGCTTCAGTCTTGGGGCCACGAAATGCACGGCGTCGGTCATGGTGAAAAACGCCTTGGATGAACGGTATCTTGCGAATCGGAATTACTTCGGCGCACCGCGTACGGTGGAGCTCACAGTGCGAGCTAGCTTCTAACGCGACAGAGTCGTCGGTGACTTCAGCGCCCGCTTGTCCTTCGTGACTGCGCGCGTTTTGTTTCGTGAACCGACGCGGAGGATTTTCGGAGCCGCGATCAGAGCTGGGATTACTGTCGTATTGCTCTCGAATTTTTTCGCGAGCAGAAGCTCCCCCATTCTGGGAAATGGACAACGCCGACGACTTGTTGGGCAACGGCATTGGCGGTGAATCGGCGTATTGTTTGCGGAAGAAAGATGAGGTTTACCTGATCTACCTCCCGTCGGGCGGCGGCTGTACGATCGACCTGCGCGAGACCAGTGGCGCGTTCAACGTGCACTGGTTTAATCCGAGAGCGGGCGGGCCACTCATCGAGACTGACACTAAGCAGATCACCGCTGGCGCTCGCGTGCGCTTGGGGTCTCCTGCATCCCAGCCTGACGAAGATTGGGCAATTTTGCTCCGCCGCTGATGAGTCGCTGGCTTGTCGTCTTGGGCAGCGCGCAGCTCAACGTCATTCTTCCCCGAATGAACGCCACTCGATCCTCGTTAATGCGATGACGGCGCGGGATCTTCATCGCTGGTTGCGTTCATTGCATCCCATCGCCGAGCCGTCGGTCGATCAGATCATTGTTGGGGAGCCCGACAAGGTCGTGGGGCGGATCGCAGTGGCGTGGATGCCGACGTGGGACACATTGCGCGCTGCGCACGAGCACGGCTGCAATTTGGTCGTGGCGCACGAGCCGACTTTCTTTGCCCATCACGAAAGCCGAGGGTTTGATGAGGAGTTTCCGGATTTGCCGCCGCTCGCGCGGAAGTCGGTGGTGGAAACCCGAGAGGCAAAACGACGATGGATTGAAGAGAACGGCATGGTCGTGATCCGCTGCCACGACGTACTTGATGCCATGCCCGGTGGAGTGGTCGATGCATTCGGGGCCGCGTTGGGTTTTACCGACGCGGATTGCGTGAGCTCCGTGCATCACCATCGCCTGATCCGCGTCGATCCACCGGTCAGGGCCGAAGTCCTCGCCCAGCGAATCGCGAACGTGCTGGCTCAGGTCGGACAACCGGGCGTGGCTTTCCATGGCGACCCGGCGCGATTGATCCGCCGGCTTGGCTTGGGAACAGGTTATTCATGTCAGCCGTGGACCTTCCTCGAGATGGGCGCAGACATGGCGGTGACCATCGACGATCGGATCAAGACCTGGACGGAGTGTGAGTGGGCGGATGATTCCGGTTTTCCCATGATCGTGATCCATCATGGGGCGAGCGAAGAGTGGGGCGTGCGCCGCCTGTGCGACCTGATGGCCAACCAATTCCCCCACCATCGTGTTCAACTGCTGCCGCAAGGTTTTCGTTGCCGCTGGATTGCTCCACATTCGAGCTGAACCGCGGCGCCCACAGGCGTCGGGACCGCTTCCGTGCCGCTGACGCGAAGTAGGCCGGGACGATGGTATTGAAGGTCAAAGGCGGTTTGACATGGCGCCGTCGCCGCTGAATCTGCGACACCTGCAATGCGTCGTTTGCTGAAAGTTTTCGGTCTGCTTTCATTGGCCCTCTGGCTGCCCATGACGCTGCACTGCGATCTCGAAGCGGCGGGTTTAATCCCCGTCGGTTGTGAACCCGACGCGCACGGCTCCGAGACGACCGGCGCGACAGACTCCTGTGATCTGGTCGAAAGTGATTCGTACAAGCCTGCGACGTTTGCACGGGTCGTTTCTGCGCCTGCGCTAGTGCCGGACGTGTTCAACGTGTCGGACGTGTTGGTTCCGAGCGAACAGTCGGCCGATCCCGGCCGGGTGTCGTGGAAGAGCGATGTGGCGCCGATTTGGGTGTCGACGTGGCAGTTTGAGCGGCGAACGGCATTGCCGTCGCGGGCTCCGTCTCTGGTTTAACTAAACGTCCGGCCCTGCGCGGTCGGCGTGAGAATGGTTCGGCGCTACGCCCGTAGGCGGAGCGCTTTTGCGGCCACGCGGTGGCCGTCATCTTCCCTTCCTTTGGTCCCGTTGTCTTCCCATGAATTTTTTCCGTACCCAATCTCTGCGCACGTTCGCCGGCTTGCTTTTCGCTTCCACGATGGCCCGTGCTGAATCGCCCGCGATCGTCGCGACCGCAGAACGGCCGCCGCTTTCGACGTTGGTTGAGGAGATCGTTCTCCATCATCCTGAACTCAAGTTCTACGAAGCTGAACTGGACGCCGCGAGAGCCGGCCGGCGCGCCGCGGGAGCGTGGAGCGATCCCGAACTTTCCGTCCAAGGCGGACGCAAACGAGTCCGTGACGTTGCCGGATCGATTGCGGGAGAGGGGAACGCCTGGTCCGTCTCGGTCAGCCAAACGTTCGAGTGGCCGGGTCGGTTGGGACTGCGAAAAAGCATCGCGAATCGGCAGATCGAGCTGGCCGAACTTGGGCTCGAGCGATTTCGCACGGCTCTGCGCGCGCGAGCACGCTGGCTTGCATTTGAACTGTGGATCGCGGCGGAAAAATCCGCGGCGACGGCCGAAGTGGCGCAGCGGTATCAGAGCCTGCGCGAGATTTTTCTCGCGCGCGACCCGGCTGGAATCACGCCGCTCCTCGAGACGCGTGTGATCGAAGCCCAGGAACTCTCTTTGAAACGTCGTGCGACCACTGCCGAGGTCGCGGCCAAAGGTGCCCTGGTCGAACTCAATCAACTTCGCGGCGTTCCGCTCGATGCTCCAGCGCAGCCCTTCGCACCGCAGCTCACGGTCAGCGCGGGGCCTTCGCTCGATCGACTATTGGCGGCAGCGCAGGAAAATAATTTCGAGTTCCGGGTGCGGACCACCGAATTGCAACAGCAAGGCCTCGCCGTGGCGCTCGCGCGCAACGAACGCCAGCCGTCCGTGACGGTGAGTCCGTTCGTCTCGCAGGAAAGGGCCGGCGAAAAAGAAACGGTCATCGGACTCGGATTGTCCGTGCCACTGCCCCTTGCGTCGCGCAATCGCGCCGGCGTGGATCTCGCGGAGGCGCGACGGCGGCAGGCCGAAGCAATGATGCAGATGACGCACCGCAACCTGGAGCGGGAGGTCACAGTCGCAGCCCAGACCTTCCAACTGAAACGGTCCACGTGGGCTGAATGGAAGGCGGATTCGGTGGAAAAGTTTCGCGACGCGGCTGCGACCGCCGATCGCCATTTCCGCCTGGGCGCCGTTCCGCTCGGGACGTACGTGGAACTGCAAAACTCCTACCTGGACGCGGTCGAAGCCCTGCTCGATACGCAACGCGAGGTTCAGGAAGCCGCACAGCAACTGGAGCAGTTGACGGGGCTCAACCTGAACGTCGGGGAGAGTGCGCCGTGATCGATCGCATCCTCGAGTTTTCAGTCCGTCAGCGGGCCATCGTTTTTCTCGGCGCGGTGCTGCTTCTTGGTGTGGGTTTGTGGTCAGCGTTTCAGCTGCCGGTCGATGCGGTGCCGGATATCACCGGCGTGCAGGTTCAGATTAATACGGAAGTGCCGGCGCTCGCCGCAGAGGAATCTGAGAAACTTGTTACGCAAATGATCGAGGTTGAGCTCGCAGGGCTGGCGGGCGTGCAAGAGATGCGCTCGTTGACGAAGTTCGGCCTGTCGCAGGTCACGCTGCAGTTCAACGATGGCACCGATATCTATCGGGCGCGCCAGCTCATCACCGAAAGACTGCAGGGTATCGCGTCGCAGCTCCCCGCCGGCACAGCTCCCAAACTCGCACCCATCAGCACAGGCTTGGGCGAAATATTTTACTACAGCGTCAGCTACGGCGCGGATGCGGTCCACAAGCCCGCAACGGAGCGCGACCAGCTGATCGCGCTCAGCGAAATCCACGAGTATCTGATCAAGCCGTTGCTCCGTTCGGTCCCGGGGATCGCCGAAATCAATGCCGTGGGTGGTTTCGAGAAACAGTACTTCATCCAACCCAAGCCGGAGGCGTTAGCTGCGGTAGGCCTGACATTTTCCGAACTCGCGGATCTGATCACGCTGAACATGGAAAACGCCGGCGGTGGAATCATCCAACGCGGAGGAGAGCAGTTCACGATTCGGGCGGTGAGCCGGGTCACGAACCCGACGGAAATATCCGAGCTGCCGCTGAAGTTGGAAGGGAGAGCCACGCCACTGCTGGTCCGCGACGTTGCCGATGTGGTGGTCGGAACAAAGTTCCGCACCGGCGCGGCAACGCTGAATGGTCGCGAAGTGGTGATTGGGACCACGATGATGTTGACGGGCGAGAATGGCCGTGACGTGGCACATCGCGTCAAGGAACGGCTCGGCGAGATCCAACGGAAGTTGCCACCGGGCGTGCTGATCCAGCCGGAGTACGATCGCTCTGAGTTGGTGGGCCGAACCATTCGTACCGTTGAAACTAACCTGTTCGAAGGAGCGGTGCTGGTCGCGGTCGTTCTGCTGCTGTTGCTGGGCAATGTGCGCGCGGCGCTGATTGTGACGTGCACCATCCCGTTGGCGTTCCTGTTCGCGCTGACGGGCATGGCGCGGTTTGGAATCTCGGGCAATCTGATGAGCCTGGGTGCCGTTGACTTCGGACTGGTGATCGACGGAGCGGTAGTGGTGGTTGAAAACGTGCTACGTCGCCTGGCCGATCGGCAGCGGGAGCTGGGGCGAATCGTGAGCGCCAGGGAGCGAGCTCACGTGGTGCTCGCCGCGTGCAAACAGGTGGGGCGACCGATGTTTTTTGGCGTGCTGATCATCACGGTGGTTTACCTTCCGCTCCTCGGACTCACGGGCACGGAAGGGAAGATGTTTCACCCGATGGCTCTGACGGTGATGCTCGCGCTCGGTGGCGCGCTCGTCCTCACGTTGACTCTGGTTCCGGCGCTCTCCGTCTGGTTGCTCCGCGGCAAAGTGGATGAAGAGGACAATCGCGTCATGCGCCTGGCGAAGCGGCTTTATGAACCGGTGCTGAAATTAGCACTACGGTGGCGCGTCTTGGTCGTGAGCGCGTCGGCGCTGCTTTTTGCAGGCTCGCTTTGGCTGTTCACCCACTTGGGAGCGGAGTTCGTACCGACCCTCGATGAAGGATCCGTGACGGCGATGCTTTACAAGCCGGTGGGGATGAGCATCGAGCAGTCGGTCCGCACCGACATCACGGTGGAACAGCGACTGCTCGCCGATTTTCCCGAGGTGACCCGGGTGTTCTCGCGCATCGGGACCAGCGAAGTGGCCACCGACCCAATGCCGGTGAATGAGAGCGACGTGTACATCACGTACAAGCCGCTGTCCGAATGGCCCAGGACCGCTGGCCGGCCGACGACGAAAGCTGAATTGGTGGAGCAACTTGCAGCCGCCATCAAGCAGGTCAATCCGGAGTACAGCACGTTATTCGCACAACCGATTGAAATGCGGTTCAACGAAATGCTCGAAGGCACGAAAGCCGAACTGGCGGTGAAGATCTTTGGGCAGGACTACGCGGTGCTCGAGCCGCTCGCGGAACAGATCAAGGTGATCATCGAGCAAACGCCCGGCGTCGCTGAAGTGGAATACGAAGCCGAAGGACGCACGCCTCAGCTTGAACTGACGGTGAAGCGCGACGTCGTCCGCCGGTCCAATCTTCAGTCGGCCGAAATCAATCAAGCCGTGACGACGGCGCTGGCCGGCCAGGAAGTCGGCCAGTTGATCGAGGGAAACCGGCGCGTTGACGTCGTGGTCCGAATGGCGGAGGAGCTGCGCTCCGATGAAGCGCAGATCAAGCGACTCCCGCTGCGGGTGGGCGAACACGGCATTCTGCCGCTCGGGGACGTGGTGGAGTTTTCGACCGTCCGGACCGTTGAACCGATTCGACGCGATGCCGGACAGCGGCGTGCGGCGCTGATGGTGAATTTGAATACACGCGACATCGAGCGCTTCGTTCGCGCGGTCGACGCTCGCGTTCGAGCCGAAGTGAAACTGCCGGACGGATATTTGGTCGAGTTCGGCGGCCAATTCAAAAATCTGCAGGAGGCGCGGGCGCGTTTCACCGTGGTGGTGCCGGCGGCCCTGGGACTGATCTTCGTCTTGATCGTGCTCGCCTTTGGGTCTTTCAGGCAGGCGCTGCTCGTCTATTCGGGCATACCCCTTGCAGTGACCGGCGGCGTTGTGGCGCTATGGGTGCGGGGCATGCCTTTCAGCATCACGGCCGCGGTCGGTTTTATTGCGCTCACCGGCGTCGCCGTGCTCAATGGCGTCGTGCTCGTCAGCTATTTCAACGAGCTGCGCGATGCCGGACGAAGCGTGCGCGATGCGGTGATCGAAGGCGCCATGACGCGCCTGCGTCCCGTCATGATGACCGCGGCGGTGGCGAGTTTTGGCTTTGTGCCGATGGCCTTTGCGACGGGCGCGGGCGCCGAGGTGCAGCGGCCGCTCGCCACCGTGGTGATCGGGGGAATTGTGAGTTCAACGTTTCTCACTCTGCTGCTGTTGCCGGTGCTCTACGGTTGGGTTCAAAAGGACCGCCGCCGTGGGATCGAGTCAGAAGCTACGACGGACTTCGCCGCAGAGGAACGCGCCTTGTCGGACATCTGAGTCTTTCCTCCCTCGCCGCGCGAAGCAGCGACGCTTTCAAACGCGCTCAAACTTCAACGGGTACGTCTGATTCGAGCTGTATTGCGCAACATACAAGCTGCCGTCGGCGTCGACGAGAAGATCGTGGGGGTGGAGGAAAACGTCCTCTTGATGCTGCATCCGTCGGAGGTGGCCGGCGTCGTCGTAAGTGGGCGCGGTTCCTCCGATGTTCGCGATCACGCGGAGATTCTGGTCGAGCACCGAAACGAAACCGCGGCTGTTGTGGTCCTTCGGCCAGTTGTCCCCGAGATGGGCCACGAAGTAGTGGTCACCGTAGCGACGAATTTGCCGGGGATTGCCACCGGGTAAATCGATCTGCGCCAGCTTTCGTCCGTCGAGACCGACACGGAGAAGGTATTGCTGATCACTCATGGCAATCAGCAGCGACGGATCTTTGCCGGTTGGATCATCGATCATCCCGGCGTGCGGGCCCCAATGCGTGATGCCGCCTTCCGCGCCGCCGAAGATGCGCTGAAACTTTCCATCGGCCCCATAGTGGCAGATGTAGTCCCGGCCGTAACCGTCGAGCACGTAGAATTCGCCATTCGGGAGGTGCAGCGTCCATGAGGGGCGGTACTGATCCTCCTTCTCGTATTTGCCGGTGGCTTCGGGCCAGCGCCATTCTTCGAGCAGTTCACCACTGAGCGTGGTTTTGGCCACACGGTGGGTGGTGAGATCGGTGATGAACAGAAGCTGGCGATTCCCCTCGTTGACGAGAGACAGGCCGTGGGCTCCGGGAAACGTCGTGCCCCATTTGTGGACGAGTCGGCCGGCCGAGTCGTAAACGATCACGTTGTTCGCCACGTGATTCGTGAGTAGAATGATGTGCCCCTCGGCATCGCGCGCGAGGCCATGGCAATCATTCACCGGCGTTTCGGATCCGAGTTGGCCCCAGCCTGGGATCTGCCGATAACGAAACTCGCCGGTCCC
This sequence comes from Opitutus sp., assembly GCA_039928945.1. Classification (GTDB taxonomy): domain Bacteria; phylum Verrucomicrobiota; class Verrucomicrobiia; order Opitutales; family Opitutaceae; genus Opitutus. The sequence continues at coordinate 84,686 of JBDSSD010000021.1, read as the reverse complement.
GAGAACGACCGGCGACGATTGGGCGCGTGCGCGGCTGAACGTACACGCGAGTCCAGCCACCGTTACAGTGCGAACGAATTGCCGGCGGGTGAAATGCGACATCGTCGCCACAGAAGCATTCCATCTCGGCGACTGCCAGTTTTTATCCGCTGAGCCGGAACCATTCAATTGAGCCACGAATGGACACGGATTTTCACGGATCCGAGGTAGGTCAGCGCGCTTGCGCGCGCTCCGGTGATCGCGTTCGAAAGATTGCCGGCGCGAGTGCAATCCGCCGGAGCGCGCGCAAGCGCGCTGGCCTACATGCTCCTTCTGTTTTCCGTCAACCATCACACCTACAGCAGAAGTCACCGGACCGTGACGGAAAATCCAAGTGCCACGAAAAGATCGAATGGTGTTCGAGCCGTTCGAAGGCGTTGCCCAATTTTTTACCTCTGAATATCCGTGTTAATCCGCGTAATCCGTGGTCTCCGACTGCATTGATCCGGCTTAGCGGCACCGCCCGAGCTTGACGGCGGCACGTTGCGATAACCATGAACAAGCCGTGCCGCTGTTCTCCCTGCGCGCTTTGTTGGTGAATCGTTTTGCCCGGGCATTCTCCTGCGCACACGGCGTCTGGGAGCGAGGTTCGCGAGTCGGCGTACTGCTGGTCTTGTTAGGTACCGGCGCGACAACTACGTCGGCCGAAATTGCGTGGCAGGCCTGGCTGAGCCCGGAGCTGCGCACGGTGGAGCGCGAGGAGGCGGCCGCGAAAAGCGAGCTGGCGGCATTGGGCACGCCGGTCGTCGGTCAGACGGTGGCCGAGTACGGTTATCAGCATCCGCGGTTGCGAGCAGAGCCGCCGACGTCGCCGTGGATCCAAGTGGACCTCGAGCGGACGCAACGCATCGATTGGATCGCGTTGGTGCCGGCGCAGGTCGACTGGCAGGCGGTGGAGCACAAGGCGCATGCGTTCCCGCGACGCTTCCGGATCGATGTTTCGGATGATCCTCAGTTCGCGAATTTCTCGCCGGTCGCTGTCTACACCGATTCGGATTTTCCGCCGCCTGGCATCGCTCCGGTGACGGTTCGCGCGAATGGGCAAAGCGCGCGCTACGTCCGGCTCACCGTGACGAAACTGGCGGTTGAGAACGGACAATATTTCTACGCGTTGGCGGAGTTGATGGTGCTGTCAGGGCGGCGGAACATTGCGATCGGCCGTCCGGTGCTGGCGTCGGCGGCCGTCGATTTGCCGCCGCGATGGACGGCGGCAAACGTGGTCGACGGCCGAACGCCGCTGGGTCCTCCGATTCAGCGTGACCTGCTGCCGTATGATGGCCTCTACGCCGGACCGTCGACGAATGATGAGTTACCGTGGATGGCGATCGATCTGGGCGAGCCGCGGCCGATTCAGGAAGTCCGGCTCCATCCGATCCACGCGCGCATGGGTGCAGACATTCCGGGCTTCTCGTTTCCGACCCGGTTCCGCGTCGAGGCCGCTTTAAGCGCAGACTTTGCCCAAGCGCAGGTGCTGTTCACCACGGGTGGAAAAGATTTTTCCAATCCGGGCAACAATGCGGTCACACTCCAGGGAAAAGAAGTCAGTGCGCGCTACGTTCGTGTCGTGATGGAAGATCCCGGTCCGTCGGCGCCAGCGCGGACGCGCCGCCGGTTCGGACTTTCGGAACTCGAGATTTTTGCCGACGATGTGAACGTCGCGCGGGGTGGGCGGGCGTATGCCGTGGCGGATCCCGCGGAGTTCAGCCGGAACTGGCCCGTGTCCCAGTTGAATGATGGATACGCCAGTTACGGCCGGCTGATCGAGCTCCCGGCGTGGCTGGCGGACGGGCAACGCCGGGAGGCACTTATCGCGCAGCTTGGGTTGCTCTCGGCGCGGCGCGAAGCGTTGACCGATGCGGCGCGGAGTCGCGCGTTGGCCGTGGGAGCTGGAGTTCTGCTTTTGCTGGGCGCCGTGGCCGTCATGGCGCTGATCCAGCAAAAGCGGCGACGCCAACGCGAGCTGGAGGAGTTTCGCACCCGGCTCGCTCGGGATCTGCATGATGAAATGGGCAGCAATCTCGCCGGCTTGGCGGTGCTCAGTGAAAGCGTTGGTGAAAGGTCGTCGGGCTTGGCGCAGGAGGACTGGCGGGAAGTGAACCGCATTGCGCGTGAAACGACCGATGCAATGAGAGAGGTGTTGTGGGTGGTGGGGGCGCGGGAAGAGGCCGGCGTCGATCTGGTGACCCAACTGCAACGCGCCGCCACGCGCGTGTTGCCCGGACGCGATGTGCGGTGGGTAAGTACGATGGAGGCCGTGCCGCCGGACTGGCCGGTCGAATCGCAGCGGCAGGTTTTCCTGTTTTTCAAGGAAGCATTGGCGAACGTGGCGCGACATGCGCATGCGACGACGGTCGACCTTTCCGCGAAGGTGGAGCAACGCGTGTTCAAGCTGGTCATCGCGGACAATGGGCGCGGCTTTGATCCGGCGAGTGCGAAACGGGGCGTTGGCCTCAAGAGTCTGCGGGAACGCGCGCGTGGCCTGCGCGGGACGTGTACGATTGAAAGTAGTCCCGGCAAGGGAACGACGGTGCTCCTTGAAGTACCGTTGGGCGCGGGCCACGGTTCTGACGTGGCGACCAGAAACAGAACGTGAGCTGACGATCCGACATGGCGAATCTCTGGCTGATTGAAGACAACGCGGCTTACCGGCGGGCGACGGAGCGCGCGTTACGCGACTCGGCTCAAGGCCTGGACGTTCGCGCGTTTTCGAATTGCGAAGATGCCTTGGCCGCGGGCGCGTCGCCTGCGCCGGACGTGGTGCTGCTGGACGTGGGACTGCCCGGAATGGACGGCATCGAAGGGATTGGCCGGATCAAACAGCTGGTGCCGGAAGCGAGTATTCTGGTGCTCACGGTGTTTGAAGATGACGACAAAATCTTTCGCGCGATCTGTGCGGGTGCGTCCGGTTATCTGCTTAAATCCGAACCCATGGGCCGCATCCTTGAGGCGATTGTGGAAGCGCAGGCGGGCGGATCGCCGATGAATCCGCGCGTGGCGCGACGCGTTCTGACGATGTTTACGCGGCTCGCCCCGGCTCGCAAAGATTACGGACTGACACCGCGCGAGACGAACGTGCTCCAGCTCATGGTGGACGGAAAAGTGAAGAAGCAGATCGCGGAGCAGCTGGAACTTAACCCGCACACGGTCGACTACGTCATGCGCTGCGTTTACCGGAAGTTGCATGTGAATTGTTCGGCGGCCGCTGTTTCGCGGGCGGTGAAGGACGGCCTCTTCCGTTGAGCTGACTTACGCGCTCGCGTATATTGCCAGCAGGGGAGTCGGCTGCTAGCGTTTGGACGTGCTACCCCGCTGTCTCGTTGCGCTTTGCCTGCTTTCGAGCGCGACCCTCGTCGTCGCGTCGCCGACTGTGCCCAATTTCAGCCGCGAGATTTTGCCCATCCTGTCGGACAACTGTTATTCGTGTCACGGGCCCGATGCGGGGCATCGCAAAGCCAAACTTCGCCTCGACGACGAAGCCGATGCGAAACGCGAGCGCAAGGACGGCACGGTCGTGATTCCCGGCAATTGCGCGGACAGCGAAATGTTTTATCGGGTGACCGCGACGGATCCGGACGAAATCATGCCGCCGTCGGACAGCCACAAGGTGCTGACTCCGGTGCAAAAAGAACTCATCGGACGCTGGATTGATTCGGGCGCGAAGTGGGGCGTTCACTGGTCGTTGACCGAGCTGACGCGACCGGACGTTCCCGTGACGTCGGAGACGGGGCAGCTCGGTGCGATCGATGGTTTTGTGCGCGCTCGCCTCGCGACGGAGAAGTTGAAGCCCGCGCGTGAGGCCACGCGCGAAACCCTGATTCGTCGAGTGACGCTCGATCTCACGGGCCTGCCGCCGACGCCGGCGGAGGTTGCCGCGTTCATGGCCGATGAGTCGCCCAAGGCGTACGAGCGAGTGGTTGACCGGTTGCTGGCGTCGAAGGCGTACGGCGAGCGGATGGCATGGGATTGGATGGAGGTGGCGCGTTACGCTGACACGAACGGATATCAGGGTGACAACGAGAGAACGATGTGGCCCTGGCGCGACTGGGTCGTGAAGGCGTTCAACGCGAACATGCCGTATGATGAATTCACGATCTGGCAGCTCGCGGGGGATTTGCTCCCGAACGCGACCGACGAGCAGAAGATCGCCACCGCTTTTCTCCGCAACCACCCGATCAACGGCGAAGGCGGTCGAATCCCGGAGGAGAATCGGGTCGATTACGTTTTGGACATGACGGAGACGACGGGCACCGCCTGGATGGGGCTGACGGTCGGTTGTGCTCGCTGCCATGATCACAAGTTCGATCCAATTTCGCAGCGGGATTATTATTCGCTGTCGGCGTTCTTCAATCAGACCCCCGTCGACGGCAGCGGTGGCAGCCCGCAGACCAAGCCGGTGGTGGACCTTACGACCGCTGAGCAGAAGCAGCATCTCTCGACCGTGGAGTTGGACTTGAAGGCAGCTTTTACGGAGTTGGAAAAAATCGAAGCTGAGATTTTCCCGCGCGAGGCCGGACAACCGGCATCGAAGTCGCCGGTGGTGGCAAAGTTTAACGAGGAAGCGTTGAAGGCGCTGCAGATTGCGCCGGGAATCCGGAGTGCAGGCCGGCTCGAGTCACTGGCGAAACAGGCCGAGGCAGAATTTCCGGCGTACGCCAAATCAGTCCACGCGGTCGCCAGCACCGTGAGTGCGCGGGACAAGTACCAGGATCGGCTCGTGCGGGTGATGGTGATGGAAGATCTGCCAACGCCACGAAAGACGTTCGTGCTGGACCGGGGTATCTACAGTCAGCCGCTCGCCGAGGTGACGCCGGCCACGCCGGCCAAACTGCCGCGGATGCCGGACGGCGTTTACTCTGATCGTCTCGCGCTCGCCCGCTGGCTGGTGGCGCCGGAGAATCCGCTGACGGCGCGGGTAACGGCGAATCGGATATGGCAGATGTTTTTTGGCATCGGTCTGGTGAAAACGGCGGAAGACTTTGGCGTGCAGGGCGAGTTTCCCAAACAACCTGATCTCCTGGACTGGCTCGCGGTCGAGCTCCGGGATTCGGGTTGGGACGTGAAGCATCTCGTGCGCACGATCGTGACGAGCGCGACGTATCGCCAGGATTCACGACTCACGCCTGAGCTGACGGAGCGGGATCCCGACAACCGCCTGCTCGCCCGCGGCCCGCGTTTTCGTCTTCCGTCGTGGGCGCTCCGCGATCAGGCCCTCGCGGCCAGCGGGTTGCTCGTCGATCGTACCGGTGGTGCCCCCGTCAAACCTTATCAGCCACCTGGCGTATGGGAGGAAGCGACGTTTGGCAAAACCGTGTACGAGCCTGATCATGGCGAGGCGCTGTATCGGCGTAGTCTTTACACATTCTGGCGGCGGATCGCCGGTCCAACCGTGTTCTTCGACTCGGCGTCGCGCACGGTGTGCACGGTCAAGCCGTCGCGAACGAACACGCCGTTGCACGCGCTGACGACGCTTAACGATACGACTTATGTGGAAGCAGCGCGGGTGCTCGCTGAACATGCGCTCGACGCGGAAACGACGGATCCGCGTCGATTGGGATTCGTGTTTGAGCGGGTGCTGGCCCGTGCGCCGAACGCCGCCGAGAGCGGGGTCCTCATCGCCGGATTGAAACGACACCGGCAGCATTTTGAAACCACCCCGGAGTCGGCGGAGAAATTCATCGCCGTCGGAGAATCCAAGTCCTCGTCCACGTTGCCCGCGATCGAACGTGCGGCCTGGACCTCTCTCTGCCTTGCCGTGCTGAACTTCGACGAAACGCTCAACAAACCCTGACCATGAATCCATTGCGCGCACGCGAACACCATATAGCTCGTCGGGAATTTTTGCAGCGGGGAGCGGTTGGGCTGGGCACGGCCGCGCTGGCGTACCTTTTCGGCCGGACCGGCTTGTCCGCTGCCGTATCGGCGATCGCAGGACCCAACGAGCCGCACCGGTTTGGTGGATTGCCGGGCGTACCGCACATGGCGCCGAAAGCGAAGCGGGTGATCAATCTCTTCATGAATGGCGGGCCGACCCACGTCGACTTGTTCGATTGGAAACCACTCCTTCATTCGATGCACGGCAAACGGATGCCGGACGAGTACGTGGGCAGTAAACGGTTCAGCACGATGACCGGCGAAGCGAAGGGAAAGCTGATCCTCGCGCCGATTGAACCGTTTCAACAGCACGGTCGCTGCGGGGCGTGGGTAAGCGCATTTCTCCCGCACACCGCGTCGATGGTCGATGACCTGTGCTTCGTGAAATCGATGCAGACGGATTCGGTCAATCATGCGCCGGCAATCACGTTCATGCTGAGCGGCTCGCAGTTGCCCGGTCGTCCCACACTCGGAGCGTGGTTGAACTATGGCTTGGGTTGCGAGACGGAGGACGTTCCGGCGTTTGTCGTGATGACGTCCGTGAACCCGGCTACGACGTGCGGTCAGATCTTCAGCGATTTCTACTGGGGCGCCGGCTTTTTGCCGTCGCGGTTTCAAGGCGTGAAGTTTCGCGGCGGCGCGGAACCGGTGCTCTACCTTGATAATCCGGCGGGCATGGACACGACGACCAAGCGGGCGATTCTCGACGAAGTCGCGCGGATCAACGAGATGAAGCTGCAGGATTTCGGTGATCCCGAGATCGCCACGCGGATTGCGCAGTATGAAATGGCGTTCCGGATGCAGACGAGCGTGCCGGACTTGGCCGACTTCTCAAAGGAGCCCGCGGAGGTGTTGGACAGTTACGGTCCGCAAGTTCGTCAGCCCGGAAGCTTCGCGCACAACTGTCTGATGGCGCGTCGACTGATCGAGCGCGGCTCGCGCTATATCCAACTGATGCATGCGGGCTGGGATCAGCACAACTCGATGACGACAGAGTTGTACGACCAATGTCGCGACACGGATCAGCCCAGCGCCGCGTTGGTCAAGGACCTGAAGCGGCTCGGGCTGCTTGATGACACCTTGGTGATATGGGGCGGAGAATTTGGGCGCACGCCGTTCATCCAAGGCGAGCTGGGCGAACGGAAACGCTGGGGACGCGATCACCATCCCTACGCGTTCACGACGTGGATGGCGGGTGGGGGCGTGAAGCCTGGGTTCACGTACGGAGAAACGGACGACCTCGGCGTCAATGTCGTGAAGGATCCGGTCCACGTGCACGATCTGCAGGCGACCGTGCTGCGGCTACTCGGAATCGATCACACCCAGCTCACGTATCGCTTTCAAGGTCGAGACTTCCGCCTGACGGATGTGCACGGCAAGGTGGTCGACAGCATCATCGCTTAAGTCTCGCAGTATTATTCAGCGCACTAAGTTCCGCACGGAACGCTTGGATTCGAAAACAAAGTGAGCACACTGTTCGCAGTGCCCCGACACCCCCTTGCGACCCGCGGCATCGCTCTGCCCCGTTCAGCCGACACCTGCGATTTCTGAACGTCCGAACTCGGACTGCATTCTGCCCGCGCACTCTCCTCTCCCATGCTGCTTTCCTCTCCTGCCGAAGTTCGATCTGGCGCCCGTTACGTCTCTCTTGCGCCTTGGGCGGCGAAAGCTAACCCGCCGGCGTTGCGGGCGATCCCGCTCCGCGCACCGCAATCCATGTCCCGTCGCCACTTCACCTGCAGTACACATGGGATGGTCGCAATTTTGCAGGCTGCAGCGGTCGTTTGCTTTTTGCTCTGCAGCGATCTCGCAGCGGCCGAACCAAAGCTGGAGTTCAACAAGGACATTCGTCCCATCCTGGCAGAGAACTGCTTCACGTGTCACGGGCAGGACAGCGGCGCGCGCAAGGCGAAATTACGTTTGGATCAGCGCGACGCCGCGCTCGTCGGGGGCAAATCCGAGGCACCGGCGATCGTGCCGGGAAATCCGGATGACAGTGAGCTGTTGCTGCGCGTGTCCGAGCCCGCCGACTCAGACGACGTCATGCCGCCGGTTAAATCGAAAAAGCCCCCGCTGAAGCCGCAGGAGATCGCGGCCCTGAGGGCGTGGATCGCGCAGGGCGCGGAGTATCAGCCTCACTGGTCGTTCATGCCGCCGAAACGACCCATCGTCGCGGCCGATCCGAAACTCGGACCCACTCCGCTCGATCGACTGGTTGCCGTGCAAAGAAAAAAAGCCGGCTTGTCCGCCTCTCGGGCGGCTGCGCCCGAACGCTTGATCCGCCGACTTTCCCTCGACCTCACGGGACTGCCGCCCACCTTGCAGGAGGTGGACGAGTTTGTTGCCGCCTCGGCCCACGACGGCAACGCAGCGTACCGCACGCAGGTTGACAAATACCTCGCGTCGCCCCGTTACGGCGAGAAGTGGGCGCGTCACTGGCTCGACGCCTCACGATATGCGGACAGCGACGGCTACGAAAAAGACCTTCCGCGCGACCAGTGGGCGTGGCGAGATTGGGTGATCGGCGCGCTGAACTCGGACAAACCGTATGACCAGTTTATCATCGAGCAGATCGCGGGCGACTTGCTGGTGCGTCCCGGCCAGCCGCTCCGCGAACAGCAGGACTTGGTCGTGGCCACGGGTTATGTGCGCAACTCGATGGTTTCGGAGGAAGGAGCGATCATCACCGAGCAATATCGCAAAGAAGGAATGTTCGATCGCATGGACGCACTCGGAAAGGGCGTGTTGGGCCTGACGGTGCAGTGTGCGCAATGTCACACCCACAAGTTCGATCCCATCAAACACGACGAGTACTATCAGATGTTCGCGTATCTGGACGATACCTACGAAGCGACTTCGCGCATCTACTCAGCGGAAAAACTGGCCGCGATCGAACGCATCCAACACGAAATCAGCGCGGCGGAAACACGATTGGCCGAAACGCCCCATCCGGGCTCACCGGATCTCGCCTCCTGGATCGACGCGCAGAGCCAGAAAGCTGCGACCACCGCTTGGACCGTCCTCCACCCGAAAGATGTGATCTGGGAGGGCGGGTTGTCTCATCCCGAGGTACTGCCGGACCAATCCATCCTGTCGCTTGGTTTTCGTCCCAGCGAAGGCGAACTCCGCTTCACCGCCGAACCGTCGACTTCGGCTGTCACGGGATTGCGCATCGAAGCGTTGACGCACGGCGACCTGATCTTCGGTGGCCCCGGTCGAAGCATCAACGGGCTGTTCGCGATTTCAGAGCTGGTTGTTGAAGCCCAGGCGCCCGGCGAAAAGGACTGGAAAAAGATTCCATTGGTCAACGCCTCGGCCGATTTCGCTTCACCGAAGCACGCGCTGGAAGCGCCGTTCGCCAAGGGTGATGACGATCGGCGCGTCTTGGGCCCGGTCGCGTTTCTGATCGACGGAGAGAAGGATACGGCCTGGAGCCCGGACCGCGGGGCTGGTCGCCGCAATGTGCCGACCGAAGCCGTCGTTCAATTCAAGGAACCCGTGGATTTCCCGGCGGGCACCCTGTTCCGCGGCACGCTCGTGTTCAAACACGGCGGCAAGGATGGGCATGGCCGCCACAACAATCATCTCGGACGGTTCCGTGTTTCCCTTTCCACTACACCAGCGCCGACCGCGAGCACAATTTCGACGGCCGCGCGGCTTGCTCTAAGCAAGCCCGCAGAGCAGCGCTCGCCGGCCGAACGAGCCGAGCTTTCGGCCGCGTGGCGGGCGAGCATCCCCGAATTTGCTGCGACAAACACGGAGGTCGGAAAACTTTGGGCGACGTTTCCCGAGGCCGACACCACCGTGCTCCACATCGCTCAGCGATCGTCCGAAGACCGCCGCACCACGTTTTTGCTGGATCGTGGAGCGTGGGACAAACCCAAGCACGCGGTCGTCGCCGCCACGCCCGCATTTCTGCACGCGATGCCGCCCAGCAACGATCCGCCCCGACTCGCGTTCGCGCGGTGGTTCGTTGACCGCAAATCGCCCACCGCCGCACGGGTGGCCGTGAATCGCACGTGGCAGGCGCTGTTCGGTGCTGGATTGGTCGAAGCCCCGGAAGACTTCGGCGTCCGCGCCAATCAACCGATTCAGTCGGAACTGCTGGACTGGCTCGCGGTGGAATTCATGGACCACGGCTGGAGCCAGAAACAGTTGATTCGCGCAATCGTCACCTCGGCGACTTACCGGCAAGATTCGAACGTGACGCCTGAACTGCTGGAGCGAGATCCGGGGAATCGACTTTTTGCCCGCGGTCCGCGGTTCCGAGCGGACGCCGAAGTGGTGCGTGACATCGCGCTCTCCACAGGTGGCCTGTTGGAGGAGCGAGTCGGCGGACCAAGTATTTATCCGCCCGTCCCTCCCAGCTTCTTCGCTGAAAGCTATATCCCGATGGACTTTTGGAACACCGCGACGGGCAAAGAACGGTATCGGAGATCCCTCTACGTTTTCCGCCGGCGCAGTCTGCCTGATCCGGTGCTCGCAAGTTTTGATGCGCCGCCGGGCAGTACCGCTTGTGTGCGTCGTGAACGTTCCAATTCACCGCTGGCGGCGCTCGCTTCGCTCAACGAGATCACATTCGTCGAAGCGGCTCAGGCGCTCGCCCTGCGCGTCGTGCGCGAAGGAGGAAGCACGGACGCCGCGCGTGCTGATTATGCGATCCGGCTCTGCACGGCCCGTCACTCGCAACCGAAGGAAGTGGCGGAAATTATTCAACTCCTCGATTCGCGTCGCGCCCGGCTCAAGGACGGCTGGCTCTCCGCGCGCACGGTCGCGTTCGGCACCACTGAAACGCTTCCGACCTTACCACCGGCCGTCACCCCGAACGACGTCGCAGCGTGGACCATTGCTGCCCGCGTTCTGCTCAATCTCGACGAAACTCTGACCAAAAACTAGCCATGAACTTTTCCCCGGATTTGCGTCGTGTCTCCGCCCAGCACATCAGCCGGCGCTGGTTTCTGCGTGATTGTGGCATTGGTCTCGCCGGCATCGCGCTGGCGCAACTGTTGCAGCGTGACGCGCGCGGCGCCGCGACGCTCTCTTCCGCTCCTAATCCGCTCGCACCGCATCTGCCGCCACAACCGGCGAAAGCGAAGCGGGTCATTTATCTGTTCCAAGCCGGCGCGCCGAGTCACCTCGAGCTTTTCGACTACAAGTCGGAACTGGTGAAGCGTGATGGCCAGCTTCCGCCCGCGGAACTGCTGAAGGATTATCGCGCTGCGTTCATCAACCCGAACTCGGCCCTGCTCGGTCCGAAATACAAATTTCAAAAACACGGCCAGTCGGGCCAGGAACTGTCGGAACTGCTCCCGCACCTGGCGAAGGTTGCGGACGACATCTGCGTGATCCGTTCCATGCAGACCGACGCGGTGAATCACGCACCCGCTCAAATTCTGATGAACACCGGATCCCAGCAATTCGGCCGGCCGAGCCTGGGTGCCTGGACGCTTTACGGGCTTGGCAGCGAAGCGGAGAATCTTCCCGGCTACGTGGTGTTGAGCAGCGCGAACGGAACGAGCGGCGGTTCGTGCAACTGGGGCGCGGGTTTTCTGCCCAATGCGTTTGGCGGTATTCCGTTTCGCGGCAATGGGGATCCGATCTTGTATTTGTCGAATCCGCACGGATTCGACGATGAAACGCAGCGCGCTTCGCTTGACGCCCTGGAGCAGCTGAATCGAAACCAATTCGCCAGCAGTGGAGATCCCGAAATTTCCGCGCGCATTCAAGGTTACGAGATGGCCTACCGGCTGCAGCAAAGCGCGCCGGAGCTCATGGATCTTTCATCCGAGTCGAAGGACACCCTCGCGCGTTATGGCGTGGTCGACAACAAACCGGGATACGCTCGCAATTGTCTCCTCGCGCGGAGGCTGATCGAGCGCGGCGTACGCTTCGTCCAACTCTTCCATGAGGCGTGGGACCAACATGACAACCTGACCAGGGTGATCAAAAAGAACTGCATGGACACCGATCAGGCGAGCGCCGCGTTGGTGGCCGATCTGAAAGAACGCGGGTTGCTCGACGACACCCTCGTCGTGTGGGGCGGTGAGTTCGGTCGCACGCCAATGGTTCAGGGCGGCAGCGATGGACGCGATCACCACAATCGCGGGTTTAGCATGTGGCTCGCCGGTGGCGGTGTGAAACGTGGATACGCTCACGGCGCGACCGACGACTTGGGCTTCAACGTGGCCCGTGACCCCGTCCACGTGCACGACCTCAACGCGACGATCCTGCATCTCCTTGGATTCGATCACACCCAGTTGACCTATCGGTTCCAAGGTCGCGACTTTCGACTTACTGACGTGCACGGCGAAGTCGTGCACTCGATCGTCGCCTAGGGGAGTGGGGGTAAGTCGACGCGTTGAGCGTGGTCTCTCGAGCCTCCCTGTGCTTCCGAGACTGTGTGAAAACATTGCCGCCTCTTCTTCGTTATCGTTGCGAAAAGCGGAGCGACGAAGCAATCCATCTGAAATTTCAGCTGGATTGCCGCAGTCGCCAAGGCTCGTTTGCAATGACAGGAGTCCTTTTCCGAGCCGCGGGTCGGAGACGCCGCGCTACTTAAGTAGAGCGCGGTCTTTGACCCGCTGGCTTGAGGATGGAGGATCAATGAGAAAGAAGGATGCTTCAGGTGTCTGACTCTCGATTATCCCGCTACTCCCCGCAGCGGGCTGCGCGGCAGGAAAACGGCCGTGCATCGATCTCGCTTCGTTGCAACGAGTCAGCGAGTCAGCGCACTGCCCGCGTCGGCCGTGGCTGTCCATCGCTTGATCGAATTTCCGGACGCTCAAAAAACACCATGGACCGCGCTCGGATTGAGTGATGGCTTCGCATGTCGTCACGCGGTCTTTATCGCCGCTCATTCCATTCTGACCAGATCTCCACCACCATGATCAACTCCCGCTCTTTGTCTGCGCGCCTTTGTTTCGTTCTGATGTTAGTGATCACGACCGCGGGTTGGATGCAGGCGGCGAGTCCTGCTCTGGTCGTGGTGATCAGCATCGACCAATTTCGGGCTGATTATCTGACTCGTTTCCGGCCTTATTTCGGATCAAGCGGTTTCAATCTGCTACTTGAGGGCGGTGCTAACTTCACGGACTGCCATCATGCGCATTCGCACACAAAAACGGGACCGGGTCATGCGGTGATGCTGACGGGAGTGCACGCGAACCGGCACGGGATCATTGGAAACGACTGGATCGACCGGACGACGTTTGCGCAGGTTTCCTGTGTGGGTGACACGAGTGTTCAGATTGTCGGATTGCCTCCATCGCATGCGCCTCGGCTGCCGGGAATCGCCGACCTGTTTTTGGGTCGGTCGCCGCGGAATCTGATGGTGTCCACCGTGGGCGACGAATTGAAGATCGATCGCGGCGGGCAACCCAAGGTCATCGGAATTTCGAACAAGGACCGGGCCGCGATTTTGATGAGCGGCAAACTCGCTGATGCCGCCTACTTCATGGAAGAGGGCCGCATGGTATCGTCGACCTACTATATGAAAGAGTTGCCGGCGTGGGTGAGTACTTGGAATGCGGCTGGGAAAACGGACGCGTATTTTGGGAAGGTATGGGACCGCATTCTGCCGGTGGAGGAGTACGCGCGGCAGGGGCCGGACGACATGCTGGGGGAGGACAAGAACGGGTCGCAGCTCGGCAACACGTTGCCGAAGACCGTCACGGGCGGCGAGGCAACACCGGGATCGAAGTTCTACGATGCGTTCGAGAACACACCGTTTAGCAATGAGGTTCTGTTGGACTTCGCCAAATCAGCAATTGAGAATGAGAAGCTGGGTGGCCGTAAGGGCATTACCGACCTGCTGTGCCTGAGTTTTTCCGCGAATGATCATATCGGACATATGTACGGGCCGGATAGCCACGAGATCATGGACAACGTGGTCCGCATGGACCGGACCCTGGCCGACTTTTTCTCTTTCGTGGACCAAACCATTGGCCTGAAGAACTGCACCATTGTGCTGACAGCGGATCATGGCGCACCTTCGACTCCGGAGCATATCCACGCCTTGAATCCAGAGCTCCCCGCCGGTCGAATCAAGGGAGCAGCGTTATTGGCGGCATTGGAGGAAGCGTTGAACCGCACGTTTGGCCCGCTCAGCGATAAGGGACGATGGTTGGTCCGCGACGACGGATATTTTTTGATCCATCCTGGCGCCCTCGCCGAAAAAAAAGTCACCTCCGCAGCGGCGCAAGTCGTGGTGCGCGATGCATTGTTAACGCTGGATTTTGTTCAGGCGGCGTACACGCGCTCGCAACTCGAATCTGGTGAAGCCGTGGACGAGCTCGGTCATGCTGCGGTGCTGAGCTTCAACCGTGAACGCAGCGGTGACGTCTATTTTCAGGCGAAGCCGTTCTATTTCACCCGCGAGTGGGGCACGAACCACGGATCTCCGTACAATTACGACACGCATGTGCCGCTGCTGTGGTATGGAGTTGGGGTGAAACGTGGCGTGTATTCACAACACGTGCACGTGGCCGATCTCGCGCCGACCCTGGCCAATCTCCTCGGCTTGACGCCGCCGCCGCTCGCCGAAGGCAAGGTTCTGTTTTAAGCGGACGCCGTCGCGCTTCCGCCGTAGGGGCGTTCCTCGCGGACGCCCGAGAATACTCGTAGCCAATCGAGCCGAGGGCGTCCGCAAGGGAACGCCCCTACATGAGCTGTGAGCGAATGGTGCGGCGTTTGAGGTCGTGATTGGCGTTTGTTGATTGGGTGCCGACGGGGTCGGATGTGGCGACGCCAGGCCTTGGCTGATTCCCAATTTCGGGAAACCGTTGTTCCGGGCGCGGACAACGTTGCGACTACGAGCAACTCGTTGGTATTTTAAGGGACTATTTAGTAGCTGCTTAGGAACTTAGGAAGGTGGTGGCACGCAGCCTGCAAACAGCGTCGCGTGCCCGTACAAACGTCTCTCCTCCTCACGCAATCCCGCTGGCTCTGTTCGCTCCTACTCCTGCTCTTTGGACTGGTGCCCGCAGCGCTCCAAGCGGAGATAACGCTGACGTTGGACGACGCCATTCGACTCGCGCTGGAGCGGAATCCCAAAATCAAAGTCGACGCTTTTGGACGATCGATTGCGCGGGCCGATTTGCTGACGGCTTTGGGACGATTTGATCCGGCACTGACGTTTCGCCGGAGCTACAGCGAGTACAGCTCATTGGCTTCATCCAATGTGATCGTCGCCGATCTGATCCAGACGGACGATTACAGCGTCGCCTTCGAAGGCACGACGCCCTGGGGCATGAACTACAGCCTCGGCGGCAACGCGCAAAACCCGCGCTATCCACAGAACGGTTACATCGATAACTTTTCGACGTTTGGCGGGATCACGATCACTCAACCGCTCCTGAAGGGCTTTGGATTCGGCAGCAATCTGCTCGGGGTGCGGATCGCGAAAGCCGATCGCGGGATTGCGGACTGGAATTTTCGACAGACGGCGATCGATATCGTGACCAACGTGATCACGGCTTATAGTGACGTTGCTTACGTCCAGCAATTGGTCCGAATCGCGCAACGCTCGCGTGATCTCGCGGCGGGGTTGCTTTCGGAGAACGAAAAACGCTTCAAGGTTGGCAGCATTTCGGAAAGCGACGTCACGCAAGCGCGCGCTCGGACGGCTACTCGCGATGAGTTCATTCTCGTGGCGCGCCAATCGTTGCGCGATGCGGTTAACCGCCTGCGTCAGCTCACGGGTGAAACGACCTTTCCGGTGGATCCGGAGGCGTTGGTGGTGGAACCGGCCGACGTCCCTGACGTGACGATCAACCCCGCGGACGATCTGCAAAAGGCGTTTATCGATCGGCCCGATTACCAGGCATCGCGATTGGGCATTGTGAAACGGCGGGCGAATGAAACGTCTGCACGCAACCAGATGCTGCCCCAGGTGGACTTTGTGGGAAGCTACGGCTACAGCGGGTTGGATCGGGATTTCGCCGAGAGTCGCCGAATGGTGGCGGAGCACGACAACCGTTCCTATTCAGCCGGCGTGGTCGTGCGGATTCCGCTCACGTTTGCGGAAGGCCGGGGCCGCGCGCGATCGGCGCGACTGCAATTGCGCCAGTCCGAAGCGGATTTGCAACGACTCGAACAGGACATCGCCGTCAGCATCGCCAGTGCCGCCGGGCAGATCGAAACGACGCGTCAAAGGGTGGCCGCAAATCGCGCGGCGGCTGACCTGGCCAAGCAGGCGTTGGATGCCGAGCTCAAGAAATTGCGTGCCGGCACCAGCAGCACCTTCGTGGTCTTGAATCTTCAAGGCGAACTGATCTCCGCCGAAAATAGTCTGTACAATGCGCTGGCTGACCAGCGCCGCGCTCATGCGGTGTACGATCGAGAACTTGGCCGAACGCTCGCGGTTCATCATATCTCTTTGAACTGACCTTTCTCCCCTCGGCGGGTGGGCAGGCCGTCAGTCGCGAGTGGCGGGGCGATGGCGTGAAATTCAAGTTTACAACCGGGCATCAGCTCCTAGCTTCTTCGCTTCACGTCGCCCGGATGGCGGAATTGGCAGACGCAACGGACTCAAAATCCGTCGCCCTCTAAAGGCGTGCAGGTTCGACCCCTGTTCCGGGCATTCTCGGTTTTGAGCACCCTCTGAGGGGCGCAATATGTTTTGAATTGGCCGCTTCGGTCGGAAGTTCGGAATTGCTGCGGGATCCGGACGATGACGGACAAGCGGCAGAAATCCCACTCCCCCCGCGCTGACTCATTGCCGCGCCATTCATCGTGACCCCGTTTACCGCGCGTGTATCCATGGTTTGGTTTAGCTCCGCTTGTCTCCCTTCGGCGCGCGTGCTCGGAGCGGCGCAGTTGCGAATTGCACGTTTCTTGGGACTTTTTGTAAGTTTTTTCGAGAGATTCTCTGGGTTTTGTGCGGAGAGACTTCCTTGGTTGCGCGCCGGGAATGCTCTACGTCGATCAGCACGAGCCCATTACCGTGCGACTTAGCGCATTGGCACTTACCAAGCTAAAGGGTAGGGGCCTATGAAAGCTTTTATCCCCAAAATATTACTCGGAGCGCTACTCGCGCTTTCCCTCGGTTTAGGCGCCAACGCGACGCCGATCACCGGCGACATCACGTTCACCGGCGACATCAAACTCAACAATGCTAACTTCTCCATGGCCACGGGTGTGACCTCATTCTCCAACACCAAAGTCAATCAAGCCGATGGCTCCTTCGGCGGTTGGGTAGCTTCTGGCGATGCCGTAAGCTTCACGGCGCCATGGATGTTTAATTCAGGTGCGGTGAGCCCCTTCTGGCAGGTCGACGGCTTCACCTTCAACCTCACGGGATCTTTCATCACCTTCCGCGACGGTGATGCGATCTCCGTCAAAGGTTCCGGCTGGGTCATGGGCCACGGTTTCGACGTCACTGCTGGCACATGGCTCTTTTCGACGCAGAACGTGGCGGCGAATGGCATGTTCTCCTTCTCCGCGAGCTCCATGGCCAGGAGTCCCGTTTCCGAAAATGGAACGACGGCGTTGCTGATTGGTTCTGTGCTGGTTGGCCTGAGCCTCCTGCCCCGGCGCAAGTCAGCGTAAGCAGATATCGAATTACTGAGCTGCTCGGTCACCCCGCCGGGCAGCTTTTTTTATGGCTGCTGACGGCGGGCCGGCAGCAGCGTCAGCAAAGCGGAGCCGTGGAAGTCACGAAGCCGCAAGTAGCAAACTGCGGATTAACATTCGGATGCGGCAGCTATCTGGACGCTTCGAACTCGCCCCGCCGTGGCGCCCCACGTTCTCTCTCGCGCATCCATCAGGGAACTACGCACACGCTATCACCTGGACCGGTTCGTCACATCGCAGCCTGTCGCCTCGCCCTCGCATGCTGGATCATCGCGCGGCCTGCGCCAATATCCCCGGTGGACACGTAGTCCTCCACTTCCAGCAGGGTAAGGGCGGAATCGGCCGGCAGCATGCGGGGAGCGCCAAGCATGTGGAAGATCACCTCGATGCATGCCTCTCTCTCCAACCGAAGCAAAACTTTCAAATCCTCATCGTAGGACAGGTAACAGTGTTCCTCATTCATGGGTCGATAACAGATCGACCTCAATTTTGTGCGCGGGTTCAGGGTGGCCACCGGGTGCGCCAAATGATGATTCAAGGGCGCTCGGACACCGTGAATACGTGCGCTCTCGCCTCGGCTGATTACAGGCCCGGACACCTTTCGGGGAATTCGGCAAATTATCCGGTTGATTTCTTCCATGTGGGTGCCGGGATTTTCGCAGTTCTTACGTCGGGAATGAAACCCATCTCCCCTGAAAGCCTCTTTCTCGTGCCCGCCCCCACCAACACCCGGAAATCCAAAGTAGCTTTGTCTGCGTCGTCGCATGACAAGTTGATTCGAGCGCGAATTCGCGCGCTTGAGATCCCTCCGATCAAGGATGGTTTGGTGATCGGAAAGGACGCCGCGATTGGCGGCGAAGCAATGACGCGAACGCTTCGACTCATGACCAACGAAAAGTTCGACCGCTTGGTTTTGAAGGACGACATTATCCAGGAGATCATCGTTCGAACGGCCGTACTCAGAAAAATTGGACAAACCCAGCTTGTGTCGTTCGTTTTGGACCGGGTGAAACCGATCATGCATGAAACTGAACTTCTCATGCTGGATATCGAGGTTGAGCTCGTAATTGAAGGCACGATTTAGCGATGAAAGCCTCCGGACTTATTTCGGCCAACGTCGCCACGGGTTTGGTCTGTGAGCGGCTTTCGGAGGTTGCGTTCAGGATTTCGGCGAGTCGGTCGCACTATTGCGTGGTGCTCGATGATGCAGGTGGCCTATGCCTGGGGCTTGTTCGGCTGGCCGACGTGGCGTCCTGGAGTAATCCGGGTAACAGAATTCTCGGCGATCTCGTCGGGCCAATCACTCCCATGACGGTGAAGTCGGACGAGGAGGCGTCGGACGTTGCCGCACTTTTCGCCACGCATGCGCTCGGTGAAGCCGTTGTCGTGGGCGCCAACGATCGCTATATCGGGCTGATTACGTCAGAGAGCGTCCTGGCCTGGACGTTGAAGGAACTGGAGCTTGGATCGACGCCAGCAAAGCCCGTCACCGGATCGATTCCTCCTGACGTGCTGGACAAAGGAATTGTTTCTGGCGTCCGCCCGAGCAGGGCTGAAACCGCCCGGTGGATTCTCGTGGTTGAGGACCATGCGGCAAGCCGATGGGCGCTTGCTGCAATCCTTCGCAAACGCGACTACCAGGTTTCCGAATGCGCCACGATTCAAGAGGCGCTGGGAGCAGCAGCAAAACAAAGATTTGCGCTGGTGATTTCTGATTTGGAACTGCCCGATGGCAGCGGATTCGGACTCATGAAAGAACTACAACAGCTGTATGGGCTGCGGGGAATCGCTGTTTCCGGGCTTTCATTGGACTGCAATCAAACGCAAAGTCGATCTGCAGGGTTTTCTTTTTACCTCAGAAAACCGATCGTGATACGAGATCTCGAAGCAGCGATGCACGCGATCTTGAGGGAATCGAGTGACGTTGTTTCTTAGGTCGGCAACACGCCCGGGGTACAGACGCGCTTACCGCACATTGAGCGAAGGCGTCCGGATTCGAACCTAGGGCTGCTTGCCGACTCGTCTCAAGCGGAGCACCCGCGAAGGCGCGTCGCGATCCGTTTCGGCTAACGTTTCCACCTGTGCTCCGATGTGAGTTCCGGAACCCTCTTGGTGTCGCAATGTCCGTGAGTTGCGTAACCACCTCCGGCCGCGTTCACCTCTCATGCGAAAAATAATTCTGCTCTGCGCGCTTTTGGCCGCTCCCGTGATGGGTCGTGCCGACCCCTCGCCATTCACGAGTCAGAAAGAGATCGAGGCTTTCTTCGATGCGTCGCCGGTTCGGCTCGCGATTTACACCGAGTACATCGTCGCACCCGACTTCAAGGAACTCGCGGTCCAAAACTCCTGGGCGAATATCAGCGCGGATAAATCGGACGGGAAAGATGCGAGGACAGAAAAGCTCAGCGCCCTCGTGGCTGCGCTGACCGACATTGAAGCCCAATGGTCCGATGGCATCCGACGCGTCCTGGACATTTCGAGTTTAACGCGCGCGGAGATGGATCAAATCATCAAGTACATGTTGGACCGCCGAGCCGTCGCCACGCAGGTGAAAAAGCAGATCAATGGCGCGCTCGCCTCGCTGGGCGTAACACCCGCGAAAAAAAGCTAGGGCGAGGGTTCGGGTAGCTTGCGGGCCTCCGACGTCGCCTCAAATCAGAGATTACCTTTCTTCAATTCTTCGAGGAGGTAATCGCTCGCACGCCACGCGAGCGCCATGATGGTGAGCGTCGGGTTCTTGTCCGCGTTCGAGCAAAACGGGGCCGCATCGGTCAGGAAAAGATTTTTAACGTCCCAGGTCTGACCAAATCCGTTCGTGACGGATTTTTTTGCATCGTCGCCCATGCGTGCGCCGCCGACTTCGTGTTTCACGTTTCCTCCCGGTCGGATGGCGTTCAAAGGGTTCGCGGACGGTGGAGCGCTAACCCGGCCGCCCATCGCTTCAATGAGGGCGGCGAAGGTTTGCTGCTGGTGCGCGACCTGACGCAGTTCGTGGGCTGACCATTTCCAGTGAAAGCGGAGTACAGGAATGCCCCACTTGTCCTTCACCGTTGGGTCCAGCTCACAGTAGCAGTCATCATTTGGGATCATCTCACCGCGTCCGCCGAAGCTGAGGAACGAACCGAAGTAGCGTCGGGCGTCCTCCTTGAAGGCGCGGCCGAAGCTGCCGCCGGTCAGCCATTCCATGCCTGCGCCGGTACCCGCCCCGGGCATCTGGCGGCCGGTACCGAATTCGATGTGATAACCACGGGCGAAATCGAGTTTCCCGGCATGCTGCTGTTGATACAGCCACCAGGGCACGTAGAGATGTGGGCCGCCGGCGCCGTCCTCGTTGTGGAGCGGCAGGTTCTCCAGCAAGGGGATCTGGCCGCCCAATCCGGCACCCACCGTATCCATGATGTATTTACCCACCAGCCCGCTCGAGTTGGCCAGGCCGTTGCTGAAGCGCGGTGACTTCGAATTCAGGAGGATCCGCACGGTCTCGCACGAGCTGGCCGCGAGCACCACAACGCGGGCCGCAACGTGTCGTTCCTCGCCGGTGAGCCGATCGATGTACGCGATCCCCGTCGCCTTGCCGTCCGCATCGAGCGTGACCTCACGAACCATCGCATCGGAAAGCAAATCCAGATTGCCCGTGGCCAACGCCGGCGGCAGATGCACTGTGGTGGATTGGTAATTGGCTTTGATCGAGCAGCCTCGACCGCAATCCGTCGCCCAAAAACACGCCGCGCGGGCCCGCATCGCCTCAGCGAGGATGCGCTGAGCTTTCGGATTATTGGGATGCAGCTTAGCCGGAATGTTAGCTGCGTCCTGCTGAACGCTGAGTACCGCCCGATGAATCGGCACCACCGGCAAGCCCAGTCTCCCGCCCCGCTGCTTCGTGAGCAGCTCGCCGATCCGCGGTTTCGGTGGCGGTAACAACACGCCCGGGCTGGAGTCCGGCGTGTTTTCCAAGCCTTCGCTCGAACCATAAACCCCGATCAGCATTTCCACTTTGTCGTAGTAGGGAGCCACGTCGTCGTAGCTGATGGGCCAGTCGAATCCCAGTCCGTCGCGGCTGTAGGGCTTAAAGTCATACACTCCGTTGCGCAGCGCGATGCGACCCCAATGGTTGGTGCGACCCCCCAGCATCCGGGCGCGCCACCAGGTAAACTGCCGCGCAGGCTCGGACGAGGCGTTGGTGAACGGTTCACCGGGGACATTCCAGCCACCGTCGACCGTCGCATCATAAAATCCCCACGGCTTATCGGGCGTTGCAGCTCCGCGGAGGGGAGCGTCGCGGTTTGTTTGAAACATTGGCGTTTCCTTCACCGGGTCGTAGTCCCGTCCCGCTTCCAGCATCAACACCTTCGCTCCCGCCATCGTAAGCGTGTAGGCCGTCTGGCCTCCAGCCGCGCCAGAACCGACCACGATGACATCATAGGCAGGCTGGGTTTTCCGGGAGGTGAGCAGGGGCATGGTGGCGCGGGGAGATGCTCCCGGGCGGCTGAAATCTGACCGTCGTTCACCAGAAGCAATTCGGATGAAAACGACTGCCGACCGTTCTGCACGGCTGAATTTAAAGGCGACGAGCCATTTCCCGGTCGCGCGAACGGCTGGTCACATCCGCGTCGGTGACGCGAGTGACCGACGGAGAAAAGCGGACTTCGTAAAGGAACGACGAGCGCTGACGCTTTTAGTGCGCCTCACTTCAACATCATGCCGTCCGCGAGCCGAACGATGCGAGTGCCGTACGAGGCGTTTTCTTCGGAGTGAGTGACCTGAACGATGGTGACTCCATCTTCCTGATTCAGTTTACGAAAGAGCTGCATGATTTCGCGCCCCTGGTCCGAGTGAAGATTTCCGGTTGGCTCATCCGCGAGGAGCAAACCCGGCTTGGCGACGAGGGCCCGGGCAATGCCCACGAGCTGCTGCTGGCCACCGGAGAGCTGATTCGGGTACAGGTCCTTCTTGCCGACGATGTGGAAGCGATCGAGCGCATCGCACACAATGCTGTCGCGGTCCTTTTTTGGCGTGTCGCGATAGGAGAGCGGAATTTCCAGGTTCTCGTAAACGGTGAGGTCGTCGAGCAAGTGGTAACTTTGAAAGACGAAGCCGATGTGTTTCTTTTGCAGGTCGAAGCGCTTCTTTTTATCGAGACTGTGCACCGGTTCTCCGGCGAGAAAGTACTCTCCCGTCCACGCGCTGTCGTGCAGCCCAAGCAAATGGAGGAGGGTCGACTTGCCCGATCCGGAGGGGCCCATGATCGAGAGGAAATCGCCTTCATTGATTTCCAGATTGATGTCGCGCAGGGCGTAGAAAGGACCGCCTTTGAGCGGATACACGCGGTTGACGTTACGGAGTTTGATCATGGGTAGAGGCACTCACAGGAGTCACGGCGCGTTCATTTTTGGCTTCGGTTTTGCTGGGTGGCTCAGAGTCGGTTGCGCCGATTGGATCGGGGCGCGGAGCTTTTCGGGCAAGACGGTTGACGCCCGGCTGCTCGCCGCTTGAGCGTGTAGGAGCGTTCTCCGGCGTTTTGCTTTCGCGACCATTCTCTGCAATCCAAGCGACCGCCGGCAGCAAGGCCAGGAGGAGGAGCAGGAGGTAAGGCTTCATCGCGGGGTGGATCGTGCAGCTAACCCAACTCTATTCCACGCGAAGCGCAATCAACGGATCAACCCGTGACGCCCGGAGCGAAGGAAGGACGCAGGCAATGGTTCCAATCACTGCGAACAGAAGACCGACGCCGCCGTAAATGAGCGGGTCGAAGGGTTCCACCAGGAAAAGCTGCGATTGGATGAACCGTGCGGCAACCGTTGCCGCCATCAATCCAACCACCAGTCCGAAGCCCACGAGCTTGAGCCCGCCGTTGAGCACGAGGCCAACCACCTGTCGCCGTTGCGCACCGAGCGCCATACGCAGGCCGATTTCGGAGGTGCGCTGCGTGACGGTGTAAGCCAGCACCGAATACAAGCCGACGGCTGCAAGCACGAGCGCCACGCCGGCGAAAACGACCGTCAGTGTGGCGACGATGCGCTGGACGCCGAGACTTTGCTGAACCGCTGAATTCATCGTGAGGAAAAAGGAGATAGGTTGGTCCTTGTTCACGCTGGCCACGGCCGTTCGCATCACGGATTGCAGGATTGCCGGATCCCCATCGGTGCGCGCTACGATTGCCATCCCGGGACGCCCGAGCTGGCGGTGCGGGTAGTAGATTTCGTCCGGCGTGGGTGCGTTCAGTCCGTTTGTTTTCACATCGCCGGTGATGCCAACGATCTCGACTTTGATCTCGGCGTCGCGGCCGCGCAGAAGGACCTGCCCGATGGCTGATTGATTGGGAAAGAGACGTTTCGCGAAGGACTCGTTGATGATGCACACACCCGGCGCGCCGTTGCGATCTTGCGGTGTAAACGTCCGACCAGCCCGCACGGGGATTTCCATCACCCGAAAATAATCCTCGCTCACGACCGAGAATCCGGCGAGCGGACGTTGGGACAGCGGGAGGATGGGGCGTCCAGCTACGCTGTAAGGTGAAACCGGAACGAACCCGCTCAGCGGCAGGCCGATCGCGACAGCGGCACCTTTGACTTGGGGAACCGCAGACAGCCGTTCGATCACCTGGCTGAAGAACTCAGCCTGTTCGGGATTTGTTTTATAGCGATTGAGTGGAATGCCCACAAACGCCGACGCGACGCCACTGGGGTTAAAGCCCGCCGGGGTGCGTTGCAGGCGGATGAAACTCAAGAGCAGCAGGCTGGCACCGACGAGCAGCACAACGGAAAGCGCGACTTCGGCGACGACGAGTGCGGAGCGGAAACGACCTCCGCGAGTTCCGCCGGGAGCTCCACGCGCGGTGTCCTTCAATGTATCGGACAAGTGTGATGACGAGGCCTGCAGTGCGGGTGCGATGCCGACCAGAAGACTGCTCACGAGTGTGATGCCGATAACGGCGAACAGTGAGAAAGCATCGAGCCGCAACGAGGTATTCGGTGGCAGTTGCGATGCGACCGTCGACTGGATGCCGGACAGCGCCCACAAGGCGAGCAACACGCCGAGCCCACCTGCGATCACGCAAAAGACCAGGCTTTCGAGGAGAAACTGCCGAACGATGACTCTCCGGGTTGCCCCGAGTGATTGTCGGACGGCGATTTCTTTGTGGCGGGCGGAAAGACGGGCCAGAAAAAGACTCGCGACGTTCGCGCACGCGATGAGCAAGACGAACGCGACAGCTCCGAGGAGCGTGTAAAACGTCGGCCGTAGATTTCCGACCAGCGTGTCCACGAACAGACGTGGCTCTGATTGGTTTTGCGCGTCGAGTTTCGTGCTGAATTGCTCGGCGTACGCGGCGCTGAATGCGCTGAGCTCCGCTTTGGCCTGTTCAACGCTCACTCCGGGACGAAGACGCGCAATCGGTTGCGTGTAGCTGGCGCCGCGATCGATCTGCTCCGCGGTTAAGCCGGCCACGGCGAACGGACGTGGCGCAAAAATCTGGTTTCCCGAAAACGGATTGGTGAGACCGGCGGGCATGATGCCGACGACCTCCCACAATTCGCCGTTCAGTTGAATGGTTTCTCCCAAGATCGACTCGCGCCCGCCGAATCGGCTCTGCCACAATTCATGACTGAGGATGCAGACGGGTCCGCCGTTCGGCAGATCTTCCTCCGCCGAGAACATGCGGCCGCGGGCGGGCGCCACGCCCAGCGTACTGAAGAAGCCAGAGGTGATGCGAAGGCCGTTGAGCTGTTCTGGTTCGCCGTTACCGGTCAGGGTGAAAGTGTCGCCCGCACTATTGGCGATCGAAGCAAACGACTTGGTCCGGGATACCATCTCCTGATAACGAGGCCAGGAGACGGCGGGCGCGTTGAAGTTTAGATTCTGGTTAACCGACCAGATGGAAACGAGCGAATCGGGGTGCGGGAGGGTGACCGGTCGTAGCACCAACTGGTTGAAGATGCTGAGTAGCGCCGCATTGGCGCCGATCCCAACCGCAATCGTGAGCACTGCCACGACCATGAAACCCGGGGTTTTCAGCAGTGACCGCACGGCGTAACGAAGATCGGTGAGCATGGAATTTAGGATACAGCGATTCGAGCGGACGACGTCGGCACCGGATTGCACGAGCTATGCCACGTTGGAGCAAAGTTTTCTAGCGGCTGTTTGAGAGGCGTTTATAATTATGGACCAAGTGGAGAGAGATGGGGCGAGTTCGGTTTTGAAACCGTTCCGTCCCAAGAGCGGGAAAACATTTCAGCGGGTGACTCGCATGGCAGACCCGGTCGCGACCAGCGTGACGAAATGCTGAAACACCGTTACGATGGCGGATTTCCAGGGCCGCGAAACGTTGAGCTTCCGGATCGGGACGTCATCGTGTCTTCGCGCTTAACGATCGAAGTCAAAGGCCAGAATCATGCAAGGATGGTGCAAGGATGGTGCAAGGATGGTGCAAGGATGATCGAACCTTCATCGAACCCACAGTGAACACACGCTGACCGCGCAAAGACGCTGGGATAAAACGGGCAAGGAGGCATCCCCGATTGTCATCACGAGGAGCGAAGTTGTGCTGGGCAGCGGAATGGTGATCCATCTGAAGCCTCTGCTGGATTGCCGCGCCCGCCAAGCCGGGTTCGCAATGAAAAACCGTCTGTCCGTTTGCAGGCCAGCCAGGCATTCGCCCTGTACGAGCGGCGTCACTCGGTGCGGAGGGCGGCCATCGGGCTGATCCGCGTGGCTCGGCGGGCAGGCATCCAACACGCGAGCATCGCGGCGGCTGCGAGCACCAGCGGGGCTAAAGTGAACGTGATCGGATCAAAAGCGCTGACTTGATACAGCAATCCTGCAACGGCCTGGCCCACGCCGATTCCCAAAGCGAGGCCGAGCGTGATTCCCGTGAGCGTCATGGCCAAGCCTTCGCGCAGGATCATGCGCTGCACGACGTGGGCTTCTGCTCCGAGCGCCATCCGAATGCCGATCTCGCGGGTGCGTCGGCTGACCGCGTAAGCTTTCACACCATAGATTCCGACGACGGCGAGAAGGAGGGCGAGTCCGCCGAACAAACCGAAGAGAGCTGCCCCGGCCCGGACGGTCCAAAGCTGAACACTCGAATCGAGGTGCCGTTGAAACGATTTCACCGAGAAGAGGGGAATATTCGGAGCGACCGCCCGGACCTCACGCCGGACGGTTTCAATGAGGGCTCGCTGTGCTTCCGCCGAGTGAGCCGTCGACCGTACATGGAAAAACGCGTTGCTCTGATACTCCTGCGCGAAGGGCACGTAGATGTTGCCACCCTGCTGCTTTCGAAACAGCTCCCAACGCGTTACGGGCACAATCCCGACAATTTCGATCGTTTTGGGCGGACCATTCTTCGCGGCTTCACGATCCGCCCATTGGATACGTTGGCCCAGCGCGTTGCCCTCGGGATAGAGCTTGTTCGCCAGCACCTCGTCGATGATGGCCACGGGTGGGGCGCCTTCATTCTCCGCTTCAAGGGCGGTGAATGGGCGACCTTGCAGCAGTGGTAAACCCATCGCGGCAAAGTACCGCGCCCCCGTGCTCGTCCAACGCGCGGAAAATGCGAGGCCGTCGGCCGCAGAGGCCGGGTGTGCGTCGGGCGCGAGGTTGAGACCGGCGCGTCGAACCTCGCGTTCGATCGTGATCATGCCGAACGGCACAATGGCGCCCACGCTGCTTTCCTGTACTCCGGGCAGTCCGCTCAATCGGTCATTGATCGCCCGATACAGCTGGACCGCCTGGGTGCGGTCGTAGCCGCCGAGACTTGCATCGACTTCAGCAATGAGTGTGTTGCGGGCATCGAAACCGGTGTCCAGCCGCGCCGCGTTGAGCGCACCGCGCACGAACAGGCCCGCTCCCGTGAGCAACGCGAGTGACAACGCGATTTGCGCGACCAACAAGGGATGGCGTGGCCACCAGCGACGATGGACATGCGATCCAACGGGATCTTCCCCGGACTGTTCCTTCAGGTCGCTGGTGATTTCAGACGGCGTGAGTTTCAGCGCCGGTCCGAGGGCGAAAAACAAGGTCGCGAACGCACAAAAGGCCAGGGTCGCGCCAAAAATTGCAGGGTTCGCCGCGCCGCGAAAGAACATCGCGATCGGCATGAGAGCAGTGAGTGAGTTGACCAGCAGTCCCGCCGACCAGATGGCGAGCAGCAGGCCGGCGACGCCACCGCCGAGCGCCAGGACGAAACCTTCGGTGAGGAGTTGTCGAACAATGCGACCGCGGCCAGCGCCCAACGCGAGTCGAATGGCGATCTCCTTTCGGCGCGAGGTGCCGCGCGCCAGCAGCATGTTGGCGAGGTTGAGACACGCGATCGCAAGGACGATCCCCGCCATGGCCAGGAGCAGACCGCCGAGCAACGTCAGCTGATTCTCACTCGACGGATTCGTGTTGGTGCTGAGCCGAGGGAGAGCACCCACGATCATCGTCTGCTCCTTCTGCTCAACCGGGAACGCGGTTTCGAGTTGGGCGGCGATCGTGCGCAGTGCCGCATCCGCCGCTTGGGGCGTTACTCCCGCTTTCAGGCGCCCGACGAGGAACAAGTTGAAGGCATTTTTCCGCTCGAGGGTATTCTGACGATGCGATTCAAAGTCGTTCGCGAGAGAATCAAAAACCCCGAGGGGAAAGTACAGTTCGGGGCCGAATAGCATCATGGTGCCAGTGAAGTTTTGGGGTGTAATTCCCACGACCGTGTAGGCCCGTTCGTTGACACGGATCGTTTTCCCGACGAGCGCTGGATCGAAGCCCGTCTTCTTCCAGTAGAGATGGCTGGCGATCACCACCGGGATGTTGCTGCCCGGCTTGGCTTCCTCGGGCAGGAAGGCGCGTCCTTCGGCCAGGGATACGCCAAGAACCGAAAAATAGTTGGCGCTGACGATGGCGGAAAAGGTTCGGCGCGACGTTTCCTTCTCGCCAATGCCCACCATGGCGAGGTTGTGGGCGAGTATCCCATCGAAAACGGAATTCTGGGCGGCGAGTTCGCGGTAGACCGGGTAGGAGCAGAGGCGGAAGTTGCCCGGGTTCTTTTTGTCCTGGGTGTAGAGTTGAACGATCTGTTCCGGATGGCTGAAAGGCCGTGAACTCCACAAGAGTTCATGCACAAGACTGAAGACGGCGGTATTCGCCCCGATGCCCAAGGCGAGGACGACGATCGCGGCAGCGGTGAAACCTGGCGCCCGGGCAAGAACGCGAAACGAGAAACGGAGATCCTGAAAGAAGTTTTGCATGGTGGTGAGAAGACGCGAAACAGGTGCGTCGCTCTCAACACGGCTTGCGCGCGGAAAGTTGCGGCGAAATTCCGCGGCGGTGGATGCCGGGTCGGCCGACCTGCCTGGTTCATTCGTTCACCGACTTTTGCGGCGAGCGCGTCGGCCAAATTTTTTCCGCCTTCTTTTGGGTGCGAAGTATCGGGCGTGATGTCCGGAGCGTTCGGAGCGCGCGCAAGCGCGCTGGCCTACGCAGTCCGGCAGAGTGCCGTCCGACTACTGTAACGGTCCGCCCGATATCCTGACATGCTGACCGTCGTCCCTCATCAATTGCATGAACGCCATCAGGCGTGAATCGGCCGATGATCGGTTCGGACTCAGGGCGGCCGTCGCGGTGCGTGAATTCTGGGCACAAAAAAAAGCTGCCCGGACCGAAGTCCGGGCAGCTTTAGAAACCGATTAGCTTAGGCAATCTTGCGGCGAGCGATGAAGCTCATGCCGACGAGGCCGAGGCCGAGGAGAACAACCGTCGCGCCACCATCTGGAACTTTGGTGGTGGTTGGCGTGAAGGCAACCCAGTGCGACAGACCATTGCCGGGACCGAAGTTCGAGGAGAGGTCAAACGCTTCGCCGCCGACGAACCAGACGAACGAGGTGTTACCCAGCTTCGCGAGAACGTAGGTGAAGCCCGATGGGCCAGTGGTCGGAGGATTGTCTGGGTAGTTCAGCGCGCCCGCACCGGAAACCGTACCGTTGAAATTCCAAGCCGTTGTTGAGTAGTCGTGGTTTTTACCATCTGTGGGGATCGTCGTGAACGCACCGGCGGGGAGATTCAGCAGGTTGTTGACATAGACGACCTCAGAATCGAGATCAGCTGGGGAACCTGGATCGATCGAACCGACGAGACCGCCGGCGGCGCCACCCATGCCAGTGTTGCCGGTGAGCACAAGGGTAACGGCTGAGGCAGAGGAGAGGAGAAGAACTGAAAGGCCGACGAGGGCTGCGAGTTTACTGAAATATGATTTCATAATATGGTGAAAATAAGGAAGTTGGAACGTGAGAACACCTGATTATAGCAAGCAGCGTTCCAGCATGAGAAATGCGATGGAAAAATTTTCAATACAATGATGATTAATGAAATAAAAAGTTATAATTTTCGTGCAGATGAATTACCTATAGCCAATCTGTAAGCACCACCGACAACACAGTGGGGGAGTTTACAGCTTCCCACATTCGAACCTTCGGCCGAATCTTATGCAGTTGTATGGCAACTACTCGCGTAGCCATTCTTTGCGACCTACGTAGAAAGTGTCGGATTCTGTGACGTACCTGTCGAAGATTATTACGAATTCGGTAGTTGGAATTCGTCTAAATGTTCCGTGTCGAAATATTAAAAATTTGATACCTCTTGGAGGCATCGTGTTAGGAAAGTTTAAGGATCATGTTTGATGTTGGGGCACGTGGATTGCTTTCGCTTCATCATTCTAGCGTAGTTTGTTCATTCCTTATCGCACACCATATATGAAAGTCTCGTTCTCATCCACCCTCGTCGCAGTCGCCCTCGTGGCCACTCTGCCTCTCCACGCAGCGTCACTTAATCTCACCGCGCCCCTCGCCTCAGGCCTAATCAATGGTGCATATTTTACGAATACTGATGTCGGTTCTACCGGCACCGGTGTCATCTCGTCTTTTGTCCGCGTTCAAGATAACGGGATAGCCGATGGTTACAACGCGACCGCGAGGCCCGTAATGACCGACGTGAACACCTCACCAACCTTCACGCATGATCTGCAGCTTATCGCCGTTCCAATCGTGGTTAACCCAACGGGAGCGCCGGCGGGCAGCTATTATGAATTCTTGCTCGACATCAATCAGACGGCCGCAAACCCGTTGCTTTCCCTTGATTCGATCGACATCTACACCCGCAGTACAGCGTTGGCTACGGCAGCGTTACTAAGTGATTTGACGGCCGCGCCTTCGGTGCTTCGGTACAGTTTGGATACTGGTGGACAGAACGAGATTCTGCTCAACTACGTTCTGAACAGTGGTAGCGGTTCCGGAGATCTGTTCGCCTACATTCCTGTTTCCTATTTCGCTGGGGCGCTCAGTACGGACTACGTTTACTTTTATTCGATGTTCGGCGCTAAAGGTGGCGATTATGCAGAAAACGACGGATTTGAAGAATGGGCCGTTCGTACACCGACCACCCCATCTAAAGTTCCAGATGGTGGCGTTACTGTGATCTTGCTCGGTGGCGCGCTGCTCACTGTCGGAATGCTCCGCCGTCGCATCTCATAACTCGACTGAGCTTCAGAATTTCAGGCGGAGGACTTTGTCCTCCGCCTTTTTTGCGTCTCCATTGTCAGATGCTAACAGACACGTGATGCAATTCGGGTGATTGTTAGACGTACAACGTACCGGCGGAGGGGCCTGCGGCTCCCGTCCGTGCGCGGCAACTAAGTCACCCGCTCAATGACTGCAGTAGGAGGACGTTCCTCAGTCGTAGGTCTCAGCAGGTTGTTCCTGCCGACGCGTAGCGAGCCCCGCCGTTACTCCGCCCGAAGCGCTACCATCGGATCCACTTTGGTCGCGCGCCTCGCCGGTAGGAGACTGGCGACTAACGCCACGACCGCCAACACGAGCGGAGCGATGGCCAACGTGACCGGATCGGCCGCACTGACGCCAAAGAGCAATCGTGCCACCAACCGGCTCAACGCTAGATAACCGAAGATGCCTGCGGTCACTCCTACCACGACGAGCTCGGTCGCTTGACGCAGGATCAGCGTCGCAATGTTTCCGGCGGTCGCCCCCAGTGCCAGGCGGATGCCGAATTCGCTCGTTCGCTGGACGACAGAAAAGGCCAATACACCGTAGACGCCGAGCGAAGCCAGGAGCAGGGCGACGCCACTGAATAGCGAGAGGAGGAGCATCGGCGCACGTCGAGGCTGAGCGACATCATTCATCCGGTCATTCATCGTCTTGATGTCGTACACGGGCTGCTCGGGATCCGCCGCTCGCACCGCAGCCCGGACACTCGCCGCGAGGTAAGCCGGATCTCCATCCACCTTCACGACGAGCACCAGTCGGCGGGGCGCATACTTCGCAAACGGGAAGTAGATCGTTTCTTTCGCGACGGTTTCTTCCAAGTTGACCGTCTTGACCGGCGCCACGACCCCAACGATCTCGCAGTCGCGTTCGTTGCGGCGGATGTGCTTTCCGACCGCGTCCTGTCCGGGCCAATACCGATCCACCAGGATGCGGTCTACGACGCACACCTCCTGCGTTCCGCTATGGTCCGCTTCCGTGAACCAGCGACCCCTAAGCAATGTCATACCAATTGCCCGCAAGTAGCCCGGATCCGTTTCGCGCACTTGCGCATGGGGCGCGGGGGCGCCGGCTGGCAGCACGATCTCGGGACTGGAGTAGGAGCCTTGGCTGTTGTTGCCGGAAAATGGTAGCGTGCTCGTCATCCCGACTTCTTTCACCCCGGGAATCGCGCGCAACGCGCCGACAACGGCATCGTGGAAAGCCACAATCTTTTCCGGCTGCACGTAGCTCGCCTCCGGAAGATCCAAACTTGCTGTGATCACACCGCCGGCACTGAAGCCCGGATTTTCCTGCTGAAGGCGAGCGAAGCTCTTCATCAGCAGGCCAGAGGTCGAGAGAAGCATCACGGCCAGAGCGATCTCAACCACGACCAATGCTCCGCGCAGCCGTTGAGTCCGCCGGCCGCCAGTCCCGCGTGCACCCGCTTCCTTCAAGGCTGTCGCCGCGTCGCCCCGTGATGCCGACCACGCGGGCAGTGCGCCAAACAGGACCCCCGTGGCGAGCGCGCAAACCAGGGTGAAAACGAAAACGGTGAAATCCAGCTGCACGCCAAACGCCCGCGGCAGAGTTGATAGCCCCAGCGAGCCGAACGCGCTGACGCCCCATAGGGCAACGACCAGGCCCAAGGCGCCACCGATGAGAAAAAGAACGACGCTCTCAGTTAACAAGAGCCGCACGAGCCTCGACCGCCCGGCGCCCAGCGCCGCTCGAATTGCCAGCTCGCGCTCGCGCGCCACGGCGCGCGCCAGCAGCAGACTGGCCACGTTCGCGCAGCCGATCAGCAAAGCGGCCGCGACGCCAGCCTGCACGAGCCAAAGCATGCCGCGCACGTTCTCCACGTTTTGCTCAAGGAATCCCGCGACACGTCCGCCAAACCCACTCGTTTTCCAAAACGGCGCTTCGTCCGGAAGCCGCAGCGCGTTGTGCGCCTGGATCGTATCCAACTCCACCTGTACACTGGCCAGTGTGACGCCCGGCTTGAGCCGCGCGATCATGTTGGAATACTCGTTGCCGCGCTCGGCGTCACTTCGTTGTTTCGCGGAAAAGATGAAAGGCACCCAGGCCTGCACGCGGGGCGTGGCGAAGTAGAAGGTCTCCCGCATCACCCCGATCACGGTCACCGGCTCGGTGTTAAGGCGAATGGTCTGCCCAATGAGATCGCGATTCGCCCCGAAGCGATTCTTCCAGAGCGCATGGCTCAACACCACGACCTTTGGGCTGCCCGGCTCGGCGTCCTTTTCGTTGAAGACGCGGCCGATTGCGGCGGTGGACTGCAGCGTGGTAAATAGAGACGGCGTGACACTCATTCCAACGATGCGTTCGGGCTCCGCAGCGCCCGCGAGATTGAAGCTCTCGCCGTGAAACATGGCCGAGTCGGCAAACCCGCTCACCTGCTCCCGGCGATCCAGGTAATCAGGAACCGAGAGGCCGGCATTCGCCAGGCCCATCAACGGGTAAGTGTTGTAAACATAGACCAGTCGCTCCGATTGCGGCCACGGATAAGGCTTCAGCAGGATCGCATGGACGACGGAAAAAATGGCGCTATTAGCACCGATGCAGAGCGCCAGAGTCAGCACGGCAATGGCGGTGAAACCAGGTGACTTGGCAAGTTGGCGCAGGGCGTAGCGAAGATCGTCGAGCATGTCGGTGGGAGTTGAAGGAGGAGAGTGGCGTTAGTTGGGCTGGAAACGAGGGTGCGCCGGCGGTGAGCAGGGGAGAGAATTCATTGGGCGCGGAGTGCAATCAGCGGATCCACTTGCGTGGCGCGGCGTGCGGGTATCCAGCAAGCGAGTGCAGCGATGACGGAGATCAGCACTGTGAGCGCTGCGTACGTGACCGCATCGTTGGCGCGTACTTCGAAAGCAATTTCTCGAGGACACCGGTCAGAGCGAGCGAGGCGGTCAGGCCGAGCCCGACGCCAATTACGTCGTCGGCAGTGAAGAGCCGGGAGCCGTCCCGGCCGGCCACACAAATGGCAGCGGTCGCTGAAAAACCATCGGCACGCCCTGGCTCAACAAGAAGTCGTAGACGGGTTGAGCGTCCGCTCCGCCCTGCTTCACACAGTGGAGTAAGGTAAAACCATGCGGGCCGGGTACCTCGTGAAGGTGTGGGTTTACTGCGAACGCGGCTTTGATGAATTCCAGATGGCCCAACATCCCCGCCCCATAAATATCGAGCCGCGCGTTCTTGCTGAGAAGATACTCCGCGATTTGCCGGCCCCCGGTGTGCGCGGCGGCTTGCAGCGGAGTTTCGAAATCCCCACCACCCCAATCCCAGGACGCGTTCGCGATTAGAGGGTATTCATCCAGAAGCGCCCGAAGCTTTTCCAAGCTGCGATGGGCGACGCCGACGGCGGCCTGAACTTTCTCGGGCGGAAGTGCAGGTGGCTTGGGCGGCGGCTTTGCCACCCCGGCGGGTGGTGGACTCGTTTCCTGTCCGAATGCGAGCGAGACACCCCAACCGGTGGCAGCGATAAGAGCAGTCTGGCGAATGAAGGTACGACGCGTCGGATCTGGAATCATGGGGAGCGATTTTTGGGATAACATTTCAATGGAGACCTGTGTGGCCGCCAGGCGCTTAGACAACATGCTCGCGCCCTCATTCGCTTCGCAACGCGGTCATCGGATCCACTTTCGTGGCGCGAAGGGCCGGGATCAGACAGGCGAACGATGCCACGATGATCAATAGCAGGGCATTGGCCGCGAAGCTGAGCGGATCCGTGGAGGTGATCCCGAAGAGCAGCCCTTGCAGCAAGCGGGTCAGTGCAAATGCGCCGACGAGCCCGATCGCCACGCCGATCAACACCAGTTTCAGGCCGCCGCTCAGGATCAGCTTCAAGACGTCGGCGCGCTGAGCGCCAATCGCCATGCGAATGCCGATTTCCTGAGTGCGTTGGACGACCGAATACGCGATCACGCCGTAGAGGCCCAGCGCAGCGAGGGTGAGCGCAAGGGTGGAGAAAAAGCCGAGTAAGCGGGTGATCAAGCGACGGGGCGCGACGGCATCGTCGACCAGGCGCTCAAGTTCATAGAACTCCCGATTCGGAATTCCCGGATCAAATGACGCGAGGGTGGCACGCACTTCGGGTGCGAGTGAGGCCGGAGCGCGAGTGCTACGCACGACCATCTCGAGCGCGTTCCAATCGCCGGTTTGGCGGCAATCCAAATACATCTCGTTCCCGCCCACGTCCTCCAGCGAGCTATGACGGACGTTAGCGACGACCGCGACAACCGTGGAGCCGCCGTTCACATTGATCTTCTGTCCGATTGGATCGCGGTCCGGCCAGAGTTCCTGCGCGAGGTGTTCATTGATGATGATTTCCTTCGCGCTCTTCGGATCGAACTGGGAGGCGAACGGACGTCCCTTGAGGAGCGGGATCTGCATGGCCTGCAAGTACTGCGGATCGATGATCCGAGGATAGGCCAGGGGGTACTTGTCTTTCGGGTACTGCACGCCCACGGCGCCGGCGCCCCACGTGCGATTGCGGCCGAGCGGCAGTGTGTCGCTGAAGCCCACGGCCTCGACGCCGGGAAGGCGGGCGATCCGCTGAGACAAGTCACCCAAGTAGTTGGCAACTTCGTTTCCGCTGGTGAAGTTGCGCTGCGGATCAATCCTCCAGGCGAGCGCATGCTGCGGTTGAAATCCCAGTTTTACCTGCAGCAACGCGTTGAAGCTGCGGAGCAGCAATCCAGCGCCGACGAGCAAAATACACGCGAGCGCCACCTCCGCGACGACGAGTGTGCTGCGGGCGACCGTCGAGGCATGCCCGGCCGTGCGTTGATGCGTCGAATTCTGGAGTCCCTGTGAGTTGTGTTTTCCCGACAAATACAAGGCGGGCAGCAGGCCGCAGGCAATGCCGGCGAGGGTCGTCAACGCAACGGTCACCCCGAGCGCGGTCGGATCCACCGATGCGTCCTGCAGCAGGGGAATCCCGAACGTTTGGAGTCCAGCGAGCAAGTCGGTCGCCCAGACGGCAAGCGGCACGCCGACCAGCGAACCGGCAAACGCGAGCAGCAGGCTTTCCGTCAGCGCCTGCCGGATCAAGTGATGGCGCCCCGCGCCCAAAGCGATGCGCACCGCGAACTCCTGGCGGCGGACGTTGATGCGCGCGAGCAGGAGGTTGGAAAGATTCACGCAGGCAATCGCCAGCACGCAGGCCACCGCCCCCGCGAGGATGAAAAACGAACTGCGGAACTTGCCGCGCAGCGCAGCTTCGATCGTGCTCAAGCGCGCGCCGAACCCGAAGCGTTCCGGATGCGCCTGGTTGAGGGCGAGGTTGATGACATCGAGTTCGGCTTGGGCCTGTTCGAGTGTGACTCCGCTGCGCAACCGTCCGATGCCAAACAACGTATTGCCGTAGGCCGCGGTCTCGGCCGTCAACGGGAACGGTGTGATCAGTTCAATTTCTGAACCCGGCGAAAAGATGGCGTCGAAATCAAATGTCTTCGGCAGCACTCCCACGACTGTGGTTGGCTCCTTGTTGAGGATGAGCGTTTGACCGACGATGGCCGAGTCACCCGCGAACCTTCCCTTCCAATAGGAGTAACTGAGCAGCACGGCCTTTGGCCCTTTGCCGGTGCACTCGTCGGCCGTGAAATTCCGGCCGAGCAGCGGAAGCACGCCCAGAACCTCAAGCAGATTGTCAGTGACGCCCACGCCGCGAAGCCGTTCAGGATCACCGTGTCCGGTCAGCGTGATCCTCCCGTAATCGAAGAAGGCGAAGTAGGCGCCAATCGCTTCGAACGAGTGGCTCTGTTTTCGCCAGTCCAAGAAGTTGTCGACTCGAGAGGTTCGCGACGAAAGCCCGCCGCTGCCATTTTCAATCCACACGAGCTGCTCGGGTGCCCGGAATGGGAGCGGCTTGAGCAGCACCGCGTTGACGATGCTGAACATCGCCGTGCAAGCCCCGATCCCAAGTGCGAGCGTAGAGATCGCGACGAAGGCGAAACCCGGAGATTTTGCGAGCTGACGGAAAGCGAAGCGGAGAGTGGTGAGCATGAGTCGGGTAAGATGCGCAGAGGATATTCTGCAGGATGGGAGCAGGCTGGGGTGGACGTTTAGAGAGACTCGATGTGAATCGAGCCGTTGACGGTCTCGACATTGATCTTCGCGCGGCCGTCGCCGATTTTGCCGGAGAGATTCTTGCGGTGTTTCTTCTGAGTGGACTCCAGCGGGAAGTCACAATCCACATGCCCGTTCACAACCGAGCTGTGCAACTCCGCGCCGGTATTTTTGGGCAATCCGACCTTGATCTTCCCGTTCACGGTTTCGAACGAGAGGGTCTGCTCCGCGACCAC
Organism: Opitutus sp.; assembly: GCA_039928945.1. Taxonomy (GTDB): domain Bacteria; phylum Verrucomicrobiota; class Verrucomicrobiia; order Opitutales; family Opitutaceae; genus Opitutus. The sequence continues at coordinate 47,380 of JBDSSD010000021.1, read as the reverse complement.
CGCCGCGAACCGTGCATTGATCGACCCATTCACGGTTTCCAGATGAGCATTTCCGCCGAGATTGGTGGCGTGAACTCCGCCGTTCACGGATGACGCGTTCACTGTGCCCTGCACACCTTCGATGGTCACCGAGGAATTGACGGTGGAAAGTTTCTTGATCGAGGCGGTGGCGGGTACGGTGAGTTTGAACCGAACGGCCGCGCGAATGTTGTTCGTGAACAATGCGCCAGGACGCTTCGGCAACCGGACCTTCACGTCAGCGCGGGAGCTGGAGAGCTCAATCTTCAGATCGATGAGCTCCAGTTCCTCGTCGGTGCGGGCGCTTTTTTCGCCCTCGATCAAGATTTCATTCTTGTTCCAGGTGTGGACCTCGACGTCGCCGTTCACGTTATCGAGGTTGATTTCGCCTCTTGCATCGAATGCTCCTGTACGGGTAAACGCCTCCTTCGAGGGATAATTTTCGGCGCGGGCGACAACGGCCGAGAAAAGGGCGAACGCGGACAGAACCAGGAGACGTAGCTTCATGATGAGGAGGGTTGACGGTTTGAAGAGGGGAACCGATCGGACACCGCGGAGGGCGCTAAACGTTACGCGATTGATCGAGGGGAAGATTGTGGCCGGATGAGCGGAGCGGTCGCGAAGTGGGTCGTGCAGCAATGAATACGGAGCCGTGGATTCGACTACTCTGCGCGGAGTGCATTGATCGGATCGACTTTCGTCGCGCGGCGCGCCGGCAACCAGCAGGCGAGTACCGCCACGACGACAAAAACGACGGGTGCAATTACGAACACGAGCGGATCCACGGAGGAGATTCCGTACAGATACCCGCGCAACAGGGTGGCTGTCGCGAGGGCTCCACCCAACCCGGCAAGCAAGCCGAAGAGCACGAGGTAGAATCCATGTCGAAGCACCAGTCGCGCGATATCCCGCATTTGCGCGCCGAGCGCCAATCGCACGCCGATTTCGCGGGTGCGTTGACTGACGGAGTACGCGAGCACGCCGTAAAGTCCGAGAGCGACCAGCGACAGCGTAAGAAAACTGAAGCCGGCCAGCAGCATCGACGTCAGTCTGGGAAACGCGAGCGAGCTGGAGCGCTGCTCGTCGAGCGTCCGAACCTCGAAGACCGGAAGGTTGGGATCGAGTGAGCTGATCAGCGCTCGCAGCATTGGAATGGTCGCGGCCGGGCCAATGCCGGTGCGAACGGCGAGCGTCAAACTCGGCCAGGACTGTTGGGTCGTAGGAAAAAACATCATACGCTTCGGCGATTCAGTCAGCGAGCGGCTGCGCACGCCACGGGCGATGCCCACGACTTCGATGCCCACCACGCCACCGCCGGGCTGCTCGGCCGGGTTGAATATCTTCCAGCCCACGCTCGGCGGGCCGGGGTGATAAAGCTGCGCGAACGTTTCGTCGACAATCGCCACGCGTGGACTCCCGGCCATGTCGCTGGCGTTAAACTCGCGGCCCGCCAGAAGAGGAATGCGCAAGGTCCGGAAATAGTCGGAAGCGACAAAATTAACGTCCGCGAACATGTGTTCGTTCGGCTTGGGCTCATAGTCGTCGATCCGGTCGACACTCATTCCAGGCCGGCGACCGCTCAAGGGAGTGCTCATTGCAAGCGTCGCGGCTTCGATGCCGGGCAGTGCACGGGTTCGTTCCAAGAGCTGTGCATAAAACGCCGACGCCCGCGCCTTGGGATAACTGTTGAGATTGAGATCGAGCGACATCAGCACCACGCGCGAAGGCTCAAAGCCTGGATCCACCTGCTGTAGCTTCCGCAGGCTCCGGGCGAACAGGCCGGCGCTGACCAACACGATGAGTGAGAGTGCGACTTGAACAACCACCAGAGCGTTGCGGAAAACGCGCCGCCAACCCCGACCTTCGGTGACGCCTCCGCCAGCCTTCAACTCGGAACCCGGATTGGTGCGACTCGCCTGCCACGCGGGTGCGAGTCCGAAGATGATGCCGGTTGCGACGGATACGCTGCACGTAAAGGCCAGCAGCCGCAGGTTGGTGTCACCGCCGAGATCAAAAGGCTGATTGGGCAGCTGGAAGCGTTGCAGCAGAGCGGTAAGCCATGCAGCGACCAACAGTCCGAGTCCGCCTCCGAGAATGGAAAGGAGCACGCTTTCCGCGAGCAGTCCGCGCAGTACCCGCGCCCGACTGGCGCCCAGCGCGATCCGCACCGCAAACTCTCGCGCTCGACTGGAGGCCCGCGCCAATTGCAGATTCGCGAGATTGGCGCACGCGATCAGCAAGACCAATCCCGAGATCCCGAGGAGCAGCCGCAACGGCTGACCTGCGCCCGCGACGCCGTTCTCGACGTACCCTTGGGCGCCCGGAAGCAGTGCAATTTTTTCCGGCGTGTTGGCTGGCGTGGCCTGACGAATCTGTTGGGTCAGCACCTGCAAAGCTGTTTCCGCCTGCTGCTGCGTCACGCCGTCCTTCAGCCGTCCGAGGATTTGGTGCCACGTGAAATACCGCGATTTCAAGGGGTGCTCTCCGCCGGGCCGGTCCGTCGTGAGCTGGCCATACATCGTCATCGGCACGTACACGTCGATCACCTCGCCGCGGTTCGTGCCCGTGAACTCGCGGGGCGCGATGCCGACTACGGTGAACGGACGCCCATTCACCACGACGGATTGCCCGACGATGCGCGGATCGGCCCCGAACTGGATTTCCCAGAGGTGATGGCTGAGCACCAAGACCGCCGCATCGTCGAGCTGGACGCCCTCGTTTTCGGCAAACGTTCGCCCCAGCGCGGCGTCGACATGGAGCATGGAGAAATAATTCCTCGAGACGACCAACGCGTGGCGGCGCTCGGTTGCGCCGCGTGGTCCGATCCCGACCGGAACCGAACCCGTGGCGCACACCGCCTCGAGGACGGTTTGGCTCCGGGCATAGTCCTCAAATAGCGGATAGTTGAACTCGGTATAGGTTTTCCCGTTCGGAGTCGCGGCCGCCAGGATGACCAGCCGTTCCGGCGTCGGAACGGGCAGCGGCCGGTACAGCAGTCGGTCCATGATGCTGAAAAGGGCCGCATTCGCGCCGATTCCCAAGGCCAGGGTGATCAAGGCCACGGCGGTGAACGCCGGCGACTTCAGCAACTGTCGAAAAGCAAAGCGAAGGTCGTGCATGGGAAGGCAAGTAGCGAGTAGCGGGTAGCGCGGCGGTAGTTGGTCGTTGGGAATTCGTAGTTCGTAGTTGGTGGCGAGCAGACCGGAGTGCGGATGTGTCACACCGCGGCGGACGAGTGGGTGGTGATATTGATGTTGGATTCGAGGATCGCCGTACAAACTACCCATTTCTAACTATGAACTACTGCTCCCGCCCTATTCCGCGCGAAGCGCATCGAGTGGGCTGAGTTTGGTCGCTCGCCAAGCGGGGAGGTAACAAGCAAAGGCCGCGACTGTGAGCAGCATGACACTCACCAGTAACGCCGTGATGGGCTCGGCTCGAGGTAACGCGGGCAGCATCGAACCGAGTAATTTCGCAACGGCCACACTCCCCAGCAGTCCGAGCGCCGTGCCGATCAGCGTGAGACGCAGACCCTGGCCGAGGACCAATGCGAGAACATCGCGGACCTGCGCACCGAGGGCCATGCGGATGCCGATCTCGCTGCGGCGTTGCGTCACGAATCCGGAGAGGACGCCATAAATGCCAATCGCCGCGAGGAGCAGGCCGAGCAGCGCAAAACCGCCGAGGAGACGCCCTGTGGTGGCGTAATTTGAAAGACGGAGGTCGATGGTTTCCGTCGCAGTCCGCAGATCCTGGACGGGAAGCTCCGGCTCGATTTCGGCGACGACGCGCTGAACCGCCAGGCCAAGCGTGGCAGGAGGCAGAGACGACCGCAGCGAGATGACGATACCGCGGCCCGGCTCCCGCGAAAACAGTCGGTAGGTCTGAAACGGCGAGCTCTCTTTGTTGAGATTGGTGGCGAACGTGACGTTGCGCACGACGCCGATAATCTCCTGCCAGTCCTTCTCGTTCGGGTGCTTGATGTGCCTGCCGATCGCGCTCTCGCCCGGCCAAAGTTGACGCGCCATGGCTTCGTTGATGATCGTGCGGACGGGTCCGTTCATGTCCTCCGCGGTGAAGCTGCGACCGGCAACCAGCCGAAGCCCAACGGTATCGAAGTAGTGAGTACTCACGCCGTTGACGTCCCGCATCGGTTCCGCGCCCCGAGCGGGAACGGTCTGACCCTCCACAACGAAGCGCTGACCCCAGCCAAATTCGGAGAAGGGGAGCGTGCGGGAAAGGGCGACCTGGGCAACGCCAGGCAGCACCTCGAGGCGGGACAAAAGCCGCTCGTGAAAGCGAACCTGAGAAGCATCATCCGGGTAGTTGGTGGCGGGCAGCGTGAGACTGGCTGTCAGCAGATGATCGGTCTCCCAGCCGTGATCACGGGCGAGAAAGCGCTCCATTCCGCGAATGAAGAATCCCGCGCCGGACAGCAGCACCAAGGTGAGGGCGAACTCGGCAATGATCAGGGTCTGCCGCAGCCGGTGATTGGTGCTGGCGGTGCTGCCGCGTGCGCCTTGCTTCAGGTTCTCGTTCACGTCCGTGCGGGCCGCCAGGAGAGCGGGGAGCAAACCAAAACCGAGTCCAACCACGAGCGCCGCGGCGGCTGCGAAACCGGCGACGCGCCAATCGACCGGAAGTTTGAAGCCGGCCTGGCCGGCAATCAGGAGCCGCGAGCCGAGTGCGTCGTTGCCCCACACCGCCACGAGCAGCCCGAGCGCTCCACCTACGAGGCCCAATAGAATACTTTCGGTTAAAGCGAGGCGGACGATCTGGGTCCGAGAGGCGCCAAGCGCGGCGCGCAGCGCAAATTCGTGCGCACGTCGCGCATTGCGAGCGAAGAGCAGGTTCGCGAGATTGGCGCAGGCGATGAGCAGCACACAGAGCGCCAGCCCCATCGCAAACCAGGAAAGGAGACGCGTGGTGGCGTCCTGCGTGGAGCGCACAAATGGAACAACCGAATAATCCACCTTGGCGTTGGCTTCGGGGTACTGGCGGGCGAGATTCGCTGCGATCGCCGAGAGCTCGGCCGTGGCCTGTTCCGCCGTGGCGCCCGGCTTCAACCGGCCCATCAGCCTGAGCCAGTTGCTGACGCGGACGTTCCTGGTTTTGGCATCGAACGCCAGCGGTCGCCACGCCTGCACCTGACCCCAGATCAGCGGGTCGTCGAAGCCCGGTGGCATGACCCCGATTACAGTCACGTTCTCGCCGCCGAGATGAATCAAACGATCCACAATCTTGGGATCACCGCCAAACTGCTGCTGCCAGGTCGCATGACTCAGGACGATGACACTGCCATGCCCGGGTTGATCATCCTCCGGGGTGATGAAGCGGCCAAAGGCGGGGGCGACACCGAGGACGGCAAAAAAGTCTCCCGAAACATCCAGGCCGCGCAGGCGCTCAGCGGGACGACCCGCTTCGGCCAGGCTGTAATCGTTGCCAGAATACGCGGCCAGGCCGGCGAACGATTGGACTTGGGCGTGAAGGTCGATGAAATTGGCCGGGGAGTGCGGGGCCGTTTGAAACGTGGGACCGACGCGATGAACGCGCATCAATTCGGCTGTGCGCGGGTAGGGTGCAGCGTGAAACAGCAGCGTGTTCAGGACGCTGAACATGGACGTGTTGACCCCGATTCCGAGGGCGAGCGTGAGCAAGGCGATCCCCGTGAAACCGGGAGATTTGACCAGTTGCCGCACGGCGAAACGAAGATTGTTCATGGGTTGGGTGGGACGGCAGCGTCGATCAGGTTCGGTTCGCGTGTGAGCACTCGCTTCGTTCTAGTCGGCGCGCAGCGCGATGATGGGATCCACCTGCGTCGCCCTTCGGGCTGGGAGATAGCAGGCCAGCAGTGACGCTGCGCTCAGTACGAACGCCGTGATGACGAGTGTACCGGGATGAAGCGCGGGCGTTTCGAACAAGACGCTCCGCATCGCCCAACCGCTGACGGTCGCACCCGCCAGGCCCAGTGCGGCCCCGAGCCCCAGCAGCCGGAGACCGAGTGACATGAACTGCCAGCCGATTTGTCCAGGTTGCGCGCCCAGTGCGATGCGGACGCCGATTTCGCGTTGGCGCTGGGCGACGGCATAGCTCAACACACCATACGCTCCGATTGCGGCCAGCAGCAGCGCGACGACCGAGAAGATGGCCGCGAGCAACGCCGGTGAACGTCGACCCACCAGCGTCGCCGAGATCAGGGCATCCATCGATTGCACCTGGCTGAGGGCGAGTTCCGGGTCGAGGCGATGGACGACTTGCAGGAGGGCGGGCGCGATTGATTCGGGACTTTGCCGGAAACGTGTCACGACGAACAGTTGCAAGTCAGGGCGATGGCCGTACGGAAAATACACGGCGCCCAAGGCATCCGACTCCGTGAGATCGGCCTGTTTGATGGATCCCACGACACCCACGACGGTGAACGCCTCGGCGTCTGCTCCGGCCCGCGATCCGGCAAACAGCCGCTGGCCGAGGGCGTCACCGCTGGGCCAATACCGGCGAGCGAAATCTTCGTCGACGACGCACGAGCGTTCTGGTCGTCGTGAATCGGCCGTGGTCAGGAAGCGGCCTTGGCGGAGCGGAATGCTCATGGCGGTAAAGAAGTCTCCCGTGACGGAATAACTGTAGTGGCCGTGGAGCGTTTCGCCGGGGGCCCTGACGTGCCCCTGGACGGTGACGGCACTCTTGCCTGCTTCGCCGCTGAGCGGGAGTTTGGACGTGAGGCCGACGGCCATCACGCCCGGTTGATGCGCGATTTCGTTGACGAGATTTTCGGTGAAGCTGATGCGAGCGGCGGTTTCGCCGTAGCCTTTCCACGGCAAGGTCAACGCCGAGGAGAGCACATGAGCCGGCGTGAAGCCGGGAGAAACCGACATTACGCGGCGGAGACTCACACCGAGGAGCCCCGCACCCGAAAGGAGCACGAAGGCAAGGGCGACTTGAGTGACGATGAACGCATGGCGGAGTGTTTGCGCCGATTGACTGACGGTCGCGGAACGCGAACTTGATTGCAGCGCATTCGCCAGATGCGTGTGCAGATTGAACCAGACGATCGGCGCTGCGATCAGGAGGCCGAAGAGCAAGGAGCCAATCAGCGCAGCGATCGCGATCCGGGCATCAAAGGTGATCTCCGTACCGAGCGGCAGCTGCTGCGCTCCGAGCGCGCGAACCAGGTCGATGCCGAAAGCGGCGACCAGCAAACCGGTGATTCCACCGCCCAAGGCGAGCAGCAGGGTTTCGATCAGGACCGCCCGGATGACGTGACGGCGGCTCGCGCCCATCGATTGACGGATGGCGAACTCGCGGACGCGGCCGCTGGCGCGAATCAACAACAGGTTGGTGAGATTTACTCCGCCGATGAGCAACAGGAGAAGGACGCCGGCCTGGAGCAGCAGCAGTACGGGACGAATCGACTTCACGTGATCGCCGTGCAGCGAAGCCACGACGGAGCGAAACCCAGCGTCCGCGATCATCTGGGCGTCGCGACCACTGGGTGCGACGGCGGAGTTGTGGGCATCGATCTGCGATTGGGCTTCCGACAGGCTCGCGCCTGGCTTGAGGCGCCCGACCATGGTGATGGAATTGCCGGAGTGACGGTTATCCGGCCCACGGCTCGCGGGGTCGGAAGAATAAGGAACGTAGAGTCGGGCCGGTGAGGACAGGAAGCGGAACGTGGGTGGCAGCACGCCCACAATCTTTCGTTCGTAGCCATCCACGCGCAGCGTGCGGTTCAGGACGGCGGGATCGGCTTCGAAGTGCTGGTGCCAATACGCGTCGGTCAGGATAACGACACCGTCGGTCTGATAGGTTGTTTCCTCCTCCTGAAAGGAGCGGCCCATCATCGGCGGAACGCCCACCGTGGTGAAAAAATCCGGCGACACGCGGGCGGTATCGGTGCGTTCAGTCGAACCCGATTCGCCGACCAGCGCGCTGTCGGGACGAAAAATAGCGAGGCTGCTGAACGCCGCGATTCCTCCCCGGCGCTCATAATAATTCGTCGCCGACGCGCCATCGCGGTCAACCCCGGCTTTCGGGTACGTGTTGTAGATGGTCACCAATCGCTCTGACTCCGGGAACGGGAGCGCACGGAGAAGCACGGCATCAATGACGGCAAAAATCGTCAGGTTCGCTCCGAGACAGAGCGCAATGATCAGGAGTGCGACGGTGGTGAATCCGCGTGCCCGAGCCAGGGAACGGAGCGCGAGTCGGACATCGCTCATGGCAGTAGTGGCTTGTGCAACATAGCCGAAAAATTGGCGCGGATTGAAGGCGGGGAGCTCATTCGAAAGGGACGGGCAAACTGATTTCGCGTGGCGCCGAATCGGTCGGTTCCTATTCAGAACGAAGTGCCTGGACGGGATTGATGCGAGTTGCGCGAAGCGCAGGCAGGTAGCACGCGAGGAGCATGCACGCGGCGAGGACGGCGAGGTTGAGCCCTAGGAGCCAAAGCCCGGGCAGGGGCATTTCAGGCATCGCCCCGCGCAGGATTTGGTTGAGGGCAAAGAACCCGGGCACGCCGATGACGATTCCGACGACCAGCAGTTTGAGTCCGCTGCCGAGGATCAAACGCATGACATCGCCGGGCTGCGCGCCAAGGGCCATGCGTACACCAATGTCGCGGGTTCGCTGCGAGGTGAGCTGCGACATTACGCCGAAAAGACCGACGCCAGCGATCAGCAGTCCCATCCCGGCGGAGATTCCGAGGTTGGCGACCACAAGATTGATGTTGGAGAGATTGTGATCGATCGCGACGCGGACCGAGCCGGGTTGCGCCACCGGCAGGTCTGGATCGAGGGCGGCTACGGCCTGCCGAACGCTCTTGGTGAGCGAATCCGGTGCGAGCGACGAACGGAGAACCAGGCTGACGTAACGAGACGGCGCCTGCACGAGTGGGCGATAAAGTTGCAGTGCCGTCTCGGGCGTATCGAAGCGGCCGAGCAACCCGGCGTCGCCCACCACACCGATGATCTGAATCCATTCGTCTTTGTCGCGCAAACGCACCCGCCGGCCGAGCGCACTTTCGTTTGGCCAGAAACGTTTCGCGAATGATTCATTCACGATCGCAACGGCAGGCTCTTTTTCGGTGAGCGCCGGGGTGAAGAACGCTCCGGCTTTGAGCGGAATCTGAAGCGCCTTGAAGTAGTCTGCCGTCACGGCCGCGTCCTGCACGAGTGGACGATGGCTGGAGTCAACCGCGGGTTGACCCTCCACGGTAATGGGCGTCGGTCCGCCGAGATAAAAAAGCGGAAGATTCGTGCAGATGGCGGCGTGATCGACGCCGGGAATGGCGGCGAGGCGCTCGAGCAGCGCGCGTTGAAAGGTACGATTCCGGTCGTCGTCGTTGTATCGATTGTAGGGCTCCGTCAGATACCCGGCGAAGAGACCATCTACTTTCCAGCCGACCTGGCGTTGGATGAAGGACTTGGCGCCGATCCCGAACGATGACGCGACCCCAACGAGAGCGAGCGCGAGTGCGAGTTCACAGATGACGAGCGAACTCTTGAGCCGTTGGTGCGAGCGGCTCGCCGTGGCGCCGCGCGAGCCTTCTTTCAGCGCATCCGCGGCCGTGGAGCGACTGGCGAGCCAGGCCGGCGCGAGTCCGAAGGCCAGGCCGCTGAGCAGGGACGCGAACGCGGCGAAGGCGAACACGCGACCGTCAAAAGGAATGGCATACCCAGGCTCGTTGTTGATCTGCAGAAAACGGCCCATGATATCATTGGACCAGGAAGCGATGAACAAACCGCCCACTCCGCCGGCGAAGGCGAGAGCCAGGCTCTCGAACAAAAGCGGGGCCATCAGCTGCCGGCGACCGCCGCCGAGTGCGGCGCGAATGGCGAACTCCCGACTGCGCCCAAAGGCGCGCGCCACCTGAAGACTGGCGAGATTGGCGCAGGCGACGAGCAGCATGGTGAGCGAGATCGCCGTCATCAGCCAGAGGATGCTGCGGCTCATGCTGTCCATGTTCGAGTCGAAGAGCGTTACGATGCGCAGTCCCACGCCGGCGTTTTCCTTCGGGTGCGCCGCCACGAGCCGGCTGGCGATGGTGGACAGTTCACTCTGTGCCTGGGCGATCCGTACACCGGGCTTGAGGCGCGCGACGGCCTGGAGCCATGTGTCCTTGAAGTCGGTCCGGAAAGTCGGGCCGATGACTCGTGGAATTACATACTCGACTGGACCCCATACGAGAGGCGCATCAAACGTTGACGGGAGCACACCGACCACGGTGTAAGACTCCGTATTGAGACGAACGGTACGCCCAATGACGGTGGGGTCTGCGCCGTACCGTCGGATCCATGAACGTTGAGTCAACAAGGCGACGTGCGGCTGGTCCGGTTGGTCCTCGTTGGCGGTGAAGCCGCGGCCGAGCGAAGGTTGGACGCCGAGGAGATCGAAGAAGTTCGCCGTCACGTTCAGCCCGGTAACCTGTTCGGCGGGCTGACCGGGTTCTCCGAGGGAAAGCGAATCGCCATGGTAAAGGGCAATTCCGGTGAATGACGACGTAGCATCGCGCACCTCGAGCGCGTTGCCGGGACTGAAGGATCCCTGCCGGCCTTGTGGCGAGGTGACGAAAAGGCGGACCAAGCGCGCCGGCTCCGGATAGGGCACATTCCGCAGCAGGAACAGATTCGCCATGCTGAAGGTCGATGCGCTCAGGCCGATGCCCAGTGCGAGCGTCAGGATCGCGACGAACGCAAAACCCGGTGAGCGGGCGAGCTGACGAAGAGCGAAGCGGAGGTTGTTCATGAAGCGAATTCGGCCGGTCGGCTGAGCCTGGAGGGCTGGCAAGATTTGGTGACCATGAAACCCCGGAGATCGTTCGTGGATCACTCCGCCCGCAGCGCGATCATTGGATCAACTTTGGTGGCGCGGCGTGCAGGAACGAGCGTCGCGGTGAGCGACACGATTGAGAGCAGCAAGGCGACGCTCCCATACGTGAGTGGATCACGCGGGCTCACCTGAAACAGCGTGTTGCCGATGCCGTCGCTGAATAGCACGGCGATGACGAGCGAGGCACCCAGGCCCAAGGCCAGACCGAGTGCGAGTTGCCGGGAACCTTGTCGCACCACCATGCGGAGGATGCGGAGATTGTCTGCTCCGAGCGCCATGCGAATTCCGAATTCCTGCGTGCGCTGGTTTACCGAGAAACTCATGACGCCGTACAAACCGACGGCGGCTAGCACCATCGCGACGGCGCCAAACACCGTGAACATCGTCGCGATGATGCGTTGCCCACCCAAAAATGTTTCCTGATTCGCCTGCGGCGTACCGACAAAGTACAGCGGCAGATTGGGATCCACCTTGTTCACCTGCCGGCGAAGGTTGTTGGCAAAACCCGCGGCGCGAGTTCCCCGCGGCTTAACCGCCACGGTCGCAAACTGCGGTGCAGTCGGTGCAGACGCGGGGCCGAAGGTCGTGGCAGAAAACGGGACGTAGAATCCAACCGCTTCCACGTTCGGTGGGTTGATGGGGCCAAGCATGCGGACGTCGGCGACAACGCCCACGATCGTCCGCCACGGACCGAACAGCACGCCGTTGTTGCCCACGGTTCGAAACCGGCGCCCGATCGCGCTTTCACCCGGATAATATTTTTGGGCAAATCCCGCGTTCACGATGGCGACGGGTTGCTTCAGGTCGTTGTCCGCATTCGTGAAGTCACGGCCTTCGCGAAACGCGATGCCGAGCGTCGAGAAGTAATGGTCCGTGATGTTTTCGAAGTTTACGTTGGGCCGTTCCTTGTCGTCGTTGTAGGCGTGACCTTCGATTTCCACGCGAGCATTGCCGGCGAAGGTCATGCGGAAGCGGTTGGTCAGGGCTGCGTCCTCGGTTTCTGGTGACGCCCGTAATTCCCGGACCAGCCGCTCATAAAACAGCCGGCGGGCTTCGCCGTTGGGATAGTCGCCATCCATGAGGCCCATGCGGGCGGACAGGACGGCGGTGTTGTCGTAGCCGTAGTCGAGCTTTTGCTGATGGATGATCGACTGAAGCTGAAGGAGCGACGCGATCAGGATGATACTGGTCAGAAGAATTTGCAGGACCACCAGGCCACGCGTGACCAGACCGATCGACCGGGAGGTGTTGCCGCGGCCGGACTCCTTCATCACTTCGACGGGGTTGGCGCGAGACGCCATCCATGCCGGGAGAATTCCGGAGACAATGGCGGAGAGCATCGTTACGCCGACGACAAAAATGAGTACGGGACCGTCGATCGTGAAGGTGATGTAAGACGCGACTGGATTGGCCAGATTGCGTGCGGCCGTGAGGAGGTAGTCCGTCGACCAGTACGCGCCGAGGACCCCGATGGTGGCTCCCAGCGCCGCGATCAGCATGCTTTCGGTGAGCATCTGGCGGATTAACCGGAGGCGGGTCGCGCCGAGCGACGAGCGGATCGCGAGTTCCTTTGCCCGCATGGTGGCGCGCGCGAACTGCATGTTCATCACATTGGCACACGCGAGCAGGAGCACTGCTCCACAGACGGCGAGCATCGCGAGCAGCGTACCTCGAACGGGACGCGGCGTGAACGTCTTGATGAGGGGTTCGACGAGACCAACGCTGAACCCTTTGTTGGTTTCGGGGAATTCTCGGGAGAGACGTTGCGCAAAAGCCGACACTTCGAGGTTGGCCTGTTCGATTGAAACTTCCGGCCGCAAGAGGGCGAGCACCGCGGGAGCGTTGCCTTGCGCAGTCTGATCGTTGCGTGGTTTTGGCGGAAACTCGTTGTAGAGCGGAATCCAGATTTCCTCATTTTGCGGAAAGCCGAAACCAGGCGGCATGACTCCGATGATGGTTGCCGGTTTGCCATTCAGGCGAATCGCCGTCCCGACGATGTTGGGATTCGATCCGAAGTCCCGTTGCCAAAGATTGTGGCCGATCAATGTGACCGTCACCGCTCCCGGGGCATTGTCGCTCGCGGTGAAGTCACGGCCCAGGACAGGCGCAACGCCGAGAATTTTCAGGAAATCGTTCGTGACGTACGCGCCGGTGTAGCGTTGCGGGTTGCCGTTATAAGTGACGTTGACCGTCGAGCCATTGATGTACGCTGCCGTGGATTGAAACGACGTCTGGTGCGCCGCCAATTCCTGGTAGTCGAGGGCGAAGATCTGATTCGCGACGCCGAAGAAGGTGCTCTGCGACGGATCGATGAACTGCACGCTCACCAGCCGCTCTGCATTCGGAAATGAGAAGCCGCGGAGCATCACGCCATTCACCACGCTGAACATCGTGGTCACTGCGCAGATCCCCATGGCGAGAACCGTTACGGCGAGCGCGCAGAAGCCGCGTTCCTTGAACAGCACGCGGAGACCAATGCGCAAATCCTGAAAAAGTGTTTCGATGAACATGGGCGACGGACGTCGATCGATGGGGAGGAAGCGGTGTGCGATGGTGTGGTTAAATCACCAGCACCCACTTGGATTCCGAAGTATTCAAAGCTCGGGCCAGGAACGGCGTTTCGTATTTCAATCGCACGGCCCTGCGATTGAATGGCCTGACCGTTCTTAACGGATTCGAGGTGACTGAAACGGAACCCCGTGGTCCCGCGATGGCGAGGATTCTAAGCGAAGTTGACTGCCTGGAAGTACAAGGGCCGGAGTCGCCCTATCTCTGGCGGTCGGATGAGGAGCGGAGCGACCACGGTTGCGCCCAGCTCGAAATTCAATGGGTGATTACGTAGCGGCGGACGATGAAAGGTCAGAGCCCGCGTGCGCGCGGGGAGGCCGCACGCGGCGATTTCTTATGCTCGAGTTGGGTCGGATTCGACCTGCTCCTGGACGACGCGGCCGTCGAAGATGTGGATCGTGCGATCAGCGTGGCGCGCGAACCGCACGTCGTGCGTCACCATGACGATCGTTGCGCCGGCCTTGTGAAGATCAGCGAGGAGAGCCATGACGGAGTCGCCGTTCTTTGAATCCAAGTTTCCGGTGGGCTCGTCTGCCAGCAGCACGGCGGGTTTACCCGCGAGTGCACGAGCGACGGCGACGCGCTGTTGTTGACCACCGGAAAGCTGGGAAGGGAGATGTTTCGCGCGGTGACCCATGCCGACTTTTTCCAAGGCTTCCATCGCGGCGGCTTTGCGTTCCGCTGCCGGCATGCCGCGATAGGTAAGCGGCAGCTCGACGTTTTCATAGACGGTCAGGTCGCCAATCAAGTTGAAGGACTGGAAAATGAAGCCGATCTCACGATTTCGGATACGAGCACGCTCGGGCAGTGAAAGTCCCTGCACGGGCCGGCCGTTGAGGACATAGGATCCGTCGGTCGGCGAATCGAGCAGCCCGAGAATGGAAAGCAGCGTGGACTTGCCGCAGCCCGATGGGCCGGCGATCGAGACGTATTCGCCCTTGAGAATGTCCATGTGAATTCCCGAGAGAGCGTGAGTTTCGACTTCATCGGTCAGGAACACTTTGGTGACACCGTCGAGTTTGATCAGGGATTCGGCCATGGGAGGAGGAGTTTGCTGGTTTTGGTTGAACAGGTGAAAGCAGAGGTGGGCGCTAGTTTTGCGTGCAGTTCGAGTCCGTCAGGACGAGTGCGACGAGTAGGCTTAGAATAATGAGGAGAGGGATCACCGCGGGAGGTGGTCTTCACGAAACACCGCAGGACGATGAAAGGTTACAGCTATTTTAGAGCGGGAATAAAGTTTGTGGGTTCAGTTGAGCTTCACGCGATCGTTCGAGTCCCACGGCGACATGTCGGACAAGATCACGCGATCACCGGGCTCCAGACCATTGACGATCTCGATCGTGTTGACCGAGCTCCGACCGAGCTTCACCTGGGTCCGGTTCGCATAGGCGCCCTGAGGATCCAGTTTGAAGATGTTAACCGTGGTGCGCTCCTGACCGAACGCAGGCCGGCCGACATAAACGACGTTGTCGAGCCGCTCGAGTTCGATGGTGCCGTCCACCGAAAGGTCGGGCCGGGAGCCGCGGGGTAGCTCGTCCGTGATGAGAACGTCGACGGTGACCGTGCCGTTTTGCACGGAAGGATCGATGCGACCGACCTTGCCCGCGACCACGCCGTTGCGCGTGTCGATCTGGGCGACTTGTCCGATTTCGATGTCGCGCGCCTGGGTCTCCGCCACGCGGATCTCAGCTTTGAGTCGCAGGGGATCCGCGACGCGGGCGAGACTTTGGCCGGGTTGAACCTGAGCGCCCACTTCGACGGGCAAAACTTGCAGGATGCCATTCATGCCTGCGCGCACGCTCAGGGCATCGAGTTCTTCGTGGCGGATTTTCGCCATATCACGAAGGCGTTCCACTTCGGCTGCTTTGACGGCGAGTTGGGGAGCAACCGAGTCCTTGGCGAAGGCGTAACGTTTTTGCTCGATGCTGTTGCGGGTGGCGGCTTGTTCCGCGGCAACTTTGCGCAGGCGCATCTCGAGCGGCGAGACGAGTCCATCTTTGAACAAGTCGTCGTTCACTTCGGCCTGGAGCTTGGCCTGCTCGAATTCGGCCTTGGCGCTGGCCGCCGTGGACTCCGCCGCGAGAACGGCGCTCTCGATCGTAACCTTGAGATTGGCGAGCTCGGCCTCGGCGGCTTTCATTTGAGAATCGGCGTCGGTCGCGGCCCGAACCACGTCGGGATTGTTCAGCACCAGGATAACGCTTTCCGGTGTGACGTTGGCGCCGGGACGAAGGACGATTTTGTTGACGCGGCCTTGGGTGCGCGCGGCGATCCAAGTGATTTCTTCCGGGACAAGCGTGCCCAGCCCGCGAACCTGACGCAGCATTTGGCCGCGTTCCACTTTGCCAATCCAAACGAGATTGCGTTCGACGGTGGGTGCAGCGGGTTTTAGCCGGGCCAGGAGTACTGTGATGCCGACGAGTACAACGACAGCAATCGAGCCCAGAAGAATGCGTTTCTTCAGCTTGGCTTTTGCTTGAGAGGGGCGGGCGATATCCATTCAACACCCAGCATTGCACGGCCTGTGCCAGCCTCTTCGCGCACTACTAAAGGGCTGATCTGCAACGGCTAGAAATTTTGGTCAGTCTGCGCGTTGAGTGCGGGGCATCGAACGCGGGACGGTTTCGTCCCGAAAGTGGAACGCCTGAATCCGGCTCACGCGGCGTTCGACACCTGTCGGGTCGACGTGGTCGTTGGCCGGCGCGGCGGTCACCCGTTGTGGAGTGCGGCGGCTTGACGCCGCTTTCGCAGGATGCGGCTCGACGCATCCGCCCTACGCAGCCGCGGTCCGGCGATCTTGGGCGAATTCGGCGATTCCGGCGCGAGCTCGACGCGTCAAGCCGCGCCGTTGAAAGCGGTGTCGAGCCACCGCACTCCAAACTCGCCCGGCATCGTTCTCAACGGCTTTGAGTCGCGTTTCCCAGTGATCTCTTTCGCGTTTCTGAGTGAACGCAGCGGATCCTGGGCGCACGCTTACGAAACCGGGAGCCTTAATCGAGCAATGCAACCGCTCACATTTGCGCGATTTTCGAGCGTCAGGCTGCCGCCGTGGTTTTCCGCGATTTGCCGGCAGAGGACGAGGCCGATACCGGAGCCTTCGGGCTTCGTCGTAAAAAATGGGACGAACAAATTGCTGGTGTTGGCAATGCCCGGGCCGTCGTCCTCCACTGCGATCTCCACCTGGCCAGGACTCTTTTTCCAGAAAAGCCGTACGCCGCTGGCTTGTCGTTCCGCCGCGGGACGCTCGAGCGCGGCATAAACCGCGTTCTTCAAAAGATTGATCAGCACCTGCTCAATCTGAGCGGCGTCACACGACACGGTGGTCGCAGCTCCGGGAACAACTTCGATGGCGAGACGGGTCTCGAGCGCCACGACACGATTGACCAGCGACGCCACCGGACAAGGGGCGAGAACAGGCGCTGGCAAACGGGCGAGTCGGGCGTACGCCTGCATGAAACGGCTCAATCCTTCGGCCCGCGATTCGATGACTTCGAGACCCGACCGCATGTCGTCCTCCCAATCAGGCGCGCGCCGGTCGCGTTTCAGCATCGTACCGAGGCTTCCGGCAATCGACTTGATGGGCGCGAGTGAATTATTCAGCTCATGGCCCAGCACTCGCACGAGCCGCTGCCACGCGCGCAATTCCTCCTCGCGCAGCGTACGGCTCAGGTCGCCGATCACGATGAGTTGATGCGGACGGCCGCCTTCGCGAAATTGGCTCCGCCGCATGCCGAAGCGGCCATTGACGCCCGGGAAACTCGCGTTGGGCAGCAGGCGCGTCGCCTCACCGACCAGGCACTCGGCCAGCCCGAGTTCGGCTGCATCACGGCCCAGGATACGCTCGGCTGGCTTGGCGAGGAGCAACTGACCGGCGTGATTCGCGAGCCGCAGCTTGCCTTCGCTGTCGAACGCAAAGATCGCGACCTCGATTTCCTCTATCACCGTCCGGAGTAGCGCGGTGGCCTCAAGTGCACTGAGACGCTGTTCCTGCAGCGTGCGGCTCAGCGTGTTGATCTCAGCCATGACATCGCCCAGTGGTTCGTCGCGTCGGGCTCCGCGGGCTCGAACGGAAAAGTCGCCTTCGCGCAGCGCCGACAGGAGATTGGCCATCGTCTGCAACGGCCGGATGACGCGCGCCTGCACCGCCAGAGCGAAACCCAACCAGCATCCCACGATCAGGAGCGTCAGCGTCCATTGCACCTTCGGGGTCGTGTCCGTTCCGAACCAGAGATAATAGCCGACGACCACGACGGCCGGAAAACCGCTCGCCAGACATTGCAGCAGCACTGCTCCCTCGTGTGACAACCTGCGTTTAGACGCCATGGCTGTTAAGCTCCATCACCGGGAAGAAAAATCCGCCGATTTCAAAGTGGGCCACGGATAACGCACGCGTCTGATCCGTGTCGATCTGCGAAAAAGCAGGGACCGCTGCGTTGGGGGCTTACAGTCCGTACTTTTCGAGGCGACGATAGAACGCGCTCCGACTCAGCCCGAGGTCTTCGGCCGCGCGACGCGCGTTGCCGTCACACCGCGCGAGGGTCTTCTTGATCAGGAAGGCCTCCACTTCCTCGATGCTCATCTCCTCGAGGCGTGGCGTCGCATCACGCGCGACATTCAGAGCCAGATCGGCGGCGCGCAGGACTTTGCCCTGCGCCATCAATACGCCGCGTTCAACGGCGTGATCCAGTTCGCGCACGTTGCCCGGCCAGTTGTAGTCGCGCATCGCTGTCACCGCCGTTTCGTCGAAGCCGGTGATCTGTTTACGGTAACGCTCCACGTGCATCTTCAGAAAATGCTGGGCGAGCAGTTCGATGTCCTCGCGGCGCTCGCGCAGCGGTGGAAGATGCAGGTGGATCGTGTTCAACCGGAACATCAGATCCTGGCGAAATTTTCCTGCAGCCACTTCAGCGCCGAGATCGGAATTGGTGGCGGAGATGAGGCGGACGCTCGCGTGGTAGGTGCGTGACGAACCGACGCGCTCAAATTCTCCCGTTTCAATTGTCCGCAGCAATTTCGCCTGCTGGCTCATCGGGATGTTGCCAATTTCGTCCATGAACAGCGTGCCGCCATCGGCCAACTCGAAGCGACCCGCGCGATCGCTTTTTGCATCCGTGAACGCGCCACGCACGTGGCCAAACAATTCGCTTTCGAAAACACCTTCGGGCAGTCCGCCCATGTTGACGGAAATGAACGGCTTCGCGGCGCGGATGGAAACGGCGTGGAGCGCCTGGGCGACGACACCTTTGCCTGTGCCGTTTTCACCGGTGATCAGGACGTTCGCGTCCGACGGGCCGACGCGGGAGATGACATCGAGCACCGGCCGCATCGCGGCGGACTGCGCGATCAAATTGGGTCCGCCTTTGCCGCGGAGTAATTGGTTTTCCTGTTTGAGCCGATCATAGGCGCGGACGGCGCTTCCGAGGGCGATCTGGTTCTTCACGATCGCGAGTAGCCTCGGATTGTCCCACGGCTTCGTCACAAAGTCCCTGGCTCCCCGGCGCATCGCCTCGACCGCGACATCGACGCTGGCCCAGGCGGTCATGACGACGACGGGAAGCGAGCCGTCGGCGGCCTGCAGTTTGTTCAGCAGGTCCAGACCCTCCTGGCCGGAGGTGGTGTCGCGCGCGTAGTTGAGATCCATCAACACCAGCGAGAAGTCCCGGCTCTCCACGGCCTTCAACACCGCGGCGGGAGATTTGACCGCCTCGGTCTGGTACCCTTCGGACTTCAGCAAGAGACGAAGAGCCTCGAGGACGTCGGGCTGGTCGTCAGCGATGAGAATGCGAGGTGCAGGAGAATCCGGGGCAACCATGGGAAAGGGGACGGGACTGCGTGGGCTCACGCAAGCGTCAAGGGTGGGCGGGCGGAGCGGGCGTCGGTTCGACGGTTTCGACGACCTTGAGATCTCCGAGTGAAATCCTGGCCTCGCGCAAGTTTGCTTTGATATGCACGAGTCCGCCTTTGAGGTCGTGCCCGAACACGTGTGAGCCGGCCTGGCTGAGGACGGGCATTGCATCCGCAAAGTTGTTACCGGGCGAACGTACGCTCAGCCGCGTGACCCAGCGGAGGTGCCGGATCTTCTGTTTCTTGAGGGTTTGAAAATCATACGCCATCAACACGACGAAGTAGCGTTCTTCACTCAGCTCGGTGCGCAAAGACTTCTCTTCTTCAGTCATGAACGCGCTGCGACTGGTCTTTGCCAGCGTACGGGTGAAACCCATCAGCGCCGCGTTTCGCTGGAGCGCCCGCTCCGACGTGTCTTGGGACGACGCCATCGATTCGGAAACGTTGTTCAACGCACCCGTATCGCCGATACCGCCGTCGGCCACTTGCGCACGGACCTGCGTGACTGCGGTATTGAGCGAGTCGATCATGTTGTCTTTCTGCGGATCTTCATAAATCAAACTCGCGCCCCAGTAGATCATGATGATCAGGTCCGCGTTATTCACGTCCTTGGTGGGATAGTACTCCTGCTTCACGAGATCCTTCGCGAGCGTCTGGGTGAGTTTCTCGAAGGTCATCGATTCCAAGCCGCGGTCACGCGTACCGCTCTGGAAGAACTGCCCCTGCATAAAGAGATACGTCTCCGGCCGCACGCCCGGTTTTCCGGGGATCTCCCGCTTGTAGTCGGGGGCAGCGGTCGAACTCACCGCAATGCGTTCGTTGAGCGGGGCCGCGCAAACCGGTGAAACGCCGAGCAGGAGAAACGCGCACGATCCGAGAGCGCGTAAAGCACGCCTGCGCGGACGACGACCAAGGGGAGACACGGATGAAGCAGGGGCGAGGACCATATCGATTTTGGTTGGAGACCCAGGGGTGGAAAGAGTCGGACATCGGCACGGTAGCGGAACCGTGGCCGAACGAAATCATTCTTAGACTTTCCAGTCAGATGAAGTCGCCATTGAAGTGTCGAGCGGGCGATTCACGCGGGTCATCGGTCAGGTCCTGAAGTGAATTGGCGTAGCGTGCGCCCAAGCGAACGAGCCGTTCCAGGGTGCGACGGCTCGTTGGGTTTTGAGCGATGGGAGTAAACTCCTTCACGCCGCCAGTCGATGGGTGAAGCCGCGGGCCTTTTTCGCGGTGGAACCACCGACGACTTCCAGCTTCAGCGTGCGACCTCGTCGTGAGTAGTCTCCGATGAGCGTCAAGCCGAGCAGCAGAATCGCAAAGGCAACAGGGACATTTTGGAGTTGGAAGGCGGAGGGCAGTTTAGCGCCGAGGATGTCGGCAAAAGCAGCGCAGGGAAACGCGGCGGCGATGAACAGAGCGGTGAGTTTGAGTGAGATTTTCATGAGGATGAAAGAATGCATCCTCTTTTGCACCCGCCGTGCCAAGCTGATGGACCATGCATAAGTGTCATTGCCGCAGTGACTAAAACTTTTTGGCCGAGCTTTGCGGATCGCGAATTGATCCGGCGCTGGGAGCAGGACTTCCCAGAATTGGGAAGAATCGATGGATGATGGCCCTGGCGAGGCAGCCGGAGACTCGGACGACGATAAAGAGCATCATGCGGCCGTCCAAGACGCGCATCGGGTATCGGGTTTTTCATCCCAAGGAGCCGGCATCACGGCTCACAACTGGTTGGGGAAGAATGGTCGGGCTGGTGAGATTCGAACTCACGACCTCTTGCACCCCATGCAAGCGCGCTACCAGGCTACGCTACAGCCCGAACAAGGAAGGGTCACAAAGCTATACGGTCGCGGGTGAGGCAAGTGTTTTCTCCGGTCGACGTCGCGCGTCCCGGTCGCAGCTGCGTCGGTGGTGCGAACGCCGCGCTGCACGGCGACGAATTCCCGCTACAAGAAGGCGCACCGCACCGGGCTCGAGCAGGCAACTGCGCGGTGGGCTCCAAACGAACGCCTCGGACTGAATCTGGAAGGTCGTCGTTGGCGGCGTGCCGGCTCTTCCCGTCGCCTTGGCCCGAAGTACGGGGTGGCCGTCAACGTATGGCTGCCGTTTGCAATCGGATCCGCGTTCGTGTCAACCCGAGTTGTCACCGAAGTAAGAATACGGCGCAATCGTCTCCACCTACAGCGTCGCGCGGTCGAATTTCTTGCGCACGCTGCTGCTCGCGACGGGCTGGGGATTGACCCGCCTGTGCAGGTGCGTGGTCGGACGGCTCGAGCGCAGAATGACACCGACGCTGGCCATCCGGTTGCGCACGCCGGGCACGGCAACGATTAAGATTGGCCTGTCGCTGGTGACATTCACCGGGACGGGAGGCCGTGGGTTAATTACAAAACGTTTTTCAGATTGCCGAGAACCGGCGGGCCGAGTCTTTACCGCATGATGCCGAATCCGCCTCCGAATGCCCGCCGATCCTGGCTCTGGCCTGTCGCTATCGCGGCGTTGATTTTCCTCGCGTCATCACAATCGAAGCTCGCCGGACCGGACGTCGAAGGCAGCGATAAGGTGGTTCATTTCTCGGTGTATGGGCTGCTCGCGACGTTCGTCGTGCGACTTCGGCCGGGGAAACGGTGGGCGTTGACTTCCATTTTGCTGGTCTCGCTTTACGGGGCCTCGGACGAATGGCACCAAAGCTTCACTCCTGGCCGATCGGTCGAACTGGCGGATTGGATTGCAGACACCGCGGGAGCCGCACTGGCCGTGATCCTGTACACCTGGTGGCCGGCGTACCAGCGCATGATGGAAAGACCCGTTCGACGCAACGGGCGCATTGAAAACTCCGCCCCGCTTGAGTCAGTCTCAAAGTCATGACGCCGGTAAACGCCCAAGCCCGCATGGCGGAACTGCGGTCGCAAATTGCGAAGCATGATGAGCTTTACTATCGACGCGCGACTCCGGAGATCAGCGATTTCGACTACGATGCGCAGAAGCGCGAGCTGAGTGAGCTCGAGGCGGCGTGGCCGGAATTTGCGGCGATTAACTCGCCTTCGGGAAAGGTAGGCGACGATCGAACGGAGGGCTTCCAGACCTATCGGCATCGCGAGCGGATGATGAGTCTGGACAACACCTATTCAGACGAGGAATTGCGGGAGTTTCATGCTCGTCTCGTGCGTGATCTGGAACGCGACGGCCTCGCGTTCGTCGTCGAACCGAAGATCGATGGTCTGGCGGTCAGCGTGACCTACGAAAAAGGCCAGCTCGTCCGGGCGGTGACGCGTGGGAACGGGATCGAAGGGGATGACATCACGGCCAACGCGCTCACCCTGAAAACACTGCCGCGGCGACTGACGGCAGCGCCGGATGCGCCGGTGCCGGATTTTATCGAGATTCGGGGAGAAATCTATCTGACCACCGAGGAATTTTTGCGAATCAACCGTCAGCGTGAAGAAGCCGGCGAGCCACTTTACGCGAACCCACGGAATCTGGCGGCCGGCACGATCAAGCAGCTTGATTCGCGGGAAGTGGCGCAGCGCAAACTTGAGATTGTCCTCTATGGACGGGGGGCGATCGAGCCGGGCTCGGCATTGCCGGAATCACAGACGCAGTTCCACGGGTGGGTTAAGAAATGGGGACTGCCGACAGTGGAGAAGTATTGGACCGTAACGGGAGCGGATGCGATCCTCGGGGCCATCCACGAACTTGATACGATCCGTGAATCGTTCGCCTATGCGACCGATGGAGCCGTGGTGAAGCTGGATTCGGTGCCACTGCAACGTCGGGCCGGCTCCACCAGCAAATCGCCGCGCTGGGCCATGGCCTACAAATTCGCGCCGGACCGCGCCGAAACCAAGTTGCTCAATATCACAATTCAAGTGGGTCGGACCGGGGTACTGACGCCGGTGGCGGAACTCGACCCGGTCCTGCTGGCCGGCACGACCGTCGCCCGCGCAACGTTGCACAATCGCGACGAGGTGGCGCGGAAAGACATCCGCATCGGCGATTTCGTGTATGTTGAAAAAGCGGGCGAGGTGATTCCTGCGGTCATCGCGGTCAATCTCGCGCGACGCCCTCCGGAGTGTGTCGCCTACGCGTTTCCCGGGCACTGTCCGGTATGTGGCACGGGAGTGGTGCAGCTTGAAGGTGAAGTGGCGTTGCGGTGTCCGAACTTCTCGTGTCCCGTTCAAGTCCGCCGTCGGGTGCAGCACTTTGCGTCGAAAGGCTGTTTGGACATCGAAGGTCTCGGTGAAGCAATGGTCGATGTGCTGGTGGAAAAAGGTTGGGTGCAAAGCGTATCAGACATTTACCGACTGCGGCGCGACGACCTGCTGACCCTCGGCAAGAGCGTGGAGAAATCGAGTGACAAGCTGCTGGATGCGATCGAAGCGAGCAAACGCACGGAACTCTGGCGTTTCATTCACGGACTTGGGATTCCGCACGTGGGTGCGGCGGCGGCGAAGGATTTGGCGCGCACGTTGGGTGGTCTCCAGCGCCTGGCGGACGCACGCTACGAGGATTTTATCCAGGCGAAGGTGTCGGTCATTGGAGGCATTGGCGAAACGATGGCGTGGGCGATCCTGGCTTATTTTGCTGAGCCAAGAAATCGCGCGGTCATCGCTGAGTTGATCACCGTCGGAGTGCAGCCATCCGTCCCTGCCACCGGAAACGCGCTCGCCGGGAAAACCTTCGTGTTGACGGGAACGCTGCCCACGTTGACGCGCGACGACGCGAGTGCGCGGATCGAGGCGGCGGGCGGCAAGGTGAGCGGCAGCGTGAGCAAGAAGACCAGCTACGTGGTTGCAGGGGCCGAAGCCGGTTCGAAGCTCGAGAAAGCGACGGCGCTCGGCGTGCCCGTGATCGATGAAGGGGAGTTTCTGCGCTTACTGAATGCCTAGTCGCCGCGAGACGGTCGTTGCATCGGGGTTGATCGTGCTGGCGGCGCTGGCCGCGTATTCGAACTCGTGGGGTGGGCCGTTCGTCTTCGACGACGTCGCGTCGATCCTCTCCAACGCGTCCATCCGGCACGTTTGGCCACTGTCCACGTCATTGAATCCGCCGGACGGATTCGGCTCGACGGTCAGCGGTCGACCGCTGCTGAACCTCACGCTGGCGGTGAACTACGCGATCAGCGGCGAAGCGGTCTGGAGCTACCACGCGCTCAATCTGATCATCCACGTCGCTGCAGGGCTGGTGCTGTTTGGGCTCGTTCGACGCACGCTGTGCCGACCTGTCTTCAGCGAGCGGGTTCGTCAGGAGGCGACGGCAATCGCCGGAGTGGTGGCGCTCCTTTGGACAGTCCATCCGCTGCAAACGGAGGCCGTGACCTATGTCATCCAGCGCGCTGAATCGCTGATGGGTCTATTCTATCTGCTCACGTTGTATGGCTTCGCCCGATCGATTGACGCGACGCGCCAGCGGACATGGCAGGTTATCGCGGTCGGTTGTTGCGCGCTGGGGATGGCGTGCAAGGAAGTGATGGTGACCGCACCCGTGATCGTGCTCCTGTACGATGCGACGTTCGGCGCAGGTTCGCTCCGCGCAGCGTTGATTCGCCACCGCTGGCTGTACCTTGGTTTTGCCGCGAGCTGGGGATTGCTCCTGGTGCTCGTGGCTCGAACCGGCGGGAATCGCGGCGGCACCTTTGAGTTCACGCCGGCAGCGTTGGTGGATTTCGCGCTGACGCAGCCCGAGGCGATTTGCCGTTACCTGCGGTTGGTGGTCTGGCCAGCGCCACTTGTTTTTGAATACGGCAGGTGGAAAGTCGAAAACCTCTGGGGCGTGTTGCCGTACGCTCTGTTCATCGCAGTGCTGATTGGACTCGTGGCCCGGGTGGGGCGACGGAGGTCCGTCGTGGGATTTCTCGGCGCGACCTTCTTCGTTGTTCTCGCGCCGACGAGCGTCATGCCGGGTGTCACTCAAATCATGGCGGAGCACCGCATGTATCTTCCGTTAGCCGCCGTGGTGGCGTTGCTGGTCGGTGCGGGGTTTAGTCGGTGGGGGCGCAAAGCGCTCGCGGTGGGACTGACTCTGGCGCTGGTGGCCAGCGGCTTAACGTACCGAAGGAACCAGGATTACCGGAGCGCCTTTGCATTGTGGAGTGATACTGTCCGCAAGCGTCCGGGCAGCGCCATGGCGCAGAGCAACCTGGGTTCGGTGTATTTCGAACGCGGCGACATGGCGGCGGCGCACAGCCATTATCTCCAAGCGCTGCGGCTGGATCCCAACTCCGCCCACGCCCACTACAACCTTGGACTGACGCTCGACGCCGAGGGGCGCAGAGAAGAGGCGATCCCGGAATATCGCGAAGCCCTGCGCATTCTGCCGTACTACGCACAAGCTTCCGTCAAAATGGGCGCGGCGTTGATCCAGCTCGGCCGGCCGGCGGAGGCGGTGGAACCGCTCGTGGATGCGACCAGGCGCCTGATCGACCCAACCGACGCATACCTCACGCTGGGCGCGGCGCGGCTTGAACTCGGCGATTCGGCGGGGGCGAAGGAGGCTTATGATGCGGCGCTGCTCCGCAGTCCGAGCAACGCAACGGCGGAGCTCGGCTTGGCGAGCGTGCTGTTCAAAGCGGGTGAGGTACGCGAGGCGATCGCGCGCGCGGAACGATCGCTGGTTCTGGCGCCCGGCTCGCCCGACGCACATCGCAATCTTGCCCTGATGTACGCCTCGGTCGGCGAAACTGAACGGGCGATTGGCCACGATCGGGCGGCACTGCGGCAAAATCCTAATCTCGCGGACGTCCGATTGAATCTCGGAATCTCGCTCGCCCAACTGGGGCAGGCGGCGGATGCAGAACAAGAATTGCGCATAGCGGCCAGGTTGAACCCCGGGTCGCCGGAGGCTCACGCGAATCTGGCCAACGTCCTCGCGGAAACGAACCAGCTGCGCGAAGCGTTGGAGCACTACGACGTGGCGCTGCGACTGCGTCCCGACTACGCGATCGCCCACTACAATGTGGCGAACGCGTTGCTGCGAATGGAGCGTTGGGCGGAAGCGAAAGCGCACCTCGTTGACGCGGTCCGACTCCGCCCGGATTTGACCGCAGCGCGCGAAACGCTGGAGCGTCTCAACTCGATCAGTCCGGCTCGCTGAGGCGGGTCAGCTCGTCGAGGCTGTTCGCTCACTCGTCGGATGAACGCGTGTGACCCGGACAAACGGGTCGCAAGCTTACGATCCGTTGGAATACCTCAACGGCCACCACGATTAAATTTGGTGGACGCGCGCTTGCCACGGATCGTCGCCACCCCCAATGATACCAGCGTTGTCCGCCCCCGATTTACTTCGCTCGGCCGCTTGGCTTCGTCGAACCAGTCTTTGCGGCCTCGTGGCGCTCGGCCTCGCCGGCACAGTTCAAGGCGCATCAGTGGAGGAGCAACTGCAGGAAATCGTCGCGCAGAACCGGAAATTGCAGGATCAAGTGCAGGCGCAGCAGCGGTTGATCGATGCATTGTCGTCGCAGGTGGCGGAGATGCGCGGAACCAGCGCGAAGCATGAACGCGAGCTGCAAACGCTGCAGGAACGGCAAAACGAGCCGGCGCCGGAACGCTCGGAGGTGAGTCGCGGGGGAATGGGTGGTGTTCGCGTATCGGGCGAAATGGGACTCGCCTTCCTCCGGACCGGTGGGAACGGCCTGTTTCCCAATTCGGATTTTCGGCTGGATGATGTGAAGCTGTTCGTCGAGGCGCAGGTCTGGAAGGACGTTTACGCTTTCACGGAATTGAATCTTTTCCTCCGTGAATTCAACGACGAGGCGCTCCATCTCGGCGAGGTGTACGTCGACTTCGAAAACGTTTCCAAGCTGTGGCACGTCGATAACCTCGTCAATTTGCGGGCGGGACGGTTCAACATCCCGTTCGGCGAGGAGTATCAGACTCGCGGAGTCATGCGGAACCCATTGATTTCGCATTCGCTGAGCGACATCTGGGGCACGGACGAAGGGATTGAGATCTATGGCTCGGCCGGAAAGTTCCAGTACGTTGCCGCGATCCAAAACGGCGGGCACAGCCTGCTCCACGATTTCAATTCGGACAAGGCGTTGATCGGCCGGATCGGTTACGCGCCGCAATCGTGGCTGCGGGTCAGTGCGAGCGCGATGCGCACGGGCGATCTGTCGGTGAAAGATGACGTACTCTCGGAGGTTTGGTTCGGGAACGCGTTTTTCCGTCAGCTGGGAGCACCAGCTTCGACCTTAAATTTCCACGCTGACTTGTACGAAGTGGATGCGACGGTCAAATGGCACGGCGGTCAGGCCCTGGCTACGGCCGGACGGGCGGATTTCGACGATGACGACGTGACGCGGAGCAACGCTCGTCGCCTGAAGTATCATTCATTCGAGGTGTCTCAGGATGTTGGTGAGAAATTGTACTTCGCGGCCCGGTACAGCGATATTCGCGTGCCGCGAGGATATCCGCTGGTCGCCTGGGGAAACTACGGCAAGTACTTCTACAGCGGCGTGCTGACCGAGCGACTGGAACGGCTGAGTCTTGGGCTCGGGTACCGCATCGGACCGCCGTTGGTCCTAAAGTTTGAATACGGGCTGGAGAGTGGCCGGACGACGAGCGGTGCGAAACGCGAGCACGAGGACTTCTTTTCCACCGAGGTCGGGCTGAAGTTTTGAGAGCAGGCGCCGATCAAGACCTTTTGGCTGTATGTTATCGCGCACGGTTATTCTGCTGTTAGCGGTCGCGCTCGGGCGTCCCGCCCAAGCGGGAACAGTTGTGGGCAGCATCCGGGCTCAGGGCGCGGCCAAACCCGGCGGCGGCAGCGGCGGTGATGCTTACGCGAGTCGCAAATACAAGTTCGTCGAGAAGGTGGATTATGATCGCCTGCAGGATTTTGTGGTTTCGATCGATCAACCGATCCCGGCCTCGTCGGACGCGTTGGCGGGCTCAGCGCCCACCATTGTCCAGCGGGATGCCAACTTCGAACCGCATGTCTTGCCGGTCGCGGTCGGCACCGGCGTGAAGTGGCCCAACGAAGATGACATCTACCATAATGTGTTTTCGATGTCGGACACGAAGGACTTCAACCTTGGTCTGTACGGGAAGGAAAAGACGCCGGTCATCATTTTCGACAAGATCGGCCGCGTGGACGTGTTTTGCGGCATCCACACCAAGATGCACTGCATCATCTTGGTTCTCCCCAGCCCGTACTTCGCAATGGCTGACGGCCATGGACGATTCATCATCAAGAACGTTCCGGCTGGAACGTATCGGCTGAAGGCCTGGCAGGAGCGCATGCCCTCACAGGTGAAAGAGGTGGTCGTGCCGGCCGAAGGCGAAGTCCGGGTCGATTTCGTGCTCGGATTGGCAGATCTGCCGAAATCTTGATGGACCTGAAGCCTCCAGTCTTGGCGTGCAGCCCCGCGCCGAGGCGGTGACCGCTCAACTCCCCCTGCTGTCCTTCGCATGTCTACGCCTCGACGACATTTCCGGCTGAGTTTTCAGACCAAGGTCATGCTGGCTGTGTTGGTCGTGTTGATACCACTGCCGGTGCTCACGGTTTGGATCGTCAGCGACCGCATGGGTGTGCAAATGCTCGACGAAGCACGGCAGACATTGACGTCGGCGGAGGACGGTTTCGTCAAATCGCTGGAGGTTCGGACGAAGAGTTTCCTGTCGCGGTACGAAATCGTGGCCAATGGCGCGCAATTCAAGGTGGTGGCGGATCTCCACGACCAAAAGACCATGGAGCACCTGCTGCGTGATCTTATCCATGAAGCACCGGCGGATCATCAGGTGGTGCTCTTCACTTCGGGGGACGGGACCCGGCTCGCGGGCGTCAGCCGGGATCCGGAGCTGAAACTCGACAATTTCCAGCGGGCGGCAACGGATCTGGTCAATTCCGCGCTTTCGGCCGAGCCCGTCACCGGCAGCCTCGCGCTGGACGGACGCGCCTACAACGTGGTGGCGGTACCGGTTGTTGCCGAGCAGGGCCCGGTGGTCGGCGTACTGGTCGTTGGTTTTCGCATCAACGATGCGACGGTCCAGCAACTGCGCTCGCCGCGCACGGAAATCCTGTTGCTCGCGGACCAGCTAGTCACGGCGTCCAGCCTCCAGGACAGCGACAACCACGGAGAGCTGATCCGCCAAATTGCGCTGGTCGAAACGGGTCCGGTCGGCGGTCCGCTCCGACGCGTCGTCCAGCGCGTGGTGTTGAACGGCGAGCATTATCTCGCACTCACGGGCTCGTACGACGCGGCAAAACCCCGTCAGGGTTTTCGTTACCTCCTGCTTTCGTCCTACGAGATTCGGTTGCGGTCGCTCGAGGAAACGCGCCGCACGCTCGTTGGCTTGAGTCTGGCCGGCGTTCTTTTGGGCGGTGCAGCGGTCTGGTTTTTCCTGCAGCGGATCACCCAGCCGCTTCGCGAACTCCGTGATCTGGCGGAAGCCGTCGGCCACGGCGATTTCGCGCGGAAGATCGAACGATTCTCGAACGACGAATGCGGCGAACTCGCGGAGGAATTCAACCGCATGACGTCGAACCTGCAAGGTTCGCGGTCAGAGTTGGAGAAAACGGTCTCGACCCTGAAGAACACTCAAGCGCAGCTGATTCAAAGTGAAAAGTTGTCGGCGGTCGGTCAGTTCGTGGCTGGAGTTGCCCATGAACTGAACAACCCGCTCACCGCGGTCATCGGGTTCGCGGACGTGCTGAGCGCCGAGGAGACGAACGATAAGAACCGCCGCCACCTCGATCTGATTGTGAAGAGCGCGCATCGCTGTCACAAAATCGTCCACAGTCTGCTGAGCTTTGCCCGTCAGCATGCACCAGAACGACGCATCGTGGAGGTGAATGCTCTCGTCGATGATGTTGTCGACATCATGGCTTACGACCTGCGGACCAGTAACATCACGATCCTGAAAGAGTACGGCGATGGCCTGCCGCAGCTGATGGCTGATGCGCACCAACTCCAGCAAGTCTTCGTCAACATTCTCAGCAACGCGCGGCAGGCGATCGAGCCCTTCCGCCGAGACGGCCAGATTATCATCCGTACCCGTTTAGCCGCGGGCGGCGTTCGCATTGAACTGCAGGACAATGGACCCGGAATCCGGGCGGAGAGCCTGTCCAAGATCTTCGATCCGTTCTTCACGACGAAGCCGGTCGGGAAGGGGACTGGCCTGGGTTTGAGCCTTTCCTACGGGATCATCCAGGAACATGGCGGCACGATCAGCGTGGAAAGCAAAGTCGGGCACGGGGCCACGTTTGTGATCGAGCTTCCAGCCGCGACCGCGGCTGATGCACGGCCGAGTGAAACCGCCAAGCCGTGGACGAACCGCAAGCAGCCCGTGGATATGAGCGGGAAAACCGTGTTGGTGGTCGACGATGAAGTCTGGATCCTGGAGCTGAGCCGTGAGTTGTTACAGGCTGACGGATACACGGTGCAAACCGTTTCCACGGGTGAAGAGGCGTTTCAGCTCACGACGCGACAACGATTCGACGTCATCCTCTCGGACTGGAAAATGCCCGGCTTGAATGGCATGCACCTCTACGAACAATTGGTGGCGTCCGATCCGATTTCAGCCGGTCGCATGATCTTCATGACGGGAGACGTGATGAACGATGCATTTCAAGAATTCCTGAAGCGGAATGGCCGGGCCTGCCTCGCGAAACCGTTTGCGATCGGCGATCTCCGGGCCGCCGTGGCGAGTGTGGCCGTGATGAAGAATCCGCCCGCTCCGGCACCTTCAGCGGTTTCCTGAGCCCGTCTTGCGGAACGGGGAGCGGCGCACGCCTTCGCAGCAGGGATTCGTCACTTCGCTTTCGTCCGAACGCTCACGGTATTCGAGTTGGGTGAAGCGCCATTCGCGTTCACCGCGCGAACGCGGAAATAGTAATTTGTATTCCGCGTAAGACCGGTCGACTGGAAGGTGCTCACGTTGCTGTTGAGGCTGTTCGTAACAAGGCCCGTGGAGAACGCCGCGTTGGTTGCGCGTTCGAGGACGAAGCTCGTCTCGTTGGTTGAATTATCCTTCCAGGACAACGTGACTTGGTTCGCAGTGAGGCCGGAGCTGGTGAGATTGCTCGGCGCCGCCGGCGGCTGAGGCTGAGTGCTCGTCGGTGCGAACGAGATCGAGTTCAGGGAGTACGGCGCCGTTGTGAAAGTGAAGTTGGCGCCAGGGATCGAAATCGACGATTGCGCGATATCGGCGCTGCCGCTGCCGGTTTGCGCAGCCGTGTCCTGTCCCTTGCCGTAGGTCGCGACCGACGCGTTCGCCGGCGGAGTGTAGCCCGAAAGGGTGACATTAACGGGAACGTTCGAAGTCGGATGCTTGTTGATGAGCAGGACGCTCAACGAACCATCCGGATGTTTCACGGCATGGGCGCTGATCCCCACGTAATTGCTCGTGGTCGCGACGACCTGATCGCCCGGGCGGGCAAAATACTGCAGCAGCTTGAAGGCGTAGTAGGTCGGGTAGCGATTGGCCGGGAGGGAAGGGACGCTGGCGTCGAGCACACCGTAGTCGCCGTAGTTTCTCCATCCATACAGCGACGTGCTGTTGTTGTTGGTTGTTTCCTTTCCATTCCGCCAGTCCCACCAAACCATCGCCTTGAACTCGGTTTTCATCAGCTGGCAAAAACTCTCCGCCAGGAAAAGTCCATTGACCAGGCTCGTCGTTTGTTTGCCCGGATTCGTGTAGACGGAATTGTTTTCGGTGCAGGTGATTTCCACGGCGGCGCCGGCCGATCCCAGGTAGTCGGAAAGTTGCTGACGGAGATTGGCTGCGTCGCCGGCCCAGTTCGTTGCAGACGCGAGCAGTCCAGCGTCGCCTTCGCTTCCGGGCCCTTGGGCGTAGTAGTGGTAAGCGACAAAGTCGGGGGTCACGCCGAGGCTCTTCAGCTTCGCCAGCATCACGGCCGTCCATCCACTGTGGGTCGCGCCGGTGCGGGGGTTAACCACGGATTCGTCGGCGTAATTGGCGTAGCTGTCCTCGCCCACGACGACTGGGCAGCCCACCTTGATCGTTGGATCGGCCGCTTTCATCTGCGTGTAATAATCTCTGAAACGCGTGGCGTACGTGATGGGATCGTTCGGCCGGGAATTGTGATCAACCTCCCAGGTACCGTAGTTTTCGTTTCCGATCTCCCAATACTTGAAGCCGTAGTTCTTCGTCACGTTGGAATACCGCACCCAATCAGCGGCTTCCTGTGCCGTGCCGGATCCGTAGTTGGCCGTGATGAAAACAGCAGGTGCAGCGCCGATCGACGTGGCCACATGCGCGAACATGTCAAAATTCGTCGCCCACGTCACGGTCCCTGCATCGTTCTTCCCCGTTGCCCAATGGTAGTCATCGGAGGCTGAACCGCCGGGAAAACGGAGGCCCTTCACGCCCGCTTCGAGCATGGCATTGATGGTGGTGGTGGTATCGAAGACGTTGTCCCAAATCGCGGTGTTGATCGAGAAGTGACGCGCGCCGAGCGTTTGGAGGACGGCCGCGGCATTGACGGTGATGTTGACGGCCGATGGCGCCGCGACCGCGGTGAGCACGATGTCGTCGACGTAGTAGGAGGGCTGGCTGACGCCGCGGTTTTCCTGCAGCCAAAAGCCGGTGCAATTGGAAACGTTCGCAATGCCGAGTGAGGTCAGTGGCACAACCACCTGCTGCCAGCTGTTCGCTGCAATGGGTCCAATCGTGACCGTGGGACTTTGGGCCGCGTCGTCACGCAGGCCCGTGATCGTCATTGTCTGACCTCCGGTGGTGCCGCCGTGGATCCAGAAGGTCACATTGACGTAGCCGGTTGTATCGAAACTTCCATGATGCGGCCAGAATGCCTGATACGCGCCGGCGGTGACCTTCACCGAACGCGCGCCGGTATGGACGGGACTGGTGTTGGCGAGGTCGATCGTGGCCCAGCTCCAGTTTTCCCAGCCATTTTGCAGCGAATCCGCGTAGATGGTCTGGTCAATCTGGGCTCGTAGAAACGGAGCGGTGGCCGAAAGCAGCACGATCGACGCGAGGAGTAGTTTTGGCAGTTTCATCGGATGGGACTTTCGGATTGCGGAGCACAGACTGATTGCGGCAGTCAGACCGTCGTGGGCTTCGATTGGTGCCGCGAAAACAGAGAACGGCGCGAGCGAAGGAGCGCTCCACGATCGTTGCAACCCGGCTCATGGCTTGCCGTGAATGTCTTACGAGGTTTTGACGCGCAAACGCGTCAAAGGCGTGGGATCGAGTGCTCGGCGAACGTTCAGCCGGGTGAAGAGCGAGGACCCGACTCGTCATGAAAGAGCGCGTACGCGATCACGAGCGGCGTACGGTGCAATCGGCAGCGGCTCAGCGCCACCGAATCAATCTGCTGCGAGATTGTTTTCCGCGCGGCCGGACGGCCAAGTCAGATTGTGCACGGGCTCAAGAATCGCGAGCACGCCGGCGAGCAGTTCACGGTCGAGCGGCTGCGCGATCGTGCGGATGTTCTCCTCCACGTTCGCGGGATTAGCCGTTCCCAAAATCGTGGTCGGGATGCGTTTCTCCGACACCGAGAACTGAAGCGCGAGCTTCGCCAAATCGGATCCGCGGGCCCGACAGAATTTGGCGGCGGCCGCACATTTCTCGCGCAGCAAAGCCGGCGCTGGATGCCAGCCGGGCGGGCCGTCCTCACTCAGGAGGCGCATGGCCAAGGGCGCCGAATTGAAAATCGCGAGCTGACGGGCTTCGAGGTACGGCAGCAGGTCGCCGAGCGCGGTGTCGTTTAAACAGAAATGACAATACGACTGAATCTGATCCACGTCGTTT
This sequence comes from Opitutus sp., assembly GCA_039928945.1. Taxonomy (GTDB): domain Bacteria; phylum Verrucomicrobiota; class Verrucomicrobiia; order Opitutales; family Opitutaceae; genus Opitutus. The sequence goes on along the minus strand of JBDSSD010000021.1, from coordinate 13,388 downwards.
GGCCCAACGCGGTCCAGCACACGACGGAAGAGCGGCACGGGCAGACACGTGATGCCGACGAATCGAGCTTTGCCGGCCGCCTTGATTTTTTGCAGCGCCGGAATGGTTTCATTCACGATCTGGTCGACGTCGCCAAACTCCATGTCGTGCACCTGGATGAAATCAACGTAATCAACGCCCAAGCGGCTGAGGCTCTCGTCAACACTGCGCGTCACGCGTCCTGCTGAGAAATCGAAGTCAGCCATGGCGGCACCATAGCGCGCCACCTTTGTCGCCAGGTAGTAGCGGTCCCGGGACACGGTCCGCAGCGCTTTGCCCAACACCGTTTCAGCCGTCGTAGCGCCGTAATACGGAGCGGTGTCGATCAGATTGATTCCGTGATCAAGGGCGACGTGAACGGATCGGATGCCCTCCGCTTCGTTAATCGAGCGAAAGGCTGAGCCCAGTGACGAACCGCCATACGCGAGGGCCGAAACCTTGAGACCGGTTCGGCCGAGGGTTCGGTATTCCATGGCAGCTCAGTAGCCCCGTTGCTGCAACGTGCGGCTGAGCTCCTGCATGAAGGCCTGTCCGTCCTGCGGACTCGGCCGGTAACCAGGTTGACTTACCTCGGTGAATCCAGGCCGGCCATATTGATCAATGATCCACTTGCCGGTGACGCCATCGCTGAACGTAACGGTGCCGCTGGCAACTGCGCCCGGAATCAAAGTCACCTTATCCACGGCAACGCTCACGTTGCCGCCGGCCGGAGGCAGTTCGTCCAAGGCGTCGTCTGCATCGTCGTCCAATGGCTCTGCAGCCGCATCCGCGACGTCGTCACCTTCTGCGATGCCAAGCTTTTCCTTCGCCTTGTCGATGAGGCCCTTTTTCGGACGATCGGCGGCGGCCGGAGCTGCACTGGCAGCAGCCGGTGCTGCGGCCGGAGTCTTGGAAACGTCCGACGTATCAACTTTCGGTGCCGGATCCTTGAGCGCGAGATTCAGGTCATCGACCAGGAAACGCACATCGCGGTACGTCATCGAAACCTGAAATTGCTCAGCGAGCTTTTTCTGAATGGCGGAGAGATTGTCACCCGCGGTGACCCAGCCGGCGACGGCTTGTTGTTGCTCGGGAGTAAGAGTCATGGCGCCTAAGCTAAGAGCCGGCAGCTGAGAGTCTAGAGGAACCATGCGATTTTCTCGCTACGATTTCACGCATGAGAGTCTGCACCGATTCTTTTTAACGCGACCCGGCCGACGATGCCCGTTGGGCGTCACTTTGGCTCCGCCGCGATGACGCGGCGCCGTCGCAGAAACGAATCGGTGGTCCCGTCCGACCGTCGCTTTGCAATCAGTGCTTTCCGCTTACTTCGAGAGCTGCGTCTTCAGGAAGTCGACGCTGCCCCGGGTGGTGGAGTCCTGCTCCATCATATTATCCACCGCTTTGCAGGCGTGGATGACGGTGCCATGATCCCGACCGCCAAACGCGTCGCCGATCTCCTGGAGGGAATGCTTGGTCAACGTCCGGGCCAGGAACATCGCGATTTGACGAGGAATGGCGATGTTGTTGGGCCGGCGCTTGCTGGTCATGTCGCTGTGCCGAATTTGGAAATGGTCGGCCACGCGCTTCTGGATCGTCTCAATCGTGAGGATGTTCTGCGCCTGCTCCATCAACACGTCCTGGAGCAGCATCTCGGTGGTCGCCAGGTCGAGCGGCTTGTTGGTGAGCGCTGAGTAGCTCGCGACCTTGATCAACGCGCCTTCCAACCGGCGAATGTTCTTCGAAATATTCTGCGCGATGAAATTCAGGATCGGGGCTGGGATATCGAATTTCAGGCTCGCGGCCTTGCTGCGGATGATCGCGAGACGGGTCTCGTAATCAGGCGCCTGGATATCGGCCGGAAGGCCCCATTCGAACCGGGACACGAGACGCGCTTCCAACTTCTGAATTTCGCTCGCGCGACGATCGCTGGACAGCACGACCTGCTTCCCTGACTCGAAGAGGTCGTTGAACGTGTGGAAGAACTCTTCCTGAATCCGCTCTTTCCCGGCCAGAAACTGCACGTCGTCAATCAGCAGAACGTCCACGTGACGGTAGCGCTGCCGAAATTTGGTGAGGCTGTTCTCCTGGAGCGCCTGAATGAATTCGTTGGTGAACTTCTCGGTGGAGAGATAAGCGACGCGAGAATCCGGGTTGTTGCGCAGGATCGCGTGGCCGATGGCGTGCATCAGGTGCGTCTTGCCGAGACCGGTGTCGCCGTAGATGAACAGTGGATTGTAAGCTTGAGCGGGGGCTTGGGCGACGGCCATGCCGGCGGCATGCGCCATTTGGTTGTTCGATCCGACCACGAACGTTTCAAACGTGTTACGAGCGTTGAGCGTTCCGGTGGCGGGGCCACGTTCATCGTAGCGGGTCTTGCGACCATTCGCAGCGGGCCGGGCCTTGGGGAGCACCTCGGGCGTGGCACGACTGCTGTGACCGGGAGACGGAGCGCGACTTGAGTCCGTCTTCTTGAGCGTAACGTTGACGAGCCGACCCGCCGTCAAGCGAAGGCGCTGCGTGATCAGGTCAAGGTAGTTGTCGTGAATCCAGATCGCCGCGAAGTCGTTGGGCACTCCCAAAGCCATCGAGTCCTCGGTGGATTCGAGGCACACCATGGGTTCGAACCACATCTGGAACACGTCTTCAGGGAAGAGCTCCTTGAAGTCGCATTTGACGGATTCCCATAGGCTGGGAGAGAGAGACAGGGAAGGCATTGGCTGACGAAACGACGGGTTTATTCACATTGCGCCCGGAGAGGTCCTTACCACGTCTCACTTCACCTGTTCCTTGTAGTCCAACAGTAACAAAATGGGAGCGGCAGCAGCGGGTCGGAAGGGGGTAGGAAAGCAGGGGTGTAAGACGCTGGTGCTGAACGATTAATTTACGAGTATCACCGGGGGCCCAAGGAATGGGAGAAGAGGAGGTGGGAAAGAACCGCGAGACGCTTCAAACAACTGACGGGAGGCGCAGTAACTGTGAACCAAAAAACCATTTCAAGATGATCTTTCTCCCAAGTTATTCACATCGCCTGTGAGCATAACTTTTCGCGTTTTTTGGTTGCCACGCTGACCGGAATTCAAGGCGCGTCATTCATCAGGGATTCTCCGTAATCCGCGTGAAATTACGTAGCCATGAAGCTGGCTTCCAAAGCCGTTTGCCGGTGACAGTAGGGTTACGATCAGGTGACAGGGCGCCGAAATCTGAATACAGGACGGGCGCTGTTTTCAAACAGCGGCGGGCTCCGGATCGACCCATTTTCCGTGAGTTTTTATTAACGCAATCAATCGCGCGTCGGCCTCGGCTTGAGGGATGTTGTACTGCACACACTCTTTTCCCACGTAGAGATTTATTTTTCCCGGGGCGCCACCCACGTATCCGAAATCCGCGTCCGCCATTTCTCCCGGCCCGTTCACGATGCAACCCATGATCGCCAGCTTGACGCCTTTGAGATGTCCCGTCTGCGCGCGAATCCGCTGCGTCGTGGTCTGCAGATCGAACAAGGTGCGACCGCAACTCGGACAGGCCACGAACTCGGTTTTCGAGATTCGCGCGCCGGCACCTTGGAGAACATTGTACGTGAGCTTCGTCGCGCGAACTGCATCCGCTTCGGTTTCAATGCTGACGAGGTCGCCGACACCGTCGCAGAGCAACGCGCCCGTGAGAAAACTCGCCTCAAGAAGTTTCGAGAGGAAACTGTTGTTGCCCTGCACGGCGGTGGCCGCGGTGTTGCGAATCCAAATGGGCGCGCGTGAGCGGATCTGAATCAGCGCGTCGGCCAGCTGCCGGTAGCCGCCAATCGCGTGACTTGCGGACGCGGGAGTCGCGCCCAAGGTGAAGATGACAGGCTGATCCTCCAGTTCGCGCAGTGCCGTCGAGAGCGCGGGGAAGGCCGTCGGCGAGATTTCCGCCGCAAGAACGAACCCCTGCTCGCGCGCAAATTGTCCCCATGCCGAAAGCTGGTCCGCCTCCTGTTCACCAAACGAACGCAACAGCAGGGCACGGGCAGGCAGGGCTGCGCGATGAGCGCGCAGCTCGTCCACGGTGACTCCAGGTGCGAGCTCCAGGGCGTAAAAGCCCGACGTGAGTGGCGGCAAGACCGGGAGGGATGTGCCGGATTCCACGCGCACCAGCAGGCCTTCGACGGGCGTATCCTTTAGTTGGGCATGCCGGGTAAATTCCGGTGCGCCGGAAATGTCATGGGGCGCTACCCGGGAAATGACGGTAGGGGCGTGCTCCGGCCCGATCGTCACGTTGCCCAACTCGATTCGACGGGTTTCACGTCGTGCGAAATGGTATGGATCTATGCGGTCGGCCGTCGGCGCGTTTCTATTCGACGCCGACTTCGACCACAGCGACATCGCCTTGTCCGCGATCGAGCGGGCCACGGGAATTTCGTAGACACTGTCCTCCGTGAGCGACACGCGGATGGTGTCACCGAGTCCGTCGAGGAGCAGCGAGCCAATGCCGATGGCGCTTTTGATTCGACCGTCCTCGCCGTCGCCCGCTTCGGTGACGCCCAGGTGCAACGGATAAGCCATTGACTCCCGCTGCATGCGTTCAACGAGCAGGCGATAAGCCTGAATCATCACCTTCGGATTCGATGATTTCATCGAGAGGATCATCTGCTTAAAGCCGTGAGACTCGCCGATCCGCAAAAACTCCAGCGCACTCTCGACCATTCCCAGCGGCGTATCGCCGTAGCGATTCATGATCCGGTCGCTCAACGAGCCGTGATTCGTTCCGATGCGAAGAGAGCGACCGAGTGCCTTGGCGCGAAGCACCAGGGGCGAGAAGGCCTCGTGCAGCCGCAGCAGCTCGGTGTCGTAATCCGCGTCGGAGTACTCGCGCACCGCGAATTTTTTCTTATCCGCATAATTGCCGGGATTAACGCGGACCTTCTCGACGTGCTCCACGGCCTCCATCGCCGCACTGGGCAGAAAATGGATATCGGCGACGAGCGGCACGTGTTCGAATCCCGCAGCCGAGAACTGGCGCCGTATTTCTTTGAGGCAGCGCGCAGCGGCGACATTCGGCGCGGTGATGCGGACGATTTCGCAACCGACTTCCGCGAGTGCCACCGACTGGCGGACGGTTGCAGCGATGTCCTGCGTATCGCTGGTCGTCATCGACTGGATGCGCACCGGGTTGTTGCCGCCAACTCCGACGGAGCCCACCTTCACTTCGAGCGTGTGGCGACGGATCGTATGGAAACGGGAGGGGCAATAGGACATGACGAGAGTCGATTAGAGACTAGGGCCAGCGTACGACGATCGCAAAGTAATCGTGAGCGTGGTGACCGCAGTCCTGCTGGGTCCAGGCTCCAGATCTCTGACCACGCGGTCGTAACTAAACTCGCAGCCCGGCGATGCCGTGGTACGAGTTTACTTATTGCTGGGAGCTGGCGCGGTGCGCTGCTGGGTCGCTGCGGCACCCTCTTCGCGTGAGTCACGCGCCCACCGTCGCACGTCGAAAACGCTGACGTAGAGCACCATCACCAGCAGCAAAAGCCCGAACGTACTTTGCGCCGCGATGATAAAGTTTGCGGGCAGCGGACGACCGCGAAGCTTGCCGATGGTCGCGAAGAGCATCTGGCCGCCGTCGAGAACCGGCAGCGGGAGTAGATTGAACACCGCGAGGTTCACGTTCACGAGAATCGCGAAAATGAGCGACATGCGGATCCCTGCTTCGGCCGCACTGTGGAAAATCCGGACGATCCCGACGGGACCGGAAACCTTGGAGAGGCCGACATCGGAGTGAGGATTGAGCAAGCTGGCCAGCGTCTGAAACGTTTTGGTGATTTGATCGGAAATCTGCGCAACCGGCGAAACGTGAATCAGCTGAAAGCCAGTGATGAGCGTGAGGCCGATGTTGGCCGGCGCTTTGGGATTCGGCCGAGGCGGGATGGTTGAAGGCAGTGTGAGGGCGCCTTCGCCTGTTCCTCTCCTGACATTAAACACAACGGAGCGGTCCACCGACGCCTCGAGCAAATCATAGTAGGTGCCGGCGCTGCGCACGGGCACGCCGTCGATGGAGAGAATTTCGTCGCCTGGTTTTATCCCGGCCAGATCGGCGGCGGACCCGGGCGTCACCTGCTGCACGATCAGCTCGTAGCTTGGAGCGATTCCCACGCGTCGTTCGCGCTCTTCGCCGACCAGGCGAGGATTAACCGTGAGGTCAATGAGCTGGCCATTTCGTTCGACCGTGAACGTCGCCTTGCGTTGGCCATCCGCGGATTGTCCGGCGCCGAGTCCGATCAAGTACTGAATATCCAGCCAGTTCTTCACGATGCTGCCGTCGATGGCGCGAACGATGTCACCGATCTTCAGGCCAGCTTCAAAGGCCGGGCTTGGCACCTTGGTGCCGTCGGGCAGTTCCAACGTACGGCTCACATAGCCCAGTTGGGTCGTGGCGGTTTCACTGCTCTCCGGCTGACCAATCACCCACACGACGCAGGCAAGCGCGAAAGCGAACAGAATATTGAACACCGCGCCCGCGACAAAAACGATCATCCTCGTCGAGTAACTGATGGGCGGCAGCTTTTGAACCTCGACCTCGCTCTTCCCCTCGATCGGCCCCAGATCGGCCAACTGCGGAAGCAAGACGTAGCCGCCCAACGGAATCCAGGAAACGCGGTACTCCACGCCATCCCGACCCCGCCACGAAAAAATCGCCGGGCCAAATCCGATGGAGAACCGCTCGACCAGCACGCCGCGTCGGCGCGCCGCGAGAAAATGACCGAGCTCGTGAACGAAAATGGACCCGCCGAAAAACAGTACGACCAGAAAGATGGACCAGACGTTCGAGAAGAGCGTTTGCAGGAGATCAGTGGACATTACTGGGATGAGAAAGATTTAAGCACCTCGGATGCGACCCGGCGGGCATCCGCGTCAAGAGCTAGAACAGCAGCGAGGGTAGGAGGTTCGAAGTTATTGATCTGACTTAAACTTTGTTCGATGACGGCCGGAATCGCAAGAAACGGCAATCGTCCGCTGAGGAATGCGGCAACCGCGATTTCATTCGCCGCATTGAAAACCGGGGGGGCAATGCCACCCGCTCGCATGGTTTGTCGGGCGAGTCTCAGGCAGGGGAAACGCGTCTCGTCGATCGGGCTAAACTCAAGGTTCACCCGTTGCGTCAGATCGAGCGCCGACTCCACGCCTGGCGCCCGAGCGGGGTGCAACAGCGCGTGCTGGATCGGGAAGGTCATCGAAGGAGGGCAGAGCTGGGCAAACATTGCGCCATCCGTGAACTCGACGAGACAATGGACGATGCTTGGTGGATGCAGGACGGCGGTGCACTGCTCGGCGTGCAATCCAAAGAGGCACTGGGCTTCAATCAGTTCCAAGCCCTTATTGGCGAGCGTGGCAGAGTCGACGGTGATTTTGGGACCCATCGCCCAGTTGGGATGCTTGAGGGCATCGGCGGGGGTGACATGGGCGAGTCGTTCCACGGGCCAGTCGCGGAACGCACCACCGCTGGCCGTAAGTACGATGCGCCGAACGCCGGCTTGGGGATGGCCTTCCAGGCACTGAAAGACCGCATTATGCTCACTGTCGACCGGCAGAAGTTTAACGTGATGTTGCCGCGCGGCTTTCATCACGAACTTCCCCGCCAGCACCAACAGCTCTTTCGACGCCAGCGCGATATCCTTGCCGGCTTCGATCGCTGCGAGCGTTGGCTCAAGCCCCGTGGTGCCGACAACCGCGACCAGAACGAGATCTGCTACGGGGAGCGTGGCGAGTTCAACCAAGCCCTCCAGTCCACCATGCAGCTGAGTTCCGGATGGAAACTGATTCAGCCGTCGGGCATCGCGGCAAGCTTCCGGATCAAAGATGGCGACATGCGGTACGTGAAACTGATGAGCGATTTCCGCCAGCCTCGCGTGATTTTTCCGGGCGGCGATGCCGACGAGCTCCAGCTTGTCGGGATGCGCAGCCAACACTCGCAATGTGTTTTCACCGACAGAGCCGGTCGCGCCCAAGAGGACGATGCGTTTGCGGGGAGTTGACAGCGGTTCGGCCACGAAAGCCGGCCACTATGCAAGAGCGGCGCGGACGACGGCAAGCGTCCGCTTCGGTCTACGGTTCACACGCGGGTCGAGCGGCGCGAGTGTCATCCTGCGCGGCTTCGCGGGACGTGCGCAGCAGCCCGCGGCATCAACCCAAGGTGCTTAAGCGAGCCCGAACAGAAAGAAACCGAGCGGCGCGGTGAGGATCAGGCTGTCGCTGACATCGAAGACGCCGCCGATTCCTGGAATAATTCCACCCGAGTCCTTGATCGTGGCGCGACGTTTGATGACGGACTCGATGAGGTCCGAGACGATCGCGGTGAGCGCGATCGGTGCTGCCATTAGCGCCCCCACGGTGGGTGTGAGATGGGCCGGAAAATGCGCGCGGCACAACCAGGCGACGAACGCTCCGATGCCCATGGAGATCAGGACGCCACCGATGGCTCCCTCCCAGGTTTTCTTCGGACTGATCTGTGGCGACATGCGATGTTTACCGAACGCCATGCCGCTCAGCAGCGCGCCGACATCGCAGAATTTGGATACGGCGACGAGCCAGACGAACATCAGCAGCCGGCCGGTGGCATCAATCTGGTCGCCCGGCAAGGGGGTAACGATTCGCACCAGGTACTGCAGCATGAACGCAACGTAGACCAAACCGAACAGGGTGCCGGCCAAGGCTTCGACGCGATTTTGGGGTTCGCGTTCACCCAAAACGCGCACCGAGAACACGACGACCGCGATGGCCAGGGTGTGCGTTGCGGGAATGTGGTAGGTTGCTTCCAGCCACGGCGCGACCGTGATCAGACCGCCCAAGGTCATGCCGAGTTTGTCGAACGGAGCGAGACCGGCGCCTTGCATCAATTTGTAGAATTCCCGGAGCGTGAGGACGGAAATCAAGGTGATGAGCGCGACACCTCCTTCGGTCCGGAAGAACACCAATGAGCATATAACGAGAACCCAGAGCAGGACCGTGCTGATAATGCGTTTGACCATGCGAAGAAGCGTTAGACCGGGCGGAGCGGATCAGTTCGATTAAACCGTCGAGAAAAGAAGGCCGCCGCCGCAGGGCGACGCGACGGACGTTGAATCAAGGCGCGGCCAGTGGCGCGCGTCGCACCTGTTCGCTCGTTTGCCCAAAGCGCCGCTCGCGACGGTTGTACTCGGTGATGGCGGCGGAGAGATCAGATTTCGTGAAATCGGGCCAGAGCACCGGAGTGAAAACATATTCGGCGTATGCTCCCTGCATCAGCAGAAAGTTGCTGATGCGCGTTTCGCCCGACGTCCGGATGATCAGGTCCGGGTCGGGCAAATCGGCCGTGTAGAGATAGCGGCTGAACGTTTCCCACGAGCCGTCGTTGAGCTTCTCGGTGCCAGACGCGACGGCGGCCGCATACGAGCGAGCGGCGTCGACGAGTTCGGTGCGCGAACCGTAATTGAGAGCGAGGACCAACGTGTAATCAGAGAAATGCTTCGTTTCCTCCATCGTGGCGCGAAGGAGCTTTTGCACGCCGGCGGGTAGATCACACGTGCGGCCGATTGTGCGCAGTCGAACGCGATCGCGCACAAAGGTCTCCAGTTCTTTTTTCAGGTAGTACTCCAGCAGACCCATCAACGCGCCCACTTCATCCTGAGGCCGTTTCCAGTTCTCCACCGAGAACGCATAGAGGGTGAGCATCTTCACGCCCAGGTCGCGCGCGGCGAAGGTGGCCGTGCGGACGGTTTCGACGCCGCGTCGGTGGCCCTCGATGCGGGGCAGCCCGCGCTGCTTGGCCCATCGCCCGTTGCCGTCCATGATAATGGCGACGTGAGCGGGGACCACGGGTTCGGAGCGGGCAACGAGTGAAGACATGCGCAGCGCTGAGAGTTAGGAAGCCGGGGTGAGGTTTGACAAGGGGGAAGGGCGGCGGACCGTGGCGGCATGAGTAAACCCCTGTTGCAGCGGAAAATCAAAGCCGCGTTGACCGATTTGCCCGGATGGTCGTTTCGGCGCGATGCGTTGGTGAAGACGTTTCAGTTCGGCAGTTTTCCTGAAGCGCTCGGATTCATGGTGCGCGCTGGATTCGAAGCGGAGGCGATGAACCACCATCCCGAATGGACCAACGTCTACAGCCGGGTCGACGTGCGCCTCAACACGCACGACGCCGGCGGAAAAGTGACGGCCAAGGACGTCGAACTAGCCGGCCGACTGCAGAAGGTATCGTGGGTGGGTTGATCGGTGGACGACGTCCGTCGGTGCTCCACCACGGATGTTCACGCGCGCTGATTCATAGGGCCGTGATCAAGCCTACTTCCGTGCCGTCCAGCGAGCGACTCCCTGCCGGCGGCCGGCCGACGATGAGCCAGCGAGGTGCAAGGATGGTGCAAGGATGGTACAAGGATGGTGCAAGGATGAGCGATGGGTGAACGAACCGACACCGAACGGTTGTCGTCGGAGACCCAGCGTTCCGTGACGGCCGTTCTGAGGGGGCTTCGAGCCCAGCGCGTCGGTCTTGTCTGCTGAAAAGACACGGAATCCCTCAAGTGGGTCCGGCCTGTCGCAGTTTAGTTTTCGCGTTGTCAATGCCGTTCAGTCGCTTGTGACTGGCAGCCATGAAAGTCGCGTTCGTCAGTGGTACCAGCATTGTGAATTCAACGTTGTTTTCGACGTGGGAGGTCAAGACGATCGAGACGGCCTTTGGGCCGGTCACCTACAAGACGAAAGGTGATTTCGCGCTGATCAATCGCCACGGGTACGCGTTTCCGCTGCCGCCGCACTCGATCAATTATCGGGCAAATATCCGCGCCCTCGCGGACCTGGGCTACGAGGACGTACTCTCCCTCAATTCAGTCGGCTCACTGAAGAAGGATCTTCCGCCCGGCACGTTCGTGTCGTGTTCCGACTATGTCGGTTTACAGCAGGGGCCGATGACGTTCTTCGACAAGGAGCTGAAGGGAGGCGCTCCCGGGATCGCGAATAATTTGATTCCCCTGCTGATGGAGAAACTGGCGCCGGAGTTTAAGATCCACCCCGGCAAAGTGTACGTGCAGTTCCGCGGCCCGCGGTTCGAAACCAAGGCGGAGATCCGGATTGTTCAAAGTTGGGGTGACGTTGTCGGCATGACCGCAGCGCACGAAGCTGACCTATGTTCGGAGATCGGCCTGCGGTACAACAGCCTCGCCTTGATCGACAACTACGCGAACGGCCTCGAAGGAACCGAGATCGATTTCGCGAAGTTCAAGGAACTCGTGAAAGACAACCAGGCGAAGGTGAACCGCCTGTTTGTTCGTCTACTGGAAATTCTCGGATAGACACGCGTCCATGTTTTTTCGCCGAATGTTTCGACCGACGTTGTGCACGGTCGTGGCGTTCTGCATTGGCGCCGCGCTGAGTCAGGGAGCGCCCGCCCTCGAGTCGTCTCCTCTTGCGGCTGAAATTGCGGCCGCTGCGTCCGTCGCCGACGCGCATGACCTCACGGCGCATAATCGGGTCGCCCTGCTGAGTTCCGGTTATGATGCCTTGCTGTTGCGGGTGCACCTGATTCGTCACGCAAAAACGTCGATCGAGATCCAGACGTTCATCTGGACGAACGACGAATGCGGACGACTGCTGGTTTATGAGTTGATTGCGGCGGCGCAGCGCGGAGTGAAAGTTCGCATCCTGGCGGATAATCTTTTTTCGGAGCAGGACCCCGCCACCATCGCGTTTGTCGCGACCGCCCATCCGAACCTGGAGGTGAAACACTATCGTCCCGCTCTGACGCGACTCAGGCCGTCGCTCTTGGAGAAGGCGCTGGCCAGTGTGCGATCCTTTCACGCCGTCAACCAGCGGATGCACAACAAAGTGATGCTGGTTGATGACGCCGTTTTGATCACGGGCGGACGCAATATCGAGAACACCTATTTCGATCACTCGACGATCATGGATTACCGGGATCGCGACGTGCTCGTGGTGGGCCCGGCCGTGCAAGCGGCTGTCACGTCGTTCGAGCAATTTTGGAATTACCGGTACTCGGTTTCCAGCCGAGAGCTGGCGGACGTTGCGGCGTTGATCAATCAAGGCACGTATCGACGTTATGAGCGCCGTGCCGACTACGATTTTGGTGGCTACTTCACGCGGTTGGATCGCGAAGCCGACGAGGGTGATTTGATTACCACCCGCTTTGTGAAACGTCTGCACGAGGTGAAGAAGGCGACTTTCATCTCGGACGAGCCGGGCAAGTCGCGCGGCTTTTTTTCCAAAACGGCACGAATCACGAAAGAGCTGAAGTCCACGCTCGAGCGGGCGGAAACCAGTGTCGTCGTTCAGACGCCCTACCTGGTGCTGAGCAATCCCGCCCGGGAACTGGTGCGCGAGATGCAGCGGCGGCATCCCGGTCTGCGCATTCGCATTTCGTCAAACAGCTTCGCTTCGACGGACAATCTGTTCGCGTACTCGGCCAATTATCGACTGCGGAACCGCTACGTCGAAGAGCTGAATCTTGAGGTGTACGAATTCAAGCCGTTGCCGGACGCGCTGGGCACCTTGTTCCCAACGTACGCGGAAATTGCCGGGCTCGCGAGCAAGCGCGTTGCGGCGGGAACCCAAGCCCGCATGCCTTTCCTGTCGATCCATGCGAAGTCACTCGTGGTTGACGATCACATTGCATTTGTCGGTTCGTACAATCTCGATCCGCGTTCCGAGAATCTGAATACGGAGGTCGGCCTGTTGATTGAAGACCAGACGATCGCGTTGGAATTGAAAGCCGAGATCGAGCGCGACATGCGTCCCGAAAACAGCTGGGTCATTGCGCGACGAGCGCTGCCGCTGCGGTTGGAAGCGGTGAACGGTCTCATTGGCGGATTGCTTTCACTAAGTCCGATCGATGTGTGGCCGATCCAGAACACCAGCAGCTTCGAGCTCCGACCTGGCGCGACGGAGGTGCCGCCGGGGCACCCGCTCTTTCACCGGCACTATCAGGAAGCCGGAGCCTTTCCCGGAACGGAAGGCGTGTTTACGACGAAGGAAATTTTGACCCGGTTGTACAAGGTCGTGGGCGCGCCCCTGACGCCCATCTTGTAAGGGCGCGGATCGTCGAGGCGCTCCGAACATCTGCGGCGAGTTGTCGTTCTAAGCCGGATCCATGCAGTCGGAAGTAGCCACCGTCGTGAGACGGTGGAAGGGCGGTGGCGTGCGCCGGTCATTGGTCTCACGACCAATGCTACAAGGATCCTCGGGTCTCGACTGCATCGTTACGGCTAAGCCGGATCCATGCAGTCGGAAGTGGCCACCGTCGTGAGACGTTGGAAGGGCGGTGGGGCGCGCCGGTCATTGGTCTCACGACCAATGCTACAAGGATCCTCGGGTCTCGACTGCATCGTTACGGCTAAGCCGGATCCATGC
>JBDSSD010000020.1:0-78552 GCA_039928945.1 Opitutus sp. | reverse complement strand
CCATTGGCCGCCCTATTTTGAAACTGAAAGACTCACGTGTCGTGGTAAGACGTACTGCAAGAAGTTGTGGGCTGTCCGACCGTAAGCCCACATCATGAAGTGTACTTCGTCTACATCCTGGCCTGCACGACCACACGACGCAGTTATGTCGGGCACACCGACAATTTGATCCGCCGATTTCGACTTCACTGTGACGGCACCACTCGATGGACTCGAGAAAAATTGATCTCACCCATGGTTGTTCACTGGGATAGTTTTCCAACGCGAGCGGAAGCAATGAGGCGTGAACGCTATTACAAGTCAGGCGCTGGGCACCGCGTGAAAATCGAGATCATCGCTGAGGCTGCATGGCTGTTTGATTAGAGCATTCTGCTGTACAGCAGAATGAATCTTGGGGTCGCGGGTTCGAGTCCCGTTGGCCGCCCATTTTGATAGCGAGGCAGTTAAGAAATCCAGAGCCACGACTGGCAACGTCCATCAAAAAGGCGCCTACAGACCCGATGCCCAGCGAAGCTGATACATGCCGGAAATTTGTCGCGCCCCTCCTTCAATCCGCGGGGTGGGACAATGAGCCGTATTCAATCGCCGAACAGCGCACAATTACTGATGGTCGGATTGTTCCGGTTGGCAAGGGCTTCGTCCGCAAGCCACCCAAGCGCGTGGACTATCTGTTGCGGGTGGAGCGGAACTTCCCGCTCGCCATCGTCGAAGCCAAGGCCGCCTACAAGACCGCCGGGGCCGGCATGCAGTCTGCCTCCGTCTCCCCTTGCGGTAGGTGCTGAGGAGATTCTGGCCGAGGCGATCTGCCGCGATGCAGAGCTTGAAAGCGGAACGGTGAAACCGCTTTCGGAAACCGAGTTTTAGGATGGGGTACGCCGCTCTCGGAGAAGAGGCTTATATCGATAAAGGCGATAACGCGTTTTTATCTTGTTTACCGATTAAATAGGATTATCGGTTTTACCGATATGGATTACCTGATCAAAACTCCCGACCAGCTGGGATCAGTGTTGAAAGGCTTTCGACGGGACCGCGACCTGACCCAAGCCCAAGTGGGGGGACTGGTAGGATTGCCCCAGAATGCAATATCCGAGATCGAAGCCGATCCGGGGCGCACGAGTGTAAGCCGAGTTTTTAAGCTTCTAGCGGCACTCGACCTCGATCTGGTCGTCCGACCGCGTCAACGCTCGGGGAAAAAATCCGAATGGTGACCCATGGGCCGGGCAAAAAAATCACGCGCCCTGGCGCTTTGGATGAATGGCGAATTGGTCGGCCATTGGCGAGTGCCGGTGAGTGGACGCCAGGAATTCCTGTACGCGGAAACGTGGCTCGCGTCGCCGGCCGCTCGTCCGATCTCGCTTTCCTTGCCGCTCCGGCCGTCGCGGGAGCCGTATCGGGATAATGTCGAAGCGTTCTTCGATAACCTCCTTCCGGATAGCCGGCCGATTCGGGAGCGCATCCAGCGCCGCTTTCAAACCGAATCGGCTGGCGCGTTCGACCTGTTGCGCGAAATCGGTCGCGATTGTGTGGGAGCGTTGCAGCTCCTTGAGGAAGACGACCCCGCGCCGGATATGCGGAAGATAACCGGGGAGCCGCTGAGGCGAGGTGACGTTGAAAGTGTCCTCGCGAGTGCGCTCGCGCCCGTACTCGGAGAGCAGGAAAGCGGGGATGCATTTCGGATTTCAATCGCGGGCGCGCAGGAAAAAACGGCGCTCCTCTGGCATGCAGGCCAATGGCACCGTCCCACGGGCGCAACGCCGACGACGCATATCCTGAAACTTCCGATGGGCGTTAGCCCACAGGGGATCGACCTGACGACATCCGTAGAAAACGAATGGCTGTGTGCCCAGATCGTACAGGCCTTTGGAATCGAGACCGCGCCGTGTCGGATGGAAACATTCGGGGAATACAAGACCCTCGTTGTCGACCGATTTGATCGCCGGCTCGCTGACGGTAACAAGTGGTGGCTGCGGCTTCCCCAGGAAGATTTCTGCCAAGTGACTGGCACAACTTCCGCGCTCAAGTACGAGCACGACGGCGGGCCGGGTGTGCGGAAGATCATGGACCTCTTGCTCGGCTCCGAGCGCGCCCCGGAAGACCGCAGTAATTTCATGCGGACGCAGTTGGTCTTTTGGTTGCTCGCTGCGATCGATGGCCACGCGAAAAATTTCAGCATCTTTCTTCTACCCGGAGGAGCGTTTCGCCTGACTCCGCGCTACGATATTCTGTCCGCCTATCCCATGCTCGGGCATGGGCGCGGCCGACTTTCACCACAAAAGATAACGATGGCCATGGCGGTGGAAGGGAAGAACCGACGCTACCACTGGAACGGCATTCGCCTGCGACATTGGCTGGAAACGGCGAAGCGCTGCGGCGTGCCGCAAATGGAGGTGCTCATTCGAGACATCGTCGATCAAACGCCCGTTGTGATGGATCGCGTTCGCGATTTAACTCCCGGAAAATTTCCAGAGGAGATCGCAAGCAGCGTCTTTGACGGAGTGAACGCCGCAGCGAATCAGCTGAAACAAGAGTTCACTTCGGCTCACTCGAGCTAACAAACAGGAAATGGGAAATCGGGTTCGAGTCCCGTTGGCCGCCCCATTTTAGTCTAAGACTGGCTTCAGGTCGGCTGACCAATTGAAGCGGTGATGACGGGCGGCCGTGAAGGCGCGCCCCTACGAGGAGCCCAGCGTCGATGGTCTGCTCATGATATTCGTTGAACAACCGGCGGTTCGCACTTCGGATCGCGGGTGAAACGCTTCCCCAACAGATGAACGACGAGTCGTACGATCTCTTGATCATTGGCGGTGGTCCCGGCGGCAGCTGCGCCGCTGCCCTCGCCCGCCAACACAATCTTCACACCCTCCTGGTCGAAAAGTCCGCCTTCCCGCGGTTTCGCATCGGCGAGTCCCTTCTGCCCAAGGGCAATGAGATCCTCCGCGAAACCGGCGCTTGGGAAAAGATCCGTCACGCCGGCTTCGTGCCCAAATACGGTGCCGAATTCTACACCGCCGACGGCTCTTCCGTGAAATACGTGCGGTTCAACGAGGGGCTTATCCCCGGACTCGAAAGCTCTTTCCAGGTCGAACGCAGCCGCTACGACTCGATCCTCCTCGATCACGCCCGCGAACTCGGCGCCGAGGTCCGGATGGAAACCGCCGCCATCGCCGTCGAGAGCACCCCCCTCAACAACCGCGTCACTCTCCGCACACACACGGGTGAGCACGTCGTCCACGCCCGCTGGGTCATCGACTCCAGCGGCCGCGAGAACACGCTCATGTCCGCGCAAAAAAAAGCGCAGGATCCGTCGCCGTTTCCCAAGCGGATGGCGATCTACAGTCATTTTCACGGGATCAGTCGCACCGAAGGCCGCGACGCCGGCAACATCCAGGTCGTGCGTCTGCCTGACGGCTGGTTCTGGCTCATTCCGCTCGACCACACCCGGACCTCCGTCGGTCTGGTGACCACCACCGACGCCTTCCGAGACGCGAAAAAATCGCCGGAGGATTATTTCGAACGCGCGATCGCCACGTCTCCGAAGCTCCGCGAGCTCCTCGGCAAGGCGTCACCCACGATGCCATTCCAGGTCACGACCGATTACAGTTACTTTCGCACCTCGCTCGCCTCTGATCGGCTATTGCTCGTCGGCGACGCCGCCGGTTTTTTCGATCCCATCTTTTCCTCCGGCGTGTACATGGCCGGCCTCTCCGCCAAAAAAGCCGTCGAGCTGATCGCGACGGCTCACCGCGCAAACCGTCCGCTCAAAGCGTCCGAGCAACGCCGGTACACGACCGAGATCAAGCGTCACGCCAGCGTTTTTCAGCGGCTCATCGCCGCGTTCTACGACGACGATTCCTTCGCCGTTTTCATGTGTCAGAAAATCCCGTTCGATCTATCGTGCGGAATGACCAGTATCGTCGCGGGACACGCCGATCTCACCTGGCCGCTATGGTGGCGCTTCCAAATGTTTCTGTTGGTCTGCCGGCTCCAGCGTCACTGGAAGGTGGTCAAGCCCGGACACATTCAGACCCAAGCGCTCGCCGAAGCGTAGTGGTTTGCGGGCGGAAACTGTCGATATTTCACACGTGAGCTCGTTATGATCCGTCACCAACCGGTTCAATAACCAAACCCCGTCGTCCGCTTCTCCCCCCCCTTTTACGGGATACCGCCGCATCTAACTCCCACGGGGCGATCAAATTTAACATTTGGCTGAACAGATCCTGGCTGAGAGCCGGCCGCGTTGGGGGAGGTGAACGTTTCGTTTTTCATTCACTCGTCACGCTCGCTTTCATCCCAGCGCGGCTTCAACCATTTTTTCAAACGCTGTTTTGGACAGGAGTGATCCGCCCCCCTTTGTGATCCGTCGTGTCCCCTTCATGATCCGTTCCAACTTTTTCGCGGAATAGCAACGCGACTCACGGCCTCATCTTAGGATGAGGGCGTTTTTATGGTTCACTTTCGCAGGTCTGCTCGCAGTTCGCCTGCCCGCCACCGAGTTGTCGTTGCAGAGCGGCCCGCAGAGGGTGGCGTTGCTCGAGCTTTTCACTAGCGAGGGCTGCAGCAGTTGTCCGCCAGCAGAGGCATGGCTCGGAACCTTGCGCGTTGCCCCGGGGCTGTGGCGCGACTTTGTGCCAATCGCGTTTCACGTGGACTACTGGAACCAGCTGGGTTGGCCCGATGGCTTTTCGTCGGCCGCGTTCACGCAACGCAGTTATGGTTACGCGAAGGCGTGGGGCAATCGCAGCGTATACACCCCGTGTCTCGTGCAAGACGGACGCGAATCGCGGGTCGGGCAGCTCCCCTCCGCGGTGGAGAAGCCGGCCGGGTTGCTAACGGCCCGCTATAACGGCACTGTCGTCAACGTAACGTATGCGCCTGGGCTGCAGGCTGCCGCTGACTCCGGGTACGACGTCCATGCGGCCTTGCTCGGCTCGGGTATCCAGTCGGTCGTGACTGCGGGCGAGAACCGCGGCCGCACGTTGCCGCATGACTTCGTGGTGCTCGCGCTCATCCACGGGTCCTTGCATGAACCGCTCACCCTGCCGCGGAGCGAACAAGCCAACCGGGCTCCCCGTTTGGCGCTGGCGGTGTGGGTTACGCGATCCGGCCACCTTGAGCCGCTGCAAGCCACCGGCAACTGGCTCGACTAGGGCCTGTTAACACTTTTGAAGCGCCAGCCAGATGAGCGCGAAGATGACGAAGGAACGGAAGATCGCACCGAGCTTATCGTAACGGGGGAAGAGGCGACGGAATACTTTAAGCCTGCGAAAAAGCCGCTCCACTTAATGCGCTGCCGGTAGAGCGGTTTGTTTAGTTTCCAAGGCTCGTCACGACGGTGTCATCCATTCGCGACGCAAAACAGCGCCCGAAGCATTTTTCCATCGCGCGATAACCGGCTCCGCCCAGCTCCGGGACTTCCTCGCCGAGACAAAATCGACCATGCCGTTTGGGGCCGTGAGGGGCTACAGTTAATTCCGCACGAATCTCGCGCACGAATGGACGGTGCTCATCGGCGAGGCCGCCGGCTTCTGAGATCTCATCTTTTCCTCCGGCGTTTAAACCTAAATTCCGCATTTGGCTAACCGCTAATCGTCGCTAATCAGCGCTGATAAAAAAGAAGCAAAACATTCCTGGAACTTTTTGAGTCACCCGCGAGGTAAAGACGTGGATCGCCATTCTCCGAATCCAATTTCCTGATGAGCGTTCATTAGCGTTGATTAGCGGTTTCTTCTGCTGCGGTTTTTAGGTTAAATGGCGATGTTGAGTGCGAAAAACGCCATCGCGCTGGCCGCCGCTGCTCACCGCCAAAGCCGTCCCCTGCGCGCGTCCGAACAACGTTGTTACCCGACGATGATCAAGCGCCACGCGGGCGTTTTCCAACGCCTCATTGCCGCGTTCTACGACGACGATTCCTTCGCCGTCTTCATGTGTCAGAAGGTGCCCTTCGATATGTGGTGCGGATTGATCAGAATTGTCGCCGGACATGCCGACCTCACGTGGCCGCTGAGGTGGCGCTTCAAACTCTAGCTACTGGGGTGCAGAATTCAGCGTCACCAACAGGTGGTCAAACCAGGCACATTCGTACGGCGGCGCTGGTAGAGGCTTAGTGTTTGGCGGGCGCGGTTTGGAGTGCGGCGGCTCGACGCCGCTTTCGACGATGCGGCTGGACGCATCGGGCTTGGGCGGTTGAGCGGTTGGTTGGTCGGTGGATTGGTTGGTCGGGGGCTTGGGGCGAAGGGAGCGGGCCGTCGAGCCGGCCCGTCAAAAGCGGCGTCGAGCCGCCGCACTCCAAATTGATTGCCGCCGCACTCCAAACTCAGACGACGCCGCGCTCCTTTATCAGGCGGTCGTTCGCGAAAAAGCGCACGATTTTCATCGTGAAAAAGTCTGATTCAACTGCTTCCCCGCTAGTTAAGCCGGGAAGATTCGCCCGCAAGCGCAAATCTGAACATTTGCGGTTGCCGCTCCCCGGCACCGACGTTTGATGACACCGACTTCATGGAAAACCCGCCTCCCGCACATTGGGACGTAATCGTCGTTGGCGGCGCGCTTTCAGGCTCCGCCACGGCGTGCCTGGTGCTGCGCCGCAATCCCAAACTGCGCGTCCTCATCCTTGAGCGCAGCGAGCAGCTGAAGCGCCGGGTCGGTGAATCCACCGTGGAGATCAGCGCGTATTTTCTGGGCCGCGTCCTCGGGCTCACGGAGCATCTTCTCGAAAAACACATTCCGAAACAAGGCATGCGTTTCTGGTTCGCCAACGATCAAACCCGCGCCTTCGACCAATGCAGCGAAACCGGTCCGCGCTATAACGTTCGTCTTCCTGGATACCAGGTCGATCGCGCGGTTCTCGATGAGCATGTGCTCGCCAACGCGGTCACCGACGGAGCCGTGCTGCAGCGGCAGGTGCGGGTGCGCAAAGTCATTTTGGTGGAGGGTGGCAACCAGACGGTGGAGTGGGACGCGGCTGACGGAACGCTGCAGACCGCGACGGCACGTTGGGTCGTCGACGCGTCGGGCGTTGCCACCCTGCTTGCGCGCCAGGAAGGCTGGCTCGAAGCCAACACCGCGCATCCCACCGCGACGTGCTGGTGCCGGTGGTCCGGTGTGCGTTCGCTCGATGATCGTTCGTTTTCGAAAACCTATCCAAGCTGGTCGAACCGCGTGAAGGGACTGCGTTCAACCGCGACCAATCATATTACCGGGTATGGCTGGTGGGCGTGGTTCATCCCGCTCAAAGGCGGCGACGTCAGCGTGGGCGTCGTGTACGACCAACGCATCACGGAACTCCCGCCCGGCCCGAATCTGGCCGAGCGTCTCCGCACGATGTTGATCGCGCATCCCACCGCGCGGGCGTTGCTGGAAAACGCCACCTCGCACGACGGCGATGTCCACTTCCGCCGCAATCTCGCCTACTCCACGACGAAATTCGCCACCGACGGTGCCGTGCTGGTCGGCGACGCGGCCGGATTCATTGATCCGTTTTATTCGCCAGGGATGGATTGGATTTCGTTCACGGCGAGCGCCGCGGCGGCAATGATTGACGCGAGTTTCCGCGGCAAGCCGATGGCTCCGCGCGTGGCGCGGCACAACGCCAGCTTCGCCCAGAGTTATCAACGCTGGTTCGATGCGTTGTACCGGGATAAGTACTACTACATGGGCGACTACGAGCTCATGACCCTCGCCTTCCGCCTGGATCTCGGGCTCTACTACCTCGGCATTGTGAGTCAGCCGTTCAAGCATGGTAATCACATGCTGGAGACGCCGCCGTTCGCCCACGCGAACTCGAATTGGCCGTTCCGGCTGATGTCTTTGTACAACCGGCGCCTGGCCGCGATGGCTCAATCGCGGCAGCGGCGTGGCGTGTGGGGGCGGCACAATGATCGGCGGTACTTCGGTTTCATCAGTTACGAGTTCAACTCGCGGCTGCCCGTCCGCGTCGCGGGCTTGCTGGGCCTTTGGCTCAAACTCGAGCTCACGGAAGGCTGGCGCACCTGGTTCTCAGCGGCTCCGGCGCCGGTGGCCGTGGAACAGGACTTGGAACCGAAACCGGTTTCCGCCTAGTGGCCGCGTGTTTGTTTGTTTTCGATGGAGCAACCTCTCTCTTCCACTCCCCCGTCCAGCGCCTCGACCGCCGCGAGTACGCTGGTGCGCCATTTCCCGGTGGAGGTGCGGGACGCATTCGATCGCTTCCGCGCGGGGCGTTCGCCGGCTGATGCCGACATCGTCGTGCTGGCGGTGGTGAATGATCACATGCCCAACAAGGTCGCGGGAGCCACGGCCACGCCGATTGATCCTACGCGCTTGATCGAGGACCTTGGGTTCGACTCCATCGCGATCACCGAGATGGTCTTTTTTCTCGAAGACCTTTTTCAGGTGCGGATCGCCAATGAGGAAATTCTCCGAGTGCGAACCGTCGGCGAACTTCGCTCGTTCCTGCGCGAAAAACTCGGTGCGTCGGCGCCCACCTCGCGGGCATGAGTCGCCGCGCAGTCGTCACTGGTCTCGGCTTCATCACCAGTATCGGCAATGATCGGGCGACGGTAACGGAGTCGTTGCGCACGCTGCGTTCTGGGATCGAGACGATCGAGTTTCTCAAAAATCCCGCGATCACCGTCAAAGTCGCCGGTACCATCAAGGAGTTCGTCACTGAATCTCCAAGCTGGCGCGACTGGCGGTACCCCGAACGCTACGATTTTCCGCGTGAGGCGTTGCGCAGCATCCCTCCGCATGGGCTCTACGCGATGTGCGCGACGGAACAGGCGCTGCTCGATGCCGGATTGCAGCGCAGCGATCTCACCGACGGCACCACCGGGCTCTACTGCGCGTCCGCCGGCTCACCGTCACTCACGCATCTGCACGTGCAGCAAATGCACGCGACGCGCGGTGAGCGCGGCAATCCGATGAGCGTGGTCGCGGCCATCGCGGGCACGCTCAATTTCAACCTCGCGGCCCGCTACGGCATCCGCGGCGCAGTGAGTGGATTCGTCGCCGCGTGCGCGTCATCGAGTCACGCGCTCGGCTGTGCGCTCGACGACATCCGGCTCGGACGACAAACGCGCATGCTAATCGTAGGCGGTGAAGATCTGAATGCCGAATCGGTTTTGGGCTTCGCCGCGATGCGAGCTCTCTCCACCAATCCGACCGCCGCTCAGGCCTCGCGGCCGTTTGACCGTGAGCGCGACGGGTTCGTCGTCTCGGGCGGCGCGACTTGCCTGATTCTCGAGGAATTGGAAACCGCCCGTCGCCGCGGAGCTCCGATCTACGCGGAACTCGCTGGCTGGGGCCAGGCCGCGGATGGCTACAACGTCGCGGTTTCGCACCCGGAAGGCTTGGGACTCGCCGATGCCATTCAACGCGCCCTAGCCGATGCCCAGGTAAAGCCATGCGACATCGACTACGTCAGCGCGCACGCGACCTCGACGGCGACCGGCGACCGCTCTGAAGCGCTCGCCATCAAATCGGTCTTCAGCCCCTCGGGCTCACGGCCGACGATCAGCAGCACCAAAGGAATCACGGGACATCCGCTTTCCATGGCTGGCGTGATGGAAGCGGCGTTTTGTTCAATTGCTTTGCGAGACGGTTTCATCCCCGGAAACAAAAACCTGGTGGTCGCCGACGAGGCCTGCGACGGGCTGAACCTCGCCCAGGAAACCATGGAGACCGCGCCCACGGTGATCTTGAACAACACGAGCGGGTTCGGCGGCAGCAACGTCTGTCATGTCCTGCGGCGGTTCCCGGCAGAGTGAGCCCGCGCAAAAGAACTTCGCCCCTGACTTGCCGCGTGGGACATTTCGCTTAGTTCATCTCTCATCACGCATGTCCGATCCCCTCATTCCCCGCCTTAAGCAACTGATCGTCACCACTCTGAAGCTCGAGGATGTTAAGCCCGAGGAACTGGCCGACGACGAGCCCCTGATCGGTTCAGGGCTGAATCTCGACTCCATCGACGCCCTCGAACTCGTGGTCACGCTGGAGAAGGAGTTTGGGATCAAGATCTCGAGCAGCGAAGAGTCCCGCCAGGCGCTGGCGAGCGTGGCGCATCTCGCCGAATACATTCGCGCCCACGCGGATCCCGTCCGGCTCGCCGGCTGATCATTTCCGGCGTATCTTCGCCAAATGGCACCCCTGCCCCCCGTCCGCCTCGCGGCTGCCGGCTGCATCACGGCTCTCGGCAACGCTCAGGAAACGCACGCCGCACTTTTGCGCGGCGAACGCGCGTTGCAGCTCTCCGCCTCGTTGGGCGCGGACGGCGGAGAAAACGTTCCGCTCGCACTGACGAAGAATCGCAGCCTGGACGAAACGGCTCCGCCCAACTGGCTGGCGAGCGTGAAGGCGTTGGCGAGCGAACTGCAACACGACGATTGGGGCGGTCCGCGCACACCGGTTTTTGTTACGAGCAGCAATTTCGGCGTCGGCAGTCTGTATGCGTTTCGTCAGCACGGCAACGAGGCGCACCTCGCCTATGGTACGCCGCACCGCAGCGTCGAATGGCTTGCGACCGAACTCGGCTGGGGCGCGAACGTCGCGACCGTTTCGCACGCGTGCGTGTCGGCTCATCTCGGCTTGCTGCTCGCCACGCGATCGCTGCAGGCCGGCCTCGCAGATCGCGCGTTGGTTTTCTCGTTCGATTTCATCAGTCCGTTTGTCGCCGGAGGTTTTCACGCGTTGAAGATTCTCAATGCGGGTTTCCCCGCGCCGTACGCGGATCGGCCAACCGGCTCCATTGGTTTGGGCGACGGGGCGGCGTTCGCGGTGCTCACGCGCGACGAAGGCGATTTCACGATCGCCGGACAAAGTCTGTACAATGAGATGCACCATTTCACCGCAAACCGTGCGGATGGAACCGGGTTTGCGGCGTGTCTCGCTCCTCTGCGCGAAGCGGTGAACGGGCGACGCCTCTGGTTGAAAGGTCACGGCACTGGAACACTGGAAGCCGGAAAGCTCGAAGCGACCGCGCTCGCCACCGCGTTTCCCCACGCCCCGCTGGTCGGTTGGAAAGGAAGTCTCGGTCACACCCTGGGCAGCTGCGGTCTCGTTGAACTCGCAATCGCCTGCGCAGCGATGCGCGATGGACGCGCCCCGGGCACCATCGGAAGTGCTGAGCCCGTTTTCCATCCCGCGCTTTCGCTCGATCCGCTTTCACTCGCGGAAACAGACGGGGTTATTTGCTCCAGCAACGCGTTCGGCGGAGCCCATGCGGCCTTTCTCCTGACCCATGATTGAGCGATTCATCCAGGCACTCAGCGTGGCGGATGCCATGAACGAGGACCTCGCCGGTACGCGCGAGCGCTTGAAGGATCGGTTTCCGCGTGGCGCGACGCGACGCATGACCCAGCTCGGGTTGCTGATCGGCGGAGTGTTGGATGATCTCGCGCCGCGGGCCGATGACACCGTGGTCTACGCGTCAGCGTATGCCGAGAGCCGCGCGCTCGAGGGCTACCTCGATAGTTTTCCCTCCGCCAGTCCGACGTTGTTTCAAACCTCCATTCATCCGAGCGCGGTGCAGCAGGCGTTGATCAATCGCCAGCATCCGGTCGGCGAATTCTTTCCGATGACGGGACGCGCCCAACTCGTCGCGCATGCGGTGGAGGCGAGCCTGCTTTCGCCGGCGCCCCGCGTTTTGCTCTGCGGTGGCGAGGAACGCGGCGGCTGGCTTTTGGAACGAAACGCTGCGAGCGCTCACTCCTTCGCCTTCGGCCTTGCCCTCACTTCCGATCCGGCGAATGCGATTGGCCGTTTGGCGCTGACCCCGATTTCGGACGGCACGTCCGCTGAGCTCACGTTGCCCGATTTTTTCGCGGCCGTGGTCGCTCGGCGTCCGATCGACGCTCCAGCGCGTCCTGGTGCCCGGCTGACTTTGCAATGGCTGTAAGTGCAACTGCCCCGCGCAATCCGGGCCCAAGCTGGGGATATCATTTTCTCTGTGCATGCGACCGCGTGCTCCCCGAGTTCATCTATCGCCCGTTGCGACAACTCGGCACCTGGGTCGCCCTCGCGAACATGTCGGCGCAACGTGGATACTCGCGCGCGTACTTGATGGCGTTGTGGGGACGACCGCCGTCACTGCGCGAAGTGTTTCAGCATTTCCTGGCCTTTGAGGAGTTTCTCCTCCTGCGCTTGCGGGTGGCGCACGGTCGGCCGCACCGCGGCGTACTGGCGCCGGATGCGGTGGGCTTTCATGAACTCCTACGGTCAGGCGAACCGGCTCTGCTCGGCACGTTTCATGTTGGTCACTCTGACCTGACGGGATTTCTGTTGGGCCGGCAGGAAGGTCGGCACGTTTACATGGTTCGTCAGCGCGTGGGAAACTCGCATGACACCGAAATTCTCGGCGCGCAGTTCGCGCAGTGGATCACGTTCATTTGGGTGAACGAAGCAGAGAACCTGCTGTTTGCGCTGAAAGAGGCGATCAGCAGCGGTGGCTCGGTCGCGTTGAAATGCGATCGATTGGAATTCAGCGCGAAAACCGAGGTGTTCATGTTCCTCGGTGTCAGACGGGTGTTTCCCTTCACCATTTATCACCTCGCGCTCATCTTTAAACGACCGGTCGTCCTTTGTGTGGGACTGCCCAATGGCGAAGGATTGTCGACCGTCCACAGTTCGCCGCGGTTCGTCCCGGATGCAGGAACCAAAGCCAGCAATCTCGATCGCGCTCGACTGCACTTTCAGTCATTTCTCAACCGTCTTGAAGGATTTCTGCACGCTGAGCCTTACCTTTGGTTCAACTTCCTGCCGTTGAATCCGCCCGCGCCATGAACCTTCGGCGGGCGCTCCTGCGTTTATATCATTATCCTGCAAATTGGATCTCCTGGTTCATTTTCGGATCCGTCGGCCTGCTGCTGAATTTGGTTTGTGCGCCGCTCCTCTTGATGCCGGACCGGGCTCGACGCGGTGCCGCGGTGCGAACCGTCATCCGCGAACTGTTCAGCTTCGGCTGTCGCGGCGTCCATGGGCTTCGCTTGATCTACGTCAAATGGCATGGCTTCACGCCCGAGGCTTTGCGCGGTCCGGCCGTTTACGTCGCGAACCATCCCGGGCTGCTCGACGCCGCGTGGATTCTCGCGCGTTTGCCGGACACCATCTGTATCTTCAAGCGCTCAATCATGCGCAACCCGGCGCTCGGGCCGGCGGCCCTGATGGCCGGCTATGCGTGCGGCGATGCCGGCGTCGATCTCATCCGCGACGTGGCCGCCCGCGTGAGTTCCGGACGCTCGCTGCTCATTTTTCCGGAAGGCACCCGCACCGCGCCCGGGGTGAATCTGAATCCCTTGAAACCGGGATTTGCCCTGATTGCCGCCCGCGCCCACGTACCCGTTCGTCTGATTCTCATCCGGGCGCCGAGAGATTTGGTGCCCAAGGGCTGGCCATGGTGGCGGGCGCCCCTCTTTCCGTGTCATGTTGATGTCACCCTGCTCGGAGAGCTCCCGCGATTTGAAGGCGAGACCGCCA
This sequence comes from Opitutus sp., assembly GCA_039928945.1. GTDB lineage: Bacteria > Verrucomicrobiota > Verrucomicrobiia > Opitutales > Opitutaceae > Opitutus. The sequence continues at coordinate 65,106 of JBDSSD010000020.1, read as the reverse complement.
CAGAGTTGACCGCACGCGCCAGCCGGCAAATCTCGGCTGCGCTCGGCACTCCATGACGGACTCCTCGACTCACCTCGTACTCATTCCCAGCTACAACACCGGACCTCGTCTCCTTGAGACGGTGACATCCGCGTTGGCGCAATGGAATCCGGTGTGGGTGGTGGTGGACGGCAGCACGGACGGCAGCGCCGCCCCGGTGCAAATGCTCGCCGAACGCGATCCACGGGTTCGTGTGATCGAGTGCGAGCGCAACGGCGGCAAAGGCGCGGCGGTCGCATGGGGCGTGGCCGAAGCGCTCAACGCCGGGTTCACGCATGTGCTCACGATGGATTCGGACGGGCAGCATCCGGCCGACTACATCCGCCCTTTCATGACGCAGTCACAGGCGCATCCCAAGGCGCTGGTACTAGGCCGCCCCGTCTTTGGACCGGAAGTTCCGTTGGAGCGCCTCCATGGTCGGAAGTTGAGCGTCGGCCTCGCTCACCTGGAAATTCTGGGGGACGGCATCGATGACCCGCTGTTTGGCTTCCGCGTTTATCCCGCCCGGGCACTCCAGCAAGCGCTCGCCTCAACTCGCCGCGCCCGCGGTTTCGACTTCGATCCGGAGATTGCGGTACGGATGGTCTGGGCGGGAGTGCCCACGATCAATTTGGCGGCGCCCTGTCGTTACCTGTCTAAAACTGAAGGCGGCATCTCGCATTTTCGCTACGTGCGCGATAACCTGAAGCTCATCTGGCTGCATACGCGGCTGCTCGGCCAGTTGCTGATTTGGCGCTGGCCGCTCGTTCTTCGCCGCCGCCGTGCGGTCTGATGCTCATGCAAATCCCCTCTCCTCTCCCCTCCCCATTCGTTCCGCCGTTCTCGTGGCCCGGTGCGGAAGCACAAGGATCGATCGCCAAACAGCCTTCGACTCGTCCCTGGATCGTCCTGTCGCTTCTGGCCGTTGTTTTCTTCCTTGCAGCCACCCACTCCAGCTCGGCCGCCGAGACCGCTGAACCCACGCCGATCCTGAGCGCCGAAACCGTGCTCGCCGATCCGGCGAAAAGTCCCGAGTGGCGGGACCTGTTCGCGGAATTGGGCAAACCCCGCAATCGCGTCTCGCGCTTCGAGGAACGCCGGTATTTCCCGTTCCGCGACAAGCCGGTGGTTCTCCAGGGCGAGATCCGCATTTTGCCGGATCGCGGCCTCAGCCTCAGCTATCTCGGGACGAAGCCGCACGTCATCATCATCGATCAACAAGGCGTCCTGATGCGTGACGAACGGGGCCGCGAGCGGGCGGCGCCTGACGACGACCGGGCTCGCGCCGCCACCTCGGCGCTCTCGCACATCCTGCGGTTCGATCTCGTTGCGCTCGAAAAAGAGTTTGTGGTGCACGGCATCCGCAACGGCGCCGATTGGACCTTGGGCTTCGTGTCGCGCGATCCCACGTTCACGAACCTGCTGGGCAGTGTCATCGTGCATGGGAAAGACGCTGAATTGAACCGCATCGACATGATCAAGTCTCCGCAGCAGCGCATCGAAATTCTGATTACAAGCACCATGGCAGACGTGATCTTTCCGGTGGACGTGTTGCAGCGGTTCTTTCGCTGACCTTGATGCCTCCGGAGCGGCAAAAGCTATTCGCGCGCGGCTGTCTGATCGCGTTTGTCGCGACGTGTGCGATCTGGCTTGGCCGGCTCGATTTCACGCAGAAGATTTCCACCAACGTCCTGGATCTGATCCCGAGCGCCGAACAATCGCCGGAGGTCGATCTGATCCGTGGCTTCGCGAGCGATGTTCAGGCGCGCGTCATGTTGTTTGCGTTCCGTGATCCGGAGCATCCCACGAGCTCGCCGCTCGCTGCCGCCCAGGCCTTCGCGGCGGAACTTAACCGCTCGCCCGTCTTTGCCGAAGCGGTCGTGATTGGCGATTCGGCCGGGCAGGATCAGCTGGGGAAAAGTATCTTTGATCGCCGCTTCGAACTCCTGCTTCCGGGCTGGCTCGGCGAACGTCGGCGTGAGTTTGACCGAACCGGTCAGCCCGCGGCCGAGTTCTCCGCCTGGCTCGCCGAGCGCACCGCGGCCGATCTGGAAGATTTCCTCAGCCAGCCGGAAGCAACCGCGATGCAAAGTATCATCCAGGCGGATCCGCTGCTGCTCGTCCCTCGCTTGATCGAACAGGGGCGGCTCGCCGGCGGCTCGCCGGGTAACCACGGCCACGCCCTGATCTGGTCTCGCATCAAGGCGTCGCCGTTGGCCGAAGAGGGTCAACAGCCGGTCTTCACCGCGGTTCAGGAAGCGTTCGAACGCGTGCGGGCGAAGCATGCCGGTCTGGAAATGAAATGGTCGGGCGTGAATCGTTTCGCCGCGGCGAGTCGGGCTCGCATCGAGTCGGAGATGCAGCTGCTGAATATTCTCTCCATCGCGGCCGTTCTGGCGGTGAGCGCGATCTTCGTGCGACGAATCCACAAGATTCTCCACCTCGTCCCCGTCATCGTGTTGTCGATCGCCGGCGCGTGGACCGTTTCAACGATGGCGTTCGACCGGCTGCACATCCTTGTTTTCGTCATCGGTTCCCTGCTGAGCGGCGTCGCGATCGATTACGGCGTGTACATCTACATGCAACCTCTCGAGCGGCCCGACGAACCGTACCGCGAAAAACTCGGCCGCCTGCTGAAGCCGCTGCTCGCGAGCTGCCTCACGACGGTGATCGGATTCTCGCTGCTGCTGTTCTCGGATCTGCCACTGATTCGACAGATTGGATTATTTGTCGGCTCCGGCCTGTTGTGCGCGCTCGCCGTCGCGATGTTGTACTTCGCGCAATTCAAACATCCCTACCTCGAGGGCCGGCAATTCGGCACGCTCGGGACGAAATCCCCCGCGGCCGGATGGCGTTGGTTGCCGCGTGTCCTGTTGCTGGTCGCCGTCTTGATCGCGCTGATCGGGCCGTGGCAATTGCGCTGGCGCGACGACATCCGTGAACTCGACATACCCACGCCAGCATTACACGCGAACGAAACGGCGGTGCGCTCGCTCTTCGGCGAAAATGCGAATCGCTCCATCTACCTGAGCTACGGAGCAACGGTGTCCGAGGCCCGGCAGCACCTGGAAGATTTCCTCCAGTATCAAGGAAAGCGCGGCCCCGACGTTTCGGTGTCGAGTCTCGGTTCACTTCTGCCCACGGAAACCGACTGGCGCGAACGGCCGGCCCGTCTGAAGTCGCTCAACGAGTTTCCCGCCCAGCTGCGCGCGGCGCTTGAACGTCACGGCTTTTCGCCCGCGTCGTTCGATCCGTTTTTCAGCGCGTGGCAAACGGCGCAGACCCCCGTCACGCAGACGTACGACGCGCTCGCCGCCAGCGTGCGTGACCTGCTGACTGGACCGTTGTCGTTGTTGAGCAGTAGCCACGCGCCCTACTGGTTCGCGACATTGGTGGAGGAGAAAACCGAGCAGGTCATTCCGGCCGAGCTTCACACCGTGAACGTCAATCAACTCCAATCGCTGAACGACCTCTTCACGCGCTACCGCTGGTCGGCGTTGCGTCTCAGCCTCGTCGGCCTGGCTCTGGTCATCGCGAGTGTCTTTGCGATTTATCCTTTCCGCCGCGGGCTGCGGATCGCGCTCATCCCGGCGGGCTCCTGCTTTTTCATCTTCGGCGTCTTTGGCCTCACCGGCCAAAGCTTGAACCTTTTCAATTTGCTCGGTGCCTTTCTCGGCGTGTGTCTCTCCCACAACTACGCGATTTTCTCCGCCGAAAGTCGTTCGGCCGGCGGAGCGCCCCCCGTCGCGATCCGATTGTCGGCGCTCTGCACCGCGACGTCCTTCGGCGTGCTGGCGTTCAGCCACATCCCGGTGATCCACGCGCTCGGCCTGACGGTTTGCTGCATTGTCCTCACTACCCTCGCCGTCGTGGAACTGGAACCCCTCGCCCGTCGTTCCGCCGGATGAAGCGTCGTGTCGGCGCGGTGAAACCATGAGTCGTTCGTCCATGCTCGAGGCGTGGAGTGCCACCGCGCAGCTCGCGCCCGCAGCGATCGCGCTCGTCGACATCGCCACCGGTCGTCGCTTCACGCGCGCCGATGTGGAAGACGCGGCCGAGGCCTGGGCCCAACCGCATCGCGAGCAGCTGACCGGTCAGATTGTCGCCATCGCCGAGCCGAACGGGGTCGATTGGCTCCGCGCGTGCATCGGGACGCTGAAGTGCGGAGGTGTGATCGCACCGCTCGATCCGGGTGAACCGCTCGACGCGCAACGCTCGACCGCCACGCAGATCGGCGCCGCCGTACTCGTACGAGGCGGAGAAATTGTGGAGCTCTCTTCCGTGCGCCGACCGAAACGCTCGAAGGGTCGTTTGATCAAACTCACGTCTGGATCAACGGGCGCCCCGCGCGCGCTGCTGTTCACCGACGCGGAGATGCTGGCGGACGGTCGTCATATTTGTGCAGGGATGGAAATCCGACCCGACGATCTCAACGTCGGCGTCATTCCGTGGGGCCATTCGTATGGATTGGGCAATCTGGTCATGCCGTTGCTCCTTCAGGGCACCGGCATCCTGTTTGGTTCAGCGCCGCTGCCGCATGCGATCGCCGCCGATATCGAACGGTGGAAGCCGACGGTTTTTCCCGCGGTGCCGGCGTTGTTGCGCGCGCTGGCCGAATCGTCGGTTCCGCCCGAGCAGTTGGCGTCGCTGCGGACGATTATTTCCGCCGGCGCTCCGCTCAGTGCCGAGGTCGCGCGCGCGTTCTCCGAGCGATTTCAGCGGCGGGTCCACAGCTTTTACGGGTCATCGGAAACCGGCGGAATCAGCTACGATCGAAGCGGCGAGTCCGCGCTCCTGGGCCGCGGCGTCGGCCAGCCGTTACCCGGGGTTCAATTGGAGTTTGGTCGCGGCGGCCGGTTCGTCGTTGCGAGCGATGCCGTCTTCACCTGTCGCAACCGCCGACCGGGGCGTCACCGCATGCCAGACATCGCGCGACTCGATACCAGCGGAGAACTCGTGCTGCTCGGGCGTGCCGGGCGGTTCGTCAAGATTGCCGGGCGACGGCTCAACCTCGCCGAAGTCGAACAGGCGTTGAAGCAAGTTCCCGGTGTCCATGATGCGCTCGTTGCCTCGCATGCAGAGCGCGCGGATGCGCTGGCCGCCGCGGTCGCGACCGATCGGCCAGGACCAGAAATCCGCGATGCGCTCCGCGATCGCCTGGCGCCGTGGAAAATCCCCAAGAAGCTCCTGACGTTGTCCGCATTCCCGCTCACAAGCCGCGGCAAAACGGACACGCAGAAGATCCGCACGCTGCTGGCTGGGTGAACGCGGTGGCGCGTTGATTGCCTCACGCAAAGGTCGCGAAGGGCGCAATGGTCAAAGGAAGTAGGAATGACCAACGTAGAATTATGAAGGTTCGCCTTTTAGTGACGCTCGTCCCGCTGTTCCCACAGCGGGCTACATCGATCCATCTCGACCCTTTGCGGCCTTTGCGCCCGTTGCGTGAGGCAATCAGCGGCAATCAGCTACGTCAACGCGCCTACGCTACCACCGTGACTTCGATCTCGATGTTCAACGCTTCGCGGCAGATGTCGGTCTCGAGGTAAATGACCGTGTCGGTGGGCTGAAGCAGCACGCCTTCGAGTCGCTTCCGGGCCCGCGCGAAATCCGCGGCGTGCCGCAGATAAATTTTGAAAAAGCGCTGTTTGGATTTTCCGAATCCAAGCCGGTCACCCAATCCGGCGGTCTCCGAAATCAACCGCAGGTTATCGAGCGTGCAGTCGAGCTGTTCCTCCAAAGAACCTGGCGCGACCGTTTCGTGGCCGCGGATCGCCGCCGTGCCGGAAATGAACGTGTAGGTTCGCGATCCGTCGCGGCCGACCGTTGCTCGAGCGAAGCTCGGAGGACGTGGTCCATGCTGCACCGGATAAAGGTACGCCGGCACTTGCACGGGGTTCTCGAAATGCTGCGGCGCCGTTTCGCCCGCGACGAAGATGACATCGAGATGTTCACCATGGCTGCCTACCGCCGAGGCGGCCGGCAGCACCGATTGAAAGGAGCGACCGAACTTCGTTTCGAACGCGAGGGACCGGCCCATGCAGAACGCGCGGTAATTTTCGAAACCGTCGGTCAACGCGTTGATCCGCGGAACGTAATTCCAGATGCGAAACAGATGGCGGCCTTCGCATGCTTCGAGGAGGCGGCCGTAAACCGCCTCTGCCCGCGTGGCGAGTTCTCGATCCACGAACGGATCGTGCACGTGGCCCAGCAAAAGCGTGCCACAGCGATAAAGGCTGACGCCATTGGACGTTCCGACGGGAACGGCTGACGCAAAAATTTCCTCGCGAGACGCGCCGCCCAACCATGGGGCGGCGATATGCAGCGAGGTGGTTTCGGTTCCGGGGGCAACGTCGCCAAAGTCCACCGTCAGAGGCGGGACTGCGCGCGGCAAATTCTCAGAAATCATTCCCATTTAAGACACCGATTCCGTCCGCAGCTCCCAAATCTCGCAAGTTTCTCTTCCGCCACGGGAAGCAGCGGGGAATACGCCGACAAATCCCACTGCGCTGGAGCCGCGGGCGGCAAAGGACCACGAGGGGAAAGAGGGATGTTGGCTGACGGCAATCTCACGCATCGAGAAAGAAAAGACGCTCACGCCCGCGGTCAATCTACAAGCCAGATACCGCTTGAAGCGACGGTCCTAAACCGGCAAGACCTCCCGCTCCCCCACGATGACGTTCGAGCTTTCCGTACGTATCCTACTTCAACTCGCGGTGATGCTGATCGTTTGCCGTGCGATGTGCTGGGTAGCGGTTCACCGCCAGAGTGACGGCACGCGGCTCAAAGCGGCAGCCTGATGAACCGTCGGGCGAAACTGGTGTGGCTTCTCGGAGCGGTCGTGCTCGTCGCGGCCGTTGTCATCGCATTTTCCCCTCCCCTCGACGAAATCAATGCGACTTTTCACCGGTGGGTTGAGTTTTTCCGCAAAGCGGGACCGGTCGCATTCTTCACGGCCATGGCGGTGCTGCCTGCCGTGGGGTTTCCGCTGTCTGGGTTTACCGTGATCGCCGGGCCCGTATTTGGGCCGACGATGGGCGTAGCCGCGGTCATTGCGTGCACGATTCTCGCGAGCACGGTGAACGTTGCGCTGTGCTACTGGATTGCCGCTTACGCGCTGCGCCCGTCCATGGTTCGGCTCGTGCGGCGGCTTGGGTACGAACTGCCCGTGCTGACTCCCGAATCCGCGTCGCCGGTCATCTTGCTCGTCCGCATCGTTCCGGGACCGCCGTTCTTTTTGCAAAGCTACCTGCTCGCTTTGGCTCGCGCGCCGTTTCGCAGCTACATGATTGTGTCGACGCTGGTGCCCGCGTGCTACCTTTCAGCCGCGATTCTGATGGGCGACGCCTTGGAGCGTCACGATCCTTGGGCTGTGGCCGTCGCGGTGGCACTTTTCGTCGTCGCCGGCGTCGTGCTCCACATCCTCCGCCGACGCCTCAGTTCAACGAAGCTGCAGGGTTCGGACTATGGACCGGTGCTGGGGCGAGCGGTGCGCGACTCTGGTCCTCCACGACCGCAGAGCCTTGAGCGAACGCAGGGATAACGCAGCGGAAACCGCGGGTCGTGAGTGATTCGAGAACCAGGGAGATCGCTTCAACTCGGACGGGCCGCGGGACACTCGGGCCTTCGTGCATCAGGATGATCGCGCCGGGACGCATTTGTCGCATCACGTTTTGCTGCACCACCTCAGGGCGCTTCGCGAGCCAATCCCCGCTGCGAACGGTCCAGCCGATGCACTCCATATTGCGGGCCGCCAAAGCGCCCGCAAGAAAGACGTTCTTGATTCCCACCGGGGCTCGAAACCGCCCCGGTCGCGCTCCGGCCGTGCGCAACACCGCGAGGGCGCTGTCCAATTCGCGAGCCAGCCGCGCGGGCGATGCGCACCAGAGCGTACCGGCCGGATGCGTGTGCGTGTGATGACCGATTTCGTGTCCACGACGTACAATCTCGGCGATCAGATCCGGCCGTTTCGCCGCCCGATCGCCCACGACAAAGAAAGTGGCGCGAGCCGCATGGCGGTCGAGCAGGTTGAGGATGCGCAGGGTGTCCTCACCGTCCGGACCATCGTCGATCGTCAACCACACTTCGTTTCCGTTGGCCTTGAACCGCGTCAGACTCGGACAAATCCATTGTCCAGAAGGGGCAAACAGGTGGTACAACACGAAAAAGTCCGGCCCAAAGAAAAGAACTGCGCCCAAAGCGGTCCACGACGTGAAATACCAGAGAAGCACCGCCACGATTTTCCCGATCACTTCACTGTACAAAAGCACACGAGCCACGCCCTATGCATCGCTGACGAGTGACCGTCGTTCAATGCTAGAGTCTACGCGCGCCCGCCCTGCTGGGCGCAGCCGCTACGTCCACGTTGCTGGCCAACGATTTCACTCCGATCGCCATTTGAGGCGGTGCTCACGTTCCCGCGCCGATCCCTTCGAACAGCGCGGTTAGCGGATCGCCTCGGGATCGTTCGCACCCTAGGTCTTCTTCTCTCGCGATGTTCCTGCTGAAAAAATTCCTCTCGGTTTGGCTGATGCCGCTGCCGTTCTGCCTGACGCTACTGGTTCTCGGGCTGTGGCTCGTCTGGTCCTCCAAACGCATCAACTTCGGCCGCTTCCTGCTGACGTGTGGCGTCGCCTTGCTGCTTTTGCTGTGCAATCGCTCCGTGAGCACCTGGCTGATTCGGCCCCTCGAGTCGACCTACCCGCCGGTCGCAGAACTCCGTGCTGGATCTCCGCTGCCGAACGAACTGGCGAAGTGCCGCGCGGTGGTCGTCCTCGGTGGCGGCCATGGCGACAACTCGCGACTGCCCGCGCTGGCGAAACTCAGCTCCGCCTCCCGCGCGCGGCTCGCCGAAGGATTGCGTCTCGTGCGCGCCCTGCCGGAAGCGAGACTCGTGGTGACCGGCGGTGGCCAACCCGGCGAACCGTCCCATGCCGCGATCCAAGCCGATGCCGCGGTTTCACTTGGCTTTTCGTCCGAGCGACTGGTCCGAGTGGAAACGCCGCGCGACACCGAAGAAGAAGCCGAGCAGTTGAGCCGACTCCTGCACGATGAACCGTTTGCGCTCGTCACATCGGCGTGGCACATGCGGCGAGCCATGGCGCTCATGCGCAGCCGCGGACTGCATCCGGTGCCCTGCCCGTGCGATTACACGGTACGGGCTGGAGATCGGCGGAAATGGACTGACTTCCTGTGGGACACCGAATCGCTGGGACGCAGTACGTGGGCGGTTTACGAGCGACTGGGTTTTGCTTGGGCCGAGGCCCGGGGAAAGATCTAGGGCGGCATCCGAGTCATCCGGGAAAAATTGTTTCGCAATCGTAACATTCACAGGTACTCAGGCGAGACATGCAGTGGCTCAAAAAAATCTTTGGCAAAGAGGATAAGTTTTTCGACCTGCTGGAAGCCGGCGCGGAGGAGGCCAAGACGAGCGTCAATCTGTTGTCCCGCTACCTCCAGACTCTCGCCGCGGGTGGGCCTCCCGCGAATCTGGACGATTTCGTCCAGACGCGCCGGAAAGAGAAACGCATCCGTCACCAGATGACGGAAGAGTTGAGCAAGACCTTCGTGACGCCGCTCGAGCGTGAGGACATCGAGGCGCTCTCGTTTGCGCTCTACAGCATTCCGAAGGCGGTTGAGAAGCTGGTCGAACGCCTCGCGATTTATCCTGGTCGCGTGCCTCACACCGCCTTCCAGCGACAGGCGGATTTGCTCACGCTCGCGGCCGAAGCGGTTTTCTTCATGGTGAAAGAGCTGCGGGGCGGGACCAATATCGAAAAGATCCGCGAGGCGAATGACCGCCTCCAATACGCGGAGGGCGAAGCGGACAAAGTGATGCTGACCTTGTTGAAGGAACTTTACCACGGGCCGTACGAAGCCAAGGAGCTCGTGATTTTGCAGGAACTCTACGAAATGGTGGAGCAAGCCGTCGATCGTTGCCGCAATGCCGGCAACATCGTGGTGCAAATCGTATTGAAGAGTTCGTGATGCCGGCAGTCTTGCACTTCGGCCTGCAGCCGCGGCTCGCGCCACGGATTCGCGTGGGCCGTGCGACCACCAACCGCGACAAACGACCGCTCAGCTTCTCGTTTCGATGACGCTCTTCATTTTTGTTTTGTTCGCGGCGATCGTGTTCGAATTCATCAATGGATTCCATGACACCGCGAACGCGATCGCTACGGTCGTCTCGACGAAGGTCTTAACGCCCCGCAAAGCGATCATCTGGGCCGTCGGTTGGAATCTCCTCGGCGCACTGATGGGCACCGCGGTCGCGTCCACCATTGGAAAAGGATTGGTCGACACACAATTCGTCACGATGGCCACCGTGCTCGCGGCTCTGACCAGCGCCATCATCTGGGGCCTGTTCACCTGGTGGTTGGGACTGCCCAGCAGTTCGAGTCATGCGCTCGTCGGCGGCTTGTGCGGAGCAGCGGTCGGGACCGCGCGCGGCGATTGGTCGGTGCTGCACTGGTCCATAACCAATGCTCAAGGCGCGTCGTCCGGGCTCTGGCCGAAAATTGTGATGCCGATGATCTTGTCGCCGCTGCTCGGCTTCTTCGGCGGTGCCATCCTGATGTACCTATTGATGGCGATCCTGCGCAAGGTGACGCCCCGTGTGGTCGGAATGATTTTCGGCAAAGCGCAGTTGGTCAGCGCTGGCTTCATGGGCTATAGCCATGGCTCGAATGACGCACAGAAAACGATGGGCATCATCGCACTGGCTTTGTTCACGGGCACGCAGTCGGGCGCGTTCAACGGACTGCCGGATTGGGCTTCGTTTCTCCGCACGCCGGTGTTCACGGTTCCCTTCTGGGTCATCATCACCTGTGCGCTCACCATGGCGGCAGGCACGGGCGCGGGCGGATGGCGGATCATTCGCACGATGGGACACAAGATGGTGAAACTTCAGCCCGTCCACGGATTCGCCGCCGAGACGACGGCGGCGTTGATCATCCATGGCGCGTCCACGATCGGGATACCGGTTTCAACCACGCACGTGATAGCGACGTCCATCATGGGCGTCGGCGCCACCAAGCGACTCAGCGCGGTGAAGTGGGGTTTGGTCGGCCGCATCGTGTGGGCCTGGGTGCTCACGCTGCCGGTCACGGGACTGCTTGGCTACGGATTGGTGACGTTGCTGCACGCCTGCGGGATTTGAAGTAGTCCGAAGTGGTCTCAAATAGCTCTAAGTAGCCCTGCTCGGAAGGAAGAGCAGGGATTCGACGTAACCATGTTGCGCAGCCATCGCGCACGTCTGGAATCGACCCGCAGTCGGTGCTGACCATCGGCCGCCCGAGGGTGGTTCGGATGCCCGTCGTATTCCCAAACTGTAACCGAACCGCTGCCGATCCGTAACGGAGGGCTGATATCGTGGAAAGTGATTCACCTTTTCACGCCCATGTACCCTCATCGTCTCTGGCCACGCGTTTTCATTCTTGCAGGCGGCACCCTGATTTTTTGCACCGCGCGCGCTGAATCATTGCGGCACGCGAACGCGCCCGTTCCTCCGTCTGCTGCACACCAAGAACAACCCGCGAGTGCGGGCTCAGCTGCGGCCCTGATCGAAACGTCGCTACCGGCTTTGCCCGACGGTGTCGCAGAACTGAAGTTCAACGAACTTTATCGTCTGCCTGTCCAGGAACGAGGTCTCGAATATTCCGATACCGTGCGGCGTCTGGACGGCCGGCGCGTCCGCATTCTCGGCTATATGGTGAATCAGTCGCAGCCCGCACCGCAGTGCCTGCTGCTCTGCTCAACGCCTGTGACGCTGCATGAGGATGAGTGGGGCTTTTGTGAAGATCTCCCTGCCACCGTCATCCATGTGTTCGCCGATCCCGGCGCACCCGCCACGCTACCGTTCACTCCCGGCCCTTTGCTCCTGACAGGAACACTGAGCATTGGCACCCGCGTGGAACCAGATCAACGCGTCTCCTCAATTCGCCTGCAGCTCGACCCGCGCTGACGAACTCCTGCTCCGGGGCCGCAGTTCCCCGCCCTCCCACACGGACATGAGCTCCGTTTCCCCCGATTTTGCGGCACGCGAAAAAATCTCGCGTGCCAACAGATAAACCGTCCCTCGACCCTTAATGAACTCCCTTGAGCATCGTGCTTCGCGCACGCTTTCCCTCCTCCGCCTGCTGGGCGTCTGCGGCGCATTTGTGCCGCTGGCCCACGCGGCCCCCATCGTGTCGCGGCTGACCCCGCCCAGCGCCCTCTTCACCTTCAACGATCCCGGCAAACCGTATATCGCGCGGTTTCTGCCCGGGCAGCGTTTCGACCTGCAGGCGACTGTTCAACCAGATGCCGGAAAAGCCATCTCCACGGCTCAATACTGGGTCGACGGTGACTTGGTCGGCGGGTCCGTTGCGAGCACCAGCGCGACGGTGGCCGGACTACCCGCGAACACGACCATCTTCACCCGACGCGCTTACTCGGCAGCAAAGCCGGGCGTCCATATCCTCGAGGTTCGCGCCACCCAGAATGATGGTCAGGTCGCCACGGCCCGTGGCAATTTTGAAATCTACGAGCTGGACCATCTGAACCAGGGAAACAAACGCGCGCGTAATATCATCATGCTGATCGGTGACGGCATGGGCATCGCTCACCGCACGGCTGCCCGCATCATGTTGAACGGCGTACAAATGGGCCGAGCCAACGGACCTCTTGCCATGGATACGTTCCCGTTCACCGGGCTCGTCATGACATCGTCCCTGAATTCGATCGTGACGGATTCAGCGCCCGGCGCGTTCTGCTACTCGGGTGGCAACAAGGCCATCAACAATCAGGAAGGCGTCTTCCCGGATGACACGGTGGACAAATTCGACAATCCCCGCATCGAGATCATCGGCGAGTACCTTTATCGGACCGCCGGGAAAACGCTCGGGATCGTGACGACGGCCGACGTTTTCGACGCGACGCCCGCCGCGTTTGGCGTGCACACCCAAGACCGCGGCGCGGGCACCGGCATCTGCGATCAGTACCTCGATGAAGCCGTTGCAACGGGTGGTTTACGCGTGCTCCTCGGCGGTGGTCGCAAGTGGTTCCTACCGCAAAGCACGCCGGGCTCACAGCGCAACGTGGCGAACGACTACGTGCTCCCATCCGAGCTGGCGAGCGGTTGGAGCATCCCAACGGGTTCGCTGGACGGCCAACGGGATCTTCTCGGCGCCTTCGGGGCCGCCGGATTCACCTATGCTCCTGACGCCACGGCGCTCAACAACGTGGGATCATCCACCAACCGACTGCTGGGCTTGTTCGCGTTTTCGAACATGAATGTGGCGAAGGACAAAATCGACAAGCGCCGCAACCCTGGCGCGCCGGGGGTCGTTGATGATTACGGTTTCACCGATCAACCGATGCTCGATGAGATGGCAACCAAAGCGTTGCAGGTGCTGAGCAAAAACAAAAACGGGTTCACGCTGATGATCGAAGGTGCCTCAATCGACAAACAGGCGCACAACATGGACAGTGATCGTTGGATGCTGGATACGATCGAGTTCGATCGCGCGGTCGCGGTTTGCAAGGCGTTCGCTCAGGAGAATCCGGACACCCTCGTCATCGTAACCGCGGATCACGAATGTGCCGGCATCAATATCATTGGCGCGTCACGCGTCACGAATGCAGATCTCAAGACCCGCGCAGCCGCCGGCGGCGGCGTAGCGAGCTTGCGCGACCAGGTCGTAGGCAATTACGAGGTGGCGGGCTTTCCGGAATATCACATCGCGGCGGACGGCTACCCCATTTCGACGGATCCCGATTTCAAGATGCTGATTGGCTATGCAGCAAATGCCGATCGTTATGAAGATTGGCTCACGAACGCCCGCCCCCTGCGAGACAGCCAGCAGCCGTTCAACGGCGCAGCTCCCCTTAACACCTATCCGACTGGACCGCTTAACCGCGATACGGCCGGCAACTATCTTGTGACCGGACAGGTGCCCGGAACGTCGGCTGTCCATACGGCATCTGACATTCCGGTCTCAGCCTACGGCATGGGCTCATCGCTTTTCACCGGCGTCATGGACAACACTGATGTGTTTTTCAAGGCGATGCAGGCGGCGCTCGGCGGTGTGAAGAACTAAACCAAGAATTGGTCAGGTTGTGTGTCAGTGAGCAGGCCGTCATGTGTGACGGCCTGCTTTATTTTTCCGGTCCGCGCGAGCGAGACGCGGGGCGGAAACGTCGCGCTGCTGAGTAGAGCGGGTCTGTGACCCGCTGGTTTGGCAGGGAGACGACGGGCTCGAGGAGAACACTGATGGGATTTCACCAACGGTGAAATCTTCAGAGTGAGCTACGGGTGATTGCCTTCACTGGCATAGGTGGGGCCCGCTCATCGCGGGCCATGTCTGCGATCACCAGACCCTTCGCAATGACCGGCTTCACCGTTTCCAGACCCGGGTCGGAGACGCCGCGCTACTCCCGTAGAGCGGGTCTGTGACCCGCTGGTTTGGCAGGGAAACGACCGGATCGAGGAGAACGCTTGGGCACTCGAGGTTTTTTTGGCGTACTTTCCCGCTGCTCCCCGCAGCGGGCTAACGGCGATCGGATTGGACCCGCAGTCGCGGCTAAGCGCAGGTTCTCCGACGCGCCGCAACGTGCGCACTGCCTATCGCGGCAGCGTCAGATAAAACGCCGCGCCGCGGCCCAGTTCGCTCTCCACGCGGATTTCTCCGCCGTGTGCTTGCACGACGTGTTTCACGATCGCCAGTCCGAGTCCGGTTCCACCTTGCTCGCGCGATCGCGCCTTGTCGGCGCGGAAAAAACGTTCGAACACCCGTGCGCGGGCGTCCGCCGGGATCCCCGGTCCGTCGTCCTGCACACAGACTTCCACAAAAAGATCGTTCAGCTCTTTTCCACTGATGGTTACTTTTCCCGCAGGGCGGCCGTACTTGATCGCGTTATCGATCAGATTCGAGAGTACCTGGCGCAGACGATCCGGATCCACCTGAGCCATAAGGCCGACGGGAAGCGCGTTCTCAATCGTCACCTCTCGTCCTTTCGCAGGCACGGTCAAATCATTCACGACCTCCTGCACGGCGATGCGCAATGGAATCGACTGGAGATTGAGTTTCACCCGATCCGAATCGAGTTTCGCGAGCAGCAGCAGGTCATTGATCAGCAGCGTCAGTCGATCGGCATGGCGGTCCACAATCGCGAGCAAACGATCCAGCGCGACCGGATCGCCCTTCGCTCCGTCCAGCAGCGTCTCCGTCGCACCTTTGATCAAGGACAGCGGGGTGCGCAGCTCATGGCTGACGTTGGCGACAAATTCCTGCCGGACCCCTTCCAACTCGCGGATGTGCGTCACATCGTGAAACACGAGCACGGAGCCGCTCGCTGCGCCCGCGGAATCTTTCAGCGCCACAGCATTCACCTGCAAAAATCGCGACGGCGTTCCCTCAATGCGTAGTTCGTAACCCACGACGGCTGATTCTCCCGGCAGTCGGGCGGCGAGCGTCGCAATCTCGTGGTGGCGGATCGTCTCGATCAGCGCGCGCCCCGTGACCGGCGCAACAAAACCGAACAATTGCTCCGCCGCGCGGTTCGTCAGGACCACATGGTTCTGCAGATCAAGCACGACGATGCCTTCGATCATGCTGTCAAGCAGTGCCTGTAATCGCTCCGCATGCGTCTTCAACGCTTGCGCGTGCACATCCTTCAGCTCGGCGACCTCCCTGATTTGCAGTGCCCGGTCGACGTTGCGACTTGAGTATTCACGCCACCAGAGCGCGCTCACCGCCAGCAGCAGTACGACCAATATGAAGAGGGCAAACATCATCGCAGCGGGAACCGAAGCCTCGGACAAGGTGTGTGCCCAGGATTCAACTCGAGCGCGGGACCGTCAGCGCCGTGCAGCAAACGTGCGTGGGATGAGATCGCCTTCGCTCCGCTCATTGCAGTACGTGAGTCAATTCTGTCCCGCTGCTCCCGCAGCGGGCTACGGGCTGAACTGATGGCGATCATCCGGTTTCTGCTTTGAAGCGATAGCCGACCCCACGAATGGTTTCGAGCAGTTCCGCGGCCGGGCCGATTTTTTCACGCAGCCGGCGCATGTGCGTATCCACCGTGCGCGTATCGATCGCCGTCTCGTAGCCCCAGACGTCCTGCAACAATCGCTCCCGCGTTTGCACGCGTCCGCGCCGTTGTGCCAGGATCAGCAGGAGCTTGAACTCAGTCGCCGTGAGGGACACGGCCTTGCTGTCGACCATCGCAACATGCCGTGGCACGTCGATTTCGACCGGGCCGATGCGCAAGTGTTCGCCCGCTTCGTCGGCGGCCTGCGCGCGCTTGAGGAGCTTCCGTATCCGGAGCACCAGCTCGCGCGGACTGTAGGGCTTGGTGACATAATCGTCCGCGCCCAATTCCAATCCCAGCACGCGATCCATCTCAGCCGCCTTCGCGGTCAGCATCAAAATCGGAATCGCCACCGTGGCCGGATCCCGGCGCAGGATCTTGCAGACCTCCATGCCGTCGATTTCCGGCAGCATCAGATCGAGCACAATCAGGTCGGGCCGCTCGTTCCGGACGGCCGCCAGAGCTTTGATGCCATCCGTGGCGAAGATCGGCGTGCAGCCCGCTTCCCGCAGTTTGAACCCGAGCACCTCCAGCGCATCAGGCTCATCGTCGACGACCAGAATCTTAGGCTTCATTCGTCTTGAGACCGGCGTGACGAATGTCGCGCGCTTCGTACAAATACACTACTTCTTCGGCGATGTTCGTCGCATGATCAGCGATCCGCTCGAGTCGCTTCGAAACCGCCATCAATGCGAGGCAGCGCGAAATGTTGGATGGCCGTTCGATCATGAAACTGGAGAGCTCGCGATAGAGCTGGCGATTGAGATCGTCGACTTCCTGGTCCTTCGGCACCACGGCGCGCGCGAGGTCAGGCTGGCGCTCGATAAAGGCGGTCAGCGATTCGCGCAGCATCTCGAGCGACATCGCCGCCATTCGGGGTAAATCGACATACGGTTTTAGCTGCGGCTCCCGGCTCAGCTCAAGGGAGCGACGCGCGATTGACACGGCTTCGTCCCCGATGCGCTCCAGGTTTTGCGACACTTTCATCGCAACGGTGATCAAACGCAGCTCGGTCGCGAGGGGCGCCTTCGCGAGCAGATGAATGCCGATGTCGTCCACCTCGATCTCGAATTGATCCAGGATGTTGTCGTCCTCGATCACCTGTTGCGCCAGGGCATCGTCGCGGTCGACGAGGGAGCGCATCGCTCGCGCGACGGCCGATTCGGCATGGCTCGCCATCGCGAGGAGAGATTCTTTGAGTTTGCTCATTTCTTCAGTGAAGTGGGTCATGGCCGGACAGAAGTTGGAAAAGGACGCGGCACGAAATCGGTGAGGTGATTGGTCGGAGGAGAGGCGAGGCGTCGGATGTACAGCACGGCGCGCCGAGTTCAGCCGAAGCGGCCCGAGACGTAATCTTCCGTCTGGCGGTTCGCGGGATTCATGAACAAGTCGCGGGTCGCGCCAAATTCCACCAGCTTGCCCAGATAGAAAAACGCCGTCTGATCTGACGCGCGGGCGGCCTGCTGCATGTTGTGCGTGACGATGACGATCGTGTAGCGTGTTCTTAAATCCTGGATCAGTTCCTCGACCTTAGCCGTCGCGATGGGATCGAGTGCAGCGCACGGCTCGTCCATCAGGATGATCTCAGGTTCGACCGCGATGGCGCGGGCGATGCACAGCCGCTGCTGCTGACCACCCGACAAGCCAAGTCCGCTCAGGTGGAGTCGATCTTTCACTTCGTCCCACAGCGCGGCGCCACGGAGTGATTTCTCCACCACTTCATCCATGCGAGCCTTGCTGGTGACGCCCTGCAGTTTGAGGCCGAAGGCGATGTTTTCGTAGATGGATTTGGGAAACGGATTCGACTTCTGAAATACCATGCCGACGCGCTTGCGCAGCTCGATGACGTCGACCTCTGGTGAGTTGATATCGACGCCACGAATCTTGATAGAACCAGCCGTGACCTTGGTGCCATCAATCAGATCGTTCATGCGGTTCAAGCAGCGCAGCAGAGTGGATTTGCCGCAGCCGGACGGCCCGATGAAGGCGGTCACCTTTTTCTCTTCAATCTTGAGCGAGATGCCGTGCAGTGCCTTATGCTCACCGTAACAGAAATCAACCTGGTCGATTTCGATGATGGGTTTCGAAACCGCGGCGGGCAACGAGGCCGGAACCAAGACCGTCACAGCGGGTGCGGTCACCGCGCTGGATTTCACTTGAGCCGTGGCCGAGGAGGTGGTTTTAGGAGCGGGGATTGAATCCATGGTCAGCATGGCGGTCACCATTTGTAGCGGTTGCGAAGACGGGAGCGGAGAAAGATGGAGGATGCAGCGATGACCGCAACCACCCCGAGAAACACGAAGGCGGTGCCGTATTGGACGCGCTCGGTGTACTCATTTTGAGGGATCTTGGAACTAACAACGTAAATGTGATAAGGGAGCGCCATGACCCCTTGAAAGAAAAAGTCGGTCCAGTGGCTGACATCCCATGGCATCTTGTCGCGCACGATGTAGGCGGCCGTGAACATGATCGGAGCGGTCTCGCCGGCGACCCGCGCGATCCCGAGTACGCTAGAAGTTAAAATCCCCGGCAGCGCGTAGGGCAGGACATTTTTTCGAATCGTCTGCCAGCGCGTTGCACCAAGCGCGAGCGATCCTTCGCGAAAGCCCTTCGGCACCGCTTTCAGCGACTCTTCGCTCGCGGTAATGACGACGGGCAGAACCATGAACGCGAGAGTGAACCAACCGGATAGAAGAGAAACGTTCCAACCGAAATAGATCACAAAAAGTCCGAAGCCGAACAGGCCGAAAACGATCGAAGGGACGCCGGCGAGGTTTACGATTGTGAGTCGGATAAACCGGATGAAGCGTCCATCCTTGGCATATTCGTTCAAGTAAATGGCGGCACAAACGCCGAGGATAAGCGCGATGGTCATGGAGCCAGTCACGAGCAAAAAGGTCCCAACGATGGCGGGGAAAATGCCACCGGCGGAGTAGCTGACGCTTTCCGCTTTGATATCAGCGTTGCCGTGCGCTGCCCGAAAGGCCCGAAAATCGCGATCGCCCATTTCGTGGTGCTTTCCCTCGTATTCAAAAACGTAGAGCGACTCCGGACTCTCGAGGAGGAAGCGCGTGTTAATGAACGGGGCCTGTTTCTGAAAGACGGTGGAGGAACCCTTCACGACGATGTTCAAAAAGACCGTCGCTCCGCTGATCAGGACGGCGTAGGTCGCCAGTCGAAAAATCCAGCGGACGAATTTTTCCCACGTCCGGGCGCGACTCGGACGGGTAGCGAAAGGATTTTCGGCGAGGGCACTCATGGGGACAGTGTGAGGCGAGCCGTGGTATTCACTGTAGCCCTGCGTGGGAACGCAGGGATCCGTGAGCTGATCCCGCCGCTCCCGCGGCGGGCCACGAGTAATGAATTGAGTGAACGGGCGGTCATCCGATGGAAATGCGATAGCGCCGCACAATCTTTTGCGCGAAATAGTTGATCGCGAGGGAGAGGAAAAATAGCAGCATGCCGACGACAAACAGCGCGCGGTAGTGAATGCTCCCCCGCACCACCTCGCCCATCTCCTGCGCGATGATTCCGGTCATCGTATGTACCGGCTGAGTAAACGCAGCGAACCCTTCCGAGAAATCGGGAATTGCGATCCGATTTCCCGCGCAGAGCAGCACGATCATGGTTTCACCGATGACGCGCCCGAAACCCAGCAATACGGCCGAAATGATTCCGGATAACGCGGCAGGCACGGTGATCTTGATGATGGTCTGCAATCGCGTGGCACCTAAAGCAAACGACGCTTCGCGCAGTGCGCGGGGCACGTTGTTCAAAGCATCTTCCGCGAGGGTGAAGATAGTGGGCACCGCGAGCAGGGCCAGCAGGCAACCCGCCGTCAGCACATTCAGCCGCTCCGCAATGGGAAATCCGGGCACCCAGGACAGCCAAGAAACCTGAGAGAGCGACCTTAGATGATCGCCTAAAAAGATAATCCCAAAGAATCCCAAAACAACGGACGGAAACGCGGATATGAATTCAATGCAGGGCTTGATCAGCTTTTGCTCAGTCGGTGACGCGAGCTGATTCACATAAATCGCCGCCCCCACACCGAACGGCACCGCCAACGTGAGTGCCACGACGGACACCATCAACGAGCCCACCAACAGGGGGACAACGCCGTATCTATCCTGCCAGAAACTCGCGGTCAGCCACTCGCGGCCGAAAATGAACGAGGTAAAAGCGCGCCACGCCGGAATCGCCGGCGTCCAATCCCAAGCTTCCAAATCACGCTCTACCTTGGGCAGATTTCCGATGAACGTTCGGGCCTGGCTACGGAAGGTCTGGAGGCGGTCCTGCAACTCCTTGGGCAGCGTCGGCGATTCGTCAAGTAATCCCTGCAGTTGCTGCGCAAACTCGCGGCTCGTCTGCTTGTAGATGGGCAGCGTCCCCAGTATTGGCTTCAACTCCGCCGCAAAATCCACCGTGTCGATTTTCACCGCCGCCGCCTCCGTCGCTTTGCCTTCCGCTTCGAGCTGGTGGCGTTCCTCCCGCTTATCCTGCGAGACCGCATACTTCGTTTTGATTGCCGTCGCCGTATCCGTCAAATCGGACAGCAGGCTCCGCATCGGCTCAATCGCGTCACCGAAACGCATCGCATAATCATCGAACGGCGCGAGCTTCTGATTCGCCTGTTCCAGCGAGATCTGCTCCGCCGTGGTGTAGTGAATGAGCGCTCGCTGGCGCAAACTCGACAGCGTGCGGGAAAGCGAAGAGTGGTCCGTCTCAACCTTGCGGACGATATCGACGTACTCCAAACCTGCGCTGCGATATACCTGCAGATTCTCGCGGTTTTGACCAAAGAAACTAGAACCTTCGCGAAACAGGAAGAACGTGATCAGGGCCAGAACGATCACCGCGACAAGCGCGTTTCCGCCGAAGAACGCACGGATGACATCGTCCAGTGAGAGCCCGAGAAACCGCAGCCGTCGGCGATGAATTTCGAAGGTCGTCGGTATGGGCTGTGGGATGCTCGTTTGAGACATGCGCGGATGGCGAAGAAACGGAGGCCCGCTTCACCTACGTTAAGCGGGCCCGGTTGCGTTCAATTAATCAAGCGCTCAAACTCAGCGGATGGGCACGAAGCCTACTTTGCCGGCGATTTTCTGGCCTTCCTCTCCCAACGTGAAATCCAAAAATTTCGCAGCTTCGCCGGTCGCTTCACCGTTCGTATAATAGAATGTCGGACGAGCATACGGATACTTCTTAGCCAAAACCGATTCTTTGGAGGGCGTTGCTCCGTCAATCGGCACCACTTTGATCCCGGGGCTGTCCATGTAGGCCAGACCAACATAGCCGATTCCGTTCGGGTTGCGTCCGACCTCGGCCGCGATCGCTTCGTGACCAGCCATCTTCTGTGAAGACGAGGCATAGTCGCGCTTCTTCATCGCGAGCTCTTTGAAGTCGGAGTACGTACCCGAAGAGGTGTTACGGGTGTAGATCGAGATCTTGCCCGGCGAACCGCCCACCGCAGACCAGTCGATAATGTCGCCCGCGAAGATCTGTTCTATCTGACGCTTCGTCAGAGTAGAAAGCGGATTCCCCGAATTCACGACGACGGCAATGGCGTCGAAGGCGACGATGGTCGGTTTCAAGGTGACGCCCTTGGCCTGCGCCGCCGACATTTCGGTCGGCTTGGCGCGCCGCGAGGACATGCCGATCTGGGCCGTGCCGTCGGTGATTGCGGCGATGCCGGTGGTCGAACCCTCGGCGGCGATTTCGAACGACACGCCGGGATTGCGGGCCTTGTATTCCTCGGCGAGCTGAGGTACGAGTTTGGCGCCGAGGGTATCAGAACCTTTGATCACAAGCTTTTGCGCCTGGACGGAAGTTGCGGCCAGCAGAGCGGCGGCGAAGAAGATAAGTTTTTTCATTTTGAGAGGAGAGCGAGGGTGAGCAGAGGGCCGAACCATTAGAACTTAACCACGAGATCCAATTGCAGAATCTGAGAGTGGTCGAGATTGCCAATGGCGTTGAGGAGGCGGTCTTGAATAGCCTTCGTGTGGAAATAGCTGACGTTGAAGTTCGCGAAGTCGGTGAGGTTGTAGCTAACCGCTGCTTTCCAGCCCTTCTGATTCAGCTTACCGAAGCCGAAGTCCGAGTCGTTGAGGTTTGGATCAACGGAGCCGAGACCGATCTGGCGGTAGTCGAGCTTGAGGCTGTAGTCGCCTTGGACCTTGCCCGTTCCGGCGTTGTAACCGACGCCGACCAGCCAGGCGAGCGGGTCATCCTGCCAGACGTTCGGATCGATGCCGTAGGCGCGGAGGCGGGAATTCGATTCGAGATTGTACGCACTATCCCAGTACACCTTTACTCCCGTGCCGGCGCCGCGGATGTTCAGGAAATTGACTTCGCCGGCAAACGTCAGCGCCGCGAGGCCGCGGGTGCTGCCGTTGAAGGGATTCTCGTTGTCCGCACCATCGATCGTCGACGCGTTGTACTTCATGAAGCCCGGAGCAAGGATCAGGCTGTTGACCTGATTGCCCAGTTCGTCCTTGCCGAAGAAGTGCGTGTAAACGGCTTGCTGCGCGAACAGCCAGGCATCACGACCATTTGGCCCGATGGCCGATTCCGTGCGGTCGTCCATGATAAGTTGCATCGCGCGAACCTCGAAGGTGTCCTTGGCGCCGATGGCGAGGCGGTAGTTCTCATTCACGCCTTGGGGATTGATATCGGCGTCCCACACGAGATCCGTCGTATAAAACGGATTGCGGGTCTTGCCGGCCACGAAGGACAGGCTTGGGCTGTATTGATAGGAGACGTAGGCGCGGGCGAGAAGGATGGAATAATCGTTATTGGCGTCCTGCAGGGTTTGATTGCCGGAATCCGCTGCGCTGGCTGTCTCAAGCGCGAAACCAGCACCCCAGCCTTTTTGGAGCAAAGCATCGCCGTTAAAACGAAACCGGAAACGCTCGCGCGTCCGCTCGTTGGAAACCGCGGAGGTGCCTGAAGCCGTTTCGGGAGCCTGCGTTTCGATCTGGTGACGAAGACGGACGTCGCCGGAGAGTTTGAACTCGGAGAGCGACGAGCTGAGGTTGAGTTTCCCGGCCGAGGTGTTGGCCGCGAAGTCTTTTACCAGTTCTGCGCGCAGGTCCTCGGCTTCCTGATCGGAAACGATGCCCTTGGCGACGAGCAGATTGAGCAACGGGCCGCTATCTTGTGCGAGCAGCGAGCTGGTGGCAAGAAGCGCTCCGGTGAGCAGCGCGAGCCATTTGGAGTTGGGTGTGAGCATGAGTGGTGTGTTCGACAGTTGTTTCAAGGACGCACCTACTGTGGGGGATGAATGTTACGGTTGCGTGGCGGTCGTGTGACAACCGGGCAAAACAGCCCCCCCGCCCCTCCGCTCCGGGTATCAAGTAGCCCGCTCCGGGAGGAGCGGGTTCAGCTCACGCATAAGCGGGCTTCTTCAAGCCTCACTCGAACCGCAATCCACCACGAATCGCACGGATCAACACGGATGGGATACCGCAGATCGCGGTCGCCGATCGCTCTCGTGGCCCGCTCCGGGAGGAGCGGGATCAGGTCACGCTCAAGCGATCACGTCATCCGCGAGTTTCGAATATAAAAGCCCATCCAACCTGATTTTTTTACCGCGGATTACGCGGATGCTCGCGGATAGGATCCAAACACAAAACAGAACAACTCCCCATCCGTGTCCATCGGTGTGATCCGCGGTCTCCGAGGGATGGATCTCGATCGAGTCGCAATCCACCAATACGGCTGGCATACCGACCGCTTCCCCAATCGGGATGAATGGGTCCATTGTGTTCGAAGCAAGCGGGTGACGTAGTTCGAAGAGGTGGGAGACTGTTGCGCGATTCCTGATCCCGCTCCTCCCAGAGCGGGCCACACAGAGCCTGAATATTTCTACCGCCGATTTCGCGGATGTTCGCGGATAGGATCAGAACACAAATGGAACGGCTCCCCATCCGTGCCCATCGGTGTTATCCGTGGTCTCCGATGGATTGGCTCGATCAAACCGCAATCCACCACGGATCGCACGGATCAACACGGATGGATCACCCACCGGTCCCGATTGCCGGGCGAGTCTTGTGGCCCGCTCCGGGAGGAGCGGGATCAGGTCACGCGCATGGAATCACTCCAACTCACTACATCGTTTCGGAGTTTTGAATGCAGCGACCTATCCAACCTGAACTCTTGACCGCGGATTTCGCGGATGCTCGCGGATGGAATCATCCAGAACAGAACGGTTCCCCATCCGTACAATCCGTGGTCTCCGGATGCCGCTGCCTGCCCTTCTACGCTTACCAGCCCAGCCGCCCCAAACATCACGCCGGAAGCTTCTGCCGCTTTTCCACGAGTGCGAGCAGCAGGTCGCTTTTCGACAAGCTGCCCAGCAGTTGTCCGCGCTCCGGCTCAATCACCGGCAGCCGCTCCATGCTGTGGCCCAAAAATGCACCGAGCGCGTCACTGAGCGATTGCTCCGGGCCGATCCGTGGGAACTCCTCGCGCATGATGTCGCTCGCGATCACGAGACTCGCGAGATCCGCGTCGCCCAAATACGGCTTGATATCGTGGAGCGATACCGCGCCCAGGAACCGCCCTTCTCCACTCGTCACGTAAATATTGTTCACGCGAACGGACAGGAACATGCGCGCAATATCCGCGAATCTCGCGGTCGCAGAAACAATCGGCGGATTGCGCTTCATCAAATCCTTCACCGCGCCGGCCGGCAACGCGGGCGCCGGAGCTTCGGCCGCCTTGCGACGCAACACTTCGCTGTAGAGCGACTGGCCCTGGAGTCCTTTCGCGGTGTAATACGCGATCACGTTGCACAGCATCAACGGCAGAATAATGTCATAGCTCAGCGTCATCTCGAACAACATGATCACCGCCATGACCGGCGCGTACGTTGCCGCGGCCAGAAACGCGCCCATGCCCACGAGCGCGAATGCCTGTGGATCCGCGGCGCCCAAAGGCCAGAACGAATGCACCGCGTTGCCGAACAAATAGCCGGCGCTGGCCCCCATGAATAACGACGGCGTGAATACACCGCCAGGCGCACCCGAGCCAAACGACGAAGCCGTCGCGAGCCACTTCGCGAGCATGATCGGCACCAGCATTTGCCAGATGATCTGCCCATTCAGGATCCCCACGACGACGGGGTAGCCGTTACCGCAGACTTCCGGATAAAAAATGGCGAGGTCGCCGACAATGATTCCGCCCAACACCAAACGCGCAATCGGCGGCATGGTGGTCGCCACGAACCATTGCTCGGCCTTACGCAACGAGCGCAAAAACCAAGGCGCCAACGTCCCCGCGACCAAGCCGAGCACAACATACGGCAACATTTCCCAGGCGGAACCCAGCTTGAAGGCAGGCACGTGGTAGAGTTGCTGCGCATTCGTCATGACGCGCACCGTCAGCGCAGCCACCACGGCCGACACCGCGAGCGGACCCAGACTTTCCATTGCGATCGTGCCGAGAATGATCTCGGCCACGAAGAACGAGCCGGCAATCGGCGCATTGTATGCGGAGGCGATTCCGGCGGCTGCGCCGCACGCCACCAGCAGCCGCAACTGCGGCGGAGAAAATTTGCGCCAGCGTCCAACGAGCGACGCGAGCACGGCCGCGATCTGCACCATCGGACCCTCCCGTCCGATCGAACCGCCCGAAGCGATGGAGAAAAGCGCGGCCGTACTCTTGACCAGGCTCGCTCGCACCGGCACCTCGCCGGAACCGATGGCGATGGCCTCCATGTAATCAGTTGAGCTCTGACCGCGAACCAGCCGTTTGCCCAGCAGCAGGGTCGCCCCGGCCAGCAAGCCTCCCGTGGCTGGCACGGCAATGCGAGCCCACCAGGGGAGCTGTCGCATCGTCTCGATGACGCCCGAGTTGTGGCCAGTCATCAACTCGTGGATACCTTCAGCGAAGACGCTGAATAACATCGACGACAACGCGCCGAGGAATCCTGCGACCGCGGCCCACAGCAGCGTGACCTGCCATTCCGTGGGTTGGAGTTTCTCCTGGATCCACAGGCGCCACCGCAACAGCCGCATCAGGCGCTGCAGAAGTTGCGCTGCCGGATCGGTGACCGCTTTCATGCGCAGCTCACCCGCAGAGGGCCACGAACAACAAATTTCTGTGACAGGGCCGCGGACCGGAGATCAGCTCCACGGTCACGTGCGTTCATGTCGCCGCGCCGCGGGCGAGGAGAGCGCGAAATTCAGCTTCATCGGGCGCGGCCAGCAATTCCGCCCGCGCACCGGGCCGGCGCAACAACCGCGAGAGCGCCGCAACGAGTCGAAGGTACTGTTCCACCTGCGCTCGTGGCGTTCCAATCATGAACATCATCCTGACATTCGGATGCTCCGCGTCAAAGCCAACACCAGGCGCCGTGAAACGCGCCACGCCCAAAACGATGCGGTCCACCGCCGCGGTCCGCGCATGCGGCAACGCCACATCAGCAGCGATACAGACGGATGCCACCATCACGCGCTCCAAAACATCCTGCAGCAGACGATCCGCATCTTTGACCGCGGGCTGCTGCGCAAGCTGACCGTGCAGCGCGCGAATCGCCGATTCGCGCGAGGTGACAGCGAGGTCAAGCATCACCACGTCTGGCCTGGCAATGAGTTCCGTCGTCAATTCCACGTCCACGCTTCAACGTACCGGTGCTGCGCTCGGAAACAAGCCCGCGCGCGAATCTTCCGCGATTCCCGGGACAGGAATTTCCCTAGCCGATCGAAGGACGTCGCCGTTCCGAGAAGTGGCCACAATCAGTCGATCGTGTACGCCTGTTCGCTCTCCTGCTCCACCTGACCGGTCAGCTGCACCAACCCACGCAACGAGCTGAAGTGTCGGCTCAAATCGAAATCGCCGCCGAGTCCGCCGATCAATTTATCGAAGAGATCTTTCTTGTCGGCCTTCAACGCCTGGATGCGTTCCTCGATCGTGCCAGCCGTCACCATGCGATACACGAACACCGTGCTGGTCTGACCGATCCGATGCACCCGATCGACGGCCTGCGCTTCGACCGCCGGATTCCACCACGGATCGAGCAGGAAGACGTAATCGGCCGCGTGCAGGGTGATGCCGGTGCCCGCCGCTTTGAGCGACACCAACATCGCCGCCGCGCCCTGGGCCGACTGAAATTGTTGGACGGGCTTAAGTCGGTCGAGCGTCATGCCGGTCAATTCAAACCGAGGCAGCTCGGGGAAGTGCAAGGTGAGCGCTTCGCGCACGCGATCGAGCAGCATCACGAACTGCGAGAAGATGACGACCTTGTGGCCACTGCCCACGATTTCCGCCAATTTCTCCACCAGCAGGTTGATCTTGCCGGAGTCGGTCAGCGGCGCCTTCAGCCACGGCAACATGTCCGGGTCACAGCACGTTTGCCGCAAGCGCGTGAGCAACGCGAGGAACCCGAAAGATTTTTCGCGCATCGCCGCACCCACATCGTCGCCCAGCCGCTCCAGCCCCTCTGAGCAGATGCGCGCGTATTCGGCGCGTTGCACGTCGGTCAGCGGACAGAGCAAATCCATTTCCACCTTCTGCGGCAGCTCGGTCGCGACTTCCTTCTTCGTGCGGCGCAAAATGAACGGCGCGAGTTGCGCGCGCAGCCGTTCGAGCGTGCCGACGCGATCTGAATTGAGCGCGTTCTCGAACGTCGACCGCGAACCGAGCAAGCCCGGGAGCAGGAAGCGGAAGATACTCCAGAGATCGAGCTGACGATTTTCCAACGGCGTACCGGTAAGGACGACGCGATGCTGCGCCTTGATCGCGAAACACGTCTGCGTGACCTTCGCATCGGGGTTCTTGATGAACTGGCCCTCGTCGAGCACCGCGTATCCGAAATCAAAGCCCTGCAGCATCTCGCGGTGTTTCCGCAGCTGCGTATAGCTCGCGAGCCAGACAATCGGACCGGCGCGCGTCGTGAAATCGTTGCCCGTCTTGAGCACATCGACGGTGAGGCTTGGCTGAAACTTCGCGATCTCCTCGCGCCAGACCGGCACAACGCTCGCCGGACAGACAATGATCGTAGGCTTCTCGTCGATCGGCCGGGTCGCGAGAAGCGTGATCACCTGAAGGGTTTTGCCCAAACCCATTTCGTCGGCGAGCAGGCCGTGACAGCCGACGTTGCAAAGATGAGCGAGCCACTCGACTCCACGGCGTTGATACGGCCGCAGGATTTCCGGGAGAATGGGAGGCGCTTCGGGCTGGCCCAGGACGCGCTGGCGCCAGGCTTCGATTTCAGGTGAGAGCGTCAGCTTCAGCCGGGCATCGTTGAACAACGAGAAAACCAGATAAGGCGAAAGCGTACCGGCCGAATGCGTTTCCTCGATGTTGTCACGCCATGCGCTAAACGATTCCCAGCGCTCGCCCGAGAGCGACACGATGCCGAGGCTCGGCAGAATCACGGGAGAGCCGCCCTTCTTCAGCAACGTGTTGACCTCAGCGTCTGTCAGCAGCCGCTCGCCCGTGCGGAAAATCCAGCGGAGGTTGAGACTGGTGACCGAGCCATCGTTGCCGTTGGAACCCGTGTCGCCCACGCGTTCGGCCACGGCCTCGATCTCGATCGCGCGAGTCCCCTTGAGCAGATTGGCCGACTTGTCGTCCAATTCGACGGCGAACATCTTCCGCCACGCCGGCAGCACCGTCTTGAGGAAATTCGGAATCTCGACCAGCGACTCCATCAAATAGACACCGGTTTCCTGGTGATAGTGGAAGTGGGCTTTCCGCGCGTAAGCGGCCAGGCCGATCAACTTGCTTCGCTCCGTGCTGCTGACGTGCCCGTTGCCGTTGGCGTGGGCCGCTGCGCCAAGGGCGGGATGGCGCGTCTTGCCGTCTGCATCCGCCCAAAACGCCTGAAACGTGAGCCCGGCGGTCTTGGTTTTGAACACCAGCAGCAAGGTACGCGTCGGCCCGGTGGCGGCGGGAGCAGCCACGCTTCCATTGGCCGAGGCAGGTTTTCGAACGGCGCTGCCGTAGCCACTCAAACTGCCGTTTTCGTGACCGTTGCGCGGTCCCCGGGGGGCATCTCCGGGCAAGGGTGAAATCTCGTCCGCGACCAATTCCTCGATCTCGTGCAGTCCGGCAACCGCCAGGGCGTGAGCGAGATCTTTGTCGGTGGAGGAAGACCGGACGGCGATGCCCTCGGCACCCCACTCGATCACGGCGTATTCGTCCTTTTTATCGACGCGCCGATGGATGATCGCGTCCTTGGCCGTCAGCTCCAGCTCCCGAACCTCACCGTCAACGTAGATCCGACGGCCATGCTCAAGCTGCTCGGGAGTGAATGCGGTTTCCCAGTCGTGCTCGAGCCGGTCGAACCAGAATTCCAATGACTGAGGAGTGTAAACGCGCTTAGGGCCGTGCGACTGCATTCACGTAAAAGGGACGACGCTAGAATCCGTGGAGCGTCGCGCAATAGCGAATTACACGAATTTTCGACCGTCGGGTTTTTGACGCGGTTGTAACGGAGCCGCCATCAGACCGACACGGAAGGAGGTGATACTCCCACCATTCGAACCGTACCGACGGACCAACCACACCCGTGAAAATCGCCCTTGTAACCGAAACGTTTCCGCCGGAAGTCAATGGCGTTGCCATGACCTTCGGGCTGATTGCCCATGGTCTGGTTCGGCTTGGCCATCAAATCACGGTGTGCCGGCCAGCCCGCGAAGACCTCGGGAACTCCGCCCAGTGCTCCGGGTACGCGGAAGAACTTTTCCCCGGATTGCCGATTCCCGGATATTCATTGTTGAGACTTGGCCTGCCAGCGCGACGCCGACTCCTTCGCGCGTGGCGAAAAGTTCGGCCAGACCTGGTTCACGTCGTGACGGAAGGTCCATTGGGCGCCTCGGCGGTCTCCGCGGCGCGCGAGCTTGAGATCCCGGTAACGTCGAGCTTTCACACAAACTTCCATGCCTACACGGGTCACTACGGATTGGGGGTACTTCGCCACCTCGCGCTGGCATGGCTCCGGCGCGTGCACAATCGGACTCTCCGGACGTTTGTTCCGACGACCCAGCTTTGCAGTGAACTGAGCGCAGCGGGTTTCAATAACGTCGCCGTTCTATCGCGGGGCGTGGACCTCAATCATTTTTCACCCAGCCGACGCTCCGACTCGCTTCGCGCCTCATGGGGCGCCGGTCCCGACGACGTGGTGGTCCTGCACGTCGGTCGAATGGCCTCCGAAAAAAACTATCCGCTCCTCCTCCGCGCGTTCCGCGCCATGCGAACGGCGAATCCACGCGTGCGCTGCGTTCTGGCGGGCGAGGGACCGTTGAGAGCCCAACTCGAACGCGATCATCCGGAACACGTCTTTGCGGGATTTTTTTCTCGAGGAGAGATCGGCCGATACTACGCCTCCGCTGATATCTACGTACATGCGAGTCTGACCGAAACCTTCGGCAACGTTTTGACCGAGGCGATGGCCAGCGGCCTGGCGGTGGCGGGGTTTGACTACGCAGCCGCACGACAATTCATCAAAAATAAGATTAACGGGTTAACGGTGGGGATGAACGACGAGGAGGCGCTCGTGACCGCCGCCCTGCGCCTAGCAACCGACCGTGGCCTGCGCGACGAGCTTCGCTCGCGCGCCCGCACCGCGTTACTGGATCAGTCTTGGGAAAAGGTGATCGAGCGATTCGCCACGGATCTGTCGTCGGTCGTGCGAAATCACCCCCGGCCCTCGCAACCCTCGGTTGACCTCGCCACGTGCGGGAGCGTCAGATGAGCGCGCGTGTCCTGATCCTCACGGCCGGTTTTGGCGAAGGCCACAACGCCGCGGCCCGCGCTCTCCTGGCCGGCTTCGAACGCAACGCCGGCACCGGCAGCGCCGAAGTTCACGACGCTTTTGCGCTGGCCGCGCCCCGCCTCAACCGGGCGGCCCGCGGGTTTTATCTCACGTTGATCAACCGGGCCCCAAGAATTTGGAGCGAGGTGTACGATTGGATCGACCGGAGCAATTTTGTGCGGCGGCGGCTCTGGTTCTTTGCGCGGGAAATTCGGGCCCTGGCCGGTTTGCTCGAACGAATGCGTCCCGGCGCCATCTGCTGTACGTATCCATTGTACGGGTTCTTTCTGGAGCATCTCGCGCGGCAGGGCGTCCGGGTCCCACCCGTGTTCAACGTCGTTACGGATTCCATCAGCATCCATTCGCTGTGGTATCGCGCCGCCTGCAGCGGCTGGTTCCTGCCCAACGAGGAATCCGCCGAGGTAATCCGCCAAGCGGGCGTGCCTTCGAGTTTGATTCACGTCTGCGGCTTTCCGGTTCCCGGGTTCTTTGCAGATCACGCGGCGATACTTTCGCCGCCTGAGCTGTCGATCCACACGTCACCGCGCGTCCTTCACATCATCAACTCCGGCACGCGACACGCCGAAGAAACGGCCCGCCGACTTCTGACCGAGACCGCGTGGGAGATCACATGCGCCGTCGGAAGGGACCTGCGGTTGCAGACCAGACTGGAACGTCTCGCCAAAAATCGATCTCAGCCGACGCAGATTCTCGGCTGGACCGACCAGATCCCCCGGCTGCTGATGACGCACCACGTCGTCGTAAGCAAAGCCGGCGGTGCCACCACTCAGGAGGCCATCGCTTCACTCTGCCCAATGGTGGTGAGCCAGGTCGTGCCGGGCCAGGAGGAAGGTAATTATGAGCTCTTGCGGAGAAACAACGCCGGAGCGCTGGCCGACACTCCGGACGCGGTTCTTTCCACCCTCGTTCGTGCGTTCGCGGATCAAGGCCGAGTCTGGCGCAAATGGCGTGCAGCGCTTCGTCCCCTCGCGCGGCCCGATGCCGCCGGCGACATCGCCCGACATGTCTTAGCTGAGTTGCCGGCGCCGCTGACAGCGACGGCAGTCAGTCATAGGCCTCGGGACGGATCGCGCGTCAACGTCGCAACCGCCGCGATGAAGCCGGTATGAAGCTGAGCTTTATCCTCAATCCCTGCTCGGGGAAAAACAGCCGTCGGCCGTGGCTCGCCGATCGCATCCGCTCATTTATCGCGGAGCAGCATCTCGATGCGACGGTGGTGGTGACAATGCGACCCCGTCATGCGACCGAACTCGCGCGGACTGCGCTCGTGGATGGTTGCGACCGCGTCATCGCGGTGGGCGGAGACGGAACAGTGAACGAAGTTGCCCAAGCCTTGCTCAATTCGAGTGTAGCGCTCGGTTTGATACCATGCGGCTCGGGCAACGGCCTGGCCTTGCACCTCGGGCTGCCCACCCAGCTCGAACGAGCTCTCGAACTGACGGCCCTGCCCGATGCCACGATCTCGGCAATCGATACCGGCGTCGCCAACGGACACGCGTTCTTCAACGCCATGGGCCTAGGCTTCGATGCGGACATCAGTCAGCGATTCAACGGCCTTCGGCGGCGTGGCCTGCTGGCGTACATCCGAACGGGCCTGCGCGCTTTTCGCGAACGCCGGACCTACCCAGCCGTCATCACGACCGGTCAACGTCACCTCGAACTCAGCACGTTGCTCATCGCCATCGCGAATTCCGACCAATACGGCAATAACGCCCGAATCGCACCGGGCGCACGCGTTGACGACGGGAAACTCGATCTGATCGCGATCGCGCCGATCAACGTCTTCACTGCAGTGCCTCTGGTTGCCCGACTATTCAGTGGACGCCTGTTGCAGAGTGGCAGGGTGACCCATCTTCGTTCCGCCGAATTCTCGATCCGACGGGCCGAGCCGGGACTCATCCACACAGACGGCGAAATCCATTCAACGAGCGCCAACGTGGAGATCGCGGTCCGCCCCCGCAGCCTTCACCTCATCCTTCCGCCGAACCGAACCGAACGTCACCTCATCATGGCGGACCAGCGGGACGACGCCCTCGTGTCATTCCACTCGGGCACCGGCGCGCAGAGCCTCGAGGGTGCTTACGCCCTCCCGCGCATCGGCGGAGCTGGCTCCCGCTTCCATCCGCCCCGCTTTGCCTTATGACCAGCCGACTTCACGTGCGAACGGCCATTATTTCCGACGTCCATCTCGGGACGCCGGACTGCAAGATTGACGAAGTGAATCACTTCCTGCGCCACGTTCGATGCGACAAGCTCATTCTGAATGGTGACATCATTGATGGCTGGCAGCTCACGCGTTCGGGACAGTGGACAAAAGCGCACACGCGTTTCGTTCGCATCGTCCTGAAGAAACTGGAAAAACGTGACACCCAAATCGTGTACCTGAGGGGTAATCACGACGATATTCTGTCCTCGTTCCTGCCCCTTGCATTTGAAAATCTGCAAATCGTCGAAGAGCACATTCACGAGGGGCCCGCGGGCCGCTATTTGGTCCTCCACGGCGACGTGTTCGACACGATCACCAAAAATTTTGTCTTCCTCGCGCATGTCGGTGACTGGGGCTACCGGGCGCTACTTCGCATCAACCGACTTTACAACGCGTGGCGCGTTTGGCGCGGCAAGGAATACTGGTCACTCAGCAAAGCGATCAAGGCGCGCGTGAAATCAGCGGTGAGCCACGTTTCGAACTTTGAAGAACACATTGTCCGACTCGCCCGCGAACGCGGTTGCGTGGGCGCGATGTGCGGGCATATTCACACCGCCGCGGACAAGCAGATCGACCAGATCCATTATCTCAATTCAGGCGATTGGGTGGAATCACTGACCGCGATCGTCGAGCACTGGGACGGACGCTATGAATTGATCGCGTTCGCTGACTTCGTCCGCCGCTTTCCGTTTGTGCCGGACGATCAGCCAGCGGGAGTTGGACTCGAATCGGACGTCGTCGAATTCGCCACGTAGCACGGGACACGACCGCACGAGCAATCGAGCCGCCTGCTCCGGGGTCCGGCAGTTAATCGCTCAAGGCAGCTTTGCCAACTCGGAGCGGACGATCTCGAGCGTGCGCGCCACGGCGCCTGCGTTGCGCCGGTGCCATGCACTGGCCGCGAGAGCCATGGCTTCACGCTGTCCCGGATTTTGCAGAAGCTCCAACATTTGCTGCCGTAACTCACCCGGGTCCGCCACCTGACGCGCGGCGCCGTCGGTCAGGAGCTCAGCGGCGATCATGCGAAAATTCGTCATGTTCGGTCCGAACAGGAGCGGCTTTTCCAGCGCAGCCGCTTCCACTGGCGTCTGTCCGCCTTCATTCGGCGCCAGGCTTTTTCCGACGAAAACGAGATCGGCGAGCTGCGTGAGGTTCCGCAATTCTCCCGTCGTGTCCGCCACGACAACATCGACCGGCAACGACGCCGCCCCGCGCGAACGGAAATGAAATGCGAGCTTCGCTTCACGGAGGATCTGCTCGATCTCGCTCCGACGCTCCGCGTGCCGAGGAACAATCAGCAGCGTACAATTCACGCCAGCGGCGCGACACGCCTGCCACGCGGTCAGCAGCGCAGTTTCTTCACCGGGCCACGTGGACGAGCCAAGCATCACCATGCCCGTGCCCAATCCGAGCTCCGCGCTCAGCCGCGCACGCTCGGCGGCAGTCAGGGGAGCAATCTCCAGGTCGAGCTTGATATTACCGGTCGTGAACAGCCGTTCGGGCGGATAGCCCAGCGCGCGAAACCGCGCCTCGTCATGCGGGGAGCTGGGCAATAGACGAGTGATTCCGCCGAGCACGGCCGTGCTGGTGAATCGAAAGCGTTGCATGCGCTCGAAGCTGCGATCCGACAGCCGCGCGTTGATCGCAATCACAGGTACGCCACGAATTTTTGCCTGATGGATATGCTCCGGCCAGCGCTCGCCTTCGGTGAGAATCACGAGATCCGGCGCGACCGCGCGCCACGCGCTGCGCGAGAACAGCCACCAGTCGATGGGAAAATAGCCGGGTCCGCTCACGCGACCGGCATAGCGATCGCGGGCCAGCTGAAATCCCGTACTCGTGGTGGTGGTGAGATAGATTTCGGTGAGACCGTTGGCCGTCAGTTGATCGATCAACGGCTCGATCGCCAGCACCTCACCGACGCTGACCGCCTGCAGCCAGATGCGGCGAACGAAGCGCGGTTTCGGCGGGAGCCGATGATGCAGGCCGAACCGATTCGAAAAGCGATTCCCGTAGCCGCCGCGACGACGCATTCGGATTAAATAGTACGGCGCCAGCACCAGAAGGGCGGGCAGGAACAACAAGCGGTAAAGCCAAAGCATGGAGTCGTTTCGCGGAAACGGGTGAAATCACTCAAGCCTCGGCTCTGTGAATTCCGAGCCTTTTGTGCTTTTGGCTTCGCGGTTCATCACCCACGTTCAAGGCATGAGATCCTTCGTGCGGCTATTCTCGGGCCTTTTTCTCGTCTCGCTGGCGCAAGCTGCCCTGCCCTTTCCGCAGGAAACCAGCGACCTGCGGCCCGATCCGGCGGCGCACTTCGGCGCGCTGCCCAACGGCCTGACGTATGTCGTGTATCCAAATCACGAACCGAAGGCGCGCGCGTCCCTTCGACTGCTGGTCCGCGCCGGGGCGCTCAACGAAAAGGAGGAGCAACGCGGCCTGGCTCATTTTCTTGAGCACATGGCCTTCAACGGCAGCACGCATTATGCGCCCGGCACGTTGGTGGAGTTTTTCCAGCGCATGGGCATGAGTTTCGGCGGCGATACCAACGCGAGCACCGGTTTCGATCGCACGGTGTATCTGCTGGAGCTGCCTGACGTAAAGGACTGTACCCTGGCGGAAGGTCTGCAGGTGTTTGCTGATTACGCCGGCGGACTGTTGCTTGAACCAAAGGAAATTGAGAAGGAGCGAGGCATCATCCTCAGTGAGAAACGAACCCGGGACTCCGTTGGGTTCCGGACGTTTGTGGATCAGTTCGAATTTCTGCTCGGAGGTACGCTGTTCCCCCAACGCATTCCGATCGGCACTACGGCGGTGATCGAGAAAGCGACGCGCGAGCAGTTCAAAGATTTTTACGACACGTGGTACCGACCGGACTTGATGTCCGTGGTCGTCGTCGGGGACATCGATCCGGCCACCGTTGAGAAGCAGATCATTGCGGCGCTCTCCAAGGTGACGTCGCGAGGTCCGGCACGATCCGCTCCCGATCGCGGAAGAATCATCGAGTCCCCTGTGCCGCGAATTCACTCCCATGCCGAACCCGAGGCGTCGGGCACGACCGTTTCAATCTTTCACCTCGAGCCCATGGGTTTCGTGCCGGATACCGCAGCCGAACGAATCCGCGACCTGCCTCGCACCATCGCGACGTCGATGGTGAACCGACGGCTCTCCATTCTCTCGAAGAAAGAAGGCGCACCGTTTGTGAATGGACGGATCGGCGTTCAGGAGGCCTTCGATTTTTTCCGGGAAGCCTCGATCGATCTCTCCTGCAAGGCGGAACAATGGGTCCCGGCATTGCAGGTGGCAGACCAGGAACTCAGACGCGCGCTGCAGTACGGATTTCAGCCCGCTGAGCTGCACGAAGTTGTGGCGGAATTTGTGAACGATTTGGAACAGGCCGTGAAAACCGCCTCGACTCGTCACTCGAACGAACTCGCCGATCAGCTGGTCGAGACGTTGCAGGAACGCGAAGTCTTCACGACCCCGGTCGCGGATCTTGAGCTGTTCAAACCCGCGCTCGAGAAGATGACGGTGGAGGATTGTCTGGCCGCGTTGCGCGGCGCCTTTGCTGGCGTCGGAAACCGCGGAGTGAGCGTGACGGGAAATGCGCAGATTCCGGGGGATGCCCTGGCCGCGATCTCATCGGCGTATGCGCAGACGCAGGCCGTGGCGGTGACCGCGCCCGCCACCACGACGGAGCTGCCGTGGGGTTACACGGACTTCGGAGCTCCGGGCGAGGTGGCGAAACGCGAACACGTCGCTGATCTCGACATTGAACTGATCACGTTTGCGAATGGGGCGCGGCTGAACCTGAAACGGACGCCATTCCAAGCCGGCGTGATTCGTCTCAGCGCACGCGTGGGCAGCGGCACCGTGACTGAACCCTTTGATAAGCGCGGACTCGCGGCCCTCGCCGGTGCAGCCTTCGACGCCGGTGGGTTGGGCAAGCACAGCGTCGACGACTTGCGCCGCATGCTTGCGGGGCGAAATGTCGGCGTCCAATTTTCCGCCGAAACGGACGCGTTTGTGTTCAGCAGCAGCACGACGCCGGAAGACCTGGTGTTGGACCTCCAGCTGTTGACCGCGAAAATCACGGATCCGGGCTATCGTCCGGAAGCACTGCGGCAGGTGCGAAAAGGCATCGAGCAATTGTATCTAAGCTTTGCGCACACGGCGAACGGGCCGATGGCGACGGACGTGGCGAACCGGCTGGCCAGCGGAGATCCCCGCTTTGGTTTGCCGCCAGAAAACGTGTTGCTGTCGCGCAGCCTCGACGAAGTCAGGTCGTGGTTGTCGCCGCAACTGGCGCATGGGCCGATCGAGCTGGCGGTGGTGGGCGACTTCGACACGGAAGCTACCATTTCGGCGGCGGCCAAAACGATTGGAGCTTTGCCGAAGCGCGATCCGAAACCGGCACTCGACGAACTCCGGCGCGTCAAGTTTCCCGAGCCCTTCACCAAAGACTTCACCATCGCGTCGG
This sequence comes from Opitutus sp., assembly GCA_039928945.1. Taxonomy (GTDB): domain Bacteria; phylum Verrucomicrobiota; class Verrucomicrobiia; order Opitutales; family Opitutaceae; genus Opitutus. Next base: position 27,552 of record JBDSSD010000020.1, on the reverse strand, counting down.
AAATCCCGAAAGGGCTCGTCGCTGTATACTGGCCGACAACGGATGAGTCGGATATCCGACGCACGCGTCGCCTGGGGCTGCTGACGAATATCTTGTCCGATCGGCTGCGCGTGAAGGTTCGGGAGGAAATCGGCGGCACCTACTCACCGCGCGCCGGCAGCTTCACGAGCGATGTGTTCCCGGAGTATGGCTACATCTCGGCGTCGGTGGACGTCGAACCTGCGATGGCGCCCAAGATCACGGAAACCGTGATCGCACTGGCTGATGATCTCGCCCAGCACGGAGTGACGGACGACGAACTCGTTCGTGCGAAACAGCCGTTGCTCACGGCCATTCGGCAGTCGGTGCGCGACAATGGCTATTGGCTCGGCGCGGTGCTTTCGCGTGCGCAGCAAAAACCGCAGGTGCTGGACTGGGCGCGCTCACGCTCGGCCGATATCGAAAGCATCTCCGCACCGGAGTTGAACGAGCTGGCAGCACGTTATCTGCCGCAAGCCCGCGCGTCGAAAGTCAGTGTTCGCCCCGCGCCGAAGGCCTGAGTCGCAGCTGCGTGAGCTGATTTGACGAATTTTTTTAGCACTCCGTGCTAGCATTGCGACCGGACTGAGTCGAAATGCCGGGAACGTGAATTATCGGGAATCTCCCCATGGTGGCGCTGCAATCTTTTCCGGGTCGTATGATGACGAATGGGGTGTCGATGTCCGCTCGACCACGCCCAGTGCGCATGCCCACCGCCTGTTGCGAGCCCCGGCGCAGGATCCTCACGTCATCCAGCACCACGGCGCGTATTATTACTGCGAGTCATCGACGCACGGAATTTTCATCCGCACCGCGCGGCATTTTTTAGATTTGGGCGCCAGCGAAGCGCGGCGGGTGTGGGCCCCTCCGGCCAAGGGACCGGCATCGCGAAGTCTTTGGGCGCCCGAACTGTACCAGGTAGATGGCCGGTTCTACATCTACTTCGCGGCCGACGATGGAGTGAACGCGAACCACCGCATGTGGGTTTTGGGTGCAACAACCGACAATCCGGCCGGGCCGTATGAGTTGATCGGATCACTGGAAACCGGTGGCTGGGCGATCGATGGCACCATCGTCACGGACGTTTTCGGCAACCACACCTTCATCTGGTCAGGTTGGCCCGGCGCGCGGAACGGCCGGCAAAATCTTTATATGGCACGGATGAAGAGTCCGTGGGAACTGACCGGGGCCCGCGTTCTCCTGGCGCAGCCGGAGCACGCTTGGGAATGCCGCGGCATGGCGATCTGCGAAGGCCCCCAGGTTTTGCAGCGAGGCAGCCGCACCTTCGTCGTGTATTCGGCGAGTGGATCCTGGACGCAGAACTATTGCCTCGGACTGCTCGTTCACGACGGCGGTGATTTGCTGAATCCTGCAGCATGGCGGAAGGTCGGACCTGTTTTGCAGAAGAACGCGGACGCCTGGGGTCTGGGTCACTGCTGCTTTGTGACGACTCCGGATGGCGCCGAAGACTGGATCATTTATCATGCGAAAACGGCGCGCCGCAATGGCTGGTCCGATCGCGAAGTGCGGGCTCAACCCTTCACGTGGAGCAGTGAAGGGTTTCCGGTGTTCGGCGTTCCACTCCCGTCGGACGCAAGTCTGCCTGGTTTCGCTGAACCCGCCGCGCTGATGGCACGAAGCGCCTGACGCGCCGCTTACCGATTCGGCGAGCCGCGAGAGAATGATGTGCTCACAAGCGGCTGACCACGATCGACGCGTTCGTCCCGCCAAATCCGAAGCTATTGGCCAAGGCGGCGCGCACCGGTTTCCGCACCGCGGTTTGCGGCGTGAAGTTCAGGCCCGTGTTTGCACACAGCGGATCGACGTTTTCCAAATTGATGGTCGGAGGCACGACGCCGTCCCGGATCGCAAGCACCGCGGCGAAGACACCCATTGCACCGGCGCCACCGAGCAAATGACCGACCATCGATTTCACGCCGCTCACGTGGAGATTGGCTTTGTTTTCGGCGAAGACGTTTGCGATCGCCGCCGCTTCTTCGCCGTCGCCACCAGGAGTCGAGGTCGCGTGCGCGGACACATAGTCGATGTCCATCGCACCAAGGCCCGCTCGCTCCAACGCCGCGCGCATCGCGCGAGCCGAACCTTCGGCTCCCGGTGCGAGCGATGACAGGTGATAGGCGTCAGCAGACGCCGAATAACCTCGGAGCTCGGCGTAGATTCGCGCGCCGCGGTTTACCGCCTGCTCCATTTCTTCGAGGACAAACACCACGGAGCCCTCCGACAAAACGAACCCATCCCGGTCGCGATCGTAAGGCCGTGAGGCGAGTTCGGGCGCATCGTTGCGCGTCGACAACGCGCGCATTTGCGCGAAAGCGCCGATGGCGAGCGGCGTGACGGTCGATTCAGCTCCGCCCGCGATCATAACATCAGCATCGCCACGTGCGATCGTCGCAGCGGCTTCACCCAACGCATGACCGCTGGTCGCACACGCTGAAGCGACGCTCATGTTAGGACCACGGAGGTCGAGCAGGAGGCTGACTTGGCCCGCGAGTAAGTTGGGGGCGATCTGAATGATGAAGAACGGTGAAATCTTCCTGAAACCGCCGGCTTTCCAAGTGTCGTGCATCGCTTCCATTTCGGGCAAGCCGCCGAGACCCACGCCAAGATTCACACCCATGCGTTCCGGAGAAAGGGTCGCGCGATGCTCGTCCAGACCGGAGTCCGCGTACGCTTCGACGGCTGCCGCCGCGCCCAAATGAGTGAAGCGGCCAAACTTCTTCACGTCCTTCGGCGTTAAGACCTGCGTCAAAGGATCAATCGCGGCTCCCCGCGGCCGCAGCGGACGAGGTAGCGGACGCGTCACGTCGAAGTTGCGGACTTCACCCGCGATCTGCGCGGAGCAGGTGGTGGCATCGAAGCGGGTGATGCGGCCGATCCCACTCTTTCCCGCCACGAGCGAGGACCAGGTTTCAGGAGCGGAGTTACCGCACGGTGTGACGGCACCGATACCGGTGATCACGACTCGGCGGCGCGGGAACGAAGGAAGGTTCATAACAGGATTGGACATAGCGAAAAGGGAGGCTGTGCGGAGTCGCCCACTGATTTAGAAGGGTCGCAACAGATCGTGGGCAGAACGAGCGGCAGCGGCGCTGGCGGGCACGTGAGTCGATCGATGGGCAGGTTCAGGTGGGGCGTAGGACGATCGCAGCGTGCGGCGCATTGAGTGCAAGATTCGCTGGCTCTCCGTCGGATCATCGATGGCCCGCGCAAACAGGAGCGCGCCGACCAAACTACTCATCAACGCCGTCACTCGATCTCGATTCGCGATCGGATCGGCGGAAAGGCGCAGGGCTCGTTCGAGTCGTTGCAGGTGCGACGTGAACGCCTGAGAATAGCCGCGACGAGCGGGCCCATCGAGACGCGCCATGTCTGCGGCCACCGCGACAATGAGGCAGCCGGAACCCCGATTCGCGCGGTGGCGGTCGGAAAGATAGCTGTCGATCAACAGTCGAGCGCGCGCCGCGGGAGTGGGCAGAGCCGCGATCCGGTCGAGATTGGGCACCGCCTCGGCAAAGGCCGCAGCACACGCTTCGTCAACGAGTTCCGCCTTGTCGCGGAAGTGAGCGTAGAAACCACCGTGAGTAAGACCGGCTCGGCGCATCACCTCGTCCAGCCCCGTTTCCGCAAACCCCCGTTCGCGAAACGTCTGGCTCGCCGCGTCCAGGATGCGCTGCCGCGTAGCAAGTTTATGAGAGGGGCTGTAGCGCACGATTCGTTAATATGACGCTCGTCATCTCATGCGCAAGGCTGCGTTTTGGCGCCGCTCTCTCGCTGGAAGCTGTCTGCACCTCGGCTTCGTCCCTTCCCCCGGCAACTCCGGACATTCCCACCCCAACTGCACTCATCAACGCACACAGGGACCTCCGGGTGGATTCGAAACACGCTGAGCTCCCATCGGGAAATCACCGATCTGACCTATCGGCACGACCGCACACCGGCTTTGACTTTGCCGATGGCTGGGCTTTTCGTCCTCCTCTTCTGAACATGCAGCAGCTTCACGCTTACTGGCGCATGGAATACATCGAGGCGCCACGTTATCCGGCGCAGATGAAACGCCCGTTTACCGAACTTCCTGAATTACTGGACGATCGCGCTGCGTTGATCGTGCATCGGGCCAAGAACACTTATCTCGTTCTGAACCGTTTCCCGTACAATCCCGGCCATCTCCTCGCGGTGCCTTTTCGAGAAGTGACCGAACTCGAAGAACTGACGCCCGCTGAATGCGCTGGCCTCATGACGGAGATCGTATTCGCCAAACGACTTCTCGGCGCCGCCCTGAAACCGGACGGATTCAATGTCGGCTTCAACTTGGGTTCCGCTGCGGGCGGGAGTATTGCGCATCTCCATGCGCACATCGTTCCCCGGTGGAACGGCGACACGAATTTCATGCCGGTCATCGGCCAGACTCGAACCCTTCCTCAATCCCTCGACACCACTTGGGAGCGCCTGGCCGAAACGGCCGCGCTGTTGACCCGCAAGCGTCAGCCCCGTCCCGCGGTGCACCGTTCCTCGAGCGCGCGCAAACGCGGAAAGTCCACGCGCTAATCGCGCGTCGCTCAGCCACGTCCCTCGTTCGGCGCAGTCCCGGCCATGCCGTCTAAAACTCTTCACTTCCCTTCTCCCCGTCACCTTCACGCCCTCTACGGCGGCCGTGAGGAAAACCTCGCTCATGCCGAGCGCGCTCTCGGGGTTAAACTGGTCTCCCGCGACACCGGCCTCAAAATCGATGCCCCCGCCGCCGCTCTCGCTCGCGCCGAAGCGTTGTTCAATTTCCTGAACGATGCGCGTAGCCAGGGCATGACGATTCGCACAGCGGATTTTCAGCGCATCACCGACGCATTTGCGCGCGATGAAGGCGAACAGCTACGCGAGCTCACCGCCGCGCCCGTTGTCATTGCGACGAACCGCAAAAGCATCGTGCCCAAAACGCTGGGCCAAAAACTCTACCTGCAGTCGATCATCGCCCACCCCGTGGTGTTCGGGATCGGTCCGGCTGGAACAGGTAAGACCTATCTGGCGATGGCTGCGGCGGTTTCTGCGCTGCTCAAAAACCAGGTGGAGCGCATCATTCTTACCCGGCCCGCGGTTGAGGCCGGCGAAGCGCTCGGATTCCTGCCAGGCGACCTGCGGGAAAAGATCCTCCCGTACCTTCGGCCGCTCTATGATGCCCTGCATGACATGCTGGATCCCGAAGACGTTTCACGGCTCACGGAAAAAGGCGTGATCGAAATTGCCCCGCTCGCCTACATGCGCGGCCGGACGCTTTCCCGCGCCTTTATTGTTTTGGATGAAGCGCAGAACACCACCCCTGAGCAGATGATGATGTTTCTGACCCGTCTCGGGGAGGAGTCGCGCATGGTCGTGACCGGAGACGTGACGCAAATCGATTTGCCGCGGTCGAAACAATCCGGTCTGCTGGAGGTTCGGCACATCCTGCGAGACATCCCCGGAATTGATTTTCACACCTTCAGCGGCGCCGACGTGGTTCGGCATCCTCTGGTTCAACGCATCATCGAAGCCTATGACGGTTACAGAAATCCGATGAAGGACGCCACGGGAGCGCCCGAGAAGCGGTAAGTGCCGCTGACCTGACTGAACTGCGTCACCATGTCTGTCCGCGACCAATTCAAACTTCTGCTCGGTGGACTCAACGCCCGGCGCGCTCATCCCGCGCCCTCGCCGGTTCATTCAGCGGTGAGTCTCTTCCTGGATCGAAACCGTTTGGTGTCGGCGCTGATCTTCGTGGTGACCGTCGTCGCCATCGTGCTCGTGAGCTCGGCTGGACTAACGACGGCGACCGTGCCGGTCATTCCGAATCAAGTCGCGACGGTGCGGGTCGTCGCCCGTGCGTCGTTCAGCTACGAGAGCGCCGAACGCACCCGCATTGCGCGCGAGCAGCTCGTCGATCGCGTGCCGCCGGTGTACCGGTTGGACATGGAACCGCTGCGTCGCTTCGAAGCTGCGGCGCGCGACTTACTCACCCAGTTGGAGACATTCGAGAATGGCATTTCTGGTGGCCGCGGATCGTCGGGTAACAATCAAAGCACGGCCGCGGATCGCCGCGACGCGCTCGCCGGTATCGCGGAATCGTTCAACTCGCGCGGTTCCTATCGCGTCAGCGTGGAGGATGTTGCTGCAATTCTGAACGCCGGTGATGCGCGCACGCGCGCGGCGCTCTTTGACAACGGCCTCGCTGCGTTGCGCGACCTGTATGCCCGCGGTGTCCAGGATGGATCATTGGGCAATACTGGTCCGAATAACGTGACGGTCTTCCAGATCTCGCGGGCAAATGGAGATGTTGCACCGCGTCCGGTACAAAACATGGAGGACGCGCTGACCTTTCTGCGCGTCAATCTCGCGGCGGAGGGCGTTTCCCGACCCGCCTCACTCGCACTTTTCCGACTGTTTCGAAACGGCCTCGTGGCGAATGTGGTGTTCGACAAGGAAGCCACGCAACGTCGCGAAGCTGAGGCAATGCAACAGGTGCGTCCGATCACGGTGGGCGTCGTCCGCGGCCAAACGATCATCGAACCGGGTGAACGCGTCGGGCCGGAGCAATATGAGGCGTTGATGGCTCACCGGAAATACCTGCGAGAGCACACCGACACGACGCTCGATGAAAATCTGACGCTCTTTGGACGCGTGCTGCTCGTGCTCGCGATGGTCCTGGCCTCGATCATCTACATCCGACTGGAAGACCCGGAGACGCTGCTCAGCAACGTTCGCCTTGGGCTGCTGGCATTGGTGGTCATCATCAATCTCGCCGTCGTTCGAGCGATTTACTCCTTGGGCGGCGCGGAATTCTTTGTGCAGGACGGCTCGTGGGCGTCCACCCTGCCCTACGTTGCGCCCACCGCGTTCGCGCCCCTCATTGTTGCCATCCTGATCGATGCCGGGTCGGCGATCTTCATGGCGCTGCTGATTTCCATTTTCACCGGCGTAATCTATGGCAACCGACTCGACCTGCTGGTGCTCACGTTTCTCGCGTCGTTGGTCGCGATCTTCTTCTGCCGTGACGCGCGACAACGCGGCAAGGTCGTTCGCGCGGCCGGTGCGGGAGGATTAACGGTCGCTGCTTTCGCCGCGCTCATCGGATTTGCCGATCAGACGCCGCTCGAGATTTTGGGTCGACAGATGGTCGCCGGACTTGGCGCCGGGCTAATGTCGGGCGTCGCGGTGGTCGGGCTCCTACCGGTGCTCGAATCCCTGTTCAAGCGCACGACTGACATCACGCTGCTTGAACTGACCGACTACAATCACCCGCTGTTGCGCCGCATGCAGCTCGAGGCGCCCGGCACTTACCATCATTCGCTCGTCGTCGCGCAACTCTCAGAAAACGCCGCTAATGCCATTGGCGCCAACCCGCTGCTCGCGCGCGTGTGCTCTCTTTTCCACGACGTTGGCAAGACGGCGAACGCGGCCTTCTTCGGTGAAAATCAGCGCGAGGGCGTGGATCCGCACGCGATGCGAGATCCCATCATCTCGGCACGGATCATCAAACGACATGTGACGGATGGCGTTGAGCTCGCGACCAAACACCGGCTGCCGCGAGCGGTCATCGATGTCATCCAACAACATCACGGCACGACGTTGGTCCGCTATTTCTATCAGCGCGCGGTCGCCCAATCGCGTGCCCCGTTCCCCTGCGCCACGCAACTGGAGAATGGGAACACCGTGCCGTTCAACAGCACGAGCAAAGCAGTTTCCACGTCGGTCCCGGAATCCGATTTCCGCTATGACGGCCCGCGTCCTCTGTCGAAAGAGAGCGCCATCATTTCACTGGCGGACGGAGTTGAGGCGGCGTCGCGTTCCCTCCGTCAAACGACGCCTGCGCAGCTCAGCGAACTGATCGATCGAATTGTGCGAGACCGAATCGAAGACGGCCAGCTCGACGAATCTTCCCTCACGTTTCAGGAACTCACGCGGATCAAAAACAGCTTCCAGTTTACGTTGCTCAACATGCTGCACGGCCGCGTGGCCTATCCGCCCGTCGCCGAAACTCCGCCCGTCAAAGCGAACGCGTGATGCGTGGCCGGTATCACGTCCGGTGAACCAAGCATCGATGGTGAGAACGCGTTGCAGCCGTCCGACACGCCTTCGCATTCCAGTCAGGTGTGAGCATCTCGCGCGGCTCAGCCTTCGCCGGTTCTGCTCATGAAAATCCGGACCATTGCCATCGCCAATCGCCACCCGCGCCTGAAGCTGGACCGGCGCAGCGTGAGTCGCGCGATTCACGTGCTGGACCAACGGTTCGCGGCGGAAACCAAACGGGTGTCGCTACCGTTGCGAGTGTGTCCTCCGGGTGAACTCTCGCTCGTTTTTCTGACGGACGCTGAACTCGCACAGCTACACGGCCAGTTCCTCGATGATCCCTCGCGCACCGACGTCATCACGTTCGAAGGCAACGTCGCCGCACAAAGCGCGGGCGAGATCTGCGTTTCGGTCGATACGGCCGTCACTTACGCGAAGCAGCATCGCAGGGATTTCTCGAGCGAGCTGATGTTGTACCTCGTTCACGGCTGGCTGCACCTCGCCGGCTATGACGATCTCGAGCCGGCAAAAAAACGCGTGATGCGCCGCGCCGAGCAACGGGCCATGACGTTGTTGGAAGACGCCAAGGTGCCGCCGCGCTTCACCTTGCGCTGACGAAGTGCGCACCATCGCAGCGTGGCTGAACGCGCTGCGCGCGAAATCGGCAACCCCCAAACATTTTCCGTGCGTTCGATCCGGAGGCCGACAATCGTTGCGGGGCACTATGTCTGAACGTCCTGCATCCTCCATCGTCACGGTCCGCACCTCGTTTTTTTCGGGGTTGCTGCTCCTGGCGCCGCTGGTGGTCACGATTTGGGCGTTCAGCAAAATCGTCGATCTCGCGGGCGGCACTTTTCGTCCCCTGTACGAACGATACTTACCGGATTCGCTGCAACGGATCCCGTTCTTTTGGGACGTGGTTGCGACGTTTGTCGTCCTCCTGCTGATCACGCTGCTCGGCTTTCTTTCGAACTACGTTTTTGGGAGATTCTTCCTGAAGATCGTCGAACGCTTCATCGAGCGGATTCCTGGAATCGGCGCGGTGTACAACGCGGTGAAGCAAATCGTCGCGACGTTCGGCACGCAGAACCGCACATTGTTCAACAAGGTCGTTCTGGTGGAGTTTCCGCGCGAAGGCGTGTGGACCCTCGGCTTCCTCACCAATAAACAGCAAGGCGAGCCACAAACGAAAGTCGGGTCGGAAGTCTGGACCGTTTTCGTACCGACGACGCCCAATCCGACCAGCGGATTTCTCATCATGTTGCCGGCCAGCAAAGTCATCGAACTGGACATGGCCGTCGGCGACGGAATGAAGATGATCATCTCCGGCGGTGCGGTGGTCCCGCCTTGGATGCCCGATCCTGCCACGCCCTTGACGAAGTAAGCACGGTGCAACGCGGCGGCTCCGCTGCGCCCGCCCCTTCCACGCTGCCCTCGCGTCGAATTCGAAATGCCCGGCCTTCCGCTCCAGACTGATGCGTTTGTCCTGCTCAAGCGTCCACCCGCCGACTCCTTCCAAAGCCTGACGACGTTTTCGCCCGAGCACGGCACGTTGCTGGTTCTGCAGCGTATTTCAAAAAAAGTGACGACCGGTGCGGTGACACTCGATCTCTTTGATGAAGTTTCGCTCCAGCTGGAGAGTCGGAACCAGGGACAAACCTGGTTCATCAAGGAATCGCGGCTGATCACGCGTCACGCGGAGATTGGACGCAGCTATGAAACACTCCGCCTGGCGTCCGCGTTGGCTGCGCTCGTCGCGCGCAATCCTGTGCCCGAAGAAAGCCGCCCGGACGTCGGAGGATTGTTGCGCCAGGCGCTCCAGTCGTTTGCGGGAGGCGCACGGCCCGATCTCGTGTGGTTCAAGAGCCTGTATCGGTTTGCTCGCGACGAAGGCTATCCCATCAAGGAAGAGTGGTTCCCGACGTTGCCCGCCGACGACCGATCGACCGTGGCTTTCCTGCTCAACCGTCCGCTCGCCGATCAGACGACCACCCTGGAGGCCGTGTCACGTCTGACCAAGCGACTCGTGGAATACCTGCAAGGCCACACCGAAGTGATCATCGATTGAATGCGCGCGGTCATCAAGCTGTCGGTCGAACGATAATTTTGTTTTTATCGCGCACCTGGATTGGGTGCTGAAGCCATGGAATTCGATCTGGATCAACGCACCGCCTCGATGAGCGTCGGAGAGTTCTCCGCCTTCACGACCGGACCGCGCGACGCCGGGAGTGGCATGCAAGGCGTGTGGCGGGCGCAGCTCGGCACGCACTGGCATAACGAACTCCGCTCCAGGGCGTCGGCCGAAACGCCGCATGCCCAGTTTGAAGTGCCCGTCTCCGGCCAGATTTTCCATCGCGGTTGGACGCTTACGTTGACCGGGCGCATCGACCAACTCCTGCAATCCGAGAACGCGCTGACGCTCCGTGAAATCAAGACGGTGACGCGTCCACTTCCGGCGGAAGAACGAGACCTGCGTTCAGCTTATCCGGACTATTTTGCCCAACTGTCCGCCTACGCTGCATTGCTCCGGATCGCGCACGCCCGCGGGCTGGGAGCGAATCCGCTCCGCTTGGCTGCAGAGCTGATTTTTGTCGAGACCAGCTCGGGCTTGGCGCAAACGCTCTCGCTCACGCCGGCGGACGAAGCGTTCTTCAACGTTCAACTCGAGCGGATCCACGAATTCCTCGAGCTCAGACTTCGAGCCCGCGAGCGGCTGCGCCACCTGTCGTTCCGTCCGGCATTTGCCACGCCTCGGCCCGGCCAGGAAACAACGCAGACGGATCTCACACGGACGTTCGAGCAGCATCCCGTGGTCATGTTCGAAGCGCCCACCGGGTTTGGGAAGACCGGCGTGCTGCTGGAGTTTGCCTTGCACCAGCTGCGGGCGGGCCACTTCGATCGCGCGCTCTACCTCACGAGCAAGTCCACCGGTCAGCTCCAGGTCGTGAATACGCTCGCGCGCATGACGACGGTTGATTCCTCCGTCGATGATCGATCGACCGGCGGTACTGCTTCTCCGGCAACGGCGGTCGCGGCGTGGCACGTTCGCAACAAAGGAGAGCATTGTGTTAACCACACCTTCCACTGCGTTCGCGACAATTGCGCGTACCTCGACCAACTCGAAACACGCTGGCCGCAGAGCGGGCTGGCGCGTTTCTATCTCGACGAGAAGCACGCGCGTGATCTCGACACGCTGAGAGAAGCAGGGCGCAACGCGCGGATTTGCCCGTACGAAATCACGCGGGCGGCGCTCGCCTTCAACGATCTCTGGGTCGCGGATTACAACTACGTTTTCGCACCGGCCAACCGTGGGATCTTCTACTCGCAGCCGGGGTTCGCGCCTGCTCGCACGCTTCTGCTGCTCGACGAAGCGCACAATCTCCCGACCCGGGTGGCCGATTCCTATTCGCATGTGGCGCGCGGATCCGATGCTCGCGCCGTCTCGGCGGAGCTGGATCATTTGGGCGCGCCCAAGCCAATCCAGCACGCGTGGGAAAACTGGGCGCTCCTGCTGTCCGCCTTGCGACCAGTGGAGATGCTCGATCCAGCGCTGGAAGCCGACGTGATCGACAGCCTGTCGCGAGTGGTGGATCACCTGGCGACGATGCCCCTGGATTACGCGGCGCTCGGCCCAGAGTTCAGCGATCAATTGTGGAGGACGCAGACGTTGTCGGAATGGCTCGCGAATCCGAACTTGAAGAAGCTGCTTTGGTGCCCTGCAGACGGTGAACTTTCCTTCACCTGCATCGACGCCGCCGACGCGATTGGTGAGACGCTGCGGGAGTTCGGCGGCGTGGTTTTCGCCAGTGCCACGTTCGGCCCGTCCAACGAATTCGCGGAAGCATGCGGCTTGTCTCCGGCCACAGCGGAAGTCCCTTCGCCCGCCACAGCCACCATACCACCAGCCGGCGTGACGCCGGCAGTGTCCGTAGTGCGTGCGACCACGCCTTGGCGGGACGCGGCTTATGATGTGGCGGTCGATGCGCGAGTGGACACGACCTATCAACAACGCGCCCACTATTACGCCACGACGGCGAGAACGATCGTCGCACTGCACGAGGCCACTCACGCCCTCGGATCGACGGGCGTGTCCGGCAGCCGAGCCGTGGCGGTTTTCTTTCCGAGCTATGCGTATGCTGATCGCATTGCGCAGGAACTGGAACGCGCGTCGCCGCTACGGGTGGCCCTGCAGCCTCGCATCCGGGATTTGGCGACGCAGACAGCCTGGGTCGAGGAATCCCTCGCTTTGTCAGACGCGTTGTTTCTCGTATTGGGTTCAAGTTTCGCTGAAAGCATCGATCTGCTGGGCGGTCGCGTGACCCACGCGATGGTGGTCGGGCCGGCGTTGCCCGAGGTCAACGCAGTGCAACGCGCGCGACTGGCGGAGTTCTCGGGACTGGGACGTGCGGCGGCGTTTCGACGCGTCTATCAAATTCCCGGGATGACGAAAGTGAATCAGGCGCTCGGGCGGCTGGTCAGGGCACCTGGCCAGCGCGCGCGGGTGTTACTGCACTGCCGGCGGTTTCTGGAACCCAGTTATGCCAGCTTGCTTGCCAACGATTATCAGTTCGGTGAAAACCTACTGACCGACGACGATTTCGCCGCTTGGTTGCAGCGCCCGCGCGTCCAGAGCGGGACGTCCGGAGCAATCTGACGTTCGGGAAACCCTCCTTTACCCCGCCTTAGCTCGACAGGCCGGGCCGCTAAGACGTGCAACCAACCAGCGGTTTTGTGCGTACCCATTGGTGGCACATTCAGAAAGCGAACTTGTCGCCGATTATTGGCTGTTTCATTCTCGATCACCGCTTGAATACCACCTTCCGCCGCCTGCTACTCCTCTGCTGGACGCTGCTGAGTTTGAAGGCCGGAGGAGCGATTGAGCCCAGTCGCTTTTCCGCCAAGGAAATCGCCCAGGGTTACACCGACACCACGGTCCTCGCCCGCCCCCTGGACGCCGACGACACCGCGGTACAGTTGGCGGAGGAACGGGAGGCCCAACCCGTGCTGCAGCGCTTCAGCCACATTCGCAACACACGGGTCCTCCGCGTTCGTCCCGGGGAGACCGTCGCCACCGCCATCGCCCGGCTCCGCGCCACGGGCCGCTATGCGTACGTGGAAGCGGACCGGCTGCTCTACTCGCACATCCAGCCGAATGATACGTCGTTCGCGCAGCAGTGGTCGTTCAACAACACGGGACAAAACGCCGGAACACCCAACGCCGACATCCGCGCGCTCTCCGCTTGGGATACCAATCACGATGCCGCCAATGTGATCGTGGCCGTGATCGACTCCGGCATCCGCATGACGCACTCGGACCTGAAGGGAAACCTATGGAGCCTCGGTGCAGTTCACGGGATCCGCGCCACCAGCGGCAACGGCACTTACACTACGAATCCAGATGACGACGACGGACACGGCACTCATGTCGCCGGCGTGATCGGCGCCAGCGGAAATGATTCGTCCGGCATCGCGGGCGTGGCGTGGAACACCAAGTTGATGGCACTTAAGTTTCTTACCGCCGCCGGCCAGGGCTCCACCGCCGATGAAGTGGCGTGCATCAATTACGCCATTTCGAACGGCGCGAGCGTCATCAACGCCAGTTATGGCAGCGATAGTTTCTCCAACGCAGAATTTGACGCGATCAAAGCGGCGCGGGACGCGAAGATCATCTTCATCGCGTCGGCCGGTAACGACGGCCTGGTGAATGACACGAACGACGATTATCCGGCCAATTTCGCGTTGGATAATATTGTGTCCGTCGCCGCCACCACGCGGACCGACGCGCTTGCGACGTATTCAAATTACGGGTCCGGATCAGTCGACCTCGCCGCCCCGGGCTCAGAAATCTATTCCACCTACAACACCTCCGACAGCGCCTACAAAGTGCTCAGCGGTACCTCGATGGCCTCCCCGCACGTCACCGGCGTCGTGGCGCTGCTGCGCGCGTCCTATCCGGGAGATAGCTACCGCCAAATCATCAACCGGCTGCTACGCTCAACGACCAAGCTTTCGGGCCTGAGCGGGAAAGTTCAGACAGGAGGGCGATTGAACGCGGCTCAGGCCTTGTCCGCCTCCACCTCAAATCGGCCGTTCAACGATTCGTTCGCGGAGCGCGCGGTCGTGAGCGGTCCCAATGTGCGCATCCGTTCGAACAACGACGGGGCCACGGCCGAATCAGGCGAAGTCAATCACGCCGGAGTAGCCGGGACGACGTCGTTGTGGTGGACGTGGACGGCGCCGAGCAGCAGCCAGGTCGCCTTCGACACGATTGGCAGCGCGTATGATACAGCGCTCGCGGTGTATACGGGTTCCACGCTCGGCACGCTGCAAGCCGTGGCCTCCAACGACAACGCCTCAGGCACCGCGAGTCGTGTGCTGATCGATGTGACCGGTGGCACCACCTACCAGATTGCTGTCACCGGAAAGAACAATGCATCCGGCTACACCGCGCTGCGCATCGGCACCGTCCCGGCGAACGACGATTTCGCGAATGCCAAATTGCTCACGGGCGAGTCGTTCATCGAAAGCTCAACCTTGCTCAACGCGAGCCGTGAGTCGGCCGAAAAAAATCCCACGAACACGGCTGCCGGCCACTCGGTCTGGTTCCGGTGGGTGGCACCGAAGTCGGGCTCGTTTATTTTATCCCCGTTCGCCACGTCGATTAACACCATCGTTGCGGTGTACACCGGCACGACGTTGTCCGGCGCAACGCTGGTGACGTCCAACGACAATCCTCCGGCAAATCCATCAAACTCCGACGCGCTGGTCACCTTCTCTGCCGCGGCAAATGCGACGTACTACTTCTCGGTTGATCACAACAACAGCGCTGACGCGAGTGCCGGTGGAGACTTCATCCTGACGCTGACCGATGCGGTCTGGGCGTTTCCGGCCAATGACGAAGTCACGTCTTCGCCGGCCATCGGATCCGATGGCACCGTCTATTTCGGGGCTGGCTCGGACCAGAAGACGGATAAAAACGTGTACGCGATCACCAGCACGGGCGCGAAGAAGTGGAGTTTCGCGACAGGGGAAACGGGCATCGTCGGCGGTTCACCGGCGCTCGGATCCGATGGCACCGTGTACATCGGCGGCTCCGATAAAATCCTCTACGCACTGGACGGCGGCAGCGGCACCAAGAAATGGAGCTTCACCGCTGCGAGCCCGATCTCGTCCACCCCGGCAATTGGCGCCGATGGCACGATCTACTTCCGCGATAACACCAAACTGTACGCGCTCAACACCGATGGTACGCAGCGTTGGAGCTTTGATCTCACGGGCAGCACCGATGGCACCTATTGCTCACCCGCGATCGGAGCCGATGGAACGATCTATGTGGGCACCAACGGTGGCGCGTTCTACGCGGTGAAGGACAACGGCGGCTCGAGCGTGGCGCAGAAATGGAAGTTCACGGCTGATGGCGACATTTATACCTCACCGGCGATCGCGTCCGACGGAACGATCTACTTCGCCACCTTGAATGGCATCGTGTACGCGGTCACGGACGGCGCCACGGCCGGCACCAGGAAGTGGTCGTGGACCATGCCGGGCAACAGCAGCGTGACGTCATCGATCGCGCTCGCGTCTGACGGCACACTCTATTTCGCCGGGTACGATAAAAAGCTTCATGCGCTCACGAGCGGCGGCACGGAAAAATGGACGTTCGCCTTGGGCGATGAAGTCCGCGCGTCGTCTCCAGTGGTCGGTGCCGACGGCACGATCTACATCGGCTGCTACGATGCCAAAATGTATGCCGTGCGCTCCGACGGAACGCTCGGCCGGATTTACGCGACGGCGAAGGCAATTCGTTCGTCACCGGCCGTGGCGGGTAATCGACTCTACTTCGGCAGCGCGGATGGAAAGCTCTATGCGATCGATGTGGGCCAGGCGGCCTCGACCTCTGCGTGGCCGATGTTTCATCAAAATGCCGCCCGGACGGGACGACTGACGGCAGCGTCCGTCGCCATCACCGCTCAGCCCCAGTCAAAAACCGTGGCGAGCGGCTCCTCGGTGACGTTGACGGTGTCCGCAACAGGACCGGGGGCGCTGACGTATCAGTGGTTTAAAGACGGCGCGGCCGTGTCCGGGGCGACCTCGGCCTCACTGACGCTCAGCAATATCACCGCCAGCGATGCCGGAGCGTACACGGTCAAAGTGACCAGTGGCTCGAACGTCGTGACCAGCTCATCGGCGCAGGTCAGCGTCGTCCCGTTCGGCACTGCGGCGACCACCTTTGCGAACATTGCCACGCGCGCTTTTTGCAGTACCGGCAACCGGGTCACGATCGGCGGTTTCGTCGTGTCGGGCAGCACCTCGAAGCGAGTGCTTGTCCGGGCGGTGGGGCCTTCGCTGACCTCTCAAGGACTCGGCGCGTCGGAGGTTTTGCTCGATCCCACGATCGACGTTTACCAAGGCAGCACCGTCATCGCGAGCAACGATGATTGGGGCACGAATTCAAACCTCGCCGAGATCGCCTCCACCACGCAGCAAATCGGCGCTAATCCGATCGCGACCGGTGATAGCAAATCGTCCGCCCTCTTGCTCAATCTCGCGCCCGGCGTGTACACGTTTGTCGTGAACGGCAAAGCCAGTAGCTCTGGCATCGTCCTGCTCGAGGTCTACGACGCCGATGTCGGATTGGGTTCCAAGTTCGTGAACATCGCCAGCCGCGCCTACTGCACCACGGGGAACGGCGTCGCGATCGGCGGCTTCGTCATCTCCGGCACCGTTGCAAAGAACGTTCTCATTCGCGCGGTCGGGCCCACGCTCGTCAGCCAGGGCATCAGCCAAGCTGAGGTTCTGGTCGATCCGACGATCGAGTTGCACCAGGGCGCACCGATCATCGGGAGCAATGATAACTGGACCACGAATTCGAACGCCGCGCAGATCGTCTCAACCGGTGCCCGGATTGGCGCTGCGCCGTTTGACGCCAGTGACAGCACCTCAGCCGCTCTCCTGGTGTCACTCCAGCCGGGCGTTTACAGCTTTGTCGCGAGTGGAAAATCCAGCACCTCAGGAATCGTGCTCGTGGAAATCTACGACGCGGACTAAACGCAGCGGTTGGCCCGTTGCGTGAGGTGAGCAGGAACGTTCATGGTTGAGGCGCGAGCGTCGGCACCGACGAGGCGCCAGGCGCGCGGATGGTTTCTCAATCGAGCTGGAAAGCAGTCTGACCGACATTTCGCTTTACCGCCTTGTCAGCGGCGGACAATACCAAGCCTTGTGGGCCAACCCAAGACGATCGGCGCCGGGGAGATTGATGCTGCAATCGAGCGGCTGGCCACGGCTATCGTAAAGCGCCACCAAGCCAGCGCTCGCCTACTCATCCTCGGCATCGCAAATGGTGGGATTGAACTGGCTCGTCGCATCACAGCTCGCGTGGCCGCGCTGAGCGCGCATCCGTCGGTCAAAACGGGCACCCTCGACATCTCCTTTCACCGCGACGACATCGGTCGTAATCCGATTCCGAAGGAGTTCGCCGCCACGCACATTCCGGGTGACGTAAATGGCGCGACGGTGATCCTGGTGGACGACGTGCTCTTTTCCGGACGAACCGTGAAAGCGGCGCTGGACGAGCTCTTCGACCACGGTCGACCCACGAAGGTCGAGCTCGCCATTCTCGTTGATCGCGGCGGTCGGCGACTGCCTTTCACGGCGGATTATTGCGGGATAGTCCTCGCCACGACGGAGAACGAGAAAGTGGTGGTCCACCTCGACGCCTCAACCCCTCAGAGCGATCAGATCCGGCTCGAGTCCGTGGTCGCGAATCGAAAATCGGCGCATTGAAATCCTGAACTGCCCATGGCTTGGACGCGTAAACATCTCCTCACCCTCGAAGAGCTCTCCCTTGGTGAGATCGAACAAATCCATGCGACGGCCACGGCTTTCAAGCACACGCTAACCCGGAGCGTGAAGAAAGTTCCGGCGCTCCGCGGCAAGACGATCGTCAATTTATTCCTCGAGCCGAGCACCCGTACCCGCATGGCCTTTGACATGGCGGCGAAACGGTTGAGCGCGGATGTGATCTCACTGGATGCGGCCAGCAGCAGCACCACGAAAGGCGAAACGCTCCGCGACACCGCCGAGAATATCCAGGCTTTGAATGCCGACATGATCATTCTGCGGCACGCGGCCGCCGGATCACCGCTGTACCTCTCTCGCATTCTCGACATCCCGGTGGTGAACGCTGGCGATGGCGCGCATGAGCACCCTACCCAGGGACTGCTCGATACGTTCACGATGAAGGAGCACCTTGGCAGTTTGAAGGGGCGCAAAGTCGTGATCTTGGGCGACATCCTTTTCAGTCGTGTCGCGCGCTCGAACATTCACGCGCTGACCAAAATGGGCGCCGATGTGACCCTGGTCGGTCCTTCCACCTTGGTGCCGCATTGGTTCACGAACATGGGCGTAAAGGTATCGCACGACCTGCGTAGTGCGCTGGCCGATGCGGAAGTGGTCATGCTGCTGCGGATCCAGCACGAACGACAGTCGAGCGGGCACTTCCCGTCGCTCGGAGAGTACACCAGCATGTTCGGTTTGAACAAAACTCGGGCGAGCTGGCTGAATCCGAAAGCCATCATCATGCATCCCGGCCCGATCAACCGCGGCGTTGAAATCGACAGCGAACTCGCCGACGGCGATCGCAGTGTCATCCTCGAGCAGGTGACCAACGGCATCGCGGTGCGCATGGCGGTACTTTACCTCTGCTTGGGCGGGCAGCCGGAGCACGTCACCCCTGCGGAATAAGCCCATCCATCCGCTCCATCCCTTTTCTCCCGCAACGTCGATCGTCCAACCCAAACCGCTTCACCGACGATCGGAAATCCGCCCCATGCCCTCCCTTTGGATTCAGAACGCACGCGTCATTGACCCGGCCGCCAAGCGCGACGGCGCCGGCGACCTCTTCGTGTCCGACGGCAAGTTCGTGGACTCGCTCTCGACCGCGGCGAAAAAGCGGGCGCGGAAAATCGATGCGCGTGGTCTCGTCGCGTGCCCAGGCCTCGTCGACATTCACGTTCATTTCCGCGAGCCCGGCCAGACCCACAAGGAAACCATTTCGACGGGATCTCGGGCGGCGGCCGCGGGTGGGTTCACCACCGTTGTCTGCATGCCCAACACTGCGCCCGTCGCCGACAACGCGGGCACGATCCAGTTTATCAACGACGCGGTTCGTAGGGATGCGGTGATCAAAATTCTTCCAACAGGATGTATCACCGTGGGAATGAAGGGCCAGGCACTCGCTCCGATCGGCTCTTTAAAACGCGCCGGAGTGGTGGCGATCACTGACGATGGCGACTGTGTCCAAAGCAACGAACTGATGCGGCGCGCGTGCGAGTACGCGAAGATGTTCGACCTGTCGCTGATGGATCATTGTCAGGACGCATCGATGACGCAGGGATCGGTCATGAACGAAGGCGTCATGTCCACCCGGCTGGGCTTACGCGGCTGGCCGCACGCAGCCGAGGACCTCATCGTCGCACGCAACGTCATCCTTTCGACGTACACCGGAGCGCACATTCACCTGCAGCATATTTCTTCCCGTAACTCGGTGGAGATCATCCGCCGGGCCAAACAGCGGGGCGTTCGGATCACCGCGGAAGCCACGCCTCACCACATTGCACTGACGGATGAAACGCTCGCGGGCTACGATACGAATTTCAAAATGAATCCGCCGCTGCGGACGGAGGACGATCGTCTCGAACTGATCGCAGGCCTGCGCGACGGCGTGCTCGACTGTATCAGCACGGACCACGCACCTCATACCGATTACGAGAAGGACAAGGAGTTCGACTTTGCTCCCAACGGAATCATCGGACTGGAGACCTCACTTGCGGTTTCGCTTGGGGTACTCGTCGGAAAAAATCGGTTCAAACTGCCGAAGGTAATCGATCTGATGACCCGCCGCGGAGCCGAAATCCTTAATCTTCCGGCGGGCACGCTCAAAGTCGGCGCAGCGGCAGATGTTTGTATCTTCGATCCGGCCGAGCAGTGGCGCTACGACACGAAGGCTGGATTCAGCAAGTCGAGTAACTCTCCTTGGGATGGCCAGATGCTGACCGGGCGCGTAAAGACGACGATTGTGAACGGCCGGGTTGTTTTCGCGAACGGCGAGATCGTCGCCACCGGTTGAAGGCACGACGAAGCTGAGGTTTGGAGCCAGCGGGCGGGTGGCGATGATGTCGGCGCGAGACGAGATCGCGTCGTAAAGATCAGGGTTTTACCGCGGTTTTTCGACTCGTCACAAAGCGCCGAATTTGAAGAACGTGTGGTCGTCACGCCGATGGTTGCGTCCACGTTCGGGCAAGGATCAATTTCTGCTCAAGCCGCTCCCTTTCGAGTAGAGGGAACGCGCGTTCGGTTTGTCATGCGCAAGTAGTCTTACGGCTGCTGCCATGCAGACACAAAATCCGCCCGCCTCAGGTTCGTTCCCGGAACAAAGCGTCACGACGGTGACGTCTGCCTCGTCGTTGTCGCATGAAACGGCCGTCGATCGTGCGATCGCCCGCTCCTTGTTTTGCGCGCTCGCGCTGTTTCACCTTTGGGCCGTACTCGTTGGCTGGCGCAGCGGGCTCTTGCAGGGAAATGAGTTCCGACAAACGCAAACCGCGCTGACGACGCTGTTCGTTCAGCGGGAGCAAAATTTTTCGCTGTCCTACCCCACTCCTGTTTTGGGCAAACCGTGGTCCGTTCCGATGGAGTTTCCGCTGTACCAGTGGACAGTGGCGGTCGTCAGCTCAGCCACCGGTCTGCCGCTGATCCAATCGGCGCGCGCAGTGAGCTGCGTCTGTTTCTACCTCACGCTCCCGGCAATCTGGCTGTTGCTGCGTCGGATGAAACTGCGCGAGGGCCAGCGATGGATCGCGCTGGGGGTCATGCTCACGTGTCCGCTGTATATCTTCTACAGCCGCGCCTTCCTGATCGAGACCATGGCGTTGATGTTTAGTCTTTGGTTTCTCCAAAGCTTTCTTGCCGCGATGGAACAACGCAGCGCGTTCTGGCTGATCGTGGCGAACCTTGCCGGGATCGGGGCCGGTCTCGTCAAGGTAACCACGTTCATAGTTTACCTCGTGCCGGCGGGGATTTGTGCGGCGTACTGGCTTTGGCAGAGAGCGCGCGCGGCTGATACGTTTCCCAAACTGCGCCCCCGCTTCTGGCGCCTGTTGGGTTGGATCGTCGCGGCGACCGTGATTCCGTTTCTCGCGACGGTTTGGTGGATCAAACTCGCCGACGCGATCAAGGCGCTGAATCCGAGCGGCGTACAACTCGTGTCGTCGTCCATGAGCAGCTATCATTTTGGTACGTGGCAGACGCGACTCTCGACTGAGACATGGGCGAGTCATTGGCGCACCCTGACGACAAACATCATGCCGATCGCTAGCCTTGCGGCGTTTGGATGTGTCACCGCGTTTTTAGGCGGCCGATGGCGCAAATGGATCGTCGGACTGACGGCGTTGTTCGTCACCGCTCCGCTCACGTTTCCAGTCCTGTATGCGTGGCACGAATATTACTGGGTGGCGAACACGGCGCTTCTTCTCGCCGCGACGGGTTTAGCGCTGGCCGCGCTGCTCGACTCGACGGCGCCGCGCTGGACCCGATGGACGATCATCGTCGGCGTGAACGCGATCCAGTGCTGGGGCTTCATCCATTACCTTTATCCCACGCAGCGCCTGCCCTACGAAGGAGGGAGCGGGCTCACCCGGCTGCTGCACGACGTCACAGACCCGCAGGACGTATTGCTGATCGCAGGGAACGATTGGTCGTCCGTGGTTCCGTTCTACGCCGAACGTCGGGCTTTGATGATTCGAACTCATCTGGAGCGTGATGGAGAATATTTGAATCGAGCGTTTGCGGCAATTTCGGACGAGTCGGTCCCCGTGCTGGTCCTTATGGGAGACCTCCGGCGCGACACCGAATTCCTCGCCCGCGCGAGTCGCCAGTTCGACCTCGATCCGCGACCCTTCCTGCGGCACAAGGACGAGACGGTGTACGTGAACAGGTCGTTGCGAAAAGAATACGGCCGCAGGTTGTTCAATCTCTCGTACAACGATGTAACTTTCGCGGACGCAGCGGAGCATGCGACGAGTAATCAGCCTCAATCGCTAACCGCGCTGCGCACGACTCGGTTCTTCACCCGGATGAGTCCGCGACCCGATCGCTACCAGGTTCCGTTCGGGCTATCTTTGGGCTTTCGTCCCGACGGGAGTCTCGTGTTCGACGCGCATGCGCCCACCCGGCTGTGGTTCCATCCACCCAGGCGAGTGACCCAGCTCTCACTGGAATTTGGCATCGCGGAAGACGCGTACACGCGGGCGGGCGACCGGACCGATGGAGTCGAGTTCGTGGCCGTTGTTCGGGCGGCGCCCGGTGCAACGGAACGGGCGCTCTTCTCCCGCGTGCTCGACCCGGTGCGTCAACCGCTGGATCGTGGCACTCAACGAGCGAAGGTGTCCCTGGCGCTGCCCGAGAACGCGGAGGTGATCATCGAGACCCGTCCCGGTCCGGGCGGAAGCAATGCATTCGACTGGTCGTATTGGCGAACGATCGAGTTCCACTGATGAGGAGTTCAGCGGCACGACCGGCGTGCACGCTGGTTTCGCTGGTGAAGTGAGCGCGCCGGAGACGCGACCTGCCGTCCAACGGGCGCTTGCTCCGATTCTGGTTTTCGGCCGCACTGGTCGGCCATGCCCGCCACACCGGTCAACATCGCCGTCACTGTCTTCGAGGTGGTTCTCCTGTTGTTGGGTGTAATCCTGCTCGCGCGCCTGGTGTTGAGCCGTTCGGCACGGGCTGCGGCGCGAGGAAATCAGGCGTTGGCGCCGTGGTCGGTCTCGGTTTCCGATTTTCTGCTGTTTGCCTTCCTGATGGTCGCAGGCGGCTTGTTTTCGGCGTTTTTGTCGGGATTGATCCTCGCGCGATTCTCGCTTCCGCCGGATACCAAGACCATTCTCAACAGCGCCGTGTTTCAGCTTGGCCTGCTGATCGGACCTGCGGTCCTCCCGCTCAATCTCAGCCATCGCCCGTTGGTGCCGCCGTTCTTAAGCAACGTGTTTCGATCGGGCGCGGCCACTTTCCTGATCGCTCTGCCGATCGTCAGCCTCGTCAACCTCGCCTGGCAGGCGCTGCTGGACCTGTGTGGTTTGCCCGCGGAACAGCAAGACCTGCTCCGGATGTTTTCCCAGGCGACTGAGCCGGCCTTGATTGGGGTGATGATCGTGCTGGCGACTGTGATTGCGCCGATCACGGAGGAGTTGCTGTTTCGCGCCACGCTTTTCCGGTACCTTCGGACGCGAGTCCCGCGCTGGATCGCGCTGTTGGTGCCCGGAGTGGTGTTTGCGGCCTTGCACGTGAACTGGAGCAATTTGGACGGGCTGGCCAGTTTCCTTCCCCTCGTCACGCTTGCGGCCGTTTTTTCCCTCGCGTTTGAACGCACCGGCCGAATCGGTACCGCCATGGTGGCCCACGGGCTGTTCAACCTGCACACGATCATGTTGGTGCTGCTTGGGGTGACGACGTAAGTGCTACGACTCAACTTTGCCGAGCCACCGCCGTGCACCCTTTCACCCACCGCTCATCCGAATCGGTCGCCGCACTTGGCGAAGAAAAACTGATTGCCGCGATTCGTCGCTGGTTGGGCGCTGTTTCCCCTCGTGCCCCGTTTGGAATCGGAGACGACTGTGCCGTGCTGCCCCCTTCGCGCGGCGAGCAGTTGATCACGGTCGATCCCGTTATTTATCCGCGTCACTTCAACGATCGCGTGCAGGCGAGCGACGTCGGCGCGAAACTGCTTAAACGCAACCTCAGCGATCTGGCCGCGATGGGCGGAAGGCCAACCGCGGCCGTGCTCGCGTTGACGCTTGCCCCGACCGTGAAGCTTGCGTGGCTGGAGCAATTCTACCGCGGTCTAGCCAAGTGTGCGCGACGCTACGCCGTGCCGATCGTCGGTGGTGATATTGCACAAGCGGATGGCGCCCTTGCCGCCAGCCTCACGCTATTGGGCGAACCCACGGGGCCGCGGACGCTGAC
The DNA here is from genome assembly GCA_039928945.1 of Opitutus sp. Taxonomy (GTDB): domain Bacteria; phylum Verrucomicrobiota; class Verrucomicrobiia; order Opitutales; family Opitutaceae; genus Opitutus. Next base: position 3,462 of record JBDSSD010000020.1, on the reverse strand, counting down.
GCGTACGGGCGGCCGCTTGGGCGACATCATTTATGTGACCGGTGAATTGGGCGGAAGCCTGCGTTCCGGTCATCACTTTTCGTTTCAACCTCGGCTCGCCGAAGGCGCGTGGCTGGCGGAACGGCCTGAGGTGCTGGCCATGATGGATGTCAGTGATGGTCTGGCCAAAGATCTTCATGCGCTCACGCCGCGAGGGACCGAACCCGCACTTCGCGCCGAGGCATTGCCACGTCGGCGACGCGCAAATCTCCGGGCAGCGCTCACCGATGGTGAAGACTACGAGCTGTTGTTCGTCGTTGACCGGAACGCGGATCTTCCGGCTTTCGAACGCGCCTGGAGTCGCAAATTCCCTCGCGTGCGGCTCACGCCCGTCGGCTCGTTCTCCCGTCAGGGGAAGCGGCCTGATTGGGCAATGACGCTGGATCAGTTCCACGGGTACGAACACCTGCGATGACGATTTTCGAACAGTTGCGCGCCGGACGGACGACCTCGTCCGCGCGCGAAACGCAGGACCTGGCCGTGCAACTCGCGCGCGCTCTACCTGCAGACGTCACGGTTGCCCTGCATGGAAATCTCGGCGTCGGAAAGACGACCTTTGTGCAAGGCCTCGCTCGTGGCTTCGAAGTTACGGAAAGCGTGACGAGCCCGACCTTCAATATCTACACGGTCCATCGCGGCCCCGCTCGGACCCTGGTTCATCTCGACGCCTATCGCTTGGAAACGGCACGACAGGTGGACGACCTTCTCTTGGAAGATTTTCTCGTCTCGCCGTGGTGCCTCGCCATCGAATGGCCGGAGAAGATCAGCGATTGGATTCCGCCCCAAGCGCTGCACGTCGAACTTGGGATCACTCCGGACGAACGTCACACCGTGCAGTTGAAGTGAGCAGACGGGAACGCTTGGCGGGAAGAGGCTCCGGAGCAACCGCCGACGCGAGTCGCCACAATGCCGCGGCGCTCGGACCTTCTCGTTGCCTGGCGCAAGCTCGGGTGAATCGAGCTTGGCGTTACGCTAACGGCCGCGGTTAAACCGCAGGCGAACTCGTCGGTTCCGACGATACGCCCGACGTTGAATCTGCGCCCTCAGGCTGAGGGGCTGCAGGCACCGGCGCCGGGGTGAGCTCGGCGATGGTTTCTGGCTCGGGCAATGGCGGCACAACAGGAGCGGGCGCATGCGCCGCATCGGCCGGCGGAGCGTCGGGGAAGTTCTCCGGATCGTGCTCCTCCGACTCCACCTCTTTCTTGCGTGCTTCGACCATCGCAGGCGGAGCGAACAACCGGCCATCAATGAACTCGGTGACGTAGCCTTCCGTGACCAACCACCGCAGGTCACCCTGCATTCGACTCAGCTTTGCGCGTTGGTCGATGGAGAGTACGGGCTCGGCCTTCGCCGCTTCCGGTGCGGCGGTGGACGCGTCGCCCGCCGGGGCTGACGTATCGGCCGGCTTCGGTGCGGCCGGGAGATCGATGCCGAGGAATTTGGCCGACAGTTCACTCGCCTTCACCATCGGGTGAGACTCGATGAACGTAATCAGAGCGCTGATACTCTCGGCGAACGTCTGTCCTGGCACCCGGAACTTGCGCTTGACCGCGCAAACGTAGCTGACGCCCTTCGAGCCCTTCTTGAAGATGGTGAAATGCTCGCGGCGCAGCCGGCCGCGGAGGGCGTTGGCGGTGTCGAGCGGGAAGCGGCGCTGGCGTTCCAGCGCACCCTCAACGGCGCGGCGAATTTCGCCGTCGGGCAGTGACTCGGCGATCTTGCCGTGGAAACGGGCGGAATCGGACTGGCGTACGACCTTGTCGCGGGCCTGCGTCAGCAGATACGTGCGCGCCTCCTCGAAGTTGTCGAACGTCTGAGCCGCGGGTTTGTCCGCCGCAGGTTCGGCGGAAGTGGAAGCAGCCGGAGTCTCGGCCACGGGCGCAGCTTCGGCCGAGGCGGCAGCCGGAGTGGCGTCAGCAGCAGGCACATCAGCAGCAGGCACGCCGGCAGTCGCCTCCGTGGAAGCAGGAGCTTCCGGAGCGGACGTCGCGGTCTCGGCAGCAGCAGCGGTTGCAGACTCCACGGCGGGCGTGGCAGCGGCCTGAGCTGCGGCGGCCTTGGCGGGCTTGCTCGAAACTTTCCATGTGTAGCGCGTGGTCTTCTTCATCTTCTCGAGCCACTGGGCCACGACTTCGGGGTCACGGATGGTCTCGATGCGATTGCGGTACGCCTCGAGCGACATGCCGCGGATCTTCGCCGCGAAATGCTGCTGCACCAGCTGGTTATAGCGGTGGTAATTCGGCGGCCCGAGCAGTTCGCCCGTGATCGTGCACTTGTTGATCACGAGGAAATTCCCCTTCGGCGGGTCAATCTCCACGTCACTCTTGTCGAAGAATTTATCCAGGTGCGTGCTCAGCACGTGCGCAATGGCGGAGTCTTCCGTCTCAAACGGCAGTCCGTCCGGCACCGAGATCGAAATCGGAGCCGGCTTCGCGTCGGCGGAGGCCGCGCGGCGCGTCAGCACGACGACAAAGCGGTCGAGCTTGTCGATGACCGTGCGCGCAATCTCGAAGAGCTCGATCGTGCGGCAGGAGGAGCGGATGGTCTTCGCGAGGGCGTTGAAGCTCGTGTCCTCGGGGTAAAACGTCGCGCTAAAATGCGGGCTCTCATACGGGCCGCGCTCCATCTGCTCGTTGCGGCCGCCGTAGCGTCCGCCACCGCCCGGGCCATCCCGGCGGCTGTCGGGCGAATAATTCGGTGCGTCGCGGCGGTCGCCGGGCTGGCGGCGGTCACCGCCATAATTGCGGCGGTCGGACGGGGCGCCCGCACCTTCGGCCGGGCGGGCCGGCTCGGTCCCGGTCATGGGCCCGGCGGGCTTGCGGAAGGCGCGGCGGTCGCGGGGAGCGTCACGGCGGTCGCCGCCCTCGCGGTTTTCACGGGCGGGACGGTCACCGTGGTCGCGTCGGTCGGACGCGCCGGTTTTGTCCTGGGCCCAGGAAGTGCCGAAGCTGAATCCCTGAAGCTGGCTCAGATCGAGTTTATTGAAATCCTTGGGAGGATTTTCCTTGGCGGGCTGGTCTTCCATGTAGTCGAGGCAAGCGGGCACGGGCCCGCGGTGGTTTGCTGGGGCGCGCAATGCGCCGGTGATAGTCGGCCGGGAGTGTTCACGCGCCGGGGGGTGAGGCAAGCGATTTCCCATAGGAGAAATTTACCGCGCGAGGGAACTTTTGCGGCGACACGGAAAATACGCGGCGGGCTCATCGCAAGTGGCGGCAACGATTGCTCGCCCGGCTTCACGGCATGATCGCGGGTATCGCGGGAGGCCCTTCCTCGCCCGCTGGGCGGCGAAGGGCGATTTTGCGGCCGCGCCGCAAAATTGGTGCTCGGGACAGGACTCGAACCTGCACGCCTTACGGCACACGCCCCTCAAACGTGTGTGTCTACCAATTCCACCACCCGAGCATCGAAAAAACAGGGGAAGGC
>JBDSSD010000019.1:0-101569 GCA_039928945.1 Opitutus sp. | reverse complement strand
ACAGACATCGCATGGTCCGCGTTGGCCAGGTGCCATGCATGGGCAGGCGCGTGAACTCCGCCAGGACCGGAAGGTAGCAACGGCAACGACGTTCTCCCAGTGCCGTGGAGTGCCTGGCCACTTTTTTCCTCGGCGGGTGATTTTAACCGAAGAGGTCCGCGGTTGAAGAGCATTGATCCGGCTAAGTCACATGAGGTAGGGCGAACCCTCCGGGTGAGCCGCGATCGAAGGCGGCCCGGCGGGGACGCCTCGCCCTACCTTTTCATCGCATCTGATGCGCCCTGCGCGATCTCCGCGAATTCTGCGTGGGAAGAGATTTTGAGCCGAGGAGATTTTTCAGGAATTTCGATTGCACCTCTCGCGAGGAGCCGTGCACTTGCTCGCAGTGTCGACCGGTTACCAAGTCATCGCGCGCAAGTGGAGGCCTCAGACGTTCAAGGACGTGGTCGGTCAGGATCACGTCGTGCGCACGTTGACCAATGCGATCGCCCGAAACCGAATTGCGCACGCTTATCTCTTCGTCGGCCCGCGTGGAACGGGCAAGACGTCGACGGCTCGGATCTTTGCCAAAGCGCTAAATTGCACAGATGGACCTAAAGCGGATTTCGATCCGAATGATCCGGCCTGTCTGGCGATCGCGGACGGCTCACACCTGGACGTGATCGAGATCGATGGCGCTTCGAACAATGGCGTGGAGCAAGTTCGGGATTTGCGCGATACCGTGCAGTACGCTCCGGCCCAAGGTAAGTACAAGGTCTACATCATCGATGAGGTGCACATGCTCTCCACGCAGGCGTTCAACGCGCTGCTGAAGACCTTGGAAGAGCCGCCGGCGCACGTGAAATTCGTGTTCGCGACGACCGATCCTCAGAAGGTGCTGCCCACGATTATTTCGCGCTGCCAGCGATTCGATCTGAAACCGATTCCGACGGATCTGATCGTGGAGCGGCTGAAGAAAATCGCAGCTTCGGAAAAGATCACGATCAGTGATGCGGCGCTGGAGAGCATCGCCCGCATGGCTGATGGTGGAATGCGGGACGCGCAGTCCGTGCTCGATCAGATGATTTCGTTCTGCGGCGGAGATATCACGGAGCCGGATGTGCTCGACGTTTACGGGCTCGTGTCCGCCGAGAAGATTGCGGAGTTGGCGTCGGCGCTCGCCGCCGGTGATCACCGACGAATCGTCAGCATCGTTGACGAATGTGACGCAAACGGACGCGACTTGGTTCGGCTGCTGTCGGATCTGCAGGCGTACATCCGAACCGCGTTGTTGGACGCGATTGCGAAAGGTGGGAAGACCGAGCAACTCGGCGAGCCGATGACGACGGAGCAGGTGACCCGCATGCTCGACGGGTTGAGAGAAGGCGAAGACGGCGTGAAGTTGGGCCTCGCGCAGAAAATAAATTTCGAGGTGACGCTGTTGAAGGCGGTGGACGCCAGTCGAGCTCGGGCGATCGACAGCTTGATCAAAGAACTTGCAGCCCTGGCTGGGGAACCGGCGTCCGCCGGAAGCGGCGACTCAGGCGAAAAAAAAAAGGGCTGATTGATCGGTTGGAAGAGCGTCTGCAAGACGCGGACGCGGTGCGTAAAAGCGCGCCGATCGCGAAGGCAACGTACTCGGGGCAGAGCATAGTTCGTCCCCGTGTGGCGGCGGAGGTGGTCATCGTGGCGCCCGTGCGCGTGTCCGCCCCTGAACCGGAAACATCAGGTGACGAGGTGTTGCTTACTCCAGAACTCGTGGCAAGGGAGAGCATAAATGTCTGGCCCGACGAAGCGGCTGAGGCCGCCTTTCTCGCCGAATCTCGAGGCAGCTCTACGGACGTGACCTCCGCAGCAGCGGTGCCGGTGGCTGCGAAGCCGGACGAAACTGCGAGCTCACCGTTGCCCAGTTTGGATGAGTTGGTCAGCCGAATTCCGACGGACGCGCGGGAGCTGCTGGAAGAATTGTTTCGGGCGAAGTTCACCGCCGTGCGCCGGGTGAAGCAGGCCGATCTGAAAGTGTGATCTGGTGAACAGGGCGGCTGTTTAGCCTCACGGCGTTCGCCAGATTCCGTCCGCGATGACCGGACGGCCAACGACATTGAGAGCGTAAACATACGTTTCCACAGGCTCGTCGCCAAATGACGAGCGGAGTACGACACGCTCTCGCCGATAGAGACCTTCGGAAACGCCCTCCAAATCATCGAGCCGTGAGAGGCAATCAAGGTCGACGGACCACACTTCGCCAGAAACGCCATCTTCGTTGGCCGAATCGGCAACCAATCCCGGGTAGTCGCCGAGATCGATCAAACTGAATCCGGGCATGGTCCGCGCGTCACCTCGATTAATCTGCCCTGACATAAAGCTATGATTGCTGCCGCCTCGCTTGAGCGTGCCGTAGACAAACACGAGCTGACGGGCAGACGAGTTCACGGGGCGGCCGGCGCCAGAACCTCGATGACAATCGCCGTCGTATTGTCGCGGCCGGAGTTTTGAACCGCGGTCTTGACGAGTCGATTCGCGATTGCCGTGGTCGCATCGCCGTTGGAGGCGGATCGCGCGATCTCTTCAAGTTCTCGATCCCAGAGACCGTCGACCACGCCGTCCGAGCAGATGACAAATCGATCTCCCGGCACGTAACCGATGGCACCAATCTGCGGATCGATGAACTGGTTGCCCGCGCCCAGTGCTTGTTGAAGGGCCGAGCGACGTGGATCGGATCGAGCTTCGCGTTCGTTCATGAGTCCTTTCCGCCGCTGCGACCCAACGAAACTATGGTCATGGCTGACCTGCGTCATTCCGCCGTCGCGAGGCAAATAGTAGATCCGGCTGTCACCGATGTGACCAAAATAAGCCCATTCGGGCGTGAACCAGCACAGGCTGAGCGTGCAACCCATGCCCGCGCACTCCTCGTACGAGTAGCCGAGTTTCAACAGGTCGACGTGGATCGAAGAGAATAGTTCGGCGAGAATGTCCTGGAAGCCGCCCGACATCCCGGCGGCGGATAAACGGAAATGGCGCGGGAGAAGTCGGGTGATGCGGTCGACGGTGATCCGACTGGCGAACTCTCCGGACTTGGCGCCGCCCATGCCATCGCTGACGGCAAACACGAAATCGTTCCCCAGCAGGCTGGCTTCGCCCGTTTTACCCAAGTAGCGCACCTCGTGACCATCGAAGTTAAGGGCGAGGAAGGTGTCCTCGTTATTGGGCCGAAACCGGCCGACGTCGGTCAGTCCCGACCAGCGCAGCAGGGGCGGCGGGGAAGGCGGGGTGGAAGGAAGACTCGGTGTGCTGGCCGACGGGGAGAGGGAGCTCATTTACCTGGGGCAGGCTTCAGCGACACGGGGTTCGCCGTGCCATCCAAAAGGGTCGCGAACTCAAAATCGATGATGCAGAACCGGCCGTCTGACACGCGATAAGTGATGTTGCGCAGTTCCCGATCTTCGTGGCGAACACCGTATTGCTCGAGTTCGGCGAAAATTTCGATCTGCCGCTCCGGATTCAATTGATCCACGCGCGTGCCACAGTGTGTGGTGATGATCTTCAAGGCGTCCGGATCCACCTCCAGCAACCGGGGCACGAAGGTGCAGCCACGCTCCTCCAAATGACGCAACACGCGCACCTCGTGGTCGAAACGCTCACGCGCGAGGTGGCCGCGGAAGGTTTTGTGAACCCGGCCGTCGTACCCAATCCGTACGAGCGCGCGCGCCGTGTCTTTGATTTCGTGCATGGTCGAAGGCAACAATTCCGGCCGGTTCAGGCTTGGCAAGCGCGGGTCGCAGCTGCATCCGAACGACGATCCACTTTGCACGCGTCATAAGGCCGAAGAAGCGCGAAGTTCTGATCGCCTCTGGCATGCGAGGTGCTAAATACCGCTCGGTTCTTTGTCGGCATCTTGGACGGCGTTAGCACCATCCGAGCCCGACAACACAACCCCCAAAAACCTGTTACAATCCGACCTATCTATGGCCAAATACAAATTGGAATACATCTGGCTCGACGGTTACACGCCGTTGGCCAGCTTGCGCAGCAAGACTCAAATCAAGGACTTCGCCAGCTCTCCCAAGCTCGAAGAACTCCCGTTGTGGGGGTTCGACGGTAGCTCGACCCAGCAAGCGGAAGGCAAGAGCTCTGACTGCGTGTTGAAGCCTGTGGCCGTTTTCCCTGATTCGACCCGTAAGAACGGCGTGCTCGTCATGTGCGAGGTCATGATGCCAGACGGCAAGACGCCGCATCCATCGAACTCGAGAGCCACGATCCCGGATGATCCGGACACATGGTTCGGCTTCGAACAGGAGTATTTTTTCTACCAGGACGGACGTCCCCTCGGCTTTCCTGAAGGCGGCTTCCCCGCGCCTCAGGGCCCGTACTACACCGGCGTCGGCTACAAGAATGTGGGCAGCGTCGCGCGAGAGATCGTCGAGAAGCACATCGACACCTGTCTGGATGCCGGAATCAATCTCGAGGGCATCAACGCCGAGGTGGCGAAAGGCCAGTGGGAATTCCAGATCTTCGGTAAAGGCTCCAAGAGCGCGGCCGACCAAATGTGGGTGGCTCGCTACATCATGGCGCGGCTCGCGGAAGCTTACGAGATCGACATCGAGTGGCGCTGCAAGCCGATCCTCGGGGCCTTCAATCAGCCGCTCGATTGGAACGGATCTGGCATGCACGCAAACTTCTCGACCAAGCATATGCGGGAAGTCGGCGGCAAACCTTACTTCGAAAAACTCATGGAAGCGTTCAACAAATTCCGCGACGAGCACATTGCGGTTTATGGACCCGAGAATCACCTCCGTCTCACGGGTCTCCACGAGACGCAGTCGATCGACAAGTTCAGCTACGGTCTCGCCGATCGCGGCGCTTCCGTTCGTATTCCGCACAGCTTCGTCAACAGCGGATACAAGGGCTATCTCGAAGATCGCCGGCCGAATTCCGCCGCCGATCCGTACCTGGTCGCGGGCCGTATCCTCAAGACGATCCTGACGGTTCCAACCAGCTAAGATCGGTCTAACGATTGTTTTCGAGCGCCACCTCACGAGGTGGCGCTTTTTTTTGCTTCGAGGCGAAGCCCACGATCGTGGCGTGATGGCCCGGCAGTGCTTTGCCCTTGTTTGTGGTGACCGGCGTGACGAAGAATTGGATGCGCTCAGCTCTGTGGGCTCGTACCTCGCGTTTCCCCTCATGCATTCGGCGACAATCACCCCTGGACATTCAGCTCGGTCCTCGGCCGCCGAGTGGACGCAGGTTGTTTTGCTCGCAGCCAATGTGATTTGGACGACCGCGTGCCTCGGAGGGTTTCTAGCCGAAACCATGGTCGTCACCTCCGCCCTGACCGGGTTGCTGCTGATCGTTCACCTGGTAAGCATGGCGCGCCGTGCGGCCAGCACCGAAACTTCCGCGGTAAACGTTCGACGGGTGCATCCGGCCAGCTGGTCGGTTATTCCTTTCCTCGTTTATGCAGCAGCCAATGTGCTCTGGATCACGCCGGTGCCGTGGCGCGGTGTGCTGGACTGGCTCGGCTGGGCGCAGGCGGCCGTCGTGTTTTGGGTCGTGTTGAACGGGATCCAAGGCAGGAGCCCGCGTATTGTGATCGTGGCGACACTCGTCGCCTTGGGTGGCGGACTCGCGGTCGTCGCGGGCTATCAGCGGTTCGTCGCACCCGAATGGTTGATGTTGAATCGCACGCAAGCCGCGCAATTCCTGGGTCGGTCGAGTGGCTTTTTCGGCATGCCGAACAGTCTGGCGGCGTACTTGATCCTGGTACTGCCGATTTCAGGAGCGCTCGGGTTGCGCCGCGACAGTTCGGCGGCGCTGCGCCTGGCTTCACTTTACGTAACGCTCGTTCTTGGATTTGCCTTGGTCCTCACGTTGAGTCGCGGAGCGTGGTTGTCGTTCGGCCTCGCGATCGGGCTTTGGCCCATGGTGATGGTCCGCGGGTCTTACTGGCGGAAGCTGGCTTTTGTGGCCGCGGCCTGGCTTGGGGTGCTCCTGATCGGATGGCTGATTGCGATCCGTGTGCCAGCCGCCCGGGAACGCGTCGATCAGATGGCGGCGCAGCGTGGCGAGCTGTCGCGTCCAGTTATGTGGAAGGCGGCGTGGGAAACATTCTCTGCCCATCCGGTATGGGGATCAGGGGCGGGCAGCTATGGAGTGGCGTTTGAGCTTTACCGTCCGCCGGGTTTTCAACTCGAGCCGCGCTGGGCGCATCATGAATACCTCAATACGCTCAGCGATTATGGCGTGATGGGATTCGTGCTGGCAGCGGGTGGGGTGGTGTTTGTGCTGCTTTCGGTGCGGAAGAGTCGACCCGTTCGTAGTCGCGATTGGTTCGATGGTCCGGAAATCACTGCGGGCTTGATGGTCGGCACGACGGCATTCGCTCTGCAGATGGCGGTGGACTTCAATCTCAAGATACCGGCGCTTGCGATGTGCTTCGCCATCACAACCGCGACACTCCTTCAGCGACTCTGGCCGGTGCCGCAAAGGACCGTCCGTCCGTCGAGAGCGGCGCGGGTTGTTGCGGTCGTCGGTGTGGCCGGAATTGCGGCGTTCACGTGGGCCGTCGTCATGCCGGTTTATAGAGCTGAGGCGATTCGTCAGGCGGCGCGCCGAACCCTGGATTTAAGATCGCGTGAAAAGCAGCCGCTGGATGAGTCGATCCTGGTCGCGACGAGGGCCGAATTTCTGCGCGCAGCCGAATGGTCAGAGGGAAACGGCGATACGTGGGCGGATGCGTCGTATGCAACGTCGCTGATGAGTCGCTACGCTGATCCCCGCGCCCGTGAAATTGGCGCTGAAGCTGAAAGCTATGCTGATCGAGCACTCGCGTGTTCGCCGAGCGTCGCCGAGTTTTGGGTGCGCCGTGGCGTTGCCTTGGATCTGCAAGGGCGATGGATCGATGCGGGCGCTGCGTTTACCCGAGCACTCACGCTCGCTCCGGCAAAAGGGAACGTGTGGCTGCAACACGCGCTGCATTTGAGTCGGAATCCGGGAGAGAACGGACCGGCACTGGCGGCCGCTGCCTTCTGCTTGCGTCTTGACCCTGGAAACGCGGCAGCGCATGCATTGCACGAGCGATTGGCCGAACGCAGCCGCGCTCCCTGACTCCAGCTTTCATGCGACTGATCAAAACGATTTCGTGGATGCTGCTGTGCGGCACGGTGGGTTTCTTCACCACCGCTACCAATGCTCAAACCGTCACCCGAGTACCGGGCCAAATTGTCGTAGCAAAGATTCAGGGGATCGTCACGGCGACTCATCTGACGGATCAGACGACGCACACGCTGGTCGAAAAAGAAGTGATTTCGCAGCAGTACGTGGTGACGACGGGTGCGAACTCGCGGGTCGTCCTGGTGTTTTCAAACGGCGCGACCGTGAACCTCGGCTCTGATTCGGTCCTCTCGATCGAGGAATTTCTCCAGGATCCGTTCAGCGACAAAGTCGCGGTGACTGCACTGACGGAGGAGCCGACCACATCGTCAACCAGGTTGAACATGGCCCGTGGCGAACTGGTGGGGAACGTGAAGCATCTGAAGCGTGAAAAGGGTTCGTCATTTATCGTGAATACACCGGTGGGTGCGGCCGGTATTCGTGGCACGACCTTTCGCATCGTCTTCCGACCGGACGCGAGCGGCACCGTCACCTTTACGCTCAGCGTCTCGGAAGGCACCGTGGAGTTTGTGGCTGCGGGTCAATCTCCCGTCACCGTCACCAGCGGCCAGGAGATCACCGTCGAAGTGGAGGTCACCGTGAATCCCGCCACAAGGGCCGTTACGATCGTGTCGCCGCCGCGCATTTCGGTGCCGGTTAACATTCCTCCCGCCATCCAGGCTGCAATTGCGAACGCAGCGCAGCAGATTATCGAAGCCGCCCAGACCATCATCCTTTCGCTGTCTCCCACCAGTGCCGCGAATGGTGGCGCGGGTCAGCCCGCCGGTCGTCCGTCATCAGACGAAAAAAACAAGGAGGACGAGAAGAAGCCTGGACCGGTCCCGGGTCAGAACGCGGACCCGGTATTTTCGCCGGGCAAGAATCCGTTGCCTGAGATCGTGCCGCCTCCACCTGATGTGACGCCCGGAGCAGGGGCGAATTGAACTCGAGCATGGGGGCGATCGTTCCCAGTTCGAAATCAGGCCCTCCGCGTTGGATGGGTCTGTGGCTAATACCGATTCCGGTCGCCTGGTGTTTGTGCGCTCAACTCGGCTGGTTGGCTTTCCTTGAAAATAAATTTGTCGACTGGAGATTCCAATGGCGCGGCGAAGCGGACGCGCCGATCAAAATTGTTTACGTCGACATCGATTCTCAATCGCTCAGCGAAATCGGCGGAATGCCGTGGAGTCGGACGTATTTCGCGCGAGTGGCGCAAGCTCTGATCGAACGCGCGGGGGTCAAAGCGGTGGGCATCGACGTGGTGTTCTCGGAAAATGGCGTCGCGGAATCGGTCGACTGGAAAAAGCGGGTCGAAGGGAATCGGGAGCTGGCTCAATTCCTGGCGACCAATCCGCCCGTTGTGGTCGCGGCGTCGTATGCGGCCGCGGTCGATCGGGACGTGAACGGGAACCTCGTGCAGCGAGCGTTGCCCCGGGTGAGCGTCGGCCAAGGCTTGGTCCCCGGTGATCCACCGGAACTGCCAGCGTTCCGCGTCAGTGAGAAAAACGCCCGACAGCTGTGGTCTCCGCCGTTGATCGGACTCATCGATACGATGGACGGAAGTACGCGCGCGGTCCCGGCCTTTGCGCCGGCTGAAGCGCGGATGTACCTGCACCTTTCCGTCGAACTCGCCCGGCTCTTTTACGGTGTTGCGAGTGACGGAGTTAAGATCGGCGCGACGCATATCGACATGGATCGAGCGGATGGCACACACGCGGCCCACATCCCGATTCGCGACGGACAGCTGTTGGACGTAAACTGGTTTTCTGCGTGGGCGTCAGAACGGAATCCGAGGATCAGCTTGTCGACGGTTTTCAACTACGCCGCGATGGCGACCTCGGGCACTCCGGAGGAGAAGCAGACCGCTGACACATTTTTCGCCCAGCCGGAATTGAAAGGTGCGATTGTGCTCATTGGTCCGGCGGATCCGTTGCAGCAGGACCTTGCCACCACGCCGTTCGATCCAACCCCGGTGCCCAAAGTCGGCGTGCACGGTAATCTTCTGAAGATGATCGCCACGGGCAAGTACCTGCGGACTTTGCCGAACTGGCACGGGATCCGATGGTTTGATTATGCCCTTACGCTGGGTTTTACGGGTTTGGTCACAGGGTTGGCCACGGCGGGTGGCGCTCGCAGTCGGCTGACGAAGCTTGGCGCGATCTCGCTGTTGCTCGCTTATGTTGCCGTTGGATTGGGGATGTTCAGCGCGAAGCATGTCATTTTGCCGATGGCTCTGCCGCTCGGCGCAGCGCTGATGACCAGTTTCGCCGCGATCACGTATCAACTGATCCGCGAGGAAAAACAAAAAGGGCGAATCAAAGGAATGTTCGGCACCTATGTTTCGCCCCAGCTCGTCGATCGCATGATTGAGTCGGGCGACGACCCGCAGTTGGGCGGCCACGAGAGCGAGATCACCGCGTACTTCAGCGACATTCAGGGCTTTTCCGCGTTTTCGGAAAAACTGGAATCCGGGCCGTTGGTCGAGCTGATGAATGAATACCTTACTGCCTGCACCGATATTGTGCAGGAGGAAGGTGGCACGCTCGACAAGTACATTGGCGATGCGGTCGTCGCGATGTTCGGAGCCCCGCTGGCGTTACCGGATCATGCGTATCGTGCGTGCGTCGCCTCGCAACGCGTGCACCAGAAGATTGGTGAACTCCGCGAAAAATGGAAAAGCGAAGGGACCAAATGGCCGGATATAGTGGCGCAGATGCAATCGCGCGTCGGACTTAATTCGGGCCGGGCGACGATTGGCAACATGGGGAGTCGAACGCGTTTCAACTACACCATGATGGGCGATAACGTGAACCTCGCTGCGCGAATGGAAAGCGGCGCCAAAGCCTATGGAGTCTTCACGATGGTGACCGAGACCACCAAGCAAGCCTGTGAACAGCACGGAGGTGACCGCGTGGTATTTCGTTTTCTCGATCGCATCGTCGTCAAAGGGCGGTCGCAGCCTGTGCCCGTGTACGAGATCGTGGGCTTGAAAGAATTTGTGGAGCCGCAGGTGCGCGACTGCCTTCAGCGCTTCGACGAGGGTATGCGGAATTATCTCGCGAAGAATTGGGCGGCAGGGGCGGCCGCCTTCCGAGCGAGCGCGGCGTTGGAATCGCGGCGCCCTGGCCAGGAGCCAGGGGTGGAGACCAACCCGTCGATTGTCATGTTAGAACGATGCGAACAGATGAGCCGATTCCCTCCGGAAGCAGACTGGGATGGCGTGTACACGATGAAAGAGAAGTAAGGGGCAGCCGGTTCCGATCCGTTCCGGCCGTAAAGTTGATCGCGTCGCCGTGGCAGCTAAGGCTTTGACAACCTGCATCTGTCCCGCCTCTTTCGCGCTTTTGAATGCCGCTTCTGATATCTAATGCGATCCTTCGAACCTTCCGCGGTTGAGTTTCATCCCGCGCCGTCCCGAAAATCCGCGTGGCTCGTGTTTGGACTGCTGTTTGCCGTCGGCTTGTTGTGGGCCCTCGTCACGCAACATACGTGGGAGGATTTTTATATCACGTATCGGGCTTCGAAGAACCTCGCGACTGGCCATGGCTTCACATTCACGATCGGCGAACGGGTTCACTCGTACACCTCCCCAATCGGCGGCTTGCTGCCTGCGCTTGCGAGTCTGCTAACGGGAAATTCCTCAGATCGCGTGGCGTTGTGGCTGTTCCGACTGATGAGCACGGCTGCGTATGCGGGCGCGGGCGTAGTCCTCTGGCACCTGGCGCGGCGCATGTACGAGCAACGCCTGGCCGCCTTGCTGCTGATCGCGCTGTTTGCGACGGACGCCAAGATGATCGATTTCAGCACGAACGGCATGGAGACACCGTTCGTCCTGTTGTTCATGGCGTGGACGTTCTACGCGTTGTTTTTGTCCCCACCGCGCACGGCACTCCACTTGGGTCTGGCGTGGGCCGGGTTGATGTGGAGCCGTCCGGATTCGTTCATCTATATCGGCGCGTTGTCACTCGGAGCGCTGGCGTTCAACCGAGCTCGTCCGTTTTGGGAAAGCCGAAAGCGGATGTTGAAGGAATTCACCATCGCCGGCGGAATCACCGCAGTGCTGTACGCGCCCTGGTTCCTTTGGGCTTGGTGGTATTATGGCTCGCCGGTTCCACACACGATCATCGCGAAAGGCTTGTTCAAGCCGGTCGTTTCGCTGGGTGGATTGGTGAATGCGGTCCGGGATTTTCCGTTTAAGATTGTTCGGGACGGTGCCGGGCTGGCGACGACCTTCATGCCGCCGTACGGGGTGACAACCGGCTGGAACCGGTTCGCAGTGGGGACGTCGTTCGCGCTCGCGTTGCTCGCATTGGTTTTGTGGATATTGCCGAAAGTCCGGTGGGAGGTGCGAGTCGTCACCGTCACGTTCACGCTGGGACATTTCTACCTGAACTACCTGGCTGGCTTTCATTCGCCGTGGTATGTGCCGACGCTTACGTTGCTGGCCTTTGTTGGCTTAACGACGGTGATGAGCCAGCTGTGGGCGTTTGCCCGACGACGTGAGGAACAGCGTGCCGCCGGACCGCTGCTGCGCCGATTGGTCGTAGGTTTGGCCTTTTCAGTTCCCGCGCTGGCTTTGGTGCTCACGGGTTTCGCCGCGTATGAAATGCGACTCTCCCAGAGCATCAGTGAAGAGGGCAACCGGCGGGTGTTAGGTGAGTGGCTCAACAAGAATGCCGCGACGCCCCATGATACAGTGTTTCTCGAGCCGCTCGGCTACATCGGTTTTTTCTCCGGTCTGAAAATGTATGACTATCCCGGGCTCTGCTCACCAGAGGTTGTCGCGGTGAGACGGAAGATTCCACGGATTGGAGATTATACCGAACATTGGCCGGAGCTGATCGCGTACCTGGCGCCGGATTGGCTCGTCATGCGGGATTCGGAAATCGAGGTCGTCTCGAGGATCTCTCCCGACCTGCTGACGAAATATTACACCCGTCAACGGGTGTTTGATGTGCGGGACAAGATCGAGGCGGTGCCGTTCCTGCCCGGTCGCGGCTATTTGGAGTTCGACGCCCATTTCGAAGTGTTCAAACGCAACGCGAACATCACCCGCGACAATTTTCCGATTCGAGCGCCAATCACGGTGCCGACGCTGCTGCAAAAGCAAAGTTGGACGGGACCGGCTTACTTCAGCAACGGACACATTGCGGCGCACGCCCCGTCTTTGCTGAGCACGGAAGTTCCGTCGAGTGCCCGACGGATCGAAGGCAAATTCGGTTTCTTCCCAGGCTCGTATGAGAAACCGCAGGACAGCACGGACGGCGCCGATTTTATCATCACGCTCGTGCTGCGCGATGGAACGCGGCGGCAGGTCTTTTCAACGCGTTTGAATCCGCGCAACGAGGTTGCTCATCGGGGCGACCAGTCTTTCAACGTCGAAATTCCCGCGACCGAGGGCAGCACCGTCGAGTTCGCCATCGCGACTCTGCCCGACAAGGGTAACGCGTACGGTTGGACGTATTGGAAGGACCTGACGTTCGATCTGACGAGATCCTGACGCGTCAACGAGGCCGTTCGGCCGAGCGTCGCTTATGCGGGATAACTTCCTTAAATTGCGGATGCCGGCGGCCGCGGGGGCATCGGCAGCGGCGCGTCGGAAGCGGGCATGGGAGCCATGTTGGGCCGGGCGAGGCCGCCTTTGAACAAGTCTGCAATTTGAACCGCTTGTCCGGTTCGGAAGCACTCATTCGCGGCGATGCCGACCGCAATGGCCGCGGCGCCTCCGCGCTCGTCTGACGCACGCTGATATTTGTCCGCGGGAGCGTTCGGCAGGAAAATCTCGTCGAGCATCACCTTGTCGCCACCGCCATGGCCGCCGGCTCCCGTCCACGGTTCGACGCGTCGAGCAGGTGTGCGGAGCGGGAAAACGCGGGTGGTCACTCCGTCGGGAGAGATACCGCCCTGGACGGTATCGGTGCCGTTTACGTACACCTGCTCAACGATGGTGTGCTCGAGCCGCCCGAGCGTTCCGTTGAACACGATCGTGTAGCCTTCCCATGCGTTGAACGCGTTGAGCGAGTACGCCATGGTCACGCCATTGTCGTACTTCACGAGGACGTTCATCGTGTCCTCAATGTCGATACTTGGTCGCCAGACACATTGATCGCGGAAGTACCCGTCGTGCTTTTCGTGATCGAGGTACAGCGACTTCAAACCCGGACTGGCGGCGAGGTCCATGTAGAAACCACATTTGTCTTTTTCCGGGCAGGTGAGGCAACGCTCGTGATGACTCGCCAGACCAAACCGTTTGGCCATCGCGGGCGTGTAGAATTCGCGTTTGCCCGTGGCGGTCACAGAGACGGGAAGGGCGCCGAGCCACCAGTTCACCAAGTCAAAATGATGGGACGCCTTGTGCACCATGAGGCCGCCGGAGTTCTTTTTGTTCGCATGCCAGCGTCGGAAATAATCCGCGCCGTGTTGCGTGTTCAGCATCCAGTGAAAATCGACCGAGCGGACGTCGCCGATTTCACCACTCATCAAGATATCCTTCACCTGGGTACGAGGTGGAGAATAGCGGTAGTTAAACGTGACGCGGATTTGCCGGCCGGTTTTTGCCTTCGTCTCGAGGATTCGCGCACATTTCTCCGCGGTCGTCGTCATCGGCTTCTCCGTAATGACGTCATGACCGGCGGTCAGCGCACGAACGATGTAGTCATCGTGCGTTGCGTCGATCGTGGTGACGATCACGTGATCTGGTTTGGTTTCCCGGAGCATCTGGTCGAAGTGGGCGGCCGTAAATGCCACGGGCGGAGTCGCTCCATTCTTGACGGAACGCGCCCGCGCTTCGTCCAGTCGACCCGGATTGGTGTCACAGATACCGACCAGTTCAGCGTGTTGCGGATAATCGCGCTCGATCGCGTCCTGGTACATCTGGTGCCGGGATCCGACTCCGACGATCACGTAGCGTTTCCGCCGGGTGTTCGTTGCGCCGGGCGCTGACGACGTGACCGCGGCCAACGATTGGCCGAATGCAGCCAGGCCGAGGCTGGCAGCGGAGAAAGTTTTCACAAACGTACGACGATCAATGGGAGTCATGGGGGTAGAGAGGGATAAAAAGACCGAACTGAGAAAAGCGAACGAGTGGGGGATCGTTTAGCCAGACGACAACGCAGACACGTCTCCAGAGGATGAGGTGTGCTGAATGAGGGCGAATAAAAAAGCCCGGCCAGATTGGCCGGGCTGAAATTGTAGCGAGAGGAGCGCCTATTTGAGGAGCATCTCTTTCACCGATTTGCCTGCAGGGATCATCGGCAGCACGTGTTCCGTGTACGGAACAATGACGTCGAGGACGTACGGCCCGTCGTGATCAAGCATCTCTTGAATCGCTTCTTTCAATTCGCTGCGGAGGTGTACTCGACGACCTTTCACGCCGAAACCCTCTGCGATCTTGACGAAGTTCGGGTACAGGCCGCCGAGGTTGTCGGGACTGCCGACGTTGGTCTCGTCACCGAGAATCGTATTGCCCCGGACGCTACCGTAGAAGCGATCCTCCCATTGCACCACCATGCCAAGGTGCTGGTTGTTCAAGATCATGGCTTTCGCGGCGATCTTCTCGATGTGACAGGTCGCCAGCTCCTGAATGTTCATCATGAACGAGCCATCACCGTCGATATCGATGACCTCCTTGTCAGGACATGCCACCTTGGCGCCCATCGCGGCAGGATAGCCGAACCCCATCGCGCCCAGTCCGAGTGAACTGATGTAGCGGCGTGGCTCGTTGAAACGATAGAACTGCGCCGCCCACATTTGATGCTGGCCCACGCCGGTCGTGATAATCGCATCTCCGTTCGTCAGCTTGTAAAGCGTCTCGATCGCCTCCTGAGGGACGATGTGCTTGCTCTGTTCGTAGCTGAACGGATGGTCTTTCTTCCACGTGGCAATCTGAGCATGCCATGCAGTGGTGTCCGGTGGAGAAAACTTGTTCGCCGTGGCGAGCGCGTTGAGCCGGGTCAGCGCGTATTTGATGTCGCTGACGATGGGCAGCAGGATGCCTCGCTTGTTCTTGTTGTGCTCGGACGCATCGATGTCGATGTGAACGATCTTGGCCTGCGTCGCGAACTTGCTCGTGTCTCCCGTAATTCGGTCGTCGAACCGCGCACCGAAACACAGTAGCAAGTCACATTGATCGACGGCCCAGTTGCCATAGGCCGAGCCGTGCATGCCGAACCAGTGCATCGAGAGCGGATGCGTTTCCGGGAATCCGCCAAGTCCCATCAAGGTGGTCGCCACCGGGACATTTGTTTTCTCGGCGAACGCCTTCAGTTCCGCGTGCGCCTCAGCCGAGATAATTCCGCCGCCGGCATAGAGCACGGGCCGCTTGGCTTCTCCGATCAGGGCCAGGAGTTGCTTCAGCTGATCATCCGACGCGTGTTGGGTGGCCATCGCGTAGGGATTGCGGAATTCCACCGTCGCCGGGAATACCGGCTGGAACTTCGCCTGCTGAACATCCTTTGGCAGGTCGATGATGACCGGGCCCGGACGGCCGCTGCGGGCGAGTTGAAAGGCTTCCTTGAACACGCGCGGCAAGTCATGCACGTCCATGACGAGGTACGAGTGCTTCACGATCGGCAGGGTCATCCCGTAAAAGTCCGTTTCCTGAAATGCCATCTTTCCGATGTACTTCGAAAACACCTGACCCGTGATGGCGACGAGCGGAATGGAATCCATGAACGCATCGGCGATCGCGGAAACGAGATTGGTGGCACCCGGCCCACTGGTCGCCATACACACGCCAACTTTACCCGTCGCGCGGGCGTAGCCTTCGGCGGCGAATGACCCGCCCTGCTCGTGCCGCGGCAGAATCGTTCGGATCTTGTCGGTCCGCGCGAGCGACTGGTGCAGCTCCTGTGACGCGCCGCCGGGATAAGCGAAGATCACATCAACTCCTTCGCGAATGAGGCATTCAACGACGGCGTCGGAACCCTTCATTTCGCGGCCGATTTCGGCTTGTGGAAACGTAGTGGGAGAGGTCGTGGTCTTCATAGGCGGTGGGTTGAACAAAAATGAGGGTTTATCAAAAGCGCAGGATCCGGGTGCTGGCAAGCTCTGGAATCAGCTGACTCGCACGAGACAGACGGCAAGATGCCGGACGAAATTTGACTGGCGCGGGAGACGTTAGCGAGCGCACCTTGAGCCATGCTCAAGCTCCTCTTCATCGGCGACATCGTGGGAAAGCCCGGCCGAGATTTTATCACTGAACGGCTAAGGAAGTTACGAACAGAGCTCGCGATCGACTTTGTCATTGCGAACGGAGAAAACTCCGCGGCCGGTTCTGGGATTACGGGAACGATTGCCCGATCGATGTTGGAGGCAGGAATTGATGCGATCACGTTGGGCGATCACGTGTGGGATCAACGGGGTTGGGAGTCGGAAATTACGCAGATTGAACGCGTCTGTCGGCCCGCCAACTTGCCGCAATCGAATCCCGGTTGGGACCACCTGATCATCGAGGCGCGGGGATTTCGCGTCGCGGTCTTTACGGTTCTCGGCCGTCATTTCATGGGGGTGAAGGCGGATTGCCCCTTCCTGTGTGCCGACCGCATGATCGACAAATTAAAGGCACAGGCGGACGCGATCATCGTGGAGATTCACGCTGAAGCCACTTCGGAGAAGCAGGCCTTGGGTTGGTACTTGGATGGTCGAGTCACGGCGGTACTCGGGACCCACACTCACGTGCCAACGGCCGACGCACAAATTTTGCCGAAGGGCACCGCATTCATGTGCGATGTGGGCATGACGGGGCCGTACGCCAGCGTGCTGGGTAGGCAGATCGAGCCCGTCGTTAACAAGTTCGTCGATGGTTTGCCCCGTCGCTTCGAGATCGCAACGGACGACGTGCGCATCTCCGGAGCGTTAGTTGAAATCAGCGCATCGATGGCGCGCGCCGAAAAGATCGAGCTGCTGACCGTCAGGCGCTGACACGTCCGTAAACGCAGGGGCTTAAATTCCGTACGGAACCAGCTCCGCTCGCGTCTGGTGGGGTACGAGCGTACCGGCGAGCTCCCGCGATTCGCGCCTCTCGGCGCTCAGCTATGAACAACGCCGGCTTCCTCGTATGCGCCCAAGTGGCGATATCGCTCGTAGCGAGTGTCGAGGAGCTTGGCTGTTGGCAAACCTCGGAGATCGTTGAGGTGTTTTTGGAGCGAGTACTGCAACGCAGCGGCGGCTTGCTTCACATCGTTGTGCGCGCCACCGATCGGCTCGGCGATCACTTCGTCGATTACGCCGAGCTTTTCCAGACTACTGGCGTTGACCCGGAGTGCTTCAGCCGCTTTTGGCGCTGCTGCACGATCTTTCCATAAAATGGCTGCGCAGCCTTCCGGGGTAATCACGGAATAGTAGCTGTTCTCGAACATGAGCACCCGGTCGGTAACTCCAATACCGAGAGCGCCTCCGGACCCACCTTCACCGATGATAACGCCGATGGTAGGCACACGAAGGAGTGCCATATCACGCAGATTAACTGCGATCGCTTCAGAAACGTGCCGGGCTTCGGATTCTACTCCAGGATATGCGCCCGGCGTATCGATGAACGAGAGAACAGGCAGCCCAAATTTCTCCGCCATGTGCATCAACCGCCGCGCTTTTCTGTACCCCTCCGGCTGAGGCATGCCAAAATTTCGCACGATGCGTTCCTTTGGATCACGTCCCTTTTGTTGAGCGATGATCATCACTGCTTCGCCGTTGAAAAATGCAGTTCCGCCGATCAGCGCTTGATCGTCGTTGTACTGACGGTCGCCGTGGAACTCCTGGAAATCAGTGCAAATCAGACCAACGTAATCGAGGGCATAAGGTCGCTTCGGATGCCGCGCGATCTGTACCCGTTGCCAGGCCGTGAGATTGGAATAGATTTCTTTTTGAGCCTGATTGATGCGTTTCTCAATGGCCGAAATCTCGCCTGAAAGATTCAGCTTCTGCTCGAGCGATTTCTGGTGAAGGGAATCGAGTTCCTTAGCGAGTTCACGCAGCGGCTTTTCAAACTCGAGAGCATACGCCGGCTTTTCCATAGTGGGAGTTAAGAGAAGGCGGCAGAAGCGTGTCAACTGGGGCGATGGCGCGACCTTCCCGATCGCAGGATCGCGAGCTAGGAAAGGGTTTCTGTGCTGCCGGGGTTCTTGAGCTGGTCCTTCCAACTCAGGATCTTTGCTTGCGCACCGAAGTGTTCAGCGCGCGCTTTGTCGCCCCGTTCCATCCAGATGCGGGAGAGCGTTGTGTTGATGTACAAATCCCCGGGACGCAACGCATGTGCTTTTTCCGCGGCTTGCAGAGCGGCGTCGAGGTGCCGGGCGGAAAAATTTACTTCAGCAAGGGCATGCCATGCTTCAAATGAACCGGGCGCCGCCGCCGTCGCCTCGGCAAGTTTTGCCAACGCTCGAGGCGTGTCGCCCATCGCGTAGTCGGCGGTGGCATCTTCAATCAAGCTCTGGAGGTCGTCGTCAGTCATTGTCGCGAAAGGAACAATCAAGTGTGGCCCGAGCTGGGCAAAAAGAAAGGACGGCCTTTCGGCCGTCCTCAGATCGAGACCCTGGCGCGAAGCTTAGGCCTTCAGACCGGCTTCAATCGTGATGCGGAGGGTCACTTCGTCTCCGAGCGCTTTGCTCAGCATGGCGGGACCTTGTACGCCGAAATCCGATTTCTTCAATTTCGTCGAACCTTCCCATCCAGAAAGCTGGCCGCGCGGGCCTGGCCCGAAGCCGAGCAACGTGACTTGGAGTACGACCGGTTTTGTGACGCCGTGAAGGGTCAAGTCGCCGCTTACATCGAACGTGTCTTCACCGGTCTTCTTCCAACTCGTGCTCTTGAACGTCGAGGTGCCGTATTTCGCGGTATCGAAAAAGTCAGGGCTGTTGAGATGGGCATCGCGCTTTTCGTTGGAGGTGCTGATCGACGCAACGTCGATCACAGCATCAACCGAACTCTTCTCCAAGTTATCCCGATCGACCATGATGGTGCCGTTTACCTTCGTAAACGAGCCGGGAACCTTGCTTACGAAATGTCGAATCGTGAAGCCGATCGAGGAATGAACGGGATCGATGACGTAGGTCTCCACGGCAGCGGACGCGAAGTTCGCAGCGAGAAGGAGGAGGCCGGCGGTTACACTCAAGCGGGTCGATAATTTCATGGATGAAGGATTGGTTTCGTTGGCACCGATAAAAGGCGCAAGCGGCAAGGAACGAATCCCGCGGGGAATTGCAACTAAAGAGATTACAGTTCTTCAAAGCGTCCGCTCAAAGGATGAGCATCGCGTCGCCATAGCTGAAGAAGCGGTACTCGAGATCGATTGCCTCTTGGTAAATGGCTTTAAGGCGTTGGATGCCGTCCGTGCTGTTGGGCGAAAGAAAGGCGGCTACCAGACAAAGCAGAGTCGAACGGGGCTGATGAAAGTTGGTGATCAAGGCATCGACACCCAGAAAGCTCCGAGGCGGGTAGATGAAGATCGAAGCCTCAGCCACATGGGCGTGATCGCCTGGAACCGGTTCGCGATGAGAGGCAAGGAAGTCCTCGATCGAGCGCACCGTCGTCGTGCCGACGGCGACACGACGACCGCGGTGCGGTGGGAACAGCGCTCGCTGCGTGGCGGCCGGTATTTCGTAGATTTCACGGTGGATCGCGTGAGCTTCGATATGGTCCACCGCGATCGGCTTGAACGTGCCCAAGCCGACGTGAAGGGTGAGGTCCGCGCTTTGCACTCCGGCCTTTGAGAGCTGCTGCAGAAGCTCGGGCGTGAAATGAAGTCCGGCGGTGGGAGCGGCGACAGCGACTTGACGCACCGGGTCAGCATAGACCGTTTGATAGCGCTCGCGGTCCTCATCCTTTCGGTCACCCGTGATTTGATCTGAGTGACGGGCGATGTACGGCGGAAGTGGGATTTGCCCGAGGCGATTGGCAACCTCGGTGATGGGTTCGCTATTTTTCGTCTTGAAGCGGACCTCCACCGTTCCGCCCTCGACCTTTTTCAGAACCTCTCCGCAAAAACTGCCATCCTCTGCTTCAAAACCGGCTCCAACCGGCAGTTTCTTTCCGGGTTTGACGAGGCATCGCCAAACGAAGGAGTCATGGAGCGGACCGAGCAGAAAGCACTCGACGCGTCCGCCCGAGGGTCGAATCGCGTGTAAACGGGCGGGGAGTACCGCGGCGTTGTTGCGGAAGAGGATGTCGCCATCCTGGAGAAACTCCGGTAGGTCACAGAATCGACGGTGGGAGATTCGATTACTTGCTCTGTCCACCACGAACAGGCGCGACTGGTCGCGGCGTGCGGACGGATGCTGAGCGATCAGGTGCTCCGGAAGGGTGTAGTCGAAAAGTTGAGTGGGAAGTGAAGGCACAGCGCGGTTGAGCCGATGTTTGAGTGCGCGGGTCGCAGCTCCAGACGGAAGTGACGGGCATTTGAGGCTTGCGCCCGGGGCGGTGGCGAGTTTCTTCCCGCTCTCTGTCAGTCGCCGACATAGCTCAGTTGGTAGAGCAGGTCATTCGTAATGATCAGGTCATCGGTTCAAGTCCGATTGTCGGCTCCATTTCACCGCGAGCGCGCGGCAGCGCTGATCAGTTTTCCTGAATTCGTGAATCTGGGAGCAGGCCTTGGAGCTTCCGTCGGATTTTAATTTCTTCGATTTCCCGGCGAAGGTGCCGGTTGAACAGACTCAATCGGGCACGAATGTTCAACGTCTCGAGCAGCTTCTGCTTCACCGTGTGGCTGTCGCAGAGGCTGAAGGCGGCGAGGTCCACGTACGTTTCGGGATCACCAACTTTACCCAGAAAGTCCGTCACTTCTTCGGACATGGGCGCTCCGAGCTTCTGTTTTAAACGCAGTAGGCTGGCCAACTCCGTGCGAAGCCGGGCGTTGTCCGTGTCTTGAGCTGAGGTGTCACTGGTCAGCAGTTTGACGCGAACACGTCGGTACGGGTCATCCGACAGAATCTCGAGAAATTCGACCCGGCAGAGACCTTGCAGCAGGAGATTTGAAGTGCCGTCGCTATTTTCCTGGCAGGCTCGAATGATTCCTACGCTCGCGATCCGATGCGGAGGCTCAAACTGGTTTTCCAAACCTACGAGCTTCTCATTCAGGCCGGCGACGGCGAAGAGACGATTCGTGGCCAGAACATCTTTCAGCATCTGACGATAGCGGGGCTCGAAAATATGAAGAGGCATCAGCGCCTGCGGAAAAAGCGCGACGTGCGGCAACGTCATCACGGGCAGCTCGTCGGGAAGAGCGATTTCCAAGTCCATCGGCGCACCGTACGGAGCGTTCCACAAACTTCAACTGAATGGATGCGCCTCCAACAAACGAAGGGACACGCGACTGTGACTAGGACGACACAGGCTCACGGGAGGTGCGACACGAGCGCGACAGCTTGTCGCGGTGAACGGCGTCTTTTGTTCGTGCGCGAGCACACTGAAAATTTTCTACTGACTCCGCTTACGCGACTTGGCTGATCCGTTCTGGGCGGGGCACATGCATTGCTAACCACGGGCATGAGCCGAATTTTAGGAATCGATTTAGGCACCACGAACTCCTGTATGGCGATTATGGAAGGGGGAGAGCCCGTGGTGATTCCCAATGCTGAAGGTGCACGGACGACCCCCTCTGTCGTTGCCTTCACTAAAGGTGGAGAGCGCCTCGTCGGCCAAGCCGCCAAGCGGCAGGCCGTGACGAATCCTCGCAACACCGTTTTCTCCGCCAAGCGTCTGATCGGGCGCAAATTTACCGAGGTCAAAAACGAAGCGGCGAATATGCCCTTCAAGGTTGTCGAAGGTAAGAACGGCGACGCGTACATTGAAGTGCAGGCCGGCGACAAGACCGAGCAATTCGCGCCACAGCAAATTGCGGCCTTTGTGCTCGGCAAGCTGAAGGCGGACGCTGAGGCGTATCTCGGCGAAAAGGTAACCCAAGCCGTCATCACCGTCCCTGCTTACTTCAACGATTCTCAGCGCCAAGCCACCAAAGATGCTGGCAAGATCGCTGGTCTCGAAGTCCTCCGCATCATCAACGAGCCGACGGCAGCCTCGCTCGCGTACGGTCTCGACAAGAAGAAGGACGAAAAAATTGCGGTCTTCGATTTGGGCGGCGGAACCTTCGACGTGTCCGTGCTGGAAATCGGCGACGGCGTTTTTGAGGTTAAGGCCACCAACGGCGATACCCACCTCGGTGGTGACAACTGGGACGATGCGCTGATCGGATGGCTCGTTGAAACCTTCAAGAAGGAGAGCGGAATCGATCTTCGGAAAGATCCGATGGCCCTTCAGCGTTTGAAGGAAGAAGCGGAGAAGGCAAAAATCGCCCTCTCATCGACTCAATCCGTCGACATCAATTTGCCGTTCATCACGGCTGATGCGTCCGGTCCGAAGCACCTTAACGTGCAGCTGACGCGGGCGAAGATGGAGCAAATCTGCGAATCACTCTTCGAGCGCTGCATCCCGCCGTTCAAGAGCTGTCTCAAAGATGCAGACCTGACGTCGGCCCAGATCGATGAACTCGTTCTCGTCGGTGGCATGACCCGGATGCCGAAGGTCGTCGAGATTGCGAAAAATCTCGGTGGCAAACCACCTCACCAAGGTGTGAACCCAGATGAGGTTGTCGCCATTGGCGCGGCCATTCAGGGCGGCGTGTTGAAGGGCGAAGTTCGCGACGTGTTGTTGCTCGACGTCACTCCATTGACGCTCGGTATCGAGACGGCGGGTCAAGTTGCGACGCCCATGATCCCGCGGAATACCACGATCCCGTCGAAGAAGACGCAGGTGTTTTCAACTTACAGCGACAATCAGCCGGGCGTAGAGATCGTCGTCATCCAGGGCGAACGTCCCATGGCGCGCGACAACAAGACGCTGGGTACTTTCAAGCTGGACGGAATCCCGCCCGCACCTCGCGGTACGCCGCAAATCGAAGTCACCTTCGATATTGATGCGAACGGCATTCTTCACGTTTCGGCCAAAGACCTCGGCACGGGCAAGGATCAGAAGATCACGATTCAAGGTTCGTCCGGCCTCTCAAAGGAAGAGGTCGAGAAGATGACCAAAGAAGCCGAATTGCACGCCGAGGAAGACCGCAAGCGTAAGGAATCGGTGGAGACAAAGAACCAACTCGATTCGACGATCTATCAGATCGAGAAAACTCTCCGCGAATCCGGCGACAAGCTCCCGGCAGACAAGAAATCGGCGATCGAAGCCGGAATTGCCGACGCGAAGAAAGCGTTGGAAGGCGACGACACGGCCAAGATGAAATCAGCGATGGAAAAACTCACTGCTCTTGGCGGTGAACTCTACGCTGAAGCTCAGAAGGCGGCCCAAGGCGCAGAGGCCGCGGCAGGCGCGACGGCGCCCGACGCGGAGGCCTCAGCGGGCGGTGGCGAAGGCCAACCTCGCAAGACCGAAAAGAAGGCCGACGTCGTTGATGCCGATTTTGAAGTGGTCGACGAAGACAAGAAAAAGTAACTTCAACCCCCTTTGCGCGCCTGCTGCGAATCCGCGGCCGGCGCGCTTTGCTGAAAGAACACACCTCTAGATCAGATAACAAAAAAAAATATGGCTAACGTTAAAATCAAGCCCATCGGCGATCGCGTGCTCGTGGAGCACATTGAAGAAAAAGAGCAGGTCCGCGGAGGTATCATTATCCCGGACAGCGCTAAAGAAAAGCCGCAGGAGGCGAAGGTTATCGCTCTTGGGACTGGCAAGAAAGGCGAAGACGGCAAACTTATCGCGTTCGAAGTGAAGGTCGGAGACCGCGTGCTGATCAGCAAATATGGCGGCACAGAAGTGAAGCTCGAAGAAAAAAAGTACACGCTCGTCCGCGAAGACGACATTCTCGGCGTCATTGCTTGAGCGCCGCGTCTTACACATCTCAATCTCTCAATAAGTACTAATTACAATGGCTGCTAAACAACTCATCTTCGACGAGACCGCTCGTCAGAAAATCCTCCGCGGCGTCGAGCTGCTCTCCCGCGCTGTCAAAGTCACGCTCGGGCCCAAGGGTCGGAATGTCGTTATCGACAAGAAATTCGGGTCACCGACCGTCACCAAGGACGGCGTCACCGTCGCCAAGGAAGTCGAACTTCCAGACCCGTATGAAAACCTGGGCGCACAGATGGTGAAGGAAGTCGCTTCCAAGACGTCCGACGCAGCGGGTGACGGCACCACGACCGCCACCGTTCTCGCCGAAGGCATCTATCGCGAAGGCTTGAAGAATGTGACCGCCGGCTCCAATCCGGTTTACCTGAAGCGTGGTATCGACAAGGCCGTCGAAGCCGCTGTCGCCGAGCTCGCACGCGTCTCCAAGAAAGTCTCGGACCGCGAAGAGATTCGTCAGGTCGCAACCGTTTCCGCCAATTGGGACGACACCATCGGCAACATCATCGCTGATGCCATGGACAAGGTCGGCAAGGATGGCACCATCACCGTTGAAGAAGCGAAGTCCATCGAGACGACGCTCGACGTCGTTGAAGGCATGCAGTTCGACAAGGGTTATCTTTCGCCGTACTTCACGACGAACGCTGAAGCCCAGGAAGCCGTTCTCGAAGACGCTTATGTTCTGATCCACGAGAAGAAGATCAGCTCTCTCCAGGACCTCCTCCCACTGCTTCAGACGGTTGCGAAGAGCGGCAAGCCGCTCCTCGTCATCGCAGAAGATGTCGAAGGTGAAGCCCTCGCTGCTCTGGTCGTGAACAAGATTCGCGGCACGCTCAATGTTTGCGCCGTCAAGGCCCCTGGTTTCGGTGATCGCCGCAAGGCCATCCTCGAAGACATCGCGGTTCTCACCGGCGGTCGCTGCATCACCGAAGACCTCGGCATCAAGCTCGAGAACATCCAGGTTGCTGACCTCGGTCGCTCAAAGCGCATCGTCGTCGACAAGGAAAACACCACGATCGTTGAAGGTTCGGGCAAATCGTCCGACATCCAGGCGCGCGTGAAGCAGATTCGTCGTCAAATCGACGAGACCACGTCCGACTATGACCGCGAGAAGCTGCAAGAGCGCCTCGCCAAGTTGGCCGGCGGTGTTGCCGTCATCAACGTCGGTGCAACCACCGAAGTCGAAATGAAGGAAAAGAAGGCCCGCGTCGAAGACGCGCTCCACGCCACGCGCGCTGCGGTGGAAGAGGGCATCGTCGCCGGCGGTGGTGTTGCGCTGCTCCGCTGCGCAAAGGTCATCGACAACCTTCAGCTCGAAGGTGACGAAAAGATCGGTTCGCAAATCGTGCGTCGCGCGATCGAGCATCCGATTCGCATGCTCTGCTCCAATGCAGGCGTTGAAGGTGCAGTCGTTGTCGGCGAGATCCTTGGCGGCAAGGGCAACTTCGGTTACAACGTTGCCACCGACAAGTACGAGGATCTCGTGAAGGCCGGTGTTGTTGATCCGACGAAGGTCACGCGCACCGCGCTGCAGAATGCAGCATCGATCGCCGGCTTGCTGCTGACGACCGAGTGCATGATCACCGAGCTGCCTGAGAAGAAAGAGTCGCACGCGCCAGCAGGCGGCGGCGGCGGCGGCATGGGCGGAATGGATTACTGATCCAGTCTCCGGGCCAAGAGCTCACATTATCGAGGCGTCCCGCAATTGCGGGGCGCCTTTTTTTTGGCTGGCTTTTGGCGCTGGGGTAAGAATTTCCGCAGAGGTTCTTCCGCCATCCGGAGATTTCCTGACGCTTGAGCATGGTCGCTCCTGCGAACTAAGGATCGCTCCATGTTGTGCCGACTAGACGGGGCGATAGGCGTCACGTCCCGGGATCACCTCATCCGACCGACTGATCAACGTTTTCGCTTTTCTTTCCTGTACGGGCCGCGTTCCGTGGCCCAATGGACGTGGTTTTTTTAGGGACTGGAACATCGCAGGGCGTTCCGATGATCGCATGTGACTGCGCCGTCTGTCGCTCGCCAGATCCCCGCAACAAACGCACGCGTGCCTCGATCCACGTCGTAATGGACGGGCTCCACCTCCAAGTGGATGCTGCGCCTGAGTTCAGATTGCAGTGCCTCGCGAACGACATTCGCTGGGTGGATCTGTTTCTCCTGACGCATGGTCATGCGGATCACATCAATGGTATGGATGATCTGAGGCGATTTTGTGATCTGCACGGCGGCACGGCGCTGTCGGTCTATTCGACGGATGAAGGGATGGGACGCGTATCGTCGGTCTTTCCTTACACGATCGCGGAGCGGCCCATCTCGCGCGGCTATGCGGCCTTCAAGCTCATTGTAATGCCGGCCGTGTTGGAGCTGCCTCAAGGCACGATTCGTTCCACCCTGTTGCCGCATGGGAATCTGAACACCTTGGGGTTGGTCTTTCAGGAAAAGAGCAGCGGAAAGAAATTTTCCTATTACACCGACTGCAAATCTGTGCCGCGGGAAGCCGTGGACTTGGCGCGCGGTTCCGATGCGGTCGTGCTCGACGGCCTTCGGCCGCAGGCACATCCGTCGCACATGAGCATACCCGAGGCAGTCGCGGTGGCGGCAGAAATTGGAGCGCCGCAGACGTGGCTGACGCATTTGACTCATCTGAGCGATCACGCCGCAACCGACGCAGAATTACCCGCCTCCGTTCGCCTCGCGTACGACGGTCTGCGGCTGACACTCTAGATTGAGATTGATGGGTCTCCATTTCGGCGCCCTCTGCCGACGGAAGCTGGCAACGTAGAAACACGTAATTGTTGGGCCGCGACGTCGTTGATTCGGCCGTGCGCGTTCTTGAACAATGAATCGTGACTGCTCGACGCCGATTCTGCTACTGGCCCAGTCAATTTCGTCGGCTGTGTGCGAGCGTTCTCGTTCTCTGCGGCATCCTTGGCGTCGTCCGCGGCCAGCCGATGGTTTCGGGGAGCCCATCTGCCGCAACTGAGCGAAAAGACTTCCTGCGGTCGGAGATTCACCGCCATGACGTGCTGTATCATCGGGACGCCATGCCCGAGATCACGGACGGGGAGTACGATCGTTTGAAGCAAGAGCTCCGCGATCTTGAATCGCCCTCGGTAGATTTGGGTGATGTCCGCTCTGCATCAGGCGAAGCAGACAGTTTGGTTTTCACCGACGATCGCCGTTCTGGTTCGGGAGCGGTCCATCGGGTCCGCATGCTGAGTCTGGAAAAAGCGTATTCCGAGGCCGATCTCAAACGGTTTCACGAGCGCGTCGTTCGTCAACTCGGTCGCGACGAGGTACGCTACGTCGTCGAGCCGAAGTTCGATGGACTGGCGGTGAGCGCTACGTTTGTTAGAGGGAAACTGGAGCGTCTCGTGACGCGGGGAGATGGCGATAAAGGCGAGGATGTGACTTCACACCTCGGGGTCATTCGTAATTTGCCTCCGCGTTTAACACCGGT
The DNA here is from genome assembly GCA_039928945.1 of Opitutus sp. Classification (GTDB taxonomy): domain Bacteria; phylum Verrucomicrobiota; class Verrucomicrobiia; order Opitutales; family Opitutaceae; genus Opitutus. The sequence goes on along the minus strand of JBDSSD010000019.1, from coordinate 74,139 downwards.
GACGGGGACGGAACTGCCCGCTGAAATCGAATTGCGCGGTGAGGTCTTTATCTCTTTGGACGAATTCAGACGGATCAACCAGGAGCGAGAGGACGCAGGGGAAACCAGTTACGTGAGTCCACGTAATTTGGCGGCGGGTACATTGAAAGCGCAGTCCTCGGAGGAGCTTGGTGGTCGTCGACTGGACATTGTGTTTTATGGCGTCGGCGGGGTTGAACCCGCTGCGGCTCAGCCGTCGACCCAGCGGCATCTGTTGGCGCAAATGGCCACTTGGGGATTGCCCACCGTCACTGACGTCCGCCTCGCCAGCTCACTCGACGAGCTCTGCTCCGTCGTGAGGGAAATCGGACTGCAACGGTCTCGCTACTTATTTCCCACCGATGGTGCCGTGGTAAAAATCGACGCGGTCGAAGATCAACATTTGCTCGGCGTGACCGACCACGCCCCACGATGGGCGATTGCTTACAAGTTTGCGCCGGACCGTGAGGTCACGCGCCTACGTGCGATCACGTTACAGGTGGGTCGAACGGGACTGATTACACCGGTGGCCGAGCTTGAACCCGTGCTCATCGGAGGCGCCTCAATCAGTCGCGCAAGTCTGCACAATGCAGATGAGATCGCTCGTCGGGATCTCCGCGTGGGCGACTTTGTGGTGGTTGAACGTACAGGCGACGTGATTCCGACGGTGATCGCAGTCGATTGGGCGCGTCGCCATCCCGACAGTGTTAAATTCAATTTTCCGTCCACGTGTCCGGCGTGCGCCGAAGGGCTCGTTCAGCGCGCCGGTCAGGTTTCCCGTCGATGCGTGAATCTGAATTGTCCGGACCAGTTGAGGCGTCGTATCCGACATTTCGTTTCGCCATCTTGCGTGAACATTCGAGGATTCACTGACACCGTGCTGGATGCGCTCGTCTCATCCGGGCGACTGGGCAAAATTTCTGATCTGTATCGACTGCGTCGCGAAGACTTCGCTGAGGTTGGTCGCGGCGAAGCAGCACTCCGTTTGCTGGACGAGATTGAACGATCGAAGCACGTCGAGCTTTGGCGAATCGTGTATGGTTTAGGCCTCCCAGGGGTCGGGACCGTCGGATCCAAAGCGCTCGCCGAGCAGTTTGGTACCTTGGATGCGCTCACAGCGGCCACTCCGGCTCAGCTGGCTCGGCTGAACGATTTTGGCGAGGCATCAGCGGCAGTGATCGTGAACTCTCTCCAGTCATTGCCCGTGCGAGACCTTGTAGTCGCCTTGCGCGACGAATCCCGCGCGCAGGATGTCCGGAACGACCATCGCTGAGACGCGTCGTCTGACGCGTTTCGACCCACATCCTGGAACGTCACCCGTTCCTGGAGGGACCGTGGAACGCATCGTGTGGTACTCGCGTTCGTCATAGTTCGAAGAATCGGAAAAACGCGCTTGCTTTAATCCCTACTGAATCAATGTAGATTGACGCACTGCCATATGAGACTTTCGAAAAAAGGAGAGTACGCGCTACGTTCGCTGATCAATCTTGGCATTGCCGCGGAAGTCGGCCGTTCGTTGGTTCAGGTTTCAGAGCTCGCTGATATCGAGCAGCTTCCGGTTAAATTTCTCGAGCAGATCATGCAGGAACTCAAGGAAGCTCGGCTTGTGGCCAGCGTCCGGGGGAAGTTTGGTGGATATCGTCTGGCCAAAGCGGCTCGGCTGATTCCGATCGGGGAAGTGGTCCGTCTGATCGATGGACCTTTGGCGCCCATAGGATGCGTCAGTCAGACCGCCTACGAGAAATGCACCTGCCCGGACGAGACGCACTGCGGACTGCGCATGCTGATGCTCGACGTCCGCAACGCGATCTCAGGAATCCTCGATCGCTACACCCTTGCCGACGTCGTGGAGGTCACGTTGCGCAAACTGCGTCGCGACCAGATTCCATTGCCCTTTTCAGCTGAAGCGGAAAACGCCGCGACTTCAGCCCGCCTTCCAGCCCGCCTGGCTCGGAAGCTAGCCCAACGATCCACGGCGCCAAGGCTCACCGAGGCCGACGGCGTTCTCCATCAATTGCTTGGTGATTACACCATTTGATTTCCCGTCATGACTTCTTCCCCGTCCACCACGCCACCGGCGACCTCTGATACCGCTCCCGACTGGATCGCGCTCGTTCGGGAGAACGTGCAGGGGTTGCGCTACGGCGCCGTGCAACTCGTCGTCCATGATGGCCGAGTTACGCAGATTGAGCGCACGGAGAAATCCCGTCTGCCATCAACCCGCGACCAAGTCGCAGAATAGTTTTACGCCTACTGAACTCATCAGCGGCGTCCAAAACCAAGCAAGCTTTGCCTGCGACTCGACCGGCCCACTGGAGATTCGCATCGACCCGAGTCATTACCATGAGTCTGAAATTCACCAGCGGGTACGTAAGATCCGCTCTTCTCTTTACCGCGCTTTTTGCCGGTGCTAACGCGCTTCGAGCGGACGACCGCGACGACGCCATCAAAGAACTCCGCGAGCAGATTCGTCTGCTTGACCAAAAGCTTCGCGTGTTGGAGCGGAAATCGGAGTTGAAGGAGGAGGATGCCGCAGCTGCGTCGAAGGCCGCCCCGAAGATTACCGTCAACGACAAGGGAGTAACTCTCGCGTCGGGTGATGGTGCAAATTCGCTCAAGCTGCGCGGTCTCGTGCAATTCGATTCCCGAACGTTTTTTGGGGACGAGGGGATCGTCAACAACTCGTTTGTGCTTCGCCGCGCGCGGATCATCGCGGAAGGCACGTTCGCCAAGAATTTCGCGTTTCAGCTGGTACCCGAGTTCGGCGGCAGCGCGGTGATCATTCTCGACGCGAATCTGTCGTTGACGCTGAACAAAGCGTTCACCGTGAAAGCCGGAAAATTCAAGTTGCCGGTGGGACATGAACTGCTTCAATCCGACTCGTGGACGTTTTTCAATGAACGTGCACTCCCAACAAATTTGGTGCCGAACCGGGATGTCGGAGTTCAACTCGGCGGAGATCTGCTTGAGGGCGTGATCAGCTACGCCGCAGGTGTATTCGGAGGAGTTTCTGACGGTGGAAGTTCGTCCAACTCCGACTTTGATAATGAGAAGGACGTCGCCGCACGAATTTTCGTCAGTCCCTTCAAGAACAGTCAGGACTCGCCGCTCCAAGGTTTGGGCGTCGGATTGTCTGGCAGCGTTGGCAGAGAAAAGACCGCGACTGCGCTGACCGGTGGATACCGCACGCCAGGGCAGCAAACGTTTTTCCGCTACCGTACCACCGCCGTCAACGACGGCCAGGTGTGGCGGCTGTCTCCACATGTTGATTACCGCAATGGACCGCTTGGCTTGATCGGCGAATATGTGGCGTCCGTGGTCAACGCGCGTCCAGCGCCGACCGGCGCAAAAGCCGAGCTTCAGAACAAAGCCTGGCAGATCGCGGGTGGCTATGTGCTCACCGGCGAAAACTCTTCCTACGCGGGCGTCGTACCCAAGACCAATTTCGATCTCGCAGCAGGAACGTGGGGCGCGTTCGAAATCGCGGCGCGATATGAAAACCTGCGCGTCGATGATGCCGCATTCCCGCTCTTCGCCGACCCGGCCGCCAGCGCTAACGAGGCGTCAACGGTGGGCATCGGTCTCAATTGGTATTTGAGCAAGGCCGTGCGGGCGACCTTCGACTACTATCAAACCTCATTCGACGTATCTTCTCTCGTGCCGACCTCGGCTTTGCTCCGGCAGGACGAGAAAGGGCTCATCACACGCTTCCAAGTCGCGCTCTAACTCCGGCCGATTTTCCTCCCATGAAAATTTTCCACATCTCCACTCTATTGCTGGCGGCAGCGGTCGCTCATGGCGTTTACGCCAAAAAGATCGAGCTCCTCAACGCATCCTACGATCCGACGCGCGAACTCTACGTCGATTATAACAAGGCGTTCGGCGCCTACTGGAAGGCCAGGACGGGAGACGACGTCTCCATCAAGCAGTCTCACGGCGGCTCCGGTAAACAGGCGCGCTCAGTCATCGACGGCCTCGCGGCGGATGTCGTCACGCTCGCGCTCGCGGCTGACGTCGACGCCCTGTACCAGAACGCAAAGCTGATCCCCCAGGATTGGCAGAAGCGTTTGCCCGACAACTCTGCTCCCTACACGAGCACGATCGTGTTCCTGGTGCGCAAAGGGAATCCGCAGAAGATCAAGGATTGGGACGATCTGGCTCGGGCCGGCGTTTCAGTGATTACCCCCAATCCCAAAACCTCAGGTGGGGCGCGCTGGAATTATCTGGGTGCCTGGGCCTACGCCTTGAAGAAGTTCAACGGCAACGAGGCGCAGGTGAAAAACTTCGTCGGCACCCTCTACAAAAACGTGGCCGTGCTCGATAGTGGAGCGCGTGGATCCACCACCACGTTCGTCCAACGTGGCATTGGTGACGTGGCGATTTCATGGGAGAATGAGGCGTTCCTCGCTCTGAAGGAGTTTGGCGCGGATAAATTCGAGGTCGTGATTCCTTCCGTGAGTATCCTGGCCGAACCCACGGTCAGCGTCGTGGACAAGGTCATCAAGAAGAAGGCCACGACCGAGGTGGCGAAGGCGTATCTGGAATACTTGTACTCCGATGAAGGCCAGGAGATTGCCGCCCGGAATTTCTATCGTCCGCGCAATGCGCAAGTCGCGGCCAAGTACGCGAGCACGTTTCCAAAGCTGGAGTTGATCACGATCGATGAAGTCTTCGGTGGCTGGACGAAGGCGCAAAAAACGCACTTCGCAGACGGCGGGGTGTTTGACCAGATCTACGCCAAGTAAACCGATTCAATCTTCACGAGGCGGCGCTCGCTACCGGGCGATAGGCGTGAGCGCCGCCTCGTGTTTAACCCTGTTGCCCATGAGCACCTCATCTTTCTCCGCCAGTTTCGCCCGGGCGTCTGATCCGCCCTCAATCGGATCTCTGCCCGCCGCGTTCGCTGAACAGCTTTCGCGTCTGTATGCGGTCGCGCAGCGGTCGCCGTTCGTCTTCGGCTCGCCGCTCGGTCCCTTCACGGCTCGTAGTCGTCCGTTCCATTTGCCGCGCTTCGTGTACTTTGGCCCTCGTGCCTCCGACGCCGCGTTTCGGATTTCATTCCTCGCCGGCTTCGATCACCGCGACCTTCGATCCACGCTCGCGCTGCTGCGACTCGTCGAAGGCCTCGCGCGCAAGCCTGACCTGGGGGAAGGACTGAATCTCACGTTCTTTCCGCTCCTCGACGTACTCGGACTTGCCGGCATCGCCACGATTCGTCGGCTCGAATCAGAGAACTGGATTCAGTCGACTGCGCCCGAAATCGGCCTTCTGGAAAAAGACGCGCGAGTGCGTGCCTATCACGGCTTCGTCCGGCTGGAAGCTGCGACGGGTGAGGACCTCGTTTCGATCCGATTGCGTTCACCCGTGCCGAACGAGAATCCTGCTCCTGAACTCGAACTTTTCTCGTCGGAAGACGTCGACCCACTCGCCGTTCGATGGGAGCATGCGCCGGCGGCAGATGCCCACGCCGGCCCTTTGGGCGTGGCTGATGACCTGCCGGTTCATCCCTTCGAACTCACCGTTCGAATTCCGGCGGCTTGGTCGGTCGATCAGTACGCCGAAACCACTGTCTCCATTCTGAAACGTTTCGTTCTCCGTTACCGTGGTTTTATGTCCTATGCGCAAAATCTTTGATCATCACTGCTTCGCTCAGGCGTTGATTTGGTTCCTTGGCTGCTTCGCATGCGCCGGAATCGTGCGCGCCGAAACGACCGTTCTGAATGTCTCGTACGACGTCACGCGGGAATTTTACAAGGACTACAACCGTTTGTTCATCGCCCATTGGAAGGCCACCGCCGGTGAGAACATTTTGGTCAATCAGTCGCACGGCGGATCATCGAAACAGGTTCGGTCGGTCATCGACGGTTTGTCGGCGGACGTCGTGACGATGAATGGAATCCCCGACGTTGACCAACTGGCGACGATGGGACTCATCCCGAAAGACTGGTCGGCCCGTCTGCCCAATCAAAGCGTCCCCTATACCTCGACCATTCTCTTCATCGTACGAAAAGGAAATCCGCGCGGAATCAAGGACTGGTCCGATCTGGTGAAGCCGGGAGTGGCCGTCATCATCCCGAATCCGAAAACGTCCGGCAATGGCCGCTACAGTTATCTCGCGGCTTGGATCTATGCACTGAAACAGCCCGGCGGGAACGAGGCCCGGGCGCGGGAGTTTGTCGGCAAGCTTTTCGCGAACGTCCCGGTGCTGGACACGGGGGGCAGGGGCGCAACGACGACCTTTGCGCAGCGTGGAATTGGCGACGTGCTGCTGACCTTCGAAAACGAAGTGGCGCTGGCGTTGAAGGAACTCGGTCCGACGGCTGTGGAAGCGGTGGTCCCCTCGGCCAGCATCCTGGCAGAAAATCCAGTCGTCTGGATCGATCGCGTCGTGAAGGCGAAGGGCACCGATAAAGTGGCCAAGGAGTATCTTCAATTTCTGTACACACCCGAGGCGCAGGAACTCGCGGCGACGCACTATTTTCGACCGACGGACAAAGCCATCCTGGCGCGGCACGCCGACCGATTTCCTGCGATCGAACTTTGTTCGGTGCCTGAGGTGCTGGGAAGTTGGGCTTCGGCCCAGAAAACGCATTTCGCCGACGGTGGAGTTTTTGACCAGATCTACCTAAAGAAATAGTGCTGATTTCCCTCCAGCTTTCGAAGTGTATTCGGAAAAGCCCGACGCGGTCGGTGGTTGCGCCATGACGGGGCTTCAATCCGCCGTCAGGGAAGCTCCAGGTGTCGGGCGTCCTCCCCGTCTCGGGCGACTCCTTGACCCCCTTGAGGGCAAGACTGGTCCGTGGAGCGTCCTCGAAATTTCGACGGTTGCGGACGTACGGTGCGATCGCGGCCGCTATGCTATCCCGCGTTTGCACTTCAGAGGCCCGGAAGCAGGGCACGATAAGATTCAAATCGGGCTGTTCGCGGGGCTGCACGGCGACGAACCCGCGGGTTGCGCGGCGTTGGTGGAATTTGCGGCGACGCTTGCGATGGATCCCCAACGTGCGGCCGGGTACGACATCGTATTTTATCCTGTCATAAATCCGGTCGGCTATGAGCGGGGCAGCCGTGAAAACGCTGACGGTTTGGATTTGAACCGGGAGTTCTGGTGCGGTTCGACGGCTGCGGAGGTTCGAGCCATGGAACACGAACTTCGTTCGCACAAATTCGACGGAATCATCACCGTCCATGCCGACGATACCTGCGAAGGCCTCTACGGCTACGCTCATGGGCGAACGCTCGAAGAATCCCTGTTGAAGCCGGCGCTGAAAGCCGCTTCGGCCTTTCTGCCGCTGGACAGCCGGGCACAGATCGACGGGTTCGCGGCCCGCGAGGGGCTGATCCACGAATGTTTTCAGCGGGTGCTATCGGCCCCGCCGGAGCAGCGCCCGCGACCCTTTGATCTTATCTTCGAGACGCCCGCCGCGGCACCGTTCGGCTTGCAAGTCTCCGCGGGCGTAGCTGCGCTGGAGGAGATCATCGCTATTTACCCCGGCTTCATCGCTTACGCCCAAGACCTCTGATGTCTCTCGCTCGTTCACAACGCTCCGTTTTGCCCGGTTTCGGGCTTTCGCTTGGCTTCACCCTCGCGTACCTCGGAATCATTGTGCTCGTGCCATTGTTCGCTGCGTTTCTTCGAACCGCTGGGATGAGTTGGAGCGAGTTTGTGGCCGCGGTCGCATCCCCACGCGTCCTCGCTTCGTACCGACTCAGTTTTGGGGCGTCGTTTGCCGCTGGTGCGGTGAACGCCGTTTTTGGGCTGATCGTGGCCTGGGTGTTGGTCCGCTATTCGTTTCCCGGCAAAAAAATCATCGATGCACTCGTCGACTTGCCGTTTGCGCTACCAACCGCCGTGGCCGGAATCGCACTCACCGCGATCTATTCACGCAACGGCTGGCTGGGCTGGATGGAGCCGGTTTGGGCCAACGGTGTTGGACGATTGGAAACCGCCCTTCCGGGGATCGCCTGGAAAGAATGGCTGGGCGTAAAGATTGCGTTCGACCGACCGGGAATATTCATCGCGCTGACGTTCATCGGGCTCCCGTTTGTCGTGCGAACCTTGCAGCCGGTGCTGGAAGAGTTGGAGCCGGAGTTGGAGGAAGCCTCCGCAACGTTGGGTGCAAGCCGGCTGCAGACGATGAGACGAGTAATCTTGCCGGAGCTCATGCCCTCGCTGATCACGGGTTTCACCTTGGCGTTTGCGCGTGCACTGGGTGAATACGGATCCGTGGTGTTCATCGCGGGAAATCAGCCGATGCACACTGAAATCACGCCGTTGCTGATCATCACAAAATTGGAGCAGTATGATTACCGCGGCGCCACCGCGATCGCCGTCGTGTTGCTGATCGCCTCGTTCTTCCTCCTCCTCCTGATCAATCTACTCCAGAAGTGGAGCCGTCGCTACCACCGCGTCTGAGTCATGGCTGCCGTCACTACCCTTACCGCGCACGCGCCGGCCGCGTCGCATCCGTCGAGGACGACTCAGGATTCCAAATGGGTGCGTTGGTCGCTGATCAGCGTCGCTCTGCTTTTCCTGGCGTTCTTTCTCGTGCTGCCGCTGGCCGCTGTTTTCACCGAGGCGCTGCGCAAGGGTTTCGCCGTTTATTTCCGCGCCTTTCAAGATCCCGATGCCCTCGCGTCGATTCGGCTGACGTTGCTCACGGCAGCCATCGCGGTCCCGGCGAACCTGGTGTTTGGCGTCGCGGCAGCGTGGTGTATCGCCAAATTTAATTTCAGCGGGAAGAGCATCCTGATCACGCTGATCGATCTCCCGTTCGCCGTTTCGCCCGTCATCTCTGGATTGATTTATGTCCTGGTGTTCGGCCTTCAAGGATGGATGGGCCAGTATCAAAATGCCGAGCACCCGTGGTTTCCCTGGTTGCAACACTGGCTGGTCGAACAGGACTTCAAAATCATCTTTGCCGTCCCAGGCATCGTTCTGGCCACGACCTTTGTGACGTTCCCGTTTGTCGCTCGTGAACTGATTCCCTTGATGCAGTCACAAGGAACCGACGAAGAGTTTGCGGCCGTGACGCTGGGCGCGAACGGGTGGCAGACCTTCTGGCGGGTGACGCTGCCCAACATCCGGTGGGGCTTGTTCTATGGAGTCATATTGTGCAACGCCCGCGCCATGGGCGAATTCGGCGCTGTTTCAGTCGTCTCCGGGCATATCCGCGGGGAAACCAACACGATGCCGCTGCACATCGAAATCCTCTACAACGAGTACAATTTCTCGGCCGCGTTTGCGGTGGCTTCGTTGCTGGCGATTCTCGCGATCATCACGCTCATCCTGAAATCCATCGTTGAATGGCGTCACGCTCAGTCTCGCGCGTGAGCGAACTCGCACCCGTCGCAATCGCTTCGCCCTCCGCTTTCCAGATGCTTCCACGTTCCCTTAACTTTTCGGTGTTCATGCCGCGATCCAGCTGCCACCCCGCCCGATGAGCATCACGGCTACCAACATCTCGAAGTCGTTCGGGAGTTACCGCGCGTTGAGCGAGGTCAACTTGAATGTGCCCAGTGGAAAGCTGGTCGCACTGCTCGGACCTTCCGGGTCTGGCAAGACGACATTGCTGCGAATCATTGCGGGACTCGAATTCGCAGATGCGGGTAGCGGCCAGATCAACTTCCACGGCGAGGACGTCACCGGCGTCCCCGCGGGCAAGCGCAAGGTGGGTTTTGTGTTTCAGCACTACGCGCTGTTTCGGCACATGACGGTTTTCGAAAACATCGCGTTCGGCCTCAAGGTCCGCCGCCGCGGTCGCCCATCTGCGGCGGAAATTGCCGAACGCGTTCACAAACTCCTGAAGCTGGTCCAACTCGATAATCTTGGCGCGCGTTATCCCAGCCAACTGTCCGGCGGACAACGGCAGCGGGTCGCGCTCGCTCGCGCACTGGCGGTTGAACCCAAAGTCCTCTTGCTGGATGAACCGTTTGGCGCGTTGGACGCCAAGGTGCGCAAAGAACTCCGGCGTTGGTTGAGGAAGTTCCACGAGGAAATCCATCTGACCACGTTGTTCGTGACCCACGACCAGGAGGAAGCACTCGAGATCGCGGACCAGGTGGTGGTGATGAACCAGGCCAAGGTTGAACAAGTTGGAACGCCGCAGGAGGTCTACGACCGACCGGCCTCGCCGTTCGTCTACCAGTTTCTCGGGAATGTGAACGTCCTGCGCGCCCAAACACTGGCGACAGTCGGAGCGCACGCGTCCGGCGCAGCCACCTTGGAAAATAATGGCTTTGTTTACGTCCGGCCGCACGACATCGAAGTCGTCCGCGATGAACCGGGTGCGACCGGCCTGGTTACTGTGCTCAAGTACATTCATGCCGCAGGTGCCCAAGCCCGTCTCTCGCTCGAGCAGGTGCAGAACCGCGAGCCTGTTGAGGTGGAAATTTCCCGGACCGAACTCGCCAATCTCAACTTGAAGGTGAACGATTTAGTCCGGCTTCGGTTACGGCAGGGCCACTCATTCACAGACGATTACGCGATTTAAATCTCAACCCAAACTCAACCCATACGACCATGGCAAAGATCCATAACGATATCACTGAAACCATTGGAAACACCCCGCTCGTTCGCCTCAATCGGACGGCCGCGGCCCATGGCGCCGAGGCGGAAATCCTGCTGAAACTCGAGTTCTTCAACCCGCTTTCGAGCGTCAAGGATCGGATCGGATTTTCGATGATCGATGATGCGCTGAAATCCGGCAAGATCACCGCGAATAGCGTGTTGATCGAACCGACGAGCGGCAACACGGGCATCGCACTCGCGTTCGTCGCCGCGGCCAAGGGGCTGAAGCTCATCCTCACGATGCCGGAAACGATGAGCGTGGAACGTCGCAAGCTCCTGAAGATCTTGGGCGCCCGGCTCGTCCTCACGGAAGGCGCGAAAGGCATGAAGGGCGCCATCGCCAAAGCCGAAGAGTTGGCCGCCAAAATTCCGCACGCGATTATTCTCCAGCAGTTCTCCAATCCCGCCAACCCCGCGATCCACCGCCGCACCACGGCCGAAGAGATCTGGCGCGACACGGACGGTAAGGTCGACATCATCGTCTCAGGTATCGGCACCGGTGGTACGATCACCGGCGTTGGTGAAGTCCTTAAACCCCGCAAACCGTCGCTGAAGATCATCGCGATCGAACCCGACGCTTCCCCGATTCTCTCGGGCGGCCAGCCAGGACCCCACAAGCTCCAGGGCTTGGGCGCCGGTTTCATTCCCGCAATTCTCAACACGAAGATCTACGATGAAGTGATTCGCGTGAAAGAGACCGACTCAGGCCCGATCTCGAAACAGATCAATCAGCTCGACGGAATTCCGGTGGGCATTTCTTCGGGTGCGGCCGTGTGGGCGGCGATCCAGCTTTCCAAGCGACCAGAAAACAAGGGAAAGCAGATCGTCGTCATCATCCCATCGAGCAGCGAGCGCTACTTGTCCACCTGGTTGTTTGCCGACGTTAACACGGAGAGCGATTCGATCGACGATCTGCTCCCCGCGTCTGCAACCACGGCGTAGCCCGCTAAGTGCCGCCGGCGCATTCTGCCGGCCAACGCTCGATTCGTCTCCAGCTCAACGCCCGCGGGAACCTCTCCGCGCGGGTGTCGTCAGCAACATTGTCGCTTCTCTCATGTCCGCGGATGTCTCCATTCCCCAAACCGTCGCCGTCGTTGGAGCCGGCTTTAGCGGTACGGCGCTGACCATAAATCTGCTGCGTCGTGCGGTCGCGCCGCTCCGTGTCCTCCTGGTCGAACGCAAGCCTCCGTTTGGCGGCGGCGTCGCGTACGGGACGAAATCGCCGGATCACCTGCTCAACGTACCGGCGGATAAAATGGGGCTGTGGGCGGACGAGCCCGACCACTTCGTGCGCTGGTTGCGCGAACACCGCGAGCAAGAGGGGATTCCGGATACGTTTGGCGATCAGGACTTCCTGCCGCGCCGGTTGTTTGGCGCGTATGTGACGGCGATGTTGAACGTGGCTGAGGCTGATGCACCTGAACACGTTGAGCTCGAGCGAATCGAGGGCGAGGTGATGGACATGGACGAGGTGCAGGGAGGGGGCGCGGTGCTACGACTCCAAAACGGACGCGAACTCGCCGCCGACCAAGTCGTACTCGCGATGGGCAATCTTCCCGGAGCATACCCGATCCCGCGGCCGCTGCGGATTTACCACAGTTCGCGCTATGTTCATGTGCCTTGGCGAACGGATGCTCTTGGCGGGATCGGTCCAGACGACGAAGTATTGCTGATCGGGCATGGCCTTACCGCGACGGATTTGATGGTTGAGCTGGAACGTCGTGGTCACCGCGGAACAATCCACGCGCTTTCTCGCCGCGGTGTGCGACCGCTCGTTCACCGACCGACCGAGCCTTATCCTTCGTTTATCGAACGTCCGAGTTTGCCGACAACCGCGCGCGAGTTGGTTCGCCGCGTCCGTCGCGAGGTACGCGACGCGACCGCCCAAGGGATCGATTGGCGCGGCGTTCTCGACAGCCTTCGTCCACACTCGCAGGCCATCTGGCAGGGTTTTTCGGAAGTGGAGCGGAGCAAGTTCATGCGCTACGTCCGCCCAATTTGGGAAGGACATCGGCACCGAATCGCGCCGGAGTTGGCTGCGATTATCGATCGCATGGTCAACGAAGGCCGCCTCAAATTCCATGCGGGCCGGTTGCAGACGCTGGACGTGGATACGACTGGGGTCGATGGCCTGTTTCGTCGCCGCGGTTCGATCCAGCATGTCGCGTTACGCGTCGCGAAAGTCATCAACTGTACAGGGCCGCGCACCGACTATTCAAAATACCAGCATCCGCTCTTCATTCATTTGCTCGCTCGCGGCCTGATCGACCACGACCCGCTCGCGCTCGGGATCAATGCCCGGCCCACGGGAGAAGTGCTCCGTTACCGGGGTGACGAAGTAGGTTGGCTCTTTACGCTTGGCGCGCCGTTGAAGGGTGTGCTCTGGGAAACCACTGCGGTGCGAGAAATTCGGGTACAGGCGCAGCAGCTCGCCGAACGTTTACTCGGAGCAGAGGTGGGCGCCGTGGGCGCCGCGTAGGCGGCTCGCGGTGGCGGCAGCCTGTTCACTGCCGCTCGGAACGCTTCGCGCTTTCACTCCACCGGTAGAAGCTTACGCCCACCGCGGCGAGGGCGGCAAACATTCCGACAATCTTCATGCCGGCACCAGCAAGCAGCTGGTCATTGGCCGCTGAAAAATCCGCCACGATGCGCGGCGCGTATTCGTAAGTCGGGTAGAGGATGTTCTCTGAAAAGGTGATGTAGGCGAAGACCGGGGTCATGCCCACGAGCACGGAAAACAAATAGAGAATCTGCGCAGCGTAACTGACCGGCGGAAAGCGCTTCGACGGACTCAGCATCGGCCACCAATAAAAGACCGCAGCCGTGAAAAACATGAGGTGTTCCATCACGTGAACGACCTTATCTCGCAGCGCCCAATCGTAGAGATAAGGCATGTGCCAAACCGAAATCACGAGCGTGTAGACGACTCCGCAAATAACCGGATGGGTCAGAAATCGGATGAGTTTCGGGTAGCGAATGGCGCCGAGCGCCGCGTCAGCCATCCAGGAAGGCACGCCGGTGAGGAACAGAATGGCCGCCGGATAGATCAGCAATTGGTGCTGCAGCATGTGCGCGCTGAACAAAAAACGCTCGCCGATCTGGTCGAGAGGAGATCCGACGGCGAGGTAGAAGATCACCAGCGCAGAATAGAACCGCCAGGCATGCCCCCGCGGAAATGATGCGTCCGGCGCGAACCGGCTGCGCAGCGGCCCGGCACAAATCGCCCAGAGCCAGCCAAGCAGCACGAGTCCGCCCACCAGATACGGTTCATTATGCCAGTGCCGCCAGTCGATCATCGAAAAATCAAGCCGCTACTTATGGCCACCATGGATCTCACCGTCCGCCCCGGTGGCGTTTCGTCAAACCCTGCCGCGGATTGTGCCGCCAGCTCGGGTGCGCAGATCACGCTGCAGACGGCGCGTGGGAGGCTCATCGAAATTCCGGGCGACCCCAGCAAGTCCAGTCTTTCGTGTCGGTCTTTCCCGGAATGGAACGGAGGATCAGCTGCGCGCGACCGGACGTGCTGTGGGGCAGAGGGCCATCAAACGTGAAAACGGCTCGATCCGACGCCCGACGCACCGGGTCGAGTTCGCGATAAAGCAGAACCTCCTGGCGATCGCCCTCCACCCAGACCACCTGGAATGCGGCTCCGTCCGTGACTGGGTCTCCCTCTGCTGCACCCGGGCGAAAGGCGTAAGGCACCCGAACGTGCTGCGCTCCCGCCGGCACCGCGAGCGTTACCGATCCGGGCGCGTGCACCAAACGAACGGATACGTTATCAATCAGGATGGGCGTGGTTGAACCGGGATAGCGCGATTGGATATCGCCCATGTCGGTTGGGAATTTCATCTGATTCTTGCGATGGTAGACCGTGAAGATCGCGTCCATTTCGAGAAGTCGCCGACCACGGACGGAAAGCTTCTCCACTTGCCCAAGAACGTCAAAGTCGCGGACTTTTTCGTAGATGCCGGTCAGCAGGTGCGGCATATCGCGCTGCATTTCTTCAACTTCGCGAGGCCGCAGCACGAGCCAGTCGGGACCGAGGTATTCCACGATGCGGGCCCACTGTGCGCCGACTTTGGCATGTGCTTCGACCACTTCGCGCGACGATAAGCCGGGCCAGTCATACGTCTTCAGGCCGGAAAAATATCCAATATAGCCGAGTGGCTCCAGGAACACACGGTCACCCGTTTCCGCATGGTGCGCCAGCCACTCACCGATGGGGCGGCGATTTCCCGAGTCAATGTGCGCCTGCAATGCCGCCATTTGCTGCGCCGATGCGGCGATCAACCAAGTCTGCACGCCGAGCTGTGCCACCGCCACAAGAGCGAGCAGCGCAACGGCCGCAGTCCGAATCGCAGATGGTTTCGTGCTGCGCGCATCCAGGAATTGCCCGGCTAGAGCAGCCCAAGCGAAAAACGCGAGCAGGGCCGTGGGTGGCAGGTACCACGGGAAGGGGAAGTACGGAAAAAATGTGAGGTAAACGTGAGCACCTAGAAACGCGAGAGACGCCGCGCGTATCTCCGCCCGAACGTAAGGGAGAAACCAAAGGCACGCGGTCACCGCTCCGATCAGACGGGCGCTCAGAATCGCGGCCTGAGGCCACCCGCCGGCGACGTAATAAGTGGGCAGAAACGCCGCATCGATCGTGGACGCGCCCTGCCAGATCAGCTTCGGCATCTTGACCAACGTAGTGAGGAGCGAGCTCGCGCTCCACGTGACGGACGATATGGAAGCTTTCGCTACAATCGTGTGCGGCACCGGCGATCCATAATACACCCACGCCGTGATAAACCACGGAAGGTAGAGTGCGGCGCAGAGCAGCCCCGCTTTCCCGAATTCAGCCAACCATTGTTTTCGGTTTAGACCTGAGCGCGCGGCGTCGTTGAAAATCCAGGCTCCGCCAGCGAGCAGCCCGATGTAGATGAAGCTGTCCGGTCGCGTCCACATCAGACCACCCCACGCGACGCCCAGATGAACCCAGCGCCGACCGGAGAGGGGCGCGAGTTGTGCCCAAATGGCGTAGGCGAGGAAGAGCAGCATGAAGCCGGTCTCCATGCCGTTGATGCTGAAATCCACGCTCTTGGCGTCCGTGCAAAGGAAGGCAACGCCGAGCAGTGCCGCGGCGACCGACGTCGTGGCGGAGCGACGCAAGCTCGCGAAGAGAAGCACCGCGGCTCCTCCGAATGCGACGCAGCTCATGAGCCGGAAGATCCATAAGGCTCCGTCGTCCGATCGATTCAGCGTGAAGAGGCTCGCGAGTGCCGGCAGCAAGACGCCGATGGGCGACGTGAAGGTATGTAACCGATCGCCCACGTTGAAGACGAGTCCCTGACCCGTCGCCAGGTGCTTGCTCGCTCGATACGTGATGTAATAATCTTCCCACGCGTGCCGCGTGAACACGGCGAACAGTGCGGCGCAGGCGAACGCCACGAGAAATGCTCCTGCCTTGGCGTTGGTCGGCATCCGTTGGCGGCCGAGAGGAGAGGAAGCGTTCAGAGGATCCATTCGGAAACGAACGTGAAGCATGCAGCCAGCACCTGACGCTATTCAAGCCATTGCCGTCTTCGTCCGCTTCACCGCGTTACGAGTGACGGAAAAAGAAAACGGCGGCACGAAGGCCGCCGTTGGGAAAAGGAACTGGGAACCGACTCAGCGCGTGGAGTGTTCCGCAGGAACGTCAGCGGTCACGGCCGTCAGCGGCCTGCTGTCCTCGAACGCGAAGATGGTCAGCAGGGCCCACATCGTACCACCGGCCAGGATCAGCCCGATGAAAAACAAGATCGTGCAGAACACTTTGTCCCACCGCAGATGCATGAAGTAGAAAATAACGAAGAGGAACTTCACGATCGAGAGCACGATCAGCGCTGTGATGAGCAGAACCTTGTTGAACGGCAGTCCGATCGCGACGATCTCAACGCCCGTGATGACCGCGAGCAGCATAGCGATCTGCACGTAGGCCCAGAATTTATTGTCGTCGGCGTGGCCGTGCGCGTCAGGTGTGGCGGTGGCGGAAGGAGAGCTCATGGGAAAACGGGAAGGTGGAAACGAATAGCGACCGCGCAGATCAGAGATATTCGAGCAAGTAAACTGCCGTGAAGATTACGATCCACACGATATCGACGAAGTGCCAGTAGAGGCCCATCGATTCGACATCAATGGCCTGCTTCTCGCCGACGCGTCCGGTGAAGGAATAAAAGTACATCGAGATCAGCCAGATCACTCCGATCAAAACGTGGAGTCCATGGGTGCCGGTCAGCGTAAAGAAGGTCGTTCCCAGAATGCTGTTCGTGATCGTCATGTGCTTCTCGTGCACGAAGTGCCAGAATTCCCACACCTGACAGCCCAGGAAGATCGCTCCGAAAAACGCGGTCGTTAGCAGCGAAAACCGCATGCTCCGCAGATTGCCTTTCTGAATCGCATTCACGGCCAGCGCCATCATCAGCGACGACATCAGCAGAATGAAGGTGGAGAACGACGTCAGTGGCACGTCGAACACCACTCGTGGCTCCGGATTTCCCGCCGGCGGATGCAGGCGATAGATCAGATGGGTCGAGATCAGTGTTCCGAAGAACATGCAATCCGACGCCAGGAACGCCCACATGAGGAGCTTCTTGTTCGGAATGCCGGTCGCCGTGGAGGCGTCGTGATGATGATCGACTGTGCCGGAAGCGGCGTGGCTACTCATGAAGTTGGGCGTGCGGGAACGTTAATCAAAAACAGTGGATCGAGACTCAATGGTGCGCGTGGCTATCCTCGATTGGTTTGCCGTCCTTATCGAGGTGGAGGTGGTAACCGTCCGCACCTTCCAGGGACCACAGGAACACACCGACCAGCATGATCACTCCGCCGATGATGGCGGTGGCCAGCTTGGCGTGGATGCCTGGTTCAGGATTGGAGTCCATTCCGCTGGTGGCGTACGCCGCGATGAGAATACCGACACTCGCGACGAGAGGGTAGATGGATTGGTGAGGCATGTGGATGCCACCGTGTTCATCTTCTGCCTTGGAGTGTTCGGCATTCTCCTTGGCGATTTCTTCCTTGTGATGCTTCTCGTACCAGAATGCGTCGCGAGCATGCACGGTGGGAATCACCGCGTAATTGTGCTCGGGCGGCGGATTCGGCAACGACCACTCGAGGGTGCGGCCATCCCACGGATCACGTCCGACTTTTTCGCCTTTGAAATACGTGTAGATCATCACCGCGAAGTAGATCGCGATGCCGACGCCAAGGATCAGCGCGCCGATCGTGGCGATGAAATTGCCTGAGTTCCAACCCATGTTCCCGTCGTACGTGAACGTGCGGCGCGGCATGCCGTTGAGTCCGAGAAAGTGCATCGGAAAGAACGTGATGTTGAAGCCAACGAAGATGACCCAGAACGACAACTTGCCCCAGAACTCGCTGACCTTGCGGCCGAAGATGAGTGGGAACCAATAGTGGATGCCGGCGAGCAAGGCGAAGATGGATCCGCCGATCAGCACGTAATGAAAATGTGCGACGACGAAGTAACTGTCTTGCTGCTGCGCATCGGCCGGTGCGGCGGAGTGCATGATGCCGGAGAATCCGCCGATCATGAACATCCAGATGAACCCGAGCGCGAACATCATTGGGGTCCGCATCTGCAAGTGACCGCCCCAGATCGTGCCAATCCAGTTGAAAATCTTAACGCCGGTTGGAACGGCGATCGCCATCGTCGCGAGCGCGAAGGCAGCGGTCGCAACCGTGCCCATGCCCGTCGTGAACATGTGATGGCTCCACACCGCGAATCCCAGGAAGCCAATCGCCGCGCCCGAGAACACCACGATGGGATAACCAAACAAAGGCTTGCGCGAGAAGGTCGGGAGAATCTCCGAAACGATGCCCATCGCCGGTAGAATCAGGATGTACACCTCAGGATGGCCGAACACCCAGAACAAATGCTGCCAAAGAATCGGCATGCCGCCGTTCGAAACTTCGAAGAAGTTCGTGTGGAAATTCCGGTCCATCATCAGCTCGACCAGAGCAATCGTGATCGCGGGGAAAGAGAGAATGATGAGGAACGACGTGATCAGCGTCATCCAGGTGAAAACCGGCAATCGCATCATCGTCATGCCGGGAGCCCGCATATTGATGATCGTCACGATGAAGTTGAGGGCGGCCGCAATCGAGGCGACGCCGAGCAGCTGCAGACCCATCACCCAGAAATCAACTGAGTGCTGGGGAATATAATTACGCGAAGTGAGGGGAGCGTAACCGAACCAGCCGGCGTTCGGCGCTCCATCCGGCAGGAACCAACCGATATTTACGATGATCGCCCCGGCGACAAAGGTCCAAAGGGAGAACGCGTTCAAACGCGGAAACGCCACGTCACGCGCGCCAATCTGCAGCGGCATAACAAAGTTGAAGAACGCGGCACCGAGCGGCATGACGGCGAGAAAGATCATCGTCGTCCCGTGCATCGTGAACATCGTGCTGTACTGCGCGGCGGTCAGCACGGTGTTGTTCGGCACCATTAACTGAAGTCGGATCAGGAGCGCTTCGGCGCCACCGACCAGGAAGAAGAACAGCGCGAACATTCCATAGAGGAACCCGATCTTCTTGTGATCGACGGTGGTCAGCCAGCTGACGAAACCGGTCTTCGCCGTCGGCCGCCAAAGCACGAGCGGCTTCGCAGGCGCTTTAGGCTGCTCTGAAATAAAGTGGGACTTGACCGTGGCATCCATGAGAAACGAGTAGATTGGGGGATTGAAAAGGACCGCTCAGCTGACGACGCGCTGCGTCACTTCAAGCTGTGAAGATAAGCCACGAGGGCGGAAACCTCTTCGGTGTTGAGCTTGATATTGTTCTTAACGTAACCCTCCGTCCACATCCGGTTGCCCGGCTTGACCTCGTTCGGGTGCAGCAGCCAACGCGTGAGTTGCTCGTCGTTGTTTTCCAACAATCCCGCGGCAATCGTGGAGCGCGAGCCCACGTGAGTTAAGTCCGGATACGCGGCGCTGCCGCCGACCATGTGACCGCGAACCACGTGACAGGTGAAGCAGGTCTTCGACTTGAAGAGCTCGCGACCTTGCGCGATGAGCGCGGCATTCTCGCCCTTGTCCGGGAATTGCTTTTCTTTCCACGCTTCCAAGGGATTCAAGTCGTATTTCTCGGTGTAGCCGGGTTCGTTGCGCTTCCAATCCGTTCGCAGTGACGCGAATTGGGCCGTGGCCTTTTCCGCGGCCGCCACCGGCGCGACCGTGCGGGCACCGGATGACTGTTGCTCCAACCAGTCGTTGAAATCTTTTGGCCCCAGGGCGATCACGCGAAAGCGCATGACGGCATGAGAGTCACCGCAGAACTCCGCACACTGGCCCCAGAAATAACCGGGTTGATCAGCCTTGAGCCACAGGAAGTTCGCCCGGTTGGGGATCATGTCCACTTTGCCGGCCAGGCGCGGAACCCAAAAGCTGTGGATCACATCCATGCCGCGCAGGTTGACGTGCACCGGACGACCGGCGGGAATCACCAACTCGTTCGATGCGACCAGCGGTCCAACATCTTTAATCTGCTCGTTCGGGTACTCGAAGCGGAACCACCATTGGTAGCCGACCGCATTCACTGTGTACGCGTTTTCCTTTTCCGCCGCCGGGACATCGTGAGTGTACCAAATGCCACGTAAGGTGGGAATCGCGATGATCACCAGCGCGAGCACGGACGCACCGATCAGACCGAGCTCAATCAGCGGGTTGCCGTGACCTTGTGGCGGTGGTTCGGCGTGTTCTTCCGCCTCGGTGCGAGCCCGGAACTTGAACGTGGCATACGCGAGCACCGCGGCGACGAGAATGAAAATGACGAACGTCACGACGCACGTGACGTAAAAGATCTCCAACTGGTTTTTCGCCACCGGGCCGGCGACATCGATGGTCGACTGCGGCCCGTCCATTTTCCAAAACCGGTAATCGCAGCCGGCGAGCAGGCTCAAGCCAACAAGGGCCAAGGTAGCGCGGCTCCAATGAGCGAGGACAGTTCGCGCAGGCGAGGTGGTGAAAAGAGAAGACAAACGCATGTGTGCAGTCGTGAAGAAGAGGAGTCGGGCGGCGGACGCGGACCGCTCAAGAGAGTCCGCGAAGGTTTCCGCATTTCAAGCCATATTCCATGAGACTTTGCGCTCTATTGGCGATCCGAAGGTTCACCTATTAATACCGCTGTATTTTGCATTAGCTGCGCGGGTTTCTGCTCTTGGCGATTGCGCTCACTTCGGGCCTGTGGGTAATTAGCGTTTATGAACCTCCGCTTACTCCTTGCGTCCGCGCTCATCGCGTTCCTTTCCGCCGGTTGCGGCCAGAAAGATGCGACCAGCTCCACCGCAGCGTCCTCTGGCTCCCCCACCGCAGCAGCGCCTGCCGCCAAAGCCGGTCCCCGCACCATCGAGATCACCGCGGGCGATAACATGAAATTCAGCCTCGCCTCGATCGAAGCTAAACCGGGCGAAGAGATCAAAATTGTTCTGACCAACGTCGGAACGCAGCCCAAGGAAATCATGGGCCATAACTGGGTCTTGTTGAAGATGGGCACCGATGCTGCCGCCTTTGACGCCGCTGCAGTCGCCGCCAAAGCGACGGATTACATCCCAGAAGGCATGAAGGATCAGATCGTGGCCCACACGGCTTTGCTCGGACCCCGCAAGTCGGATGAAGTGACGTTCAAGGCGCCCGATGCTCCCGGCGACTACCCGTTCCTCTGCACCTTCCCTGCGCACTACCAAGTGGGCATGAAGGGCGTGCTGACGGTTAAGTAAGTCAGTCCCTTAAAGACGGCTCCGCGAAAGCTTGAGTCTCTCGAAGCCGGGCGTGATGCCCGGCTTTTTTGTGCCCACGAGGGTGGGGTGTGCAACGGACTGGTCTCCCCTCTCGATCAGAGGCACCCGCGATTTGTACGCGTAGGAGCCAGGTGTCGGAAAGGACTGAGAACCGCTTCAGTTGCGTTCAGACCCGCTCGCGGCTGCTGACAGCTATGTCGTCGCCGGCCACCACTGATAGAGGAAAAAATAGACCAGGACCCCCGTGATGCTCACATAGAACCAAATGGGGAAGGTCCAGCGCGCCCACGCGCGATGGCGATCGATCTCGCCGCGAATCGCCAGGAGGAATGTGCGCGGCACGAGGTAAGCGATGCTGATCGCCAGAATGATGTGCGAGATCAGCATCGTATAATACACGGTGCGAATCGCGCCGATGCCGCCGAATGGCGTGTGGACTCCCCGAATCAGAACCTTGTGCGTGACGTAGCCCACCAGAAACACGGCTGAGACGACCATCGCGGTCATCATGACTTTGCGATGTGCCGCCACCCGGCCGGTTTTTATTAAGATAAAACCGGTCGAAATGAGCACCGTCGCGATACTGTTCAGCGTCGCGTTGATCGCGGGTATGTCGTGGACGGTCATGGAGTCGTCAGCATCCGATCCGCGACCAAGGCGCAGAGAACCAGCGGCAAATAGGCGATCGACGTGAAGAACAGTTTGCGTGCCGCCACGTCCCGCGTGCCCGGTCGGAGGAAGATGAGCGCGCGCGCCAGAAACCATGCTCCACCGATGATTGCCGCCGCCAAATAGTAATAGGTAGCAAGCCCGAGCACCACTGGCAGGACACTGACAACGACCAGCGCGAATGTGTTGATGAGCGACCACGCCGCGACCTGCCGTCCCGATTCATCGCGCACGGGCAACATCGGGAAATGAACCGCCGAGTAGTCGCGTCGGTACGTCCATGCGATCGCCATGAAATGCGGGATCTGCCAGAAGAACAAAATTCCGAATAGAATCCACCCGAGCGCGGACACCCGGCCTTCACCCGCAGCCCACCCAATCAAGGGCGGAAACGCGCCGGCAATCGCCCCAATTTCTGTGCTCCAACGGGACCGGCGCTTCGCCGGCGTGTACCAGCCGAGGTAGGAGAAAATCGTCAGCAACGTGAACAACGCCGCCAATGGGTTCACTTTCGCGAAGAGGAGAAACAACGCGAGGATGCACATGATCACACCCAAGATGAACGCCGAACCTGTCGGGATTTTGCCCGCAGGGATGGGTCGGTCCGCCGTCCGCTTCATCTGCGCATCCGTGTCGAACTCCAGCCACTGATTGAGCGCGGCGACTCCCGCTGCGGCCAACGACGTTCCCAGGAGAACGAAGAACAGTTTCCCGCCATCACTCGGCGGACGCGCCGCTAGATAACCCACCAGCGCCGTCAATACGGATAGTAGACTTAATCGAGGTTTGGTCAGCTCGAGGTAATCTGAAAAGCGCGCCCGCGGAGCTTCGATGTCACTCATGGGCATACTTTCGCTCCACCTGGTCCCGCGAAGAGATCCATGTAAGCCAGAACGTGACAGCGAGCGTCAGGGCACCGACGGCCACGTGGCCCGTGGTCATCGCAGCCGACCGATGGGTCCAAATGATTTGCGCGCCGAGCATGATCTGAACGGCGATGAGGCTGACGAGCGCCGAGGCGCCCATGCGCAGCCCGATCGAAGCGCCGCGATCGGCGCGCAGGCGAAACGCGAACCAGATCAAGGCCACGGCCAAAACCGCCGCCATGGCCCGATGCGCGAAATTAATGCCCACCCGAAAGTCCCAACTCTGCGGCAGCAAACCGCCTTCCGGGGTCGAATACGGGAACGTGGGAATCGCAAGTCCGGCAAAGCTGTGGCGCATGATGGCGGCAATCGCGAGTTGTACGAAAAGTAGTCCGCAGCAGATCACTCCGGCGCGTCTCACGCTATCACTCACCGTCGTCTTTCCGTGGATCCAGCTGCGGCTGCAAGCTACCGCGATCGCGATCAAGGTGCAGACGAAAAGTTGCGCGAGGCACGCGTGCAGCATCGCGAACAGCCGCCCCACGCTCGTATCCACGACCGCGACATGCAGCTTGTCCAGGAGCACGCGAAGCCCGCCCACAATACCTTGGGAAATCACGAGCCCGACTGCGAAATACGCGAGTCGCCGCAGCCAGCCACGCGCTTCAGTCCGGTACAGCCAGACCGCGAGTACAATCGTCAGCGATCCCATGACAATTGCGCTCAGCCGGTGCGAGTGCTCGGCGAACATCGCGAGGTTGTCCATCCATCCGGCGGGATTGAGGGACCCGTTGGAAAGCGGCCAATCGGCGAAGGCCATGCCCGCGCCGATGCTCGTGGTGAAAGCACCAAGGATCACGAGAACAAACACCCAAAAAGTCCCAAACGCTGCAAACCACGCGAGTGCGGGTTTGTAGTTGTTGGTACGCTGGAGATTCGAAGCGACACTCATGAGCAGTGGAGTTCGCGAGCAGAAGGCCCGTTGCTCTTCGCCGCAAACCCTTTGACAATTTTTTCCTCCAGCGAATCCGTAGTGGTATGGAATCTAATAACGGTGGTGAGCGAGCGTACCGAAAAACCGCCAGACCATTCGCTTCGCTCCTGCGGTTTGCCACCGGTTCCGCGTTAACCGTGTTGGTCGGCGGTTTCGCCCTCGCAGGATGTTCGCGTGCGGAAACCGCCGCGAAGACCGCATCGGCTAAGACGTACGCGCTCACCGGCGAGGTGATCTCGGTCGATGCGACGCGGAACGTTTTGGTCGTGCGCCACGATGAGATTCAGGGGCTGATGCCCGCGATGACGATGGAGTTCATCGTTTCCAAAGGTGACGCGGCCGTGGCGAAACCCGGACAACACATACGGGCGCAATTGGTCCCCGCGGACAAGGGCGACTGGCACCTTCAGCAGATCTGGCCCGCGGACACCGCAACCGAAACCGCCGTTACGACTCAGGCGAACGCGTTGCGACAGGACACCCTGACCCGCGGCAAAGGTGCGTATCGCGAGATCGGCGAGAAGATTCCCGATTTCGCGTTGTACGACCAGACCGGCGCAGTGGTTCAAAGCACGCGCTTCACGGGGAAGCAGATCATGTTGAATTTCATTTTCTCGCGCTGTCCCGTCGCGAACATGTGTCCGGCTTCGACCATGAAGATGATGGCGACGCAGAAGCAGGCGCGTGAGGCCGGAGTGAAGGACCTCGAGCTTGTGTCCATTACGCTCGACCCGGCTTACGACACGCCCGGAGTCTTGAAGGAATATGCGGCCACTCGCGGCATCGACACCTCGAATTTTTCGTTCCTCACCGGTCCCGAAAACGCGATCAAAGACCTGTTGGTGCAGTTTGGTGTGATCGCGGAATTCGAGGGCGACCTGCTTAAACACACGCTCACGACGCTGCTGATCAATGAAAAGGGTCAGATCGCGCATCGCGTGGATGGGAGCGGATGGGATCCGGCCGAGTTCGTTGCAAAGATGAAGAAGTGAGGCGTGTTGGCGCGTGCAAACGCAGTCGATGACGACAACGACCCATTCCGAGCTTCAAGTGCGTCAGTGGCGGCAGATCGGAACGATCACCGTTGCGGCAATTTCAATCTTTGCGCTCCTGCGCTGGCTTCCCACCGGCACTTCGCTGAGCCACATGGATTTCCGGGTGGACGCGAAGAACTCCATTGAGTTTTGCGATCCACTGAATCCGCAGTTCATCCCGGTTGTGGCCGTCGCTTCGCCAGTGGCGATGAAAGTCACGGCCGCCAGCGCGAGAGCCGGCGCCCCCGTCGAGGCGACGGTCACGCTGAAAACCGCGAGCGGTAAGCCGATCGAAACGCAGGACTTGCTGGTGGTGCATACGCGACGCCTCCACCTGCTGATTGCTGATCCGACACTCACGGATTACCAGCACGTGCATCCGGAGCCCACGAAGGAGCAAGGCACGTGGTCGTTCCGTTTTACCCCCAAGGCGAGTGGCGCGTATCGAATTTTTGCCGACTTCACCCCGGCCGCAACGAATCGTGGGTTGTACGCCAACGCGGATCTCCGGGTTGAACCGGCACCTGTCTCGGCCGTTGTCCCTGCGCTTGCTCCCACGAAATCAGACGAAGGATACACGTTCGCGCTTAC
Organism: Opitutus sp.; assembly: GCA_039928945.1. Lineage (GTDB taxonomy): Bacteria > Verrucomicrobiota > Verrucomicrobiia > Opitutales > Opitutaceae > Opitutus. The sequence continues at coordinate 48,617 of JBDSSD010000019.1, read as the reverse complement.
GCCCGCCAGTCTGCCGCTGCGAGCGAAGCAGACGGTTGATCTGACGTTTACCATCACGCGATCCGACGGGGCATTGGTGCCGTTGGAGCCAGTGATGGATGCGTACGCTCACCTCGTCGCCTTCGATCAGGCGCGGAGTGGGTTTGCGCACCTTCATCCCATGCAGGCTGATCTCTCCAAAGCGCCCGATCGCACCCGGCCCACGCTCAATTTCAAGATCACGATTCCCGCAGCTGGGCGCTACGTTATCTGGGCTCAGGTCAACCTCGCCGGCCACGAGACGTTCGTGCCGTTCTGGTTCGACGTGGAAGCGTAGGTGGCGCGCGCGTCGTGCTAACACGATGATGGTGGCGCAGCACGCCGACACGAGGTAGGGCGAGGCGTCCCCGCCGAGCCGATTCAATCCCTGATGGCGAAGGGGTAACTCGCGGCTCGGCCGGAGGCCTCGCCCTACCTCATACTGCTGCGCTACTCGCCGAGATTGGAGAAAGCTCCAGCCTCAGAATTTCAGGTGCTTCACCGTCAATCCGCCGTTGATCAGTTGCTTCAAGGAGTCGATGCCGATCCGAATGTGATCGCTGACGTATTTCTGGTCGACGACCACATCACTGCTGGCCGTTTTGACGCCGTCAGGGGTCATGGGTTGATCCGACACCAGCAGCAGCGCGCCCGTCGGGATTTCGTTATAAAATCCGGTCATGAAGATGGTCGCGGTTTCCATGTCGACCGCCATCACGTGGATCCGCTTCAGGTATTTCTTGAATGCCTCATCGTGCTCCCACACCCGACGGTTAGTCGTGTAGATGGTGCCGGTCCAATAATCCCGGGCGTGTTCACGGATCGTGGTTGAGATGGCCTTTTGCAGCGCAAATGCGGGCAACGCCGGGACCTCGGGTGGGAAGTAATCGTTGCTGGCGCCTTCTCCGCGAATGGCTGCGATCGGCAAAATGAATCCGCCGACCTCGGCGCGGTGTTTTACGCCACCGCATTTCCCCAGGAAAAGAACGGCCTTCGGTTTGATCGCGCTCAACAGATCCATCACGGTCGCGGCCGTGGCGCTGCCCATACCGAAGTTGATGATCGTGATTTTTCCGGCCGTTGCACTCGGCATCGGTTTGTCGCGCCCCTTCACCGGCACGCGATGCCATTTCGCGAACAGCTTCACATACTGACTGAAGTTGGTGAGCAGGATGTAGTCGCCGAACTCGTTCAGCGGAACTCCGGTATAGCGCGGTAGCCAGTTTTCGACGATCTCGCGACGTGATTTCATGGCCGATCATGCAACGAGCGGAGGACCAGCGCACGTCAAAAGAAGGAGCGGCTGCTCGCCAACCGGTGGGCTTTACGATTTTCTTCGCCCCATTTCGCCGTGCATCTTTTAAGCGGGAGTTTCGTCCTTCTGGACCTACACCATAGAACCCAACCCTGCCTCCTCCGCCTTCAGGTTTTCCAACAACTCGCGCATCTGCCATTTGCCTCCTGTCGATCGCGGATTCATCTTAATTAGCTGTCAGCACTGATCATGTCGGTTTGTTCCCCATCCACCCTGGCCCTCTTCCATTTTTCCAACGCACGGACGCTTTGCCGATTCGTCGCTTTGACGGTGGTGACGAGCGCTTTATCCACGTTCGCTTTTGCCGCTGATAAAATTGTCGAAAGCTTCGAGCGCGACGTTCAGCCGCTATTGGACGAATACTGTTATGATTGCCACGGCAACGGCACCGAAAAGGGCGGGGTAAAGCTCGACGGATTCGAAACCGCGGCAGAACTGCGGGATCACAAATTATGGCTGAGGGCGCTTAAAAATGTGCGGTCGCACATCATGCCGCCGGCCAACAAGGATCAGCCGCCGCCGGAAGAGGTGGAGAAGCTGCTTACCTGGATCAAACGGCAGGCGTTTGGTCTCGATCCGAACAAGCCCGACCCCGGCCGCGTCACCGTCCGACGGCTGAATCGCGCCGAATATCGCAACACGATTCGCGAGTTGACCGGCGTCGATTACGACACGCAGGTGGAATTTCCGGCCGACGACACCGGCCACGGCTTCGATAACATCGGCGATGTACTGACCATTTCTCCGATGCTCATGGAGAAATATCTGGATGCTGCGCAGACGATCGTGACCAAAGCTGTCCCCACTCAATCGCGGGTCGTCGCGGAACGCTCCATTGCTGGCAGCGACTTTGCCGTCACCGCGCAACCGGCGGAAGCGGTTGAAGTCATACCCGATGCCGAGTCAGCCCCGAAAGTTGAGCCCGCCAAAGCCGGTCCGTCCGCGCCCAAACCGATGTTGAGGCCGAAGCCGGTCGTCGAAGGACGCAATCTGGATCTCTCCTATTATACTCCGGCGACCGTCGCCGCGAAGATTGAGGCTGCGAACCCCGGCAAATACCAGTTGGTGGTGAATCTTCGCGTCGTGGAGAAGTACGTCGATGACCAGTTCGACTACAATCGCTGCAAGCTGTCGATTGTCGCCGATGGCGAGACGCTGGTGCAGCAGGAATTTGTACGCGAGGGTGACCGGGCGTTCACGTTCACGCTCGACCGCGACTGGCAAACGGGCCCGCACGAACTTTCGTTGCAGGTCGAACCCATTGGACCCGATCGGCCTCAACTGCGGCTGCTCCGCCTTCGGCTTAAAGACGTTGTGGTGCGTGGACCGCTTGACGAGAAACACTGGGTTAAACCGAAAGACTACGCGCGCTACTTTCCGGGCGACGTGCCAAAATCTGCGTCAAAGCGGAAGGCCTTTGCGAAGGAAGTGCTCGGTCGTTTCGCTTCGAAGGCGTTTCGCCGTCCCGCTGATCCAGCCACCGTCGATCGGCTCGCCGATATCGCGATGCGCGTGAGTTCGGAAAGTGGCAGCACGTTTGAAAGCGGCGTCGCTCAAGCGATGGTCGCGATTCTTGCCTCCCCACGCTTCATTTTCCGTGAAGAGAACAGCGAGCCGCTGAAGCCCGGACAGGATCACCCGTTTGTGGACGAGTATGCGCTGGCTTCGCGCATGTCGTACTTCCTTTGGTCCTCCATGCCGGACGACGCGTTGTTTGAACTCGCGGCCAAGCATCAGTTGCGCGCGAACCTCTCGGCGCAGATCGACCGCATGTTGAAGGATCCCAAGAGCACCGAGTTCGTGCGCAATTTCTCCGGGCAGTGGTTGCAGGCTCGAGACATCGCATCGATCCCGATCAACTCACTCGATATCTTCCTGCGCGAAAATCCGAATCCTGCGCTTGATAGCGCGCGCGAAGTCTTCCGCACCATCGTTCCGATCCCAGAGGCCAATCGAACTCCGGAACAAACCGCGGCATTCGTCGAAGCTCGCAAGGCGTTCTTCGCCTTCCGACGCACCCCGAAGCCCGATCTCAACGACTCCTTGCGCGACGCGATGCAGAAGGAAACGGAGCTCTACTTCGGACATGTCATCCAGGACGACCGCAGCATTGTCGAACTCGTCGAAAGCAATTACACGTTCCTCAATGAGACGCTGGCGAAGCACTACGGAATTGAAGGCGTCAAAGGGAAGCAGATGCGCAAGGTGGAGCTCCCGCCAGAAAGTCCGCGCGGAGGCGTGTTGACCCAGGGCACGGTGCTGACCGTCACATCGAATCCCACGCGAACGTCTCCAGTGAAGCGTGGTGTTTTCATTCTCGACTCGATTCTCGGCACGCCGCCCGCACCACCGCCCCCGAACATCCCAGCGTTGGAAGATGCGGCAAGTCCGGAGAAACTCCTGAAGATGAGTCTGCGCGAGACGATGGCGTTGCATGCCACGAACAAGATGTGTGCGTCGTGTCACAGCCGCATGGATCCACTCGGTCTCGCCTTGGAGAATTTCAACGCGATGGGCAAGTGGCGTGATTCCGAACTCGGTCAGCCGATCGATCCCGCGGGCAAGCTCATCACGGGTGAAAAATTCTCGAACATCCGTGAACTGAAACACATTCTTGCGACCGAGCACCGGCAGGATTTCTATCACGCGTTCACTGAAAAGCTGCTGACTTACGCCCTCGGCCGTGGCGTCGAGTATTACGATACGGATACAGTCGAGCAGCTGGTTGCCCGTCTCAATGCCACCAATGGAAGCCCGGCCGCTCTCATCAAAGGCATTATCGAATCCGCTCCTTTCCAACAACGACGGCAGGAGGCCTCTCTCCACGCCATCGATGACGCCACCCAAGCCGAAGCCGCTCACCGAGTCAGTCAAAACGCCCGTTGATCATGAATACATCCCCTGAATCCTTTGCCGAAATGTCCAAGATGAACCGTCGCAACTTTCTCCGCGGACTCGGAGCCTGCGTCGCATTACCCGCGCTCGGTTCGCTCATTCCCTCGCGACTGGCCGGTGCAACTGCCAGCGCCGGGCCCAAGCTGGCGACCACGGCGACCGGCGCCCCGTTGCGCACAGGCTTCGTGTACTTCCCCAACGGCGCGATTCCAGGTCAGTGGTGGCCCGAGGGTGGTCTCACCGATTTCACCTTGAACGCGACGATGCAGCCGCTGAACGCGGTGCGGAAGCATATCCAGGTTTTGGGCGGGCTCGATCATCGTAACGCGAACGCCGGACCTGACGGCGGCGGAGATCATGCCCGCGGTAACAGTGTCTTTCTGACCGGTGTGCGGATTAATAAAAGCGCGACCGATGTGCGGGCGGGCATCTCCATCGACCAGGTGATGGCCAACGAAATCGGGCACCTTACCCGTTTTCCGTCCTTGGAAATGACCTGCGACGCGAATCGTCGGTCGGCCGGGTGTGATTCCGGATACGCCTGCTCGTACGTGTACAATGTTTCGTGGAAGAACCCGACCACGCCCATGACCCCGGAGGCGAATCCGCGGCTGATGTTCGAACGCTTGTTCGGCTCTGGCTCCCACGGCGAACGCGCGTTGAACGCCCAGCGGCGCATGGCCACTCGTAAATCCGTCTTGGATTTTGTGGTCGAAGACGCACGACGCATGACCCGCAGCCTCGATGTAAATGATCGGGCGAAGATGGATCAGTACCTGACCGGCGTCCGTGATATTGAGCGTCGTATCCAGAAAGCGGAGGGATTTGGTCCCAACGTTGATCCGGACGTGTCCACGCCTTCCGGCATTCCCGCGACGCAGGTCGAGTACGTCGAGGTGATGTACGACATGATGGCGCTGGCGTTTCAAACGGACTCCACGCGCATCGCTACCATGATCATGGGTCACGACGGTGATAACCGGTCGTTCAGTGAGATCGGCATCACGGAAGGCCACCACGATTTGTCGCATCACCAGAACAACGCCGAGCGCGTCGCCAAGGTCGCGACGATCGACAAGTGGTATGTCACTCAGTTTGCGCGGTTCCTGCAGAAGCTCGAAGCCACGCCGGATATCGATGGCAATTCACTGCTGCATAACACCCGCATTCTGTACGGCAGCGGCAACGCCGACGGTAACCGGCACACGCACGAGAATCTCCCACTCGTATTGGCAGGCGGAGGCGGTGGTCTCTTGACCGGCGGTCGTTACGTGCAGCACGGCGGCAAACCGGTGAGCAACCTCTTCCTCAGTCTCGCCGACCAGGTCGGCGTCACCAAGCTCGAGCGCTTCGGCGATTCGACGGCTCGGCTGACGGACGTCTAAGCCAGAGTCACGCAGAGCGCGCCGCATTCGGCCTCCGTTGCTGATTGTCAGCAGCGTAGGCGAGCTCTCGAACACGCCAGGTGGATCATTGTCCGCAGCGTTCACCGCAGCCCAGCTACGCCAGCCTTCTTCCGCCCTTTGCGGCTTCGCGTCTTTGCGCTTAATTCCGCGCTTACTCCGACTTTTCTTTCTTCTCTTTCTTGTCCGGCGTTTTCGTGGCGACGATGTCTTTCATCCACGCCATCAGTACTTCCTTTTCCGCGTTCTTGTCGTACTCGGCTTTGATCGTCTCGAGACGCTCCTTCATTTTCGGATCCTTGCGGAGACGGAAGGAGAGCTTGGCCTTCTTCGGCATCTCGTTCTTTTCGATCACTTCCTTGAGCCGACCGGCTTCCGACAACGTCTCCTTGATGGCTGCTTCGTTGCTTAGGTTCAGATCCTCCCGGATCTCCGCCTTTCCGTTAAAAACCTCGCCGTGACACATCACGCAGCGTTGATCCAAGATATGCCGCACGTTTTCCGGCATCGGAAACAACGCGTCGGACTTGCTCGCGGCGAAAGAGAGCGTCGGGGTGAGCAACAGAATGGCCAGCGCGGGGGCGACAAAGAGGGGAAGCGTTTTTGATTTCATTGGGAAAGAGTTAGGATTTTGCGGCAGAGTCATCCGTCAAGACCTTCAGGAACTGCTCAAGTTCAACGGCAGTCAGCGGACCTTTCTTGTTCAAGAGCAGCAGGTATTCGGTCAGGATGCTCTTTTCGGTCGCCGTAAGTTGGTCGCGGTACGCCGGCATGGGGATCGCCTGTGAGTCGAGGTAGCGTTTCGCCAGAAACCCGAGGGGCCCGGTTTCAATTGAGCGCCCCCGGCCTTCTTCGATCCAATGCAGCACGTCGGCCCGGTCCCCGCGGTTCGTCAGCTCCCGAAAGTCTCGGCCGAAAAACCCGGGAATCGTGTTCTTGAAGGAGGCGGGATTGGACCGTCCACCTTGGCCCAGTTCACCGTGGCACTGGTAGCAGCCGTGCTTGCGGGAAAGATGATCGCCCATGACGAGCAACTCGTCAGGCTTCAACTGGCGCACCTGCTCGGGCGACAGCGTTGGCGTCGCCGCAGGATCGGGCGATGTGGCATTTTGAGTGAGGTGAATGGCTTCGCTTAGAATCCAGGCGGACACGAATTGGATTTCGGCCGGCGTCATGAACGTCTCGTAGGCCGGCATCTGAATGAACAGCCGTTTGTGGTTCTCCGCTTCTTCAGCGGGAACACCGTGAGTAATCCAGTCGACGAGCACGTCGGATTTATCGATGCCGTTTTCCCAAAAAGTCGGAATCGCTTTCGCCTTCCAAATGCCGTCGGAGGTTTTGCGGAGATTCCCGCGCGGGTCTGCGTCTCCGGTCCCGTGACACGCGAAACAGCCTTTCGTGGTCGCGAGGTCCCGACCTTGCACGACGATCGAAATCTCCGAGCGCTTCTCCATTTGAAACACCGCCGCGCCGATCGCAGCGGCCGCGATGCCGAATACGATTCCTCGGGTCAGATGCTTGTTCCGACGACGGGCTGCCTCATCGGCCGGTTTGGCGACTTCTTCGCTCATGCCTGCGTTGTCCCTGTGACTGAGCGGACCGCATGGAAGGAAGCGGGCGTAAGAACGGGGTGAGGGAAATTGAACATCCGGGGCATTAGGACACGACGAACATGCAAAGCGGCTCTTGGCTAGTCGCAAGACCGCGATAAAAGATGCGAAAGTCGAAACTCAACGCGCCCCAGCCTCTCTGGAACCAGCTACACGGCAGGGCGGGTTGAGTTCCGACGTAGGCCACCGCGCTCGCGCGCGCTCCGGAGATCTATGAGGGCCGCGTCCGGGTCGTGGCGTTGCCTGGCTTCATGGCGCGTCCACGTACAAGCTCGCGATTCATTTGGGCTACGACGGTATCGATGAAGAATCGGAGCTGGTTGTGATGGGAGTAAACCCGACTGCACCGGGCACCGAAGTGATCACGTCCGTGATCCATTCGCTCGATACGCGCCAACGGGATTTCTTCATTACGGGACAGATTCACAGCGCACGGAGTACCGAACGCGTCGTGTTTGTCGCCGTTTCGAAGACGAGCTTCGTCAACACGAAGCCAGTCGCTTCCGCGGCTGTGTACCCGGCCTGCTGGAATGTGGCGGCGGGCACCCTCGATCAATTGGCGCCGGATGCTGCGCAAGGCACCTTCGACCTCCCATGTTTCTTTCCCGACGACAAGAAGCTGTTGGTTCGCGGCGCCTCCGTCGCTGTTTACGATCTCGCCGAACAAACCTTCCTCAACATTGCCATCGGAGGTTACACCGACTGGAAACCGCTGCCCCGGTCACAGACGGTAGCGCCGTAGTTATGGTCTCCAACGAGCGGCGCAGCGCGTTGCGACGACTCAACTCGCGTTTTCGCGAGTGAAAGTGGGGACCACGTCTACGCCCCGGTCTCAATCCAACGTCGGGCGGCGCTGACCGCTGCCCCGCGGGTTTTCGAACTCAGTTTCGACAGCACATTTTCGACGTGCTTGTTGATCGTGGAGGTGGCGACACCGATGATCTGGGCGATCTCGGAATTGCGCTTGCCTTGGGCAATCCAGTGCAGGACTTCACATTCACGGGTCGTCAATCCGCCAGCCCTTAAGCGAAGGAAGTTGGGGTTTGCCGGGATTTCTTGGATGCGGAGTTCGCCCATTGCATTCGGACCGGGGAAGTAGCGGATCAGCAAACGGCCCGCCGATGATTCGGCCGCGAACGCGCGAAGGGGCTGGGGCGGCGGGTGTTCACGCAGTCCGGCTGCGCAGCCGGCAATCCAAGTTTGGAGTTCCGTCGGAAGCCTGCTTCTTTCGCGCCAGTGCGGAAAATAGCGGCTGATAAGTCGAGTCTGCGCGTCGCTGACATGTATTGGGTGCAGCTTCGGCGAGAGGTAGATGTAAGGACTAAGTGACTGCGCAGATTCCACGCTCTCTGGCTGAACACGGGCCCACGCGGCCGCCAGATGGGGCTGTAGTAGTGAAACCATCTTATGCTCGCGTGCGGTGAAGTTCACATCGCGATGCAGGCCGACCTCCACAAACGTCGGGTGCGATTGCGCGACGAGGACGATGTGGTCGTTCCAACCCATCGGTCGGGCGAGGCCATTGAAGTGATCCGTTTTTTCCCAGACCGAGCTGGCAACGTCTCCGCGCAGGTGAATGACAGGCGGTGGTTGCCTGGCACCTACGACCCATAGCATGGGGAAGTCGTGAAAGTGCGCCGTGTGATCAGGGGGTGGCGGTGTAGCGCAACGCAGCCTGTGCGCTCGATACGTAGATGCGCGGTATCCGAGTTCCTCGCACGCGAACGAATGGAGACGGAACTTCCAATCCAGGACCTCCATCGCCGCCCCTGCCAAGCCGTCGACTGACCGGGCCGCATAGAGCACACGGGCGGCATCCGATAACCAGCGGGCGTCGTCTCGGGTAAACATCGGAAACTCGCCGCGATCGGTCAGCGATTTTGCTTCAGCCACGCCAGCGCGGTGTGTGCAGCCGCAAGGCGGGTTTCGGCGTGAAGCTTCGCGAGGATATTCTCGATGTGTTTCCCCACCGTCCGAGGGGCGCAGTGGGCAACGAGCGCGATTTCCGCGTCGTGTTTGCCCTCTGAGATCCAGAACAAGATCTCGCATTCTCTCGCTGTCAGACCAGCGCCTTTGAGGCGCCCGAAATCGTCCGCTGGAAATTTCTTGGATGGAACTTCGGTTGCCAAAGTCTGTGTCTCGGAGGGGGCGGAAACTCGCGGATGAGTTTTCAGGAGTTCTTCGAGGAACTGCACGTCTTCCAGCCGATCCAGAGACGACTGTTTGCCGTTCACAGGCGAGGCAAGCTTCTGGCCGACCGTCTTGTCACCGTCATAGATCTGCTCGATGACGGAGGAAAAAACGGCGAGCATGCGATACGAATAGCTCATGTTAGATCGGCAGCCTCTCAGCAGAGTCCGTGCACCTGATTCCAGATTCCGAGTTTATTCTGCAGTTCCGAGCGGAGATATAAGCAAAACATCGGAGTGCGTTCCGGACACAGACAAGAATCCACGCTACGCTCGCAATATAAGCGAGAGGAGACTGACCGGAACCTTCCGTATAAGAATCGTTCACTTGTAAACATCTGTCTTCAGCAGACGAGAGCCTTCACACAGACCAGTCGAGCTGCCGACGCACGCCAAGATTTCGCTCGGAATACGTTGTTCGACGTATTCTCACCGCCGTGAGACTAAGATAATCTTTGGCATCGAGGTTACGCTCAACGCCGTTGAAGCGGGTACGTCGAAAAGTCCTCCCGCTTCGTTGTCACGTCATGAAAGCACTACGCACCTCGTCACTTCGCCTATTTTCAATTCTGGCTCTCGCATCCACGGTCTTTCTCTCCGCAGGCAAAGTTGACGCTCAAAGCTTCAAAGTGCTTCACGCCTTCGATAAGGGGAGTGAAGGTATCGCGAACACATCGCCGTTGATACAGGGCAGTGACGGTCGTCTGTACGGTACGACTCAGCAGGGAGGTAAGTACGGATTTGGAACAGTTTTCGCCGTGAACATGGACGGCACCGGGTTTGTGGTCCTGCGCCATTTGAATGGAAACACCGGTGACGGCAACGGCTCATATGGCGGAGTGATTCAGGCGAGCGATGGGAGACTCTATGGTACGACGTTCCAAGGTGGAACCCAAGTGGCCGGGTTTAGCGCTGGCACGATCTTCGGGCTCAATACAGACGGCACGGGTTTCGCTGTGCTGCGGACGTTTAGTGTGGCAGATGGCTATACTCCGTACGCCGGTCTCTTTCAGGGTACAGACGGTCGACTGTACGGCGCCAACAGCGCTGGCGGAGCGAACAACGGAGGCACCGTTTTCGCGCTCAATCTAAATGGTACGGGTTACACCGTACTGCGCGCCTTGGGTCCAAGCGAAGGCCGAGTCCCTCGCGGTAATATTACGCAAGGCAGCGACGGGCGACTCTACGGCACCACGAGCACTGACGGTACGAATGGGGTCGGTACAATCTTCGGGCTGAACACCGACGGTTCAGGATTCAGTGTCCTGCGTCAACTGGTGGCGGCGACCGACGGCGGCATTCCTTACGCCGGACTCACACAAGGAGCGGATGGCCGACTGTACGGTGTGAATCGTTCGGGCGGAGCCAATAACAACGGCACTCTTTTCGCGCTCGGCACAGACGGCGCCGGTTACACCGTTCTCGTCAATTTCAATAACGGTGCGGGTGGAGGGATCGGATTTGCACCAGAAGGGAGGCTAATTCAAGGCGCCGATGGCCGACTATACGGAACGACCTATTTCCAGTCGTTCTCCAAACTTTTTGCGGTCAATACCAATGGCTCGGGGTACACGGTGCTCCGCACGCTGGACGGCGCTACGGAAGGTTATTTTCTCCACGCAGGACTCGTTCAAGCGGCCAACGGCCGACTTTTCGGTGCGGCAGCGGGTGGCGGCGGGTTTGGTTTTGGCACCCTCTTCAGCATCAACCCCGATGGCTCTAGCTTCAGTGTCATGCGGCAATCCGATTTCCGATCGGAGGGCGAAAGCCCGCGAGGACGCCTTCTCCAATCGAGCGACGGGAAGTTATACGGGACCACCTACGACGGAGGTGCCAATCGCGTCGGTCGACTTTTCTCAATGAATCCGGATGGATCGAATTTCTCGGTCGTACGGGATTTCGTTCCGGCGTTCGACAGCAGCGGAGGCGCGGCGCCGTACCCCGGGGTGATCGAGGGCGCTGATGGCAAGCTTTATGGAACCGTGTCTTCGGCAGCAACGTTTGGTCGCGGATCCGTCTATCGGGTCAATCGAGATGGTACAGGCTATGTCAATCTTCACGGGTTCACGGGCGCCGATGGCGCCAATCCGGACTCCCCGGTGCTGGAGGGATCCGACGGGCGTTTTTTCGGCGTCACTCCGGGGACGGGAACTATTTTTGTAGTCGCAAGCGGCGGAACGGGGTTTGCCACCTTACACACATTCTCGGGCGGGACCGAGGGCTACAATCCGGGACCGTTGGTTGAGGCGAGCGACGGGAATCTATACGGCACCACGAGTGCTCAGGGTCCAAATAGCTTTGGAACCTTTTACACCATTCAGAAGAATGGCACGGGGTTCACCGTGCTGCGGAGTTTCGGTTTGGTTGGTGAACCGCGTTCGCCGCAATCCGAATTGGTGGAAGGTAGCGACGGTCGTCTCTATGGCACGAGTCAGGCGGGCGGCTCGGACAACAGTGGAACCGTTTTTGCCATCAACCGCGATGGATCAGGTTTGGTCGTCCTTCGCAGTTTCGCTAGTACATCCGGCAGTCCTCGGGCTCCGTGGGGCCCGCTGGTCGAGATTCGACCAGGCGTTTTCGCTGGCACAACCAGCCGCGGTGGGCTCGCGGATTTCGGAGTCGTGTTCACGATCGGTAGCACGGGCGCAAACTTTGATGTCTTGCGCGATCTGGTGCCTGCGACAGACGGCTGGGGACAAGAAACCAAGTTAGTCCTGGGCAATGACGGCGTGCTCTATGGCAACGCTCCCCAAGGAGGTGAGTACAGTGCGGGTACGCTTTTCTCCATTACGCTCAAGCCGACGATCACGAGTTCGACGTCCGCGAACGGAATCTACGGTGTAAGTTTCAGCTACACGATCGCGGCCACTAACGCGCCGGACGATTTCGATGCTGTTGGCCTCCCATCGGGTCTTTTGGTGAACCACGCCACCGGTGTTATTTCCGGAGCACCGACACAGACGGGTTCCTTCCTCGCGACGCTCGCCGCGTCGAACAACTACGGGACCGGCCTCGCGGATTTGGCGCTGAGCATCGCGAAAGCGAGCGCTTCCATCGCGTTTCAAAATCTCGCTGTGACTTATGACGGCTCACCGAAGCCCGTCGGTGTTACCACGACACCGATCGGTCTCGCGGCCGACGTCACCTACAATGGTTCGGCCACCGCTCCGACCAACGCCGGAAGTTATGCCCTCCTCGCGAATATCTCGGACGCGAACTATACCGGTTTTGCCAGTGGCACGTTGTCGATTGCCCAAGCGACCGTGACTCTCCTCCTGAGCAATACTCAGCAGACGTGGGACGGTTCGGCCAAATCGGTTTCGGTGACCACAACGCCCCCGGGTTTGTCGACGAGCGTCACCTATGACGGCAGCGCGTCCGCGCCGTCTGCGGTTGGCACGTACAACGTCGGCGCATCGGTTACGAATCCCAACTACACTGGATCTACCGACGGTTCATTCCAGATCGTTCCTGCGGTCGCGACGATCACCCTGGCAAATCTTACGTCGACATACGACGGCTCACCAAAACCGGTGAGTTCGACGACATCGCCGACAGGGTTGAACGTGACCTACACGTACAACGGCAGCGCCGCGGCTCCGACCAACGCTGGATCCTACGCCGTTCTCGCGACCGTCAACAGCCCCAACTACACGGGCACAGCAATTGGCACGCTGGTGATTTCGAAAGCGATCGCGGCGATCGGCCTCACCAACACGAGTCAGACCTATGACGGCGTCGCGAAAGGAGTCAGCATCACCACCGCACCCGCCGGTCTGCCGGTCGCGGTAACCTACGACGCCAGCGCGACCGCCCCGACGAATGCCGGCAGCTATGCGATCTTCGCGACCGTCAATGACACCAATTACGCGGGGTCTGCTAGTGGGACGCTCACCATCGCGAAAGCATCAGCGACCGTAAGCATCGGTGACACTGCTCAAGTTTACGACGGCTCGCCGAAGCCCGTCGCGATCGCCACGTCACCGGCCGGACTTTCAGTCAACGTAAGTTACGACGGCAGCGCCTCTCCCCGGACGAATGCAGGCAGCTACGCCGTGGTGGCCGCGATCGCTGATACGAATTATGCGGGCAGCACAAACGCCACGCTTGTCATTGCGAAGGCCACCGCAGGAGTTTCGATTTCAAACCAGTCTCAAACCTACGACGGCGTACCCAAGTCCGTGACCGTCACGACCGCCCCGGTCGGGTTGTCCACGGTTGTCACCTACAACGGAAGCGCGGCCGCACCAACGAACGCGGGCAGCTACGCCGTAGTCGCGACCGTGAGCGATGTGAATTACGCGGGTTCGATTTCCGCCACACTCACAATCGGGAAGTCGACCGCGACGATCACGCTAGGCAACCTCGCCCAAACTTACGACGGAGCACCGAAGTCCGCGACGGCGACGACCTCTCCGGTTGGCCTGGCGGTCACGATTACCTATGACGGTAGCGCGTCTTCGCCGACCGACGCGGGCAGTTATGCGATCGCCGCGACCCTCAGTGACGCCAACTATAGCGGTTTGGCGAATGCCACGCTGGTGATCGCAAAAGCCACAGCCGGTGTTTCGATCACGAATACAGCACAGATATATGATGGGAGCGCGAAGCCGGTGAGTGTCACGACTGTTCCGGCCGGGTTGTCAGTTGCTGTTACTTACGACGGCATCCCCACGGCTCCTTCGGGACCTGGCAGCTACGCGGTAGTGGCATCGGTCCTCAGCGAGAATTACGCCGGATCAGCGACGGGCACGCTGACGATCTCTGATCCGAGCGCCGGCTACACGGCTGCGGGTTCAAACATCAGCGTAACGCCTGTTCCAGTGGACACGAATGGTAGTCCGCTGGGAAATGCTCCGGCAATCGTGGTGACCTTTGCCCAAGTGACTGCGCCGGGCGTGACAGCCGCTATCGTGGCGCCAAACGGTCTGCCTCCGCCGGACGGCTTTGCGCTCGGTCAACCGCCGATGTATTTCGAGATTCACACCACCGCAGCCTTTACCGGCCTCGCCGAAGTCGCGATCGACTATTCAACTCTCACGTTCGGCGGCGACTCTAGCGCCTTGATTCTTGCGCATTACGTAAACGGGGCGTGGGTGAATGTAACGACGGGCAACGACACGGTGAACCGGATCATTCGAGGCACGACGAATGGGTTCTCAATGTTCGCTATCTTTCAGCCATCACCGGGAACGGCCACGGTTACGCCCAATGCCATCGAGGTCGGCAGTGCACGCGTCATTCGCCCGGTCCTAGTGAGTTCGACGGGAAGTTGGACCTCCACCAACAATGTCTCGTGGATAACGCTGTCGATTGATCAGGCATTTGGTTCGCGGACGGTGGATGTGATCGTCGAACCCAATCTTTCGGGCGGGGATCGGACGGCAGAGATTTCGTTCGGTGGCTCAAGTCTATCGGTCACACAGCATGCTTCCAGCGTAAGTCTGCACGAACTATTTGCGGTCGGTGACGACGAATACGGTCAACTTGGCGTGATCCGTGTACCATGTGGAACTCCGATCGCTATTGCCACTAATGTCTCTTTCGTCGCCGCGGGCGGGGACGACAGTATGTTCCTCAAGACCGACGGCTCGCTCTGGGCCGTAGGTAATAATTATTTCGGTCAAGTCGGTGACGGAACGACCACGCAGCGCACTTCGCCGGTTCAGGTTGCCATAGGCGTCTCCTCTCTCGCCGCAGGTGTTTACCATAGCCTGTTTATAAAGGTCGACGGTTCACTCTGGGGAGTCGGTGATGGCGGCTACGGCCAGCTTGGCGACGGCACCCGGACGCAGCGCACGTCGCCTGTTCAGATAGCCAGCGGCGTCACATCTGTTGCCGCCGGCATTTACCACAGTCTTTTTCTGAAAGCCGACGGATCGCTTTGGGCGATGGGTAACAATCAGTACGGCCAACTCGGCGATGGCACCACCACTCAGCGATTGTCACCGGTTCAGGTCGCGACAGGCGTCGCCTCTGTCGCCGCAGGGTCTTACCACAGCCTATTCATAAAGGTCGACGGATCGCTTTGGGTGATGGGTAACAATCAGTACGGCCAACTCGGCGACGGCAGTACAGTACAGCGCACTTCACCCGTCCAAGTCGCCACCGGCGTGACGTCTGCCGCGGGAGGAAATATCCACAGCCTATTCCGGAAGACGGATGGGTCTCTCTGGTCAATGGGTTATAATAGCAACGGCCAGCTTGGCAGCCAGTACCGCGGGGCAACCGAGACCTTGCCGGTGCAAATCGCTACCGGCGTGACGTCCGTCGCCGCGGGCGAGTACCACAGCTTGTTCATTAAAACCGATGGCTCGCTATGGACAATGGGTTTCAATTTCTTCGGTCAACTAGGCGACGGTACCAACTTGGAGCGCCCCGTTCCTGTGCAGGTCGCAAATGCGGTGACTGCTATCGCTGGTGGAAGAGCCCACAGTCTGTTCGTGAAGACCGACGGTTCACTTTGGGCTACGGGAAATTATAGCAACGGTCAGCTAGGCGATGGTTCGACCACGACCCGTGTATTGCCGGTACAGGTTGGCATCAATGTGGCCGCTGCGGCCACTGGGCCTCGACACAGCTTATTTGTTAAAGCTGACGCGTCACTCTGGACGATGGGTTTCAATAGCAACGGGGCTCTTGGGGATGGCTCCATTACCCCTCGCACATCGCCGGTCCAAGTCGCCACGAACGTTATCTCAGTAGCAGCGGGCGCTGATCACAGTTTGTTCCTCAAAGGAGACGGAACACTTTGGAGTATGGGTTATAATGGGTATGGCCAACTTGGCGACGGCACCAATAACCAGCGTACGTCACCTGTTTTTGTCTTTGCTGGTGTCAGTTCAATAGCCGCAGGGGGATTTCACAGTTTTTTCGTGAAGATGGACGGATCGCTCTGGGGTATGGGCTACAACCAGAACGGCCAACTCGGTGACGGGTCCACCACGCCGCGCCTCTCGCCCATTCAGATTGCCACGGGGGTCGCCTCTGTCGCCGCCGGCTATAACCACAGCCTGTTCCTTAAGACCGATGGCACGCTCTGGACTACGGGTAGCAACCAGTACGGCCAACTCGGCGATGGCTCGACGACCCAGCGCACATCACCCGTTCAGGTTGCCACTGGCGTTATCTCCATCGCTGCAGGCAGCGCTCACAGCCTGTTCTTGAAGACGGACGGTTCACTTTGGGTTATGGGTAACAACCAATACGGTCAATTTGGTAACGGCACTACCACACAAAGCGCGTCGCCGGTTAAAGTTGCCACCGGAGTCGCCTCAATTGCTGCAGGGGAGAATCACAGCCTGTTTCTGAGGACCGACGGCTCGCTCTGGGGAATGGGTAACAATCAGTTCGGTCAGCTCGGCGACGGCTCGACCACCTCCCGCACCTTGCCCGTTCAGATCGCCGCAGGCGTTAGCTCTGTCTTCGCGGGCGGTAACCACACCCTTTTCATAAAAGGCGGAATCTCCGGAGCGGCTCCGAACATCACTACGCAGCCTGTTGATCAAAGCGTCGTCGTCGGATCAAATGCCACCTTCTCAGTCGCCGCCACCGGCACTCCGCCCCCGTCATTCCAGTGGCAGATCAGCACTGACGGTGGTGGAACCTGGAATGCGCTCGCGAACAATACCAATTACTCGGGAACGAGCACCAGCACGCTCGTCGTAACGAACACAACTGCAGCGATGAGCGGTCACCAGTTTGTCTGTGTCGCGAGCAACGGAGTCTTACCGGATGCAACTTCTCAATCCGCGACGCTGACGGTCGCAAAGCTGGCGCAAACCATCAGCTTCGACGCGCTGCCGAATCGCAACTACGGCGACGCGCCGTTTATTCTCTCCGCTACAGCGAGCTCGGGATTGCCGGTTTCGTTTTCCGTCGTCAGCGGTACCGCGAGTATCGATGCGTCCAATACGTTGACGACCACAGGTGCCGGCAACGTGACGATCCGCACCACACAAGCTGGAGATGCGACCTATGCTGCGGCGACTCACGTCGATCAGACCATCACAGTTACCAAAGCCCAGCTCACGGTCACAGCCGATGACACCAGCCGAACCTACGGCGCGAGCAATCCAGAGTTCACGGCGACCATCGCCGGTTTTGTTCTGAATGATACCAGCGCAGTGGTCTCCGGAGCACCGGAATTGTCCACAACGGCCACGATCGCGACTCCTGTGGGCGACTACGCGATCACAGCCGCATTGGGCACCCTGAGCGCCGGCAACTACAACTTCGCATTCGTTGCCGGCACGCTCACAATCACCGAGCCACCACCGGTCCTGCCGACGATTTCGCAGCCGCCCCAGGATCAAACGGTCAACGCCGGCAAGAATGTTTCGGTGACATTCAGCGTGATTGCCTCGAGCCCGACGCCGCTCTCGTATCAGTGGCAGAAGGACGGCGCACCGATTGCCGGTTCTACCTCCAGCACCTTTCGAATCAACAAAGTCACTGCAGCAGATGCGGGGGTCTATCGTGTAGTGGTCACCAATTCCGCCGGCAGCGTCACAAGCAATCCGGCGACGTTGACCGTGGCGGGACCTCCGGTGATCACCACGCAGCCAGTTGCCGTCAGCGTGAAGGTGGGCGAAACCGCGACGTTTACAGTCGGCGCCTCCGGTACGCAGCCACTCACTTACCAGTGGCGAAAAGGAAATTCGGCTCTTGCCGGCCAGACCGGCCCATCGCTTACGCTCACGAATGTGCAGAGCTCGGACGCCGGAACCTACAACGTCGTCGTATCGAATGCCGCCGGTTCCGTCACCAGCAACTCTGCGACTCTGACCGTCCTCGTGCTGCCGACCATCACACAACAGCCGCAAAGCGTGACGGTCGCGGCCGGCAAGAACGTGACGTTCAGCGTGACTGCGACGGGCACCACGCCGCTGTCGTATCAGTGGTACAAGGGCGCTGCACCTGGCGGAACGCCGATCGCGGGCGCGACTTCGAATAAATTGTCGCTGATGAAGGTCACCGCAGCGAACGCGGGCAGCTACTACGTCGTCGTCAGCAACAGCGGAGGCGTCGCGACGAGCAACACGGTGACCTTGACCGTGCAATAGGTGCTCCGAGCAGAGCCAATATCGCGTACTTCATCGTTCCCGGTGCAACGCCAGTACCTCCACAGTCCGTCACGTTAGTCGGTCAGCACACAACTCCCCAGCCATGAAATCAAAGTCCACTATCCTCCTCGCTCTTCTCAGCTTCACGTTCGTCACGGCCAAAGCAGCCAAACCAAGTGGAAGTGGTGGCGGCGTCCCTCCACCGCCTGCGAACCCTAAGATCAGCGTTCTCTACAAAGACATCACCAAAGGTGATCGCATCGTGCTGATGAACGCCGATGGCACGAACGCCACCACCGTGGTCTCAGACGGGGGTCTCGCCAACGTGGATCTCAGTCCCACGAAGAACGAGCTGGTATTCACCGTCAGTACGCGGGTGTCGGGTCAGCGTTGGGTCGACGAACTCAAGCTACTCCGGTACTCCTATGACCAAACTGGCATCCACGCCGAGCAACCGCTTTTGCTCCAAAAGATCTACGATTCCGACGTGTACCGCACCGATATCTCGCCTGATGGCAAGTATGTGGTGTATTGGACAGTTAACTACAGCGGGACAAATCCGTTGGGTACGCTTCACCTCCGCTCACTGACCCCGTATGATCCATCCACCGATGACGACAAAGTTATTTATGATGGACCCATGCTGCGGCCCGGTGGCGCGGTGTGGTTGTCAGCATCGAGCGGGTACAAGCTCGCCTTGCACTTGCCCGATCCGGCTTCCCCCGGTGATAGCCAAATTCTGATCGCGCCGATCAATCCCTTAGCGGCAAACGCCGACGATGTCATGGACGTAAATGCGTTTGAACGAGTCCTGTCCACCGTGGGTAAGGGCATCACGGTTGGGGCGTATTTCGAAAGTGCTCGTACGAGTCCGTCTCTTATTCTCCAAGCGACGTATCGAAACGAAACCCTTCGCACGAAGCCCACTACCCTCTATGCAACCAGGCCGATCATCTGGAACGTCGAAACGGATTATCTGCGGGCCCTGGTCATTGCGCCACAGGAGGAGAGAAACTATGTGGGGCCGAAACCGTCGCCTGACGATTCGAAGCTGCTGGTCCGCACGCTCAACGGGATCGTAATGTTTGATCTGAATTCGCAGACGTCCGTGCCCTTTTCAGACGGCACTGCAACCGATTGGAAACCCAATCCTCCGCCCGCGAACTGACGTCCGAGCCGCGTGAGTCGTCGGCCGCTCTGGAGTGCGGTGGCTCGACACCGCTTTCCGTCGCGCAGCTTGACGGATTGCGAGGCGTCATCGTTGTTGTGACTCCGCTGGGCGGATCTCGGGCCGTCGAGCCGGCCCGTCGCAAAAGCGGCGTCGAGCCGCCGCACTCCAAAACTATGCGCTCGCGAGGGCGTTTTCGGTGTTCAGGTGCTCGGTGCCGGTAAACTTCAGCGATTGCTCATCGGCGTGGTAGCTCGAGCGCACCAACGCACCGCTTTCGACTACGCCCAATCCGAGCGACAGGCCGAATTCCTTCCAGTGCACGAACTCCTCCGGCGGCGCCCAGCGGGCGACGGGAAGGTGTTGCGGCGTGGGCTGCAGGTATTGGCCGATCGTGAGAATGTCCGTCTTGTCCGACGCGATGTCCCGCAAGGTCTGTTCGATCTCTTCGCGAGTCTCGCCCAAGCCGAGCATGATTCCCGTCTTCGTCGTAAACCCGCGGCTCTTCGCGTGACGCAGGACGCTCCGAGAACGATCGTACCGCGCCTGAACGCGGACCGGTTTCTGCAGGCGCTCCACCGTTTCCACGTTGTGGTTGAAAATGTCCGGCTTCGCATCGAGCACGATGTCCACGTGCGCCGTGTTGCCTTTGAAATCAGGCGTCAGCACCTCGATCGCGGTGCGTGGATTGCGATTGCGAACCGCCCGGATCGTCATCGCCCACACGCTCGCGCCACCGTCCGACAGCTCGTCCCGCGCAACGCTCGTGATCACACAGTGTTTCAAGTTCATCTTGGCCACCGCATCAGCGACGCGGGCGGGTTCGCCAAGGTCCAGTTCCGTCGGCCGTCCGGTCGCGATCGCGCAGAAATTACACGATCGCGTGCAGATGTTGCCGAGGATCATCACCGTCGCCGTTCCGCGTGACCAGCACTCGCCAAGATTGGGGCACTGTGCGCTTTGGCACACCGTGTGGAGCTTGTTTTCATCCACCAGGCGGCGGGTGGCCGCAAAGCCAGGCCCACTCGGCAGCTTCGCACGGAGCCAGGAAGGTTTGCGGGAAGTTTCCATGAACGAGAGAACGAGGAATGGACACGAACGGAGGGGAAGCACAAGCGGGTTTTCACGCCCGGAGCGGCACCCGGGACCCGTCTTGGAAACGGTCGCGGCACAAAGGGAGTCCCTCCGTGTCGGCGACTAATGCCCCCTATGATGATTTCTCCTCCAGTTTGGCTCCGACTTCTCACCTTCACTGGCTTGGCGTTGCTGACGCTCCCCGCCGTCACCTCCGCTGCCACCGTTCAAGCCTGGCTGCTGCTCAGTGGCGACTGGCGCGATTCCGTCGTCTCGACGGATTCGAAGGAGAAGGACACGCTGGCGAATGGCGGTTGGAAGATCAGCGGGACGGGCCTCCTCCAAACCAAAGCCCAAGCCGGTGCCGCCGCCCTTCATCGACTCGCCCGGGCCGGAACCAACGCGACGGACCGCATGCTGGAAACTGATCCGGCGAAAGTCGCCGCTCTGGTCAAAGATGGTTTCACCGATGAAGGCGTCCTCGGTTTCGTCTCTTCCCAAGCGAAGCCAGGCTTGGTGCCCGTTTTTCATTTCACCAAGGAATCGAAGCACTTCTGGACGATCGACCCCGCCGACAAAGCAGCGGCTGAAGAACACGGCTGGAAGGCGGAAGGCACGGCATTTTGGCTTTGGCCCGCGTCCGACACGACGATCAAGCTGCCCGCGATGCCGTCAGTGAAGAAGCTGGAGAAGCCGTAACGCGCTCCCGCTCCGGATTCACGTGCGTAGGGGCGTCGCTCGCCGACGCCCGATTGGCATCCGGGGGGCGTTGCTCGATGGAACGGATCTGACTTCTAAGACCCGCCGATAAACGCGGGCCAGCGTTCCCTGAACTCGGTTGCGAGCAGCGCTTTCACCGCATCCATTTGCACCGGGCGGCCGAGTTCGGCCTCGAGTGATGTGACCGTGCCGTCGACGGCACTGATACCGCACGGGACGATCCCAGAGAAGTGGTCAAGTCGGGCGCTCACGTTCAGCGCAAACCCGTGATACGCGACCCAGCGCTTCACTGCGACGCCGATGGCGCCAATCTTCCGCTGTCCAATCCAGATGCCCGTTTTGCCGTCGCGACGGGTGGCCGGAAGTCCGAGTTGTCCCACCGCGTGGATCAGCACGTCCTCCAGAAAACGCAGGTAGGCATGCAGGTCTTTCCGCGACGCGAGTGACACAATCGGATAGCCGACAATCTGTCCGGGGCCGTGGTAAGTAATATCGCCGCCGCGATTCGTCTTCACCACTTCCACTCCTTCGCGCTGCAGTTGGTCGGTGGTCCAAAGCAGATGGCCGTCTGTTCCACCGCGCATGCCGAGTGTGAAAACCGGCTCGTGCTCCGTGAACACGAGGGTGTCACCCATCTCACCCGCGATGCGTTGCGTCACCAAATCGATCTGTCGCTGCCACGCGGTCTCGTAGCGCGTTCGACCCCAATCGATCACCGCGGGCGTGCTGGTCGACTGGAGGTTGAGTACGGACATGCCCAACAGTGTTGGCGCAATTCCAAGCGGTGCAACCATCCGAGCTCGAGCGTTCGTTCGACGTAGGGGCGTCCCTTGCGGACGCCTGCAACGCATCATCGCGTTCCACGACCCGACCAACGTGGCGCTATGCAAGGCGCCCGCAAGGGGCGCCCCTACACCTGAGCCGATCAGGCGCGATCCTCCTGCTCGTTTCCGTTTGCCCCCGACAAACCGCCCCGGCACGGTGCACGGTTCCATGAGCGATCCATCAACCGACATCTCCCACGACCAGCATGCCGTGAGGCGTCAAAAGCTCGTCGACTTGCGGGCCGCCGGGGCCGACCCCTTTCGCGCCAACGTGCAGACCACGCACTTCTCGGGCGATGCGCTCAAAGCCTATGTCGACGGCCAGGATAACACCGTCTCCGTCACGGTTGCCGGCCGGCTCGTCACGATCCGCGACATGGGGAAGAGCCAGTTCGTGAAGATTCTGGACCAACAAGGTCAGATCCAACTCTACGTGAAGAAGGATGTCGTGGGCGACGACGCCTACGCCACATTCAAGAAGCTCGATCTCGGCGATATCCTGGGCGCGACGGGCACCTTGTTCAAAACGAAGACTGGCGAAGTCACGGTGCGCGTTGAAAAGTACACGTTGGTCTCAAAGGCCCTGCATCCGCTGCCGGAGAAATGGCACGGGCTGAGCGATCCGGAGCAGGTTTACCGTCAGCGTTACTTGGACGTGATCGTAAACCAGGAGTCGCGCGCGCGCTTGATGCTGCGCTCGCGCATCGTCGCCTACATTCGCCGCTTCCTCGATGATCGGCAATTCATGGAAGTGGAAACCCCCGTGCTGGAATCGACGGCCGGTGGTGCCGCCGCACGGCCTTTCGTCACCCATCACAACGCACTCAATGCGGATTTCTTTTTACGCATCGCGACCGAGCTTCGACTGAAGCGCATGCTCGTGGGCGGATTTGACCGCGTGTACGAGATCGGTCGCATTTTCCGCAACGAAGGCGTGTCGCGCCGACATAACCCCGAGTTCACCATGCTCGAGGTCTACCAGGCCTACAGCGATTACCGGGGCATGATGATGTTGATCCGCGACCTCCTCACCTCGCTGTGTCGCGACGTGTTGGGAACATCGACGATCAAGCACGCGGCCAGTGGTCAGGAAATCAACTTTGCCGGCGAGTGGCGCGAGGTCCGCTATAAGGATCTCATCAAGACGGCGACCGAAGATCCGGAATGGTTTACTCGCAGCAAGGCGGAGAAAATCGCTGGCGCCGAGAAGCTCGGGCTTTCGGTGAACCCTGCGTGGGAGGAGTTTGAGATCACGAACGAAATCTTCTCGAAGAAGATCGAAGGAACGTTGATCCAGCCGACGTTCGTCACGCATCTGCCGAAAGAACTTTGCCCGCTCGCCAAGTTGAACGCCGAGGATCCCTCCGTGCTCGACGTCTTTGAACTGACGATCGGCGGCATGGAAGTCGCGCCAGCGTACTCCGAGCAGAATGATCCCGATGCACAGCGCGCGATGTTCGAGGCGCAGGCCGGAGAGGAAAAGCAGAACATCGATCACGATTTCCTGCTCGCGCTCGAACACGGGATGCCGCCCGCGGGTGGCATGGGCGTGGGCATCGACCGTCTCTGCATTTTGCTGACAGGCGCCGAAAGCATTCGCGACGTCATTCTGTTCCCGCAACTCCGCCCAGGCGGCAGCGCTTGAAGTCGGATCACGGCGAGATGAGACGACGCTTGAACTTTACCAAGCGTTCGACCCGTGTCGTTGTAGGATCACTTAGCCGGAACCATGCAATTGAACCACGAAGGGACACGGATGAACACGAATCGGAATGGACGAAGTCGTGCTCGGAACGGCTATTCACCGGATCGTGACCGTGAGTCATCTCCGTCTGCGCGCATCTCGCACCTCGTGCATTCGTGTCAGTTGGTGTGCATTCGTGGTTCCTTCTGGATGAGGCCGGCTTAGGTCTTAGTCACCCGCATGCCCTGGTACCTCTATCTCGCGCTGAAACAACTTTTCCCTACCGGGAAGCGGTTTCCGTTTTTCACCGCGATTTCGATTGTTGGCGTGTCGTTGGGCGTGGCTGTTCTCGTGATTGCGACCAGCGTGATGGGCGGTTTCGGCGCGAAGATCCGTGAGATGACGGTCGATACGCAGGGTGACGTGCAGGTGCGTGCATCCGGACTGATTGCCAACGCGGCGGCAACTCAGGCCCAGCTCGCCAAAATCCCTGGCGTCATCGCGACGACGCCGTTTGCCGAAGGGCCCGTGGCGCTTATCTACGAGCCTGCCGGGAATGCTGGCGGTCGAAAGCCGCAGTTTCCCGCCATGCAGGGAATCGATGTCGATCGCATCGGGTCCGTGGTTCCGATTGAGCGCTACATTCACGATGGCGCGCTCGCAGACCTCGATGACGACTCCGTAATTCTTGGCGTCCAGCTTGCCCTCTCGCTCGGTGCCCGCGTCGGCGAAAAGGTGGAGGTCTATTCGCCGCGTGGTTTTGAAACCGCGAAGCGCGACGAGGTGCTGCTACCGCGCGAATTGCGGATCGTCGGCTACTTCGAGTTCGGCCACCAGGCGCTCGATAACTCCGTCGCGCTCGTCACCCTGCGCACCATGCAAGACCTGTACGGGCTCGGCTCGGCCGTCCATGGCATCAACGTGAAAGTGAAAGCGGGCCTCGATCCCGATGTCGCGACGACACGCATCAACGCAGCGCTGCCACCGACGGCAAATTTGCATGCCCGCTCGTGGATCGATTTAAACCAGGATTTTCTTTTCGTCCTGCAGTTCGAGAAGAACATGATGTTTTTCCTGCTCATGTTCATCGTGGTGGTGGCGGCTTTTTCGGTCACGAGCTCGTTGCTGATCGCCGTCGTTCGAAAGACGCGGGAGATCGGCTTGCTCGGAGCGCTCGGCGGGAAACCGCGCCATGTGGCGGCGTGTTTTTGCTTTCAGGGTTTCATCATCGGCGTCGGTGGAACCATCGTGGGCCTCGCACTCGGGTTCAGCGTGCTCTACGTCCGCGACGACATCGTCCGACTCTTTACGCAACTGACTCAGAGCGAAGCCGCGCTCGTCCGATTCTATCAATTCAGCCATTTGCCGGCCGAGTCGGACCCGAGTTATATTTTCGCGATCATCGTGAGTACAGTCGTGATCACGACCCTCGCAGGACTGCTCCCGGCGTGGCGTGCGGCGCGGTTGAAACCGGTGGAGGCTTTGCGCAGTGAGTGATTCACCAAGAAGTCAGCCGAAACAGTCCGTGGCCACGAGCGTCACGGGCCGGGCGGAGATCGGCTCTGCGATTCTCACCGCGCGGGGACTGACCAAAAGTTTTCCGAGCGGCGATCGGCGCATTGAGGTGTTGCGCGGCGTGGACTTGGACGTGCACGCCGGGGAAAGCGTTTCAATCCGCGGCGAGAGCGGGTCAGGGAAATCCACGATGTTGAACCTGCTGGCGGGTCTCGACGCGCCCGATACGGGTACGCTGCAGTGGGCTGGATCAGCTCCGAATGGGGATCGGCGTGCGTCCTTTCTCGGGATCGTCTTCCAAGCGTTCTATTTGATCCCGGAGTTGGACGCGTTTCAAAATGTCCTCATGGCCGCGCGCATGCTCGGCAAGCTGGGTCCGGCCGAGCGAACGAAAGCCACGGACTTGCTGGCGCGCGTCGGCCTCGCGGAGCGCGCACATCACCTGCCGTCTCAACTCTCCGGCGGCGAACGTCAACGCGTCGCGGTCGCGCGGGCGCTGATGAATTCGCCGCAGCTGTTGCTCGCGGATGAACCTACCGGAAATCTCGATGAGCATACCGGTGACGCCGTGATCGAGCTGCTCCTGCAACTTTGCGCCGAGACCAAGACCGCGCTCGTGCTGGTGACACACAACATCGAGCACGCCGCCAAAACGCAGCGAGCGCTCTTTCTGAAAGAGGGCGTCTTCCGCTGAGCGAAATCGATGTGCTTGAGCCTTGGAGGCAAATGCGCGAAACGGCCGCCTGCCCCGTGATCGCATACGACCGCGAATTACGCAGATACTCGCAGATCAATCGGAAAAGGCCGCCGCATTGTTCGTCATCCGTGCCCATCCGTGAAATCCGTGGTCTCCGTCGGTTCGACTGATTTCACCGAACTCCACCACAGATCGCACCGATTCACACGGGCAAAGGGAGGGACCGGCTCCGTCCGGTCCGCGAATTTGGTGATGCCCTGATTCGCGGTTCGGCCCGAGCCGGACGACACGGAGGTCGTCCCTCCGTTCGGAAGCGCGAGGCTCAAGAAGACGATCCGATGAGTCATGATCGCTTGAACCACAAATGACATCATCCACGTAGCTCGGACTCCTGTCCTCGTGATCGCAAGTGGAAGGACCGGCTCCGTCCGGTCCGCGAATTTGGTGATGTACTGATTCGCGGTTCGGCCCGAGCCGGACGACACGGAGGTCGTCCCTCCGTTCGGACTTCCGAGACGCTGGCTTCGGCTCCGCCTCATCCGTGTCAATCCGTGTCCATTCGTGGTTAAACGGGATCGACAATCCGAGGTCCATTTTTCGAATCGCGGTGGCGGTGGGTGCGCCTATCTTCAACGTACATGTCTTCTCCCAAAGTTGTGTGCGGCGTCGTCGGGGTCGGCTCGCTGGGCCAGCATCACGCCCGAATTTACGCCAGCTTGCCGACCGTGGAGTTTGCCGGAATTTACGAGACGAACGACGCGCGAGCCGCTGAAATCTGCGCGAAGTTCAACTGCCGCCGCTTCGCCACGATTGAGGAACTGGGTGCCGTGTGTGATGCCGTTTCAATCGTCGTCCCCACCGATCTTCACGCAGACGTCGCCCTCCCGTTGCTCGCGCAGGGCTGTCACCTTCTGATCGAAAAACCAATTTGTGCGTCGTTAGCCGACGCCGAACGAGTCCTGGCCGCCGCTCAGGCGAAGAACGCCATCGTGCAGGTCGGCCACATCGAGCACTTCAATCCCGTCATGGGCTTCCTCGAAAAAGAAGTCATCAAGCCTCAGTTCATTACGGCCGAACGGCTCGCGCCGTTCACCCCGCGCGGGACCGAGGTGGGCGTCGTGCTCGATCTGATGATCCACGATATCGGAATCGTGCTCGAGCTCGTCAAATCTCCGGTCGTGAAGATCGATAGCGTCGGCGTTCGCGTGCTCTCAAAAACCGAGGACATCGCCAATGCCCGCATTCAGTTTGCCAACGGTTGCGTCGCCAACCTCAGCACGAGCCGAATGAGCCTGAAAAAGGTCCGCGAGATTCGCGTGTTTCAGCCTTCCGGTTATTTCTCGTTCGATTTCATGAATCAGAGCGGCCATCTCGTGCGCAAGGCCGGCATGCTCGAATACGCCGGCAAGCTCATGAGCGGCGCGATCAAGCCGGGCGATCTTACGGCGGTTCCGGTTGAGCCGGTCCCACTTGAGAAAGGCGAACCCCTGGCGCTGGAGCTCGCGCATTTTGTGGAGAGCGTTTCTGCAGCGAAGCAGCCCAAGGTCGGTGCTGCGCTTGGTCGTAGTGCGCTGGAGGTCGCGATTACCATCACCGAGCAGATCCGGCAGGCTTCCAGCTAGACCATGTGCTGACCGGTGGCGCGACCCCTTCGATTCGTACAGCCCAAATGACCAAACGGATCATCGATCAATTCGCCGGCCCGGAAGTCGGGCCGGTGGACTTGCTCGTGATCGCGGGGGAGCATTCGGGCGACGAACATGCCGCGCGCATGATTCGGCAGTTCCGGCGCCGCCATCCAACGTCCGTAATCGTCGCGTTGGGCGGTCCCGCGTTGAAAAGGGCCGGAGCCCAACTGCTCTTTGATCTCACGGCGTCCTCGGTGGTCGGGATCTTCGAAGTTCTGAAAAATTACGCGTTCTTCAAGCAGCTCTTCGAAGAGACGCTTCGCTGGATCGCGGTGCATCAACCGCGAGCGGTTTGCTTCGTGGACTATCCGGGAATGAACCTTCGGCTCGCCGCGGCGCTTCGCGAACAGAAACTGAGCGTGAAAGGGGGAGGGCGGATCAAGACGCTTTTCTATATCTCGCCGCAGATCTGGGCTTGGAAAGCAGGCCGGCGCTTCAAAATGGCGCGCACGCTCGACGCGCTCGCCGTCATCTTCCCGTTCGAGGTCAAATGCTACGCAGACACGTCCTTGGCGGTCGAATTCGTCCGCCATCCTTTCATCGAACCAGATTACGCCGAACCCGTGGCTTACGACCCGGCCGGTCCGATTTTGCTTTTGCCCGGCAGCCGGAAGCAAGCGGTGGAACGAATATTCCCTGAGCTGATCCGGGGTTTTCAGCTGTTTGGAGAACGCGAAGCCGTCGTGCTTTATCCGAGTGATGACATCTTGCAGGTCCTCCGAGCGGCTAACCCGCCCTCGAACGTCCGTCTGCTGCGGATCGACGACAGCGGTTCAACGACCGAGCCGTTCAAAGCGTCTGCCGTCCTGACGTCGAGCGGCACCATGTCGATGCACTGTGCGCTGTCTGGTATCCCGGGAGCCATCGTCTACCGAGCAAACCCGCTGACCTACATGATCGGCCGTATGCTCGTGAAAATCGAATACCTGGGTATCGCCAATCTGTTGCTGAACGAGCCGATGTACCCCGAGTTCATCCAGCAAGATGCCACCCCGGCAGCTCTCGCCGACCAGCTGCGGCTTTCCATTCATGATGCCGCGCGCCACGAACGGACCGCTGACCAGTCGCGCCGTTTACGCCGAATGTTAAGTCAACCCGGGACGAATTCCGCCGGGGATTGGCTCAGCCGGAACACGCGCGCCGGCACCCATTAAACGATATCGCCAAAACGATCGGTTAGCGCTTTTTTGGTCCGCGTTTCATGGCGCCTCACACTATCCGCCGGTCTCGGTTAAGCCGGCTCACGCCTTGGTTGGTCCTGACCGCTGGCGTGATCATGTCGTTGATCGGATGGCGCAGCGTCCGGGCGGTCGTCGCGCAACAGGATGCCGCCCGATTTTCCCGGCTCAAGGAACGCGTCATCGCCGAGATCGAAGATCGCTTTCGCACCGTCGAAGAAGCGGTTGTAGCAGGTCGTTTGCTCGTGGAAGCTGTCCCCGAGCCATCACATCGCCGCTGGTCCAATTTCGTCGCCGAAGTCTCGCCGTTCCTCGATCCCGGCACGAATGGCGTTCTCGGTTTGGGTCTCGTGATGCGAGTGCCCAAAGCCGCTCTGCCGGCCGTCGAAGAACGGGCCCGCGCTGACGGCCTGGCGGACTTCGCGGCCGACGCGACCGGAGATGAAGCCGAGGCCTACATCGTTACTCACTTCGATCCGCCAACACGAAACAGTGGTGCGCTGGGCCGGAACATGGCGGCGGATCCCATTCGGCGAGAGGCCGCGGAACAGTCGATGCGGACGGGGCAAGCCACCCTCACGCGGCGAGTTCAGCTCATGGACGGCGATCAATCCGTTCCCGGCTGCCTGCTGTTTCTGCCCGTTTACAATCCGGGAGCGTCGCGGGCGACGGAGGAGGAGCGGGTGCGCGAACTCAAGGGTTGGATTTATGCCCCGCTCCGGATCGACCGGATCATGCAGGGAATCTCCAGCGGTTCACTTGATCTCGCCGCCTTTGAAGGCGGCAAAGAAGGCTCCGATACACTCCTCTTCGATGCACGTAGTCGCGCAGCGAAGGCGGGGATCACGGAGACCACTGAACCACGAACCACGATCACCGACTCGGTTGCGATGCGCGTCTTTGGGCGAACCTGGCTCGTGCGCATGCGAACGAACGCCGAGTTCGACGCCCGGGGCGAACGGCGACTGCCGTGGTCGATTCTTATTGGTGGCATCGCTACGAGCATGGTGGCGGCGATTTTCTCGGGTTTGATCGTCAACGCTCGCAGCCGGGCGTTGGTGCTCGCCGAGCGCATGACCGCAAGCCTTCGTCGCGCCGAGGCCGAGCGCCACAAGCTGGCCCTCGTCGCCAGCAACACCGCCAGCGGCGTCCTCATCATGGACACAGAGTGGCAGATTGAGTGGATCAACGAGGGGTTCATCCGTCTCATGGGTTTCACGCTCGACGACGTGCACGGACGCACACCGAGTTCCGTGTTGCACGGCCCCGATACCGATTCCCGCGTGCTCGATCAGCTCGACGAAACGGTCGGCGCGGGCCGGCCTTTCAAGTGCGAGATTCTGAACTACACCAAGTCGGGTGAGAAGTGCTGGGTCGAAGTCGATATCCAGCAGCTCAACGACCAAAAGGGTAAACTCATCGGCTACATGGCGCTGCAACTCGATGTGACCGCCCGCCGTCGAGCGCAGGAAGAGGTCGCTCGCCGCGAATCACAGCTGAGTTTCATCCTCAACGCCCTTCCGATCGGCGTCAGCTGGACCGCCGATCCCGAAAAGAAACATTACTGGTTCAACGACGGCATGTACCGGGTCAGCGGTCTGTCGCGTGAAACGAATTCACCGTTCGATGCTTTCACCGCCATCACGATTCCGGAAGATCAGGCGCGACAGGAGGCCGAATATCAACGGTTGC
Source organism: Opitutus sp. (assembly GCA_039928945.1). Taxonomy (GTDB): domain Bacteria; phylum Verrucomicrobiota; class Verrucomicrobiia; order Opitutales; family Opitutaceae; genus Opitutus. The sequence goes on along the minus strand of JBDSSD010000019.1, from coordinate 17,882 downwards.
GCAGCGGCGAGATCGACGGGTTCTCACTGGAGAAGCGTTATTTTCGCCCGGACGGTCAGCTTGTGTGGGTCGTTATGACCGTGCAGGTCTACCGCTCCGGCGGTCAGATCGAGCAGGAGGTTGCAACCGTCGTCGACATCACCGAACGCAAGCGTCGCGCGGACGAATTGCGCGACGCCAAGGAGGCTGCGGAACGCGCCAACGTCGCGAAGAGCGAATTTCTCGCCACGATGAGTCACGAAATCCGCACGCCGATGAATGGCGTGATCGGCATGACCAGTCTCCTGCTCGATACTCCGTTGAGCCCGGCTCAACGCGAATACACCGAGACCATCCGTTTCAGCGGCGACGCGCTGCTTACGATCATCAACGACATCCTCGACTTCTCGAAAATCGAGTCGGGTCGCATGGATCTCGAACAGGAACCGTTCTCGGTTCGGGAATGCGTCGAGAGCGCCTTGGATCTCCTCGCCCCGCGGGCCGTCGAGAAGCGATTGGATCTCCTCTACGAAGTCGGCGACGGGGTTCCTGGGATGGTGCGAGGTGACGCCACGCGCCTTCGCCAGGTGCTGGTCAATCTCATTGGCAACGCGGTGAAATTTACGGCCAAGGGCGAAGTGGTGGTCAGTGTCCACGCCCGGGCGCGTGATGACGGCCGGACCGATCTGGATTTCTCCGTCTCAGACACGGGCATCGGCATCGCCACGGAGGGCCTGACGCGTCTGTTCCATTCGTTTTCCCAAGTGGACGCTTCGACCTCGCGGCGTTTCGGGGGCACTGGTCTCGGTCTTGCGATCAGCCGGCGCTTGGTGGAATTGATGGGCGGAACGATCGATGTGGATAGCCAGCCGGGCAAGGGATCGACGTTCCGGTTTCATGTCGTGGTCGAACCGGTCGCAAGTCGTCCCCGACTTTTCCCCTCGGGTGCAAAGACCCCCCTCGCGGACAAACGCCTCCTCATCGTGGACGACAACGCCACGAGTCGGCGCATCCTGACAACGCTCGCGAGCAGCTGGGGTTTGAGTGCTCGGGCTGCGGTGTCCGGACCGGAAGCGTTGAGCTGGCTCGAAGCCGGCGAGGCGTTCGACGTTGCGATTGTGGACATGCAGATGCCGGCGATGGACGGCGTGGCGTTTGCGCGCGAACTCCGGCGTTTGCGAACACCGTCTCAGACGGTTCTCATTCTGCTCTCGTCCATCGGCCCTCGCGAGTCGGTGCAGAACGAGAATCTCTTCGCCGCGTGCATCAACAAACCGGCCAAGCCGGTGCAGTTGTTCGAGGTGCTGAGCTCACTGTTGACGCGGGTGGAAGCACCGCCGACGTCGTTGACCGGCCTCGCTCCCGTTTCGAGCACACCGCTGCATCCGGATCGCGTCCTGCTCGCCGAGGACAACCGGGTGAATCAAAAAGTGGCGCTCTTGATTCTGAACAAACTCGGTTACCGGGCGGATGTCGCCGCCAACGGGCACGAGGTCCTCGATGCGGTGGGCCGTCAGAGTTACGATATCATTCTGATGGACGTGCAAATGCCGGAGATGGATGGGCTCGAGGCGACCGCCCAGCTCGTGAAACGCTGGCCCGCGTCGCAGGATCGCCCCTGGATCATTGCCGTCACGGCGAATGCGATGCGTGGTGACCGGGAGCGCTGTCTGGCTGCGGGAATGGACGATTATCTGACTAAGCCCATTCGCGGCGACGACCTCTCGGCGGCCTTCGACCGCGCGCGGTTGGCGCGACGTACTTAGTGAATGGAATCCGCGCGGCTGACCGGAGTGATGGATCGACCCGCCCGGTCCGCAGCCTCCGGATTACTGGCGGGTGCCGGTTCAACTGTTGACGTACCCTCGGAATGGAGACGCGGACCGATGTGTCGCCACAGCGCTTCGGCCCGCTCGCTCAGCAGCGAGCGACATTTCACCGTTTCGGATTCACGCGCAGCGCGGTTTTCCTCGGCGATCTTGGCGAGATCGTCGAGGTTGTAGAGGAACACATTCTGGAGTTCTGCGACGCGCGCATCGATGTCGCGCGGCAGCGCCAGATCGATGAAGAACAGAGGCCGCGCCGGCCGCCGGTGCATCGCCGCCTGAACGGCTGCGTTGGAGACGACCGTTCCTGGAGCCGACGTTGAACCGACGATGATGTCGAATTCGGCGAGTCGCTCTTCACGTTGCTCAAAGGGTAGCGCGCTGGCCTTCAATGTCGTCGCGAGCTCCATCGCGCGTTCGAATCGCCGGCTCGCCACGGTCAGACTGCCCGCGCCCCGACTCTGAAAGGCCTTCGCGGTTTTTTCGCCGATCTCACCCGCGCCGAGCAGTAGGATGCGCGTCTCCTTCAAGGCTCCAAAGATCGTCTGCGCCAGATCGACCGCCACGTTTGCCACGCTGACGTGACCGCCCGTAATGGCCGTATGCGTGCGGACATGCTTTGCCGCTTGAAACGCCTTTTGAAACACACGGTTGAGCACCGGGCCGGTGTGGCCTTGAGCCTGAGCGGTCGCATAAGCGTCCTTCACCTGACCAAAGATTTCCGTTTCCCCCAACATCTGCGAATCGATCCCGGACGCGACATTCAGCAGATGGCGGATGGCATCCAGTCCCTGCAAATGGAGACGGAACTGCTCGAACTCGGTGGGACTGAAACGCTGGTGTGTGCAGAAAGCCGCCTGCACCTGCTCCACGGCGGACGAGTTGCCGGCCACTCCGTAGAATTCGATGCGGTTGCACGTGTTGAGCACCGTGAACTCGCGGAGGCCCTCGACGCGCTTCAACTCCAGCCGCAGCGCGCGGTCCACTTCGTCGCTCAACGAAAGTCGTTCACGCACCGCCAGGGGCGCCGTGTGGTGAGTTGCTCCGATGACAAAGAAACCGTCCGGGCTCATCGCGGTACAACGTTCGGAGGTTGAGCCAGCACGGGTGGATGTCGGCTTGCGTCGACTGGCCCGAGGGAAATCAAAGCGGCCCCGAATAACGCGAGGCAGGTCCACGCGAATCGTTTGGCCAGCAAGTGACCACGCAAACGGAGCGTCAGCGCCAGCGCGTAGGCCAACCAAACGGCCACTGTGACCAGGAGCTTCAGCACATTCACCGAACTTGGATCCCGCAGCCAGTAAACGGCCCCTCCGGCAAGCGATGCAGTCATTAAGATCACGCCCGTGCAAAGCAGCCGCACACTGATTTGGTCCAGGTCGAGGATCGACGGCAGAAAAGAAAACCAGCCTCCAATCTGTTTCGTCTTCAGCGAGTAGTGTCGGAGCACGAGCATCAATGCCGTCAGCGCGAGCAGCGCAAAAACCCCGTAGCTGAAAAGCGCGAGCGAGGCGTGAAGCTCGATCCAAGGATTGCCACCGAAAATCTTAGACCGCCGCGTCGCGTCCCACGCGGGAATCGCGAGCGACGTGAGCGTCAGCACGGCCGCGAGGCATGATGTGAAATAGCCGAGCAGGCTGGATCGAAACGTCACGCCCACGACCAGGTACAGCGAAATGGCCGACCACGCCGTAAACTGGAATATTTCGAACGAGTTGCCCAGCGGACATCCCCCCACGACGCGGCCCCGAGCGTACAGTCCGACGAGCTGACAGACATAGCCAAACAGAATGATCCCGTTGACCAAGGTCTTCGACTGGCGTTCGCCTCGCAAAAGCGCGACCGTACCCAAGATCAGGCCTGCGAGATAAAATCCCGCAGCGATCCAGAGCCAGGAGCGATCAGTGAGGCCCGCAAACATGAAGCCAGCGAACGTAGGGGTTCTGCTGGAGGGAGCAAGTCCGGCGGAAGGTCGACTTTGAGTGCGGCGGCTCGACGCCGCGTTCGTTCGAGCGCGGCCTGCGGTTAGTCGTAGGGGCGTCGCTCGCCGACGCCCGATTTGTGCGCGAAAAACGGTTCAGAGGCGTCCGCGAGCAACGCCCCTACACGCGGGCAACGGCAAAAGCCAGAGCCGAGGCCGAGTTCGAGATGCAAAAGCGGCGTCGAGCCGCCGCACTCCAAAGGAAGGCTTCGCGCCCGCCCAAAACGAACTCTTCTTCCGGCGCGTTTCCTACTCCCGATGTGCGACCCAGAACCGGCACTCGTCGGAGAAGTCCACCACCGCGCGCGACTCTTTAGCGAGGGCCTTGCGAGTTTCGTCGAGCGTGTGGCTCCATCCGGTTGCCTCAAGGTCCTCCAAAATCTCCGCACGGTCGGGCAGGTGCATGAACGTTCGTCCCGTTCCCGCCTCCTCGAAATAGCGGTCGCCAAATTCCACCAGCCGCGGATCCTGTTCGTTCCGATCCCAGCGCGCGCGCTCCAAGCGCCAAAGCACGCGTTCCGCCGGAGATTCATCGCGGTCATGGGTCGTGAACAACAAAGGCGCCTTCGGGCGACAAATCCGATGCAACTCGCGTAACGACTGCCGTCGGTTCTCGCGTCCGGGAATCTGCATCATCCCGTTGAACATGAAAAGTGCGCCGTGAAAGTGACCTTTGCGAAAGGTCCCTCGCGGAGGCTGATTGGAGACGCAGTAAGTTGACGCGTTGTCCGTCAATCGTGTGGCGTCGGCGTGGTAGAACTTAACCGCTTCAGCGCTCCGTTCGATCGCCAGGCTGTTCGCCTGATCAACGAGCTCGTTCGCGAAATCAAACGCCGTCAAATCACGATAACCAAGATCCCACATCCCCAACGTCACGCGCCCCGCGCCACAACCCGCTTCCACCAGTGGAGCCGCGTGATCCGGAAAAAACCGTTCGATCAAAATACGTTCCGACTGCCAGAGGCCCAACTCGTGGGCCGCCCGGGTGTAGTGCATCACCGCCAGCAGATCATTGAAATCGTTGCGGACCGTCGCGGCAGAAATTTTATGAGTCGGCTCCGGGAGCATCACGTGAGAGCGGCGACAGCAGAATAGCCGCAGACCAAGCCGCCAAGTTTTTTAGCAATCGAAGTCGGTCTGATGGCCCAGCGTTCGTTCCTACCGCCAACAAGCTCCGGTCTACTTCTTTCGTGTCCAACCGGCGATGAACATCCCGTTGGCATTGATATCCTGCGGCCAGAGCGTCACCCGCGGGGTTGTGCCCAACAGTGGGGTTGGCTCGAGTTCGGGATGCGCTCCGCTGAACGTGTCAGCCACCGCGGTCGTCTCGCTGCGCGTCAGCGTACAAACCGAATAGATCAGCCGGCCACCGGGCTTCAGTGAACCGGCCACGTTGTTGAGGAGCACGAGCTGCATCGCGGCGAGTTCCCGCACGTCATCCGGAGTGGTCGTCCACCGCGCGTGCGGATTCCGCTGCCACGTTCCGACGCCGCTGCAGGGCGCGTCCACCAGAATGCCGTCAAATTTCGCTTTGGTCGGTAATTTGGATCCGCCATCCCAGAAGTCCGTGCGATAGTTAAACAACTTCGCGCGGGCGGCGCGTCGCTTCAGCGTATCGATTCGTTTCGCGTTTCGATCCGTCGCCCACACCACGCCTTTGTTCGCCATCTGATCAGCGAGGTGCAACGTCTTGCCGCCTTCGCCGGCGCAGGTGTCCCACCAGGTCTCACCCGGCTTCGGCGCCGCGGCCAGTCCGACGAGCTGCGAGGCGAGGTCCTGGATTTCGAATTCCCCGGTCTTGAACTGCTCGGTTCGAAACAAATCCTGCAGCCCCGTAAACCGCAGCGCGTCCGGTGCGCGATCGGTCGGTTCGCAGGCAAACAACGACTTCGCCAGCGCTGCCGCCTGACCTGGGCGCGCGCGAATCCACAGCGCAGGATCACGTTGGATCTGCCGCAGGTACTCCGTGGAAATGTCCATCTCACTCGCGAGCCAGGCGGGCACCGCATGAGCCGCGAGCGTCTCGGGCTTCACGGATTTTGGGTCGGTGATGAACCGTTCGTGGATGGCGACAGCCTGCTCAAGGCGTTTCTGCGGTGAGGCTTTCGGATCCAGCCATGAGAGCCAGCGGAAGTAGACGAAGACCGTGTGACTGATCACCCGCTTCGCCGGCGGCTGCAGGTACCGATGATGTTCAAAGTAGAAGCGGAGCGCCGTGTCAGCTCGCTGATCGGCGGAAATGGACGCGATGATCTGCGCAGCGTGATTGAGCGTGGCTTGATCGGGCGTGGACATCGGAGGGACAAGAAACACACGAACTGGCAGAAATGAAAGGAAGATGACGTAGGGGCGCCCTTTACGAGCGCCCGTCTTCGATTGGTCGATCCCCCGCCGATCCTCGTCGAACCGGGCGCGCGTAAAGCGCGCCCCTACGCGTTACCCGCGCTTCGACCAACGCCGATCCTGCTTCAGCTCCAGCCGACGGGTCTCCAACTGCACGCCTGCAACCGCCGGGTGCGATCGAAGTTTCTGAAAAGAGGCAGCGTTGATCTTCCACGTGAGGGCGTTGCTCGCCTCAGCGTACGGCGCCGCGCGATCTTCGAACACGAAAGCGAATTCCACGCGCGTGTCTCCCGACTGCTTGTTCAACGTTTCCCGCAGCTCACGCAGAAAGCCAGCCAGCTCGGGGTGATTCGGGTGCAACAGCCAAACCACCTTGCGCACATTGCCCGCGATCTGGCCGTCCAGCGGGTACGATTCCTTGATATTGATGCGCGGTCCTTCCGTGCCGACGATAATATTGCCCTGCACGAGAACGACCGCGTTTTCCGCCAGAATTGCACCGTGCGCCGCATACGCGTCGGCGAACATGTTTAGCGGCAGCGACGCCTTCTTGGTCGCCAGCGTGAAGGAGGCCCAGGGGCGATTGTCCTTCTTCGACAGCCGCTTCGCGATGTTGCTCACAATCCCGCAGAGGCGGAATTCAGCCCGATCCGGCTGGTTGAGGAGATCGCCGACATCGAAAGTATTGAGCGCGTCCGCCAGCGCTTCATAGGCATTCATCGGATGCCCGGTCACGTAGAACCCGAGCAGCTCCTTTTCGAACTGCAGCCGCTCATGCGAGGTGAAGTCGTCCGTTGTCTCCGCCGGCGAAGAGTGTCGCGACGAGTTCGATACGACCGGCATCGGTTTTTCTTCCGCAAACATGTCGAGGAAGCTGTGCTGGCCCGCCGCCTTGTCGCGCGCCGCAGACGTGGCGGTCGACATGGCGGAATCGATGTTGTCGAAAAGCTTCTTGCGCGACGCCCCACTGAAATCGAACGCGCCCGTCTTCGAAAGGTGCTCGAGGACTCGCTTGTTGATGGCGCGACCGTCGACGCGCGAGATGAAATCCTCAAAATCGCGAAAGGGCCCGTTCTTGTCGCGCTCTTCGATGATCTTTTGCGCAGCGAGTTCGCCGACTCCCTTCACGCCGGCCAGGCCGAACCGGATGGCCGCCGCGGGCGTGGTGGACGCGTCACTCGCTTTGCGAAACACCGGCGTGAAGTTTTCCCGCGACTCGTTTACGTCCGGACCGAGCACCTTCAAGCTCATCGCTTCGCACTCGGCGACAAAGTGCGAAACCTTTTCGGAATTTCCCAACTCCGAACTGAGCATCGCCGCCATGAACTGAACCGGGTAGTTCGCTTTGAGAAAACCCGTCTGATAACTCAGCACCGCGTACGCGGCCGAGTGGGATTTGTTGAATCCGTAGCCGGCAAATTTGTTGAGAATGTCGAAAATCGAATTTGCGACTTTCTCCTCAATGTTGTTCACGCGTTTCGCGCCTTCGACGAATTTGACGCGCTCCTTCGCCATCGCGTCGGCATCTTTCTTGCCCATGGCGCGCCGGAGCATGTCGGCGCCTCCGAGCGTGTATCCCGCAATCACCTTCGCAGCCTCCATCACCTGCTCCTGATAAACCATGATGCCGTAGGTTTCGCGGCAGACTTCCTCGAGCAGCTTGTGTGGGTAGGTGACAGTACTCGGATCCTTTTTTCCTCTGACGTAATCTGGTATCCATTCCATGGGGCCGGGCCGGTACAGCGCGATGAGCGCCACGATTTCGTCGATCGACGACAAGCTGATCTGCCGGCAGAGGTTTTGCATGCCGCCGGACTCCAACTGAAACACGCCCGTGGTGCGGCCCGAGTTGAGCAGTTCGTAGGTTTTTGGGTCATCGAACCCCACGGCTTCGATGTCGAATTTCGGGTCCGCCGTGCGCCGAATGTTGGCCACTGCATCATCAATCACCGTCAGCGTTTTGAGGCCGAGGAAGTCCATCTTCAGCAAACCCAGTTTGCCGACGGCGTTCATGTCGTACTGCACGGTGACGTCGCCTTCCTGCAACGTCAGTGGCACGAATTCATCTAACGGACGGTCCGTGATGATGATGCCGGCCGCGTGCTTGCCGGTATTGCGAACCATGCCTTCGAGCACGAGAGCTTGATCGACGATCTTTTTGGCGGCCGGATTACGGGCCACTTCGCCGGCGAGTTCTGCCGATTTCTTGATCGCGTCTTCGAGCGAGATGTTGAGCTCGTCCGGGATCATCTTCGCCAGCCGGTCGGCTTCGGCGTACGGGAGATTGTGCACGCGCGACACATCGCGAATCACCATCTTGGCCCCGAGGGTGCCATACGTGATGATGTTCGCCACGCAGTCATTGCCGTACTTTTCCCGCACGTAATTGATCACATCGCCGCGGCGGCGCATGCAGAAATCAATATCGAAGTCCGGCGGCGAAACGCGCTCTGGATTAAGGAATCGCTCAAACAGCAGTTTGAAGCGCAGCGGATCCAAATTCGTAATACCGAGCAGATAGGCCACGAGGCAGCCCGCGCCGGATCCACGGCCTGGACCAACCGGAATGTCGTGCTTGCGCGCCCAGTCGATGAAATCCCAAACCACCAGGAAGTAGTCGATGAAACCCGTCCGGCTGATGATCGAGAGCTCGTAGTCGACCCGCTCAATCAGCGTTTTCGCGAGAGTGGGATCGGGAATCGCAGACGCCGCGGTGGTGGAGTCAGCCGGCCGTGATGGATCGTGGTAATCGACGTTATAGCGGCGGCGCAGGCCCGCGATGCAGAGATCCTTCAGGTAACCACTGCGGTCGGTCGTGACTTCCGCCGGCAAGGGATATTTTGGATACCGCTCACTGCCTTTTGGAAAGGGGATGGAAAGGTCGCACATTTCTGCGACGAGTTGCGTGTTGAGGACCGACTCCGGCACCTCCGAGAACACCTTCGCCATCTCCTCGCGCGATTTCAGATAGAACTGAGACCCGTCGAACCGCATCCGTTTCTCGTCCTCGATCTTCGCCCCGGTCTGGATGCACAACATGGCATCGTGCGGCCCGGAATCGTGGTGGTGCACGTAATGAACATCGTTTGAGCAAATCACCTTGAGCTGAAATTCGTCCGCGAGTTTCAGCAGCCCGGGAATGATTTTTCGCTGTTCCGCGATGCCGTGATCCTGGATCTCGATGAAGTAATTTTCGCGGCCGAAAATTTCGACGAACCGACCGCATGCTTTGTGCGCCTCGTCTTCCCGGTCGTGCAGCAAGTGCTGTGGGATGATCGACGCCAGGCAGCCGGAGAAACCGATCAGTCCGTCCGCGTGTTTCGCCAGGGTCTCGAAGTCCGTTCGTGGCTTGTAATAGAAGCCGCGCAGGTGGGCGTCCGACACCAGCTTCAGCAGGTTTTGATAGCCCGTGAGGTTCTTCGCGAGGAGACCGAGGTGGAAGATCGATTTGCCCTCATCATCAGAACGGCCGTGTTTCTCGAGTCGGGACGTCTCCACAATGTAGAGTTCGCAACCAATCAGCGGCTTGATCGCGTTCGCCTTGGCCGCGTTATAAAACTCGATCGCGCCATAGAGATTCCCGTGATCCGTCAAGGCGAGGGCCTTCATTCCCAAGTCGTTCGCGCGTTTCATCAGCCGATCGATCCGGCACGCGCCGTCGAGCAGGCTGTAATCGCTGTGAACGTGGAGATGGACGAAATTCGAATCGGCTGACGACACGGCGTTATGAAGCAAGCCCCCGCCGCGCGCGTGCAAGGGCAAAGCCGCGCAAGTTTATCGGGCCGCTGGTTAGCCCTGATCTTTCTTAAAGATGCGAAGCACGATTCGCGTGAACGCGAAATCATCTCAGCCCGCGACGAAACTCATCCGCCGATTTTCTTCGCTGCGAGAACCAGCGCGCGCGGCGTCATCGGCCCGCGGGAGCACAAAAAAGCTGCCCGGCTTTCGCCGGGCAGCTTGAACACGGACGTGTGACTTTTTAGGCGACCTTGCGACGAGCAAGGAAGCTCATGCCGATCAGACCGACACCGAGCAGAAGCGCCGTCGTGCCGTTATCTGGAACCGCCTTGCTGCTGGCGGAGAACGAGAACTTGCCGTTGGCGGCGATATTCTGCGTGGAGAAATTCCACGTGCCGGCGGTCGTTTCGAATCCGTTGCCAAGAACCCAGCCGGTGCCCTTCACCGAGATCGAATCGCCATCGTGGAACGTGACGAATGAACCGGTCAGGTTAAACGTGAAGCCGTCGACGGTCCAGAACGGGCTGACCGCGCCGGAGTTGAACGACCAAGGTGCGGTAAAGTTGACGGCATCGCCCGAGGTTACCCAAGGAACGAAGCTGCCGTCCGCATTGTTGACTACCGTGTTGGAGAAACTCGCGACGCCGGTGGCGGCAGCGAAATTGGCATTGTTGAGTGTCAGATCGCCAGCAAAGGTGATGGCGCCATTGATCAAAGCAGCTTGAGCGGCCGTGCTGAGGCCGATCGCTGCGGAAGCTAAGAGGAGGAGTGAAGTTAGTTTTTTCATTTGGTGTTTAGATTGAGGTCTTTTCCCTGATTCTCTGGGTAGCATTCCTAATGCCAAGTAAGGTCATCTTTCATTTCTGCTCGGAGCTATAGGCAGTTACGCGTTTCTCGGAGCTCGTGATCTGCCTCGCCATCAAATTGCTGTAAGGATTTCCGTCGAATCAATCTAGGGGTTTACACACAGGCAGAGCAATGATCCGGCGCCGTAAAAACAAGGCCCACGCCTCAGAAAACAGGGAGCCGTTCTGCTGGTTAGACTTACAGCTAGGTTGGCGACATTGGGACACCGAACCTTGCCGATTCGTCCTTTATTCGCGGGGCTGGCACCCAGAGATGCGTTTTCGCCTGCGACGGCTTAACCGCGCGACTAACAACGTTACATCGATCCTCTCATCACGTCGTTCCGTTGGTAAGCCGGCTTGATCCACAATACATCGCACGCTTGGGATACCCGGCGCCGGTGCCTTGAGGTCGTATCGTGTGGGCACAAAAAAGCTGCCCGGAGTTCCCGGGCAGCTTAAACTGTTGATCAGCTGGACTGCTTACGAAGTCTTGCGACGGGCGAGCACGCTGAGGCCAATGAGTGACACACCGAGAAGAGCGGCGGTCGTGCCATTGTCAGGTACACCCTTGCTGCTGGCCGAGAAGGAGAACTTGCCATTAGCAGAGATGTTCTGGGTCGAGAAGTTCCAAGTGCCGGCGGTGACGTCATAACCGTGACCGGAGATCCAGCCCGTCCCTTTGACGGAGATCGAATCGCCGTCGTGGAAGGTCTCGGCCGAGCTTGAGAGGTTGAAGGTGAAACCGTCCACCTGCCAGAATGGTGCAACCGCTCCAGAGTTGAACATCCACGGAGCCGTAAACGTGACGGCATCTCCGCTGGCGACCCAGCCGGCAAATACGCCGTCGGCTTGGTTCACTTTGGTGTTGGCGAAGGAGCTGACGCCAGTAGCGGTGGCGAAAGCACCATTGAGGGTAAGGTCACCCGCGAAGGTGATATTGCCGGCGATAGCAGTAGCGCGTGCGGTGCTGCTGAGGGAGAAGGCCAGAAGAGTGGCCAGTGCGAGTTGAGCGAGTATTTTTTTCATGTGAAGCGCCATTATTGAGCATCGCCGATGCCAGCGAATGCCAGTCGTTCGCATCCGGTTAATAGAGGATGACTTACGTTTTTTATGGCGGGATTCCTGCCGCAACGCGCTTGCAGAAAGTGTAAGCTTCTCCAACAAGTCCCGGATTTTTGCTTACAGATTTCTTCTGCGAGACAATCCCGGGCCCGCCGGCCGCGTCCATTCGACCCTTGATCCGCGTCGAACGGCTGAACACGACGATTCTGCTCTTGGTGATCCGATCGAAAGGGGTATTGGAGCTGGAACCCGTCTGCGCCGAAAATCGGATTCGCCGGAAAGTTTCGCGTTCTAAAAAAGCCATTGACGCGCGTTCCGCGGCTTGGCCTATTAACCGGCTTTTCCTTTCACCACTCGTCTGTCCACATGTCTATTGAAATCAAAATCCGCAAGAACGAGCCCGTAGATCGTGCGATCCGTCGCATGAAAAAGAAGCTCGATCGCGAGAACATCATCAAGGGCGTGCGCGCCAAGCGCTACTTTGAGAAGCCTTGCGAAAAGCGCCGCCGTAAGGAGAAGGTTCAGGCCTTCACCCAGATGCTGCGCCGTCGTTACGAGGCTTAATTAGCACCGGTTCATTTTCCGCCGCGTCCCCGATCTCGGGGCCGCGGCTTTCTTTTTTACCGCAACGACCTATGGTTTCGCGTTCGACCTCAAACGCGTGATGCCCCAGTTCTCTCTTTCCACTAGCTGGTGTTCCTCCCGACATTCGGATGGGTACACGATGGTGCGGGAAATGGTCGATCTTGGTTTTGATCGGATCGAGCTCAGTCATGGCGTCCGCATTACGCTCGTTCCCGGCATTCTGCGGGCGGTTGAAGAGGGCTTCGTTAAAGTCAGCTCGACGCATAACTTCTGCCCATTGCCCATGGGCATTACCCAAGCCGCGCCGAACCTGTTCCAGCCTTCGTCGGCTGATCTGCGCGAACACGAACTTTGGTTGCGCCATACTCGACGCTCGATCGATTTCGCGGTCCAGGTAAACGCGCCGGTGTTGGTCTGCCACCTCGGTTGTGTTGGTTTCTGGTGGTTCAATCCAGCGAAGCGGCTCGCGGCCTACGCCCATCGGCATCCGAAAAACATTCCGTCCAGCCCACGTTATCAGTCCGTGCTCGCCCGCGCCCGCGACCGCTTGAGCAAACGACTCGAGCCGTACTGGCAACGCAGCCAGGACACCGTGGCGGAACTGCTCGACTACGCAAAGGAGCGCGGCGTCCGCGTTGGCATCGAGAACCGCGAGAAACTCGACGAGTTGCCGCTCGATGAAGATCTCTCGTCCTACTTCGCCAGCCTGCCGGCGGATGCAGCGGCCGGCTACTGGCACGACACCGGCCATGCAGAAATCAAGCAATCGATGGGACTCATCAATCATCGTTCGCAGCTGCAGCAGCTCGCGCCTCACACGATCGGCTTTCACCTTCATGATGTGTCCGCGAGCGGTCAGGATCATCAACCGGTGGGTTCCGGGCAGGTGGATTTCAGCATGATCAGCGGTTTCTGGAAACCAGAACACGTCCTCGTCCTCGAGCTGAGTCCCCGTGTACCCGTAGAAGGCGTACGCGCCTCCCTGAAACACCTGCAAGCACTGGCCCGATAGCCGTGGGACCATCGAATCAAACCGACCGCTGATTACGCGGATGCTCGCGGATAAAAACCAATCGTGTCAATCCGTGCCAATCCGTGAAATCCGTGGTCTCCGTCGATCGATTCAGGCACCTGACTTACCACGGATAGCACGGATCAACACGGATGAACGAGACCTTCTCATCGCCGCGTTCGGATGGTGTAGGGGCGTTCCTTGCGGACGCCCGATTCGCGTGAGCCGAACTGAAACGGTTCGCACACCGAACTGATCCTTCGTCGCATTTCCGAAGGGGGCGTCCGCAAGGGAACGCCCCTACGTCGGAGTGATGCTCAACTTTGCACACTCACATCTTCTGATTCGTGTTGATGGGTGTCATCTATCCGCGCCAATCCGCGAAATCCGCGGGCTCCTAAAGGTTTGAGCATTCACATTCAAACCGACCGCTGATTACGCGGATGCTCGCGGATAAAGGCCGACGATCCCATCCGTGCCGATCCGTGAAATCCGTGGTCTCCGTCGATCGATTCAGGCGCCTGAGTTACCACGGATAGCACGGATCGACACGGATGGACGAGACCTTCCCATTGCCGGGTTCAGGTTCGGTTGAATGATGATGGTGTAGGGGCGTTCCTTGTGGACGCCCGATTCGCGTGAGCCGAACTGAAACGGTTCGCACACCGAACTGATCCTTCGTCGCATTTCCGAACCGGGCGTCCGCAAGGGAACGCCCCTACGTCGGAGTGATGCTCAACTTTGCACACTCACATCTTCTGATTCGTGTTGATTGGTGTCATTTATCCGCGTCAATCCGCGAAATCCGCGGCCTCCTAAAGGTTTGGGCATTCACATTCAAACCGACCGCTGATTACGCGGATGCTCGCGGATAAAGACCGACCCTATCCCATCCGTGCCCATCCGTGAAATCCGTGGTCTCCGTCGATCGATTCAGGCACCTGACTTACCACGGATAGCACGGATCGACACGGATGATCAATCGACCACACCTTCCGCATTGCCGCTTTAGGTCAGATTGAATTTATCCGCGTCAATCTGCGAAATCCGCGCCTACGTTAGTTTCGAGGATTCAGATCAAACTAAACGCGGATTACAGCGGTCCGCCCGCTTTCAGAATCTCGTTGATCCAGCGTCGATGCGGTCCTGATAGCGTGACTTCTTCAATTCGCGCCAGCGGCACCCACACCAGCTCGGCGTGCAAGTTTCCCGGCGGCACATCGACGCGATAGATCGACTCCGTGATTTGAAAGCGCGTGATGCCACGCCTCCGCACCGCCATCAGCTCCTGTTTCCTCAACGTGGCTTGAACTACTCCGACGTGTTCAATCGCCGGCAACTCGTGCAGCTCCGCGAGTCGTCGCGCATCGACGGCCGCCCGATGCAGCAGCAACGCGCCATCTTGCACGCACCAGACGCGTGTCACCTGGCGTTGCTCCATCACCTTGGGCGCGAGTCGTGGATACGCTTCCGGCTCCCCTGAATTTCCTGCCGCACAAAATGGCCTCACCGGACACGTCAGACACAGCGGCTTCTGTCGGAAACAAACGGTGGCGCCCAACTCCATCATCGCCTGATTGTGATCGCCCGGTCTGGCTCGCGTGAGCAAGGCGTTGGCCAGCGGTGCAAACGCTTTTGCGGCCGTGGCCGAATCGCGGAAGGGCGTCGCATCCGCCGTGATTCGCGCGAGAATCCGCACCACATTTCCGTCGACGCACGCAGCGGGTTCGTTGAACGCAATACTCGTGACCGCCGCTGCCGTGTAGGGCCCGACACCGGGCAATTCCAGCCACTCCGCGGGTGTTTTTGGCATGCGGGGCATCGCGGCGATCGCCTGACCCAACCGGTGCAGATTTCGCGCGCGTGAATAGTACCCCAATCCTTCCCACAACTTCAGCACGGTCCCTTCCGGCGCGGCGGCGAGGGCCGCAAAATCGGGCAGAGCTGCCTGCCAACGCGCGAAATACGGCAGCACGGTTTTGACCTGCGTTTGTTGCAGCATGAACTCGCTCACCAC
This sequence comes from Opitutus sp., assembly GCA_039928945.1. Taxonomy (GTDB): domain Bacteria; phylum Verrucomicrobiota; class Verrucomicrobiia; order Opitutales; family Opitutaceae; genus Opitutus. The sequence continues at coordinate 2,491 of JBDSSD010000019.1, read as the reverse complement.
CGTTTTGTAAGGCGACGGCTGCTCTCGCCACGGCAGCGATCGGGCGTTGGCGCCGAACCAGCCGAGAAGCGCGGCTTGGAATTCTTCGCGATGCCGCTCGACGGCGGCTTCGTCCGAGGCAGTCAGAGATTTAAACGAGGTTCGCAGCGGCACGCGTAAAGCCGAAGACAAATGCGGACCTGCAGGAATGCACAACTTCTGTTTTGCGCTTTTCGCCCAGCTTTGCGGCTATGCCTCATGCCGAAAAAGTCGCTCGAGGAAGAAGCGCCCAAGAAGCTCTCCTCTTACACCACCAAGCTCGATGACACGCAGATGGATAAGCTCCAAGCGATCTGCGTGAGTCGAAATTTTACTCCGTTCGAGGTCGGCTACACCCGCTTCGCCTTCAAATCCGATTCGGCGCGCATCAACATCGCCGCCTACACGAGCGGCAAAGTGGTGATTGCAGGGAAGGGGACCGAGGAATTCGTCACGATGACCCTCGAGCCAGAGGTCACTGGCGCGGCTAAACTCGGATATGATGAGGTGTTGCACCCCGACTGGTTTGAATCCCACGCGGGCCTGGACGAAAGCGGCAAGGGCGATTTCTTCGGTCCGGTGATTGCTGCCACTGTCATCGCCGATCGTTCCGCCATCGAGAGCTGGATCAAAGCCGGCGTGAAGGACTCGAAGAAAATTGCCGAGGCGCAGATCATCAAACTCGACAAGATCATCCGCGAAACACCCGGCGTCGTCGTGCGCACGTGCTTCTGCGGAATGCCGAAGTACAACGACTTGATGTCCCGCCCCGGGGCGAATCTGAACCGCTTGCTCGCGTGGGAACACGCCACCGCCTTGGAGCAGGCGCTTACCGCCAAGCGCGTCCCTTGGGGATTGCTCGACCAGTTCACCGAGCAGCCGTTGGTGCAACGCGAGCTCGCGAAAAAAGCCGTCAAAGAGTTCGAGCTGCGCATGCGGACGAAGGCGGAAGAAGATCCCGTCGTCGCCGCCGCGTCGGTCGTCGCGCGCGCGGAGTTCGTGCGACAAATGCACCTGCTCTCCAAGAAATTTGGCGACAAGTTGCAGAAGGGCGCCGGCCCCTTGGTGAAAGCGCAGGCCTTGCAGATCATCGAGAAATTCGGTGCGCGTGCACTGGGCGAATTCGCCAAGCTACATTTCCGCACTGCCTACGAAGTCGTTTCGGCTGCCGGCAAGCTCGACGAGTTGCCCCTCAAGGAGCCGCCGGAAAAAATGGAATGGTGAAAACACGTTCAAGATCCGCAGGCTTCAGTCGTAGGCAGCGCGCTCGCGCGCGCTCCGAAAGTCCGTTGCCATCGCCCCACTGATCTCCGTCCCGATGCCGAAACGCAGACAACTCCGCGCGTTTGATCTGAAACACCTGGAAGGACTCGCCAGTCTCATCGGGGTGGATGAGGTCGGTCGTGGCGCGCTCGCTGGCCCCGTCGTTGCGGGCGCGGTCCTCGTTTCACGCGACTTCCTGGAGAGTCGTTGGGCGGTTACGAAGGCCAGCCGCGTCAACGACTCAAAGTTGCTGACGGCAGCCGCGCGCGACGAACTCTGGCGCGAATTTGAAGTCCTGGCCCGAGACGGCTTGATTCACGCCACGTTCGGAGTCGCTGACGTCGCCGAGGTGGAGCAGCTGAACATCCTGGGCGCGACGAAGCTGGCGATGCATCGCGCGATCGAAGGGATTTACCCGCCGAGTGCTTTTGAGCAAAAATCCGAACCTGATCTCTTCACTCCGCGTGAGGTGGTGGAGAAATTTCAACCCATGGTTTCGTGCCGGGTCATGATTGACGGGCTGGCGCTGCGCAAATTTCCGTATCCCCACCACAGCATCATCAGCGGCGACGCGCGGTCGCTCTGCATCGCGATGGCGTCGATCATCGCGAAGGTCACGCGCGACCGCCTGATGACGGAACTCGAGGAGAAGCATCCAGGATATGGATTCGCGCAGCACAAAGGTTATGGCACGCCGGAGCACTGCGAAGCGCTCCTCCGCCTCGGCCGCTGCGTGCAGCACCGCGACCTCTTTCTCCGCAAGCTCTTCGCCCAACGCCTCGATCCCGCCCAGCTCGAGTTCCTGACCAGCGACGAGTAGGCCGGAGATGTGAGATGATTGATGGAAGATGTCTGATGGGTCGGAGCCGGACGTGCCTCACGCTAAGGTCGCGAAGGTCGCAGTGGTTAACGCTTCACTCGTAGCCCGCTCCGGGAGGAGCGGGATCAGGGAGAGGACATGTGAAATGGTAGATGAGTGATGTCTGATGGGTCGGAGCCCAAGTGCCTCACGCCAAGGGCGCGGAGGACGCAAAGGTTGAGTCTCATTCCGTATTCACTTGTAGCCCGCTCTGGGAGGAGCGGGATTCCGAATCCGTCTCCCCATCCGCGCCCATCCGCGAAATCCGCGGTCGGATCGAAACGGTCGTTGTTATGTTTGCACCATGACGCAGCCTTGAACCTTTGCGTCCGTCGCGACCTTCGCGTGAGG
>JBDSSD010000018.1:0-90533 GCA_039928945.1 Opitutus sp. | reverse complement strand
CGATCAAAGCATCCTGCCGCTGCAGCATAGCCTTGGCCGCAGTGATGGAAATGCCCGGCACACTCGTGGGCATGAATAGCAGCGTGCCCTCGTTGAGCGGTGGCATGAATTCGGAGCCGATGCGTTGTAAGGGAATCCAAGTGATGCTCAGCACGACCAACGCCAGCAGCAGCGTCAGCCACTTGAAATTGAGCGCGAAGGTCACGAACGGGCGGTAAGTCCACGTCAGAAAGCGGCTGATGGGATTCCGATTTTCGTCGGTGATTTTGCCGCGGATGAACCACACCATCAGGATGGGCACGATGGACACGGACAGCAGCGAAGCGAAGAACATCGAGAACGTCTTCGTGTAAGCCAGCGGCTTGAATAGACGCCCCGACTGTGCCTCCAACGCGAACACCGGAACGAACGACACTGTGATAATGAGTAGCGAAAAGAACAGCGGCTTGCCCACCTGCTTGGCGGCCGAGACAACCACGTCAAACCGGGTCATGTTGACGGTCTCCCGTTCGACTGGCGTGAGGGACGCATCGCCTTCCTGGTCGCGTTTGGCGCGGGCATGGTTCCACCGTTCGAGCCATTTGTGGGCGTTTTCAATCATCACCACCGCCGCATCCACCATCGCGCCGATGGCGATGGCGATACCGCCCAACGACATGATGTTGGACGAGACGCCGAGCGAAACCATGGCGATGAACGAAAGCAGGATGGCGATGGGTAGAACAAGAATCGCCACCATCGCGCTGCGCAGGTGGAAGAGAAACAAGATGCAAACGAGACCAACGATGATGCTTTCCTCAATCAGTTTGCCCCGAAGATTCTTGATGGAGCCAAGGATCAAGTTAGAGCGGTCGTAGCCGGTGACAATTTTCACGCCCGGCGGCAACGATGGCTTAAAAGCTTCGAGCTTCGCCTTGACGGCCTGGATGGTCTTGAGCGCGTCCTCGCCGTAGCGCATCACCACAATACCGCCGACCGCCTCGCCTTTGCCGTCGAGGTCGAGCACGCCGCGCCGCATGTCCGGGCCGAAGTGGACATTGGCGACCTGTTTGACCGTGATCGGGGTGCCGTTGGTGTCCACGCCGATAGCGACCTTCTCGATGTCCTCCAGGCTTTTGATGTAGCCGACGCCCTTGACCATGTATTCGGTTTCGCCGAATTCGATCACGCGCCCGCCCACGTCGTTGTTGGAATCGCGAATGGCGGCGACCAGTTTGGGCAGCGGGATGTGGTAGGCGAGGAGCTTGTTCGGGTCCACGTCCACTTGATATTCGCGAACGAACCCGCCGATGCTGGCCACTTCCGCAACGCCGGGCGTGTTTTGCAGGTAGTAGCGAAGCGTCCAGTCCTGAAGGGTGCGCAAATCGGCGAGACTGTTCTGGCCGGTCTCATCCACCAGCGCGTATTCATAGACCCAGCCGACGCCTGTGGCGTCCGGCCCTAGTGTGGGACGGATGCCCGTCGGCAGGTCGCCCGTGACCTGATTCAGATATTCCAGCACGCGCGAACGCGCCCAATACATGTCCGTGCCGTCCTCGAAAATGACGTTCACGAACGACAGTCCGAAGAACGTCTGACCTCGCACATATTTGACGTGAGGCGCGGCCGCCAGCACGCTCACAATGGGATAAGTGATTTGATCCTCGACCAGCTGCGGATCGCGGCCCGGCCATTCGGTGAAGACGACCACTTGCACGTCGGACAAATCCGGAATGGCATCCAGGCGCACGCGCTTAACGGCAACAACGCCGGCGACGATGAGAAACAAGACGGCCACCACCACGAGGAATTGATTGTGCGCACACCAGCCGATCACGCGTTCGACCATGGTCTCTTCGCGAGCCAGCCCGGCTGTCCTGACCGAAGCGGAGTTCTCTGGCTCTGATTTGCGAGCCGCTGGTTGGGGATGCTTGGTGTTTTCCCGGTCCATGGGGCTCAATGTTGATGGCCTTCGCCCGAGCCGGCGGCGCGCAGCTGGCTCTCGCTGTCCAAAAGGAAGTTGCCATCCACGACGACCTTCTCGCCCTCAGCTAGGCCTTCATTCACGATGTACTGATCGCCGACCTTTGCACCGAGCTGTACGCGCTTGGGAACAAAGTGGCCCACCGCCGCCTCGACAAAAACATACTGCCGCGTGCCGGTATCAAACACCGCCGTCGCCGGCACCATCAGGTGTTCGCCTTGATCCACCTTGATCTCCACGTTGACGTAGGTGTCCGGTTTGAAGAGTCCATCGCGATTGTCCATCACCAGCCGGGCGGTGGTGGTGCGGGTCTTGTTTTCGGAATACGCGTAAATGAAATCCACCTTGGCCTCAATGACGCTGCCGGGATTTGCGCCCCCGGTCACGACTGCCTTCTGGCCGACTTTCACCAGAGGAAGTTCGTATTCGTAGATGTCGGCGCTGATCCAGACCGTGGTGAGGTCCGCGATGCGGTAGAGGGTCATGCCCGGCTTCACCATCTGCGCCGGCTCGATGTTCTTTAGAATCACGTAACCACTAACGGGCGCGCGGAGTTGGAGGGTGTCGGTCGGGTTGCCGGAATCTTCCAAAGCGCGGATTTGATCGTCGGTGATTTCCCAAAGCGTGAGCCGCTTGCGAGCCGATGCCACCAGCGTTTCCGCTTCGTTCACGCTCTCCTGGCCTACGACGTTGTTAGTTTGGGCCGCATCCTTCGACGGCAGGTGTTTCAGCCGCTCGCAATGCCGGTAGGCCAGCAGGTATTCGTATTGGGCCGAATACAAATCCGGGCTGTAGATGTCCAGCAACGGCCCGCCTTGCTCGACGAACTGGCCCGACGTGTTCACGTAAAGCTTCTCCGCCCAGCCCATGATGCGGGCGTTGACGTTTACAAGCTTTGTCTCGTCGTAGGCCACGATGCCGACGGCTCGAATCGTCACCACCGCATTGGCGCGCGTGGCGGGACGAGTGCGGATGTTGATGAACTGGCGTTGCGCCTGGTCCAGATCCACCGGGCCGCGACCGCGAACCGCTTCGTTGATGGACACGGTGTGGCCGCTGTGTTTGTCACCGGGCATCCGCATATCGCCCATCTTAGTCGCAGCAGCGGCCGACGGGTTGGTGCCGGCGGGCATCGGCATTTTCATTCCGGGCATGGACGGGGCCATTCCCGTCGTGCTGTCATGATCGGCCGCCGTCGTGGACGATTGCACGTCCGTGCTTGGGTGATCGGCGTGGGCAGCGGGGTCGGATTTCATCCGGCAACTCACTGCAGCGAGTGCCAGCGTGGCCAGAACCACGAATGCGACCGAGGCTTTCGGGATTCGATTGTGAGGAGGCAGCTTCATGGTATTCCTGTTTTCTCGGAGGTGAGAAATAAAGTTCCTCCGCCAACCAATCTTTCTACCGTGGAGAGTCCTTGCTCCCGATCCGCGACCGCCCGTTCGTAGGTCAGTTGGAATTCCAGAAGGACGCGTTCAGCGTCAATGAGAGAGAGGAAATCGGATTCGCCTGCCTCAAACGAACGCCGAATCACTTTCACGTTCTCATCTGCCTTGGGAGTTAGGGCATCCCGGTAAAGTGAGATCTTACGTTGGGCATCCTGGAATTTAAACAGCGCCAACTCCAGTTCGGTGGTCAGCAAATTGGCGCGGTCCTGGCGTTCCAGCCGCGTGGCGGCATAACGACTCTCGGCTTCGCGCACGCCTGCGCGATACTTTCCCCGCCAAAGCGGAATGTTGATCGAGAACCCCGCCATTACCGGGTCCTTGCCGCTGTCGGCGACGCCTGCCATCCGGGCCGGGCCGGTTTGGACGTAGTCCACTCCCAGGGTCACGTCCGGATAGAACTCCTTTTTCGCAAGTGCAATGTTGACTTTTTCCTTCTCGGCCAAGAAATCAAGCCGCTTTAACTCCGGGTTGGATTCGACAAGCTTCATGACCAGCGCGGAGTTATTGGTGGTGATGTCGGCCGGTGGGAAATTGGTGGGCCAAGGCAGTGGTGTTGCCGCCGGACGATCCAACGCGGCGTTGAGGCGGGCGAGCGCGGGATTCTTCACATCCTGCAAAGTGCGCAGTCGGTCGCGCAACCGGTCCAACTCCACCTGAGCCTTGATCACATCGGCATACCGGGCCTGGCCGGCCTCGTATTTGGACCGTGCCACTTCCTCGAAATACTTCAGCAGCTCGACATTTTTCTCCGCGACCCCAATCGCGCGGCCCACGTAGTAAAGTTCGTAGTAAGCCTGCTTAACCTCGTCGAACAACTTCAGTTTGGCGGCCTCGTACTGTTGTTGCGCGGCGTTCGCGCCTTGCAACGCGACCTCACCCCTCAGTTTCAATTTTCCAACCCACGGGAATATCTGGCTGAGGCCCACGCGTTGCTCCTGCGGCCCGACCCGCGTCTCGACTTCTTGGATGAAGTAACCGTAGTTGAAGCGAGGGTCCGGCAGCGTGCGCGCCTGTGAAACCATTTCCAGCGCGGCCTTCCAGCGGTTGAACGCCGCCTCCAGTTGAGGATTTTTGAGTGCGGCGTAGGCGAGATAGTTACTGAGTGCAGAATTCTTGTCGAGCACCGGCAACTTCTGACGAGTGTCGGTATGCGCGGCGACTTTCTGCGGCGCAGTCCCGGCGGCCTGCGGATCCGCAAGTGCGGTCCGTTCGGGCGGCGAGGTGCAGCCGGCAAGCACGAGGGCCAAACCGGCAATAAACACCACTCGTCTGATGGACTTCAATTGGCACATATTTCTGCTTTGTTGCTCTACGGCTTGTTTCCCGCTCGCTTCCTATTTCTCGACTGGATGGTCCGCCTTGTTTCATGAATATCACTGCTTAGCCGGGGACTCTGGGTCTGCGCCTAGAGCGGTGCATTGAGGCTCTTGCCTATACACTTTAATCAGGCGCTGGCACCGTGCCTCAGTTGGCAGATGTCAAGAACGCCAGGATCTTCTTCTCTTCCTCCGCGGTAAGATTGGCGCGGACGCGCATGTGGTGCGTGGCAATCTTCCACTGGTTGTCGCTGTAGGAACTTGGCGAGCGGTAGTTGTGGCAGCGGTTGCAACTCTCGGACCAGAGCTGGGCGCCCGTCTTCCCTTGGAATGCCGCCAAGGAAGCCTGCTGCCCTCCGGGGGCACCGCCGGTGGGTTCGGTCTGGCATCCGAACAGCAGAAGTGTCGCAGCGCTTCCGACTGCGCAGCCGGTGATTGAAGGCCGGTTCTTGCTCCCAAAGATTTTTTGGATAGTATTCATGTTCGTCGCCTTCTTGTTAAAATCCCATCGCTGCTTGGAGGAACAGGGTGTCATGGCTTTGGGTTTCCATGCCCGGCTTCTTCACGTTTTCGAACTGATAGGATGCCTTGAGTGCCGTCTGGGCGTTCAACCAGTAGTTCAGGCCAAACGTATATCGCCAGCTGTCCTCATTCTCAGGGGCGCCCGAGGGCAAGTTGAGCCGGTCGAAGCGAAAGACGGTTTCAAAATCCCGCAGCGCAACTTCAGCGGCCTTGGTCGGCCGGTAGGCGGCCTGAACGTAGCCTCCGTTGCGCCGGTTGCCGTATCGCAACGGTCCAAAGCCCATCATTCCGTTGGGATCGTAGGTCAGCCGATCCACCCTCGACCACATCCACTCAGCCTTGATGTCCAAGAGACCCTTCCACTTGTCCGAGTCGCGGACGTAGCTCAGATACAGCCCGTGCAGGTCTGCGTCTGCGCTCGGCTTTGACGCGCCCGCAAGATCTTTCATCTGCGCGAACAGCCCGGAGTAGCCGATTTCAAATTCCGGAATCGGCAGGAACCCGACGCGAACCCCGGCCATTTTGCTGGAGCTGAGATTATTATCGTTGTCGAAGTGGAGCATGCCGGCCTCGTCGGGTTCCATGCCGCCGGTATTAAGCCGGGGGCCATTGCCGAGGAAGACGGTGTAGTTCCATCTGCTTTCGCCCGTCTGGAACCCGCCACGAAGTTGAACTCCGAGGGTGGACGGGGGAATCAGACCGTGGTGCCCGAACGCCGGCGGTGCATCGGGCAGCTTGTTGATCCACGCCGGGTGCAGACGCTCGCGGAAAATTCCGAACGGCGTGAGGAACTTGCCTGCGCCGATGGTCACGTAATCGTTGAGCAGGTAGGTGAGGTGGGCGTATTCAAGGCCCACCGCCGTTTTTCCGTCCGCGAGTTCGAGTTCAATTTCCGACTCAAATAGCAGGCGATCCGAGGTCTGCCAAAGAAGGATGGGATTCAGCCCTGCACCAAAAGTGGAGTTTCCGTCGATCTGCTTGGTGAAGCCGGCGAATGCGTAGCCAGTGACCAAGTTGTTGGTGAGACCGGGTCTGAGGTCTGCCACTGTCTTCCTCAATCCCTTCACTTCATCCGTGAGTTCAGCAACGTTTGTCTCCATGTGCTGAACAGTCTCGGGCTGGGTAGCCGCAGCGTTTTCGGCTGAATTTGCCGGGGCTGCCAGGCGGCCCGCCAGTGCATCGAGCTGCCCCTGCAGGGCGAACAACTGTCGTTGCAGCCTTTCGTATTCGGCCCGGGTCACGTAATCGCCGGTCGAGGAGGATTGCCCCGATGCCGGGGCGAGAGCATCGCGTTCAATCGGTGTCGGGGAGACAACTGCCGCAGCCGGTGGGAGCGGCACGGGTGCGGGTTTGGCTGATACCGCCGGGCTCGGCGCAGCCGGGGCGGCCGCAGCCGCACTATGCGCAGGCTTGACTGACAGAGTCCGGATGTAGTTCACGATGTCCCACCGCTGCGACACGGGGAACACTGCTTCAAACGGGGGCATCGGAGCACGTCCCTCCTTGATCTTCCAGAAAAGCGCGCCGTCGGAATGCTCCCCCATCATCGGACCCGAGAGCACGCCGGGATGTTTCTCCATCGCGGCCGCAGCAGGCCCGTCGCCGTCCCCCTTCGTGCCGTGGCAAGCCGCACAGACGGTCACGTAAAGTTGTTTGCCGCGAGCAATTGACTCGGCATCAAATGGCATGGGATTCTTGAGTAAATCTGCGGAAGAAGGAGCTTCCCACCGATCGGCCGAAGCCGTCGCCGCGTTGACTTGAAAGCTGGAAATTCCAGCGACGCACACCACGAGGGCACGGATGGAAGTCTTGTTCTGACTTTTCATAGAATGGACGGTTGGATTATTGCCCTCGATTGATTGAGACATCTGCGGTGGGTTATAGACTTTGCGATCCGTTGAGGTTAACGCGACGCGTGCTCATACGATGAAGCTGTCCCAATCCGCGTAGCGCTCGCGCACTGACCCGCGCCGGAGGCTCAGGATAATCACGGCGGCGCCGGCGAGCACATCGTTCCACTGCGCGACCGTCCCCCCGCCGCTCAACAACCACGGCGCGGCGATGATCCACGCGCCGAGCAGGACGTTGAGAAAACGCCCGGCGCGAACGACCTCGGCCATAACGATCACCGCGACGGCCGCAATCAGAGCGCCCACCACGTGATCGCTGTTCGCCGCGCCGGCCTGCGTTCCAAAGACCGCCGGCGAAAACATCAACCAGATTCCCAGCGCGGCGCTGGCCACCAGATTCCAGGGCGCCGTCAGGCCCCACGCCATGGGGCCGCCGAGCTTTGAAACCGGCGCTCCGTATTTCGGCGTCCGCTGGTCTGAGTTCACCTCGGAGAGCGTCCCGCCAACCCAGAACGTGCGCCACAGCGGTTTGCCTTCACGCACGCTCCGTTTGAGGAATTGCGCCATGGCCACGACTTCATCCACCGCGAACGGAATCATCAGCAGCATGACCAGCGCGGTGAAAAGACAGATGCTGCACCAGGAACCGACCATGACCGGCTGCAAAATGACCAGCACGATGCTGACGATGCCGAGCGGCACCACCAGGATGAAAAAGAAGGTCACCATCCAAGGCATGGAGCGCCAGCGTTCCTTCCCGCCCATCCAGCCCATCAGCATCTCGATGGTGTAAGCCGCCGCGCCCAGCCCAGCGTCGGAAATCGGAAACGCTTTCGACACGTCCGAACGGAGCACGTTCACGGTACCGTGAACGAAAAACGGATCCCAGACCGTATCGATGTAACCGAGCTGAAAGGCGGCCAGATAGCGCGAGGCGAGCCACCCAGTAAACGCCAAGCCGATCATCGGGGCACGCTGATGCCAGCTCGAAGGATTGTAGGTCCAGCCGGGCGGAATGAACGGCCCCGGCTTCTTCATTTCCATATGGTGCGCCATGCCGGGCATCATCGGAACGAGGATGGACAGGACGATCGCAATGACGCCGACGAGGGTATCGTTGAGATAAGCCACCGCCGTTGGCGCCCAAAAAACGAGGGGCGCAAACTGGAGCCACGCGCCGACGAACGAAACGCTCCAGCGCCCGACGAAATCAAAGCGCGACCAGAGCGCGAGCGTGGAGAAAAGAATCAGCAACGCGCCGCTCAGCACGTCGCTCCAAATCATCGCCCGGCCCGCGTAGCCGAAGGTGAACGGGCTGCTGATGAGCCACACGCCAAGCGAGATGACGGCGAAATTCGTCCAAAGCCACTTCCCGCGCATCTGGCGCACCATTCCGGTGTGATCTTCGTGCTCGGTGTGGTCCCCCGCGGTGTGATCCATTGCGGCGTCATCTTTCGGCACGAGTTCCATGCCGCACTCTGGGCATTTGCCCATTCTCTTCTCTTGGACTTCTGGGTGCATCGGGCAGGTGTAAAGGTGGCCCCCCACTCCTGCGTGGTTCGATTTCATGCGGTCCCCTGGGTTGGCGCGGCGTCTTTTTGCTCGTCAACAGGCGCTGGCGGTTGGCCCAATTCGTTTTCTTCGTAGAATTTCGCGGGATCGGCCTTGAGCGCCGCGACCATTTTCGGAAGCGTCTCGCGCAGCGAACGCTTCGGCTCCCAGCCGAGCAAGGTGCGGGCGCGGGTGATATCGAGCGCGTAATGGTCGTTGGCGCGGTCAATCATCCACGGTTTGAGGAAGGGGTCCGCCCCGGGAAGTCTTTCCATCACCCACGCGCCCGCTTTCGCCAGCGGCGCAAGCGCGTTCGGCACGACGAGCGTTTGCAGGTCTTCTCCGTGAATCAGGCGGGCGAAGGTATGCTGCAACTCGTCGTAGGTCAGCGGCTCCGGCTCGCCCAGCAGGATCGCCACTTCGGGCGGTAACTCTGCGCGCCGTTCGATCACCAGCACAACCGCGTCCACCAAATCGTCCAGATGCATAAACGATTGTCCATGCGCCGTGCTGCCCGAGTAGATACGTCTCGCGAACTGCCGCTCGTTGATGCGCTTCATCTGGTGCGCCAGCGGGATCGAGTGACAGCGGTCGTCATAGACCCCGGAGATACGGAGCAGCACGGCCGGAATCGTGCCGCGCTCATCGTGAATCAGTTGTTCGGTGCGAACCTTCGATTCCGGGTAGGCCCACGTCGGCTCAATCGGCCAATCTTCGTTGATAAACTGTCCCGGCACAGCCGGGCGATGAACGAGCATCGTGCTGGAGAAGACAAACTGCCCGACTTGCAGACCAGCGTCGTGCAAGCCGCGCAGCAGGCGTCCCGTTCCACGCACGGTAATTTCGTCATACTTCTCGCTCGGCTCGCCGAGGAAGTCGTAGTAGGCGGCGAGATGAATGACCGAGGCGACGTGCGCCCCGTGATGCTCGCGCAGGACGCGAAGGCCTTCGCGCATGCTCTCGTCCGAGGTGACATCGACAGGCATATAAGTGCAGTCGGGCGGCGGCGGCGCGGGTGCTTTGCGGTCAAAACCGACGACGCTTTCGAAGCGTCCGGCCAAGCGCCGCATGACGGCGGCGCCAATGGTTCCGTTCGATCCTGTCACAAGGATGGTGCCGCTTTCTGTTTTCATACCTGCGGTGTTCGTTTTTTTCGTGGTCATAGCTATTTTGTCTAATTTTCGGCAATCTCCCCAATCGGCGGGATCGGACAATCAAGCGTGTCGGCGATGGCTCGGAGTAATTCGGCTTCGCGTTCGTGGATCACCCCGTCCGCGCCGACGACCTGCACGCAGGCTTCTAGCAAATTCTTTTTGATCTGCGGCGTGGCTAGCGCGAGGCGATCAAGTGCGGTATCCAGTTGTTCCAGCCCGGATTTTTCGCGCGGCAGGTGCTGCAGCCCATCGGCCTTCGGGCCTAGATGGGTTGCCCCTGCCCGAAAGGCCTTTTCGATTTCGCCAGAGTTGCTACTGCTGACGTTCGCCAGAGCCGACAGCACGACGCTGCAATCCCGCACGAGCGGTTTGAGCGTGTGGTATTGAATGGAGGTCGGGTGGGTTTCACCCGCCTGCGACGCGAGGTGGCGGCGGACGATTTTCTGAAGGACGAACTCAAAGATTTCAGTCTGCCCGTCGCTCTCGATGAGCCATTGCAACGCCTGGCTGAATTGGTCGAACTCGTCGGGCCGCAGCAGACGCAGCGCGGGCAATGCGAGGTTCACGAGCGGCAGCCGGGCGCGAGCGGCGATGAGCGCGACTTCAGGCCAGAGGGCGGCGGTTTTGTCGCCCTTCCCCGGCGCGACTCGCCCGGCCAGTTCCGTGAGTTGCTTCGCGCGCGCGGTTTCGTCCGCACTGAGGAGCATCGCGTAGATAAGCGCAGTCGCGTCGAGCGGTTCGCGAGCGGCGGACTGGACCTTTTCGGAGAATGAATTCCGCAACGCCTCGGCGTAGCGCAGGTGCAACGGCTTTGGCTTGCCCAGATGGGGGAGCACGGCCCCCATCAGGACCGCATTGGTGGCGAACCCGCCGTCGCCAGCTCCCGCGCCAGGCATCCCGGGAATTGGTGGAAACGGAAAACGTGATGACACTGGTTTCGCCGCCTCGCGCGCAGATTCTGCCGCAACCGCCGCAGCGTTGACGGTCTTGAATTTCCCGTCCCAACCGGGATCGATGGCGCGGATGCGCTCGGCGAGCGGCGGGTGGGTGGCCATCATTCCGAACAACGGTTTGCCCAGGCCGTCGCCAAAAAACATGTGGCTGGCTTCGCCAGCGTGAGCGGAGTCGAGCTTCGAGCCGACGCCACCGATCTTTTGTAGCGCCCCGGAGAGCCCTCCCGGATTCCGGGTGAACTGAACCGAGGAGGCATCAGCCAGGAATTCTCGTTGTCGGCTGACCGCGGCCTGGATGAGCCGGCCAAAGAAGACGCCGATTGCACCGATGACGATCAGGGCCAGTCCCAGGAACATCAGCGGATTTCGATCCCGGCTGTTGCGGCCGCGCGAGTAGATCAGGATCCGCCCAATGACCGCGAGGCACAGGATACCAAAGATGACTCCCATGAGACGCAGATTCAGCCGCATGTCACCATTGAGGATGTGACTGAACTCGTGGCCGATGACGCCCTGCAGTTCATCGCGGTTGAGCAAGGTCATGCAACCGCGCGTGACAGCAATGGCGGCGTCGCCCGGCGCGTGGCCGGCGGCAAAAGCGTTGATGCCCTTTTCGTCGTCGAGCACATAAATCTTCGGGACGGGAACGCCGGCGGCGATGGCCATTTCCTCCATCACATTCCGCAATTTGCGCTCGTCGGGATGGGTGGTGTTGGGAGTGACGAGTCGACCGCCAAGCGATTCCGCGACAGCACTGCCGCCCTTGGCCAACGCGGCGGTTTTGTAGAGACTCCCAATGATGACAACGCCAAGCGTACCCAACACGACGTAGAGGAAAAGCTTGGGATCCCACAGCGCGAGTTCAGGCAGCGGGGCGCCCTGCTCCCGTTTGGCATCGACGCCGTAGAAAATCAGCAAACTGGCCAGATAAACCGACGCGATGATGCACGCGACGGCGATCACGAAGTAAACCACCAGCACCTTCGTGTTCTTCCTGGCCTTGTCCTGATGTTCGAAAAAATCCATGGGCCACCCTCTTCAAGCGAACGACACCTTCGTCGCCTCACGTTGCTCTGGCTTCTCGATGGCAAACAGCTCGGCGGGGGCGAAGTGGAACGTGCCCGCGATGAGACTGCTGGGAAACACCTCACGCTGTGTGTTGTAGGCCATCACCGCGTCGTTGTAGGACTGCCGGGAGAAGGCTACTTTGTTCTCCGTCGCGGACAATTCCTCGGTGAGTTGCATCATGTTCTGATTGGCCTTGAGATCCGGGTATTGCTCAACGACGACCATCAGACGGGACATGGCCCCGGCGAGGCCGCCCTCAGCTCCGACGAGCCCCTTCATCGCGCCTGCGTCGGCGGGGTTTGCTGCCGCGCCCTTGGAGGCGGTGAGCGCTGTGTTGCGCGCGGCAATGACGGCTTCGAGCGTGCCGCGTTCGTGTTTGAGGTAACCCTTCGCGGTTTCGACGAGATTGGGAATCAGGTCGTAGCGCCGCTTGAGCTGCACATCAATTTGCGCATAGGCGTTTTTGAAACGGTTGCGCAGGCCAACGAGTTTATTGAAGAGGCCGACCACAACCAGCAAGGCAACCACAGCCAGCGCGGCCAGCACGACGATGACGATCAGTGATGTGTTCATAACACGTGATTTAGCTTTGCCTGACCGCCAGGCTGTTTCTCAATTCCCGGACTCGTGGTGACTTGCGCTACCTCCTCCAAGTCGCGTTCCGCTTGCAGCCAATCATCACAGTCATGGCCCGGCTCGCGGCCTCGTTCCACGTAAAGTTGATATGCACGGTCCTCGATCTTTAGATGATCAAGATTACCTTCGTTGGGTGCGGGCACTTTGGTCTTATTGTTGGATTTTTTCATGATTCTTTTTTTGTTTTTTGGTTCCGAACTTTGGCGGGCTTGGGCCGCAAGTTATGGAGTTGAATTAGGTCACGACGAGGACGGCGACGCCCTCATCGTGAGGGCGGGGCTCACATCATTTTCATCGGTGGCGTTGAGCCCCGGGCATCGCACGGTCTGCAGGAGTCGCACCGCGTGATGAGCGCGTTATCCGGTTGGAAGGCTTCAGCGTCGTTGACGGTGGTGCGATTCCAATACTGCGGACCGGGGCCGGCGTAGCTCGACGCGAAGGAAACGCCGACGAACGGTGCCAATGCGGGTAACATGTGGAGGTGAAATACGAGGTTCGTTTTCACAATGCTGATTTCGTTTTGCTCGGACGGATTGTTCTTTTCCCAACCGGGCTTTTGGTTGCGGGAGATTTGGGAGAACGGGGAAGCGCAGGATCGATCGTCGCAACGACGGTCAGCTCAGTGCCGCAGCTTGAGACGACGCCCGAGGCGAACCGCAGGACCACGCGTTTTCGGCCCGCGCGCGCTTCCAGCTGGCAATGTTCAAACCATCCAAAGCACCCGCGATGGTTCTGCAGCACCTCCAACCCGCCATGCACCATCTGAAGCGTCACCGACTGCGCCTGATAGCGCTGCGTTTCTCCGTTCTCGCCGGTGATCGAAACGGCGACCCCCCGCGAGTGTGCCAGCACGGTTTCCGAGCTCCGTGGAGGGGGGCTAGATTTACGAGTAGAGGGTTTCACGCCCTCCATTGTGCCTGAACGAGCCGCTTAACCGCTACGCATCCGCCCGAATAAACTACGCGTTTTCCAAGGCGTGATTGAGTGTGCCCCGATAGGTGCGCGGCGAGGTGCCCTCGATGCGATGAAACGTTCGGTTGAACTGCGAGAGCGACTGGAACCCAACCGCGAAAGCGACCTCGCTTATCCGGAGCTCGGGGCTTTGCAGCAGATTCTTGGCCTTCTCGACGCGCAGCCGCGCGACGTAATCGACGAAATTCAAACCCGTGGCCTTTTTGAAAAGTTCGCCGAAGTAGCCGGCGCTCATGTTCACCTGGTGCGCGACTTCGCCGAGCGAGAGTTCCTTCCGAAATCCGGCATCGATGATTTCTCCCGCGCGAAAGATCGACGGCGTGTCTGCGCCGGTGCGTTGCAACGCGAGTTGGTTTCCGCAGGCCGCGAGATGTCCGGCGAAAATCGCGAGCAAGTGAATCATCGATTCATATTGCTCCCGCGTCAGCACGCGTGCCGCGAAATACGCATCCTCGAATTGTTTCAGATCGATGTGGGTGCCGAGGCGGAGCAGTTCCCGCGTGATTTTGGTGAACCGACGTTGGTTCGGCGTCTCGACCAAAATTCGGCCAGTCTGAAGGATCGCGATGAGCTTTTCTCCGACGCGCACCGGCACCGCCGTTTCGCACAAACCAGCGAAGCATTTCAGGGTTTTCGGTTTAAGATCGGCCTCTTTCTCCAACTTCGTTTGCAGAGCGAGGCATGCTTCGCAGATGCGATGCGTGCGGGCCATGAGCGCGCAGAAAGGACTCCCGTGATCCGTCTTACCCAGAAAAGCGCATTCATGGACACTATCCGGCTCGTGCAAAGTGAGCGGCAGCCCGGTGGCGCGAGTGAACGCCTGCTGATCGTCCCGGAACATGGCCGATTCCGAGATCGCCGAGTAAAGAGGATGATCCGTGTCGTCGGCCATGAGAGGTAACCGACACTTAAACGCGTGGCCGGTGACCCTTCCCTCAGATTATGTCGAGAATCACGGGGAAACGCCTTTCCCCGCGTGCGAGCCGGTGACTCGCCTTCCATCTCAGCGGGGACACCCCGGCAACGCCCCGATGCCGGCTTCCGCCGGAATTTGCAGCGCGAGCGAGCGCGTGTACCGCTCCGGGGCTCCGCTTCGATTCCGGTCCCGTCCATTCGCTGCGGTCGGAGACGGCTTTGGTTCCCGCGCTTACGGCCCCTTCTGGCGATTCGTCGCCCGAGCGCGACCATTCGCCAGGATCGCTCCCGGTCGCAGGTTCCCATCGCGACACCGGCGGCCTTGCCGCGCTCCCACCGTCGCCGACTTCTCCCTTCCCTCATGGCCCGTCGCCTGCACTCCGCTGACGTACCTGCGCTACGCACGCGCTCGTTCGAATCAGTGGATACGCTTTTTCCTGGTCACACGATTCTCTCAAACGGGAATGTTGGCAAATACCGGTTCATGACACGCGGTAGGTGAAATCGGACCATCCTATCCGATGCTCGCGTCGCTCGAATTTTTTTGCTCTGCCCCGTCCGTAGCGCCTCATTTTATGGGCGGTCAAGGTAGTGTCTTCGGCTTCAACCTCGCGCAAACGTTCCGCTTCCCCCTCGGCGCGTCCCGCTGGCCGGGACACTTCCTCGGCGCTCCACCCAGCGCTGACTTTTCGCCCTTCCCGAGCGGGCGCTCAAACGGGCAGCACCCGCAATCACTCGACACTTTGTTGAGTAGGGAAAAGCAGCTCGCGCGAGCGCTCACTATGCGCGTCTACGATGCCAAGATCGTTTACTCCCTCGTTTCCCTCGGCGACGAAATTCATCTCGACCGGCCCTAGAAAGTGGCGGACTACATCCGCTCTGCGTTCGAAGAAAATCCGACACAAGAAGCGTTTTACTGTATCTATCTTGACCGCAAGAATCATCCCATCGGGCACCATCTTATCACGCTGGGCACGGTGGACGCAACTCTGGTCGCTCCGCGGGAAGTGTTCCGTGGTGCTATTCTCGCGAGTGCTTCCGGACTTATTGTGGCGCACAATCATCCCGGCGGAGATCCGGCGCCAAGCGCAGCCGATATGAACGTCACGCGAAAGCTCCGTGAGGCTGCGAAGATCCTCGAAATTGAATTGCTCGACCACGTGGTTTGCGGAGATCCGAAAGCCGACCCTCAGGGGCGGGGGTGTATTCCTTCAGGGAAGCCGGCCTTTTGTGAGCTGTGGCGGGCGTGAGCGCGCCATTGCTTTCGTTCGTGAACCTTTCTTGAAAGTGCGCGCCTTCAGCGGAAAATCGCCTCTACTACATCCAAAATCTTCGGCTACTTCCACGAGTTTTGTCTTACTCGGTGTCTAACTTTCGAAGTCTCAAAAAACGGTGAAGGCGCTAATCATTTGAAATTAGCGCCTTCGGAAATTGGCGTCCCCACGGGGATTCAAACCGCCAACTGCTCGACAACACAAGCCGTTCGTTAACCGGATATTTGTATTGTTATGAGTGAGATAGAACGAACATCTATATATAATGAGTAATAACTAAATTAAACGAGAAATTTAGTTTTGGCCAAATCGCGGCCAAATATCTTTCCCCGTTTTTTCGACCTGCACCCCCACGGGGGATACAGCCGCATGGAGGTCCCGGCAAGGCGTGCCCACCCGGACGCACGGACTGAACGGGAGGTGTGAAACCGGAGTGTCTTTGGCGACGGGGTACGAGACTTGAGTGCTCATGAGTTGCGATGAGGGAACGGCACGATCTGTCTGGCCGTGACGGCACCGCGCTGCCTGCCGGCTAACGCAGGGCCGCGGAAGCTAACATGTGTTTAATCGTTTTCATGGTCGTTTTTTTTGCGAATTGAAGATGTCGCACGCGCCGCATTCCGACCGCACAGATAATCTCCACTCGTAATTATTTGTTTTGTTTCGGCGCACCGCACGTGAGCATGGATTTGCCGTAGTAAGGATTCTGCGTCTTGCCCTTCGCCTGCACCCAGTCGGCGCCGGCCATGGGGCAGTTCATCACGACGTAGTCTTGCTGGCCCTTCGCGAGCGGCTCGACGGCTGCCGTCAGGGCGATCAACTCTTTGCGAGCGTCGGCGATTTTTTCCGCCTTCGACAGCGCGCTGGCTTTGGTCGCGACGTCCGTGTTTTTCGCCATAGTGGCGTGATCGGCCAGAGCGGTGGCAGCCGACTTGGCGGCGGAAAGATCGTCAGCAGCGAGAGCGGCGGAAACTTTGGCAGAGGACGCGAGGATTTCAGAGGACATGGAGTTGGTTTTCATATCGGCGGCACTGAGCCGGATCGCGCCGAGGAGGGAAAATGCAGTGAGAAGAACACGCACTGAACGGATCATAGGTGATGAGGATTGATGGTTGGGATGAACGAAGCTGACACCCTTACTACCCCTCAAGTAACCGAATCCCTCGATATATCGTATCGCCCGACGCCGGCCGCTGGCGTTGCGAAGCCCGCTCAAGGGGCTTCGCACGTTTGGCTGTTTTGCGCGAAGCAGTCGTCGCGGTTTCGATTTAGAAACGACGTGTCACACTCACTCGCAAAGAGCGCGGCTCCGCGGGGTGGAAGTGTTTGTCGGCGATGCCCTCGGGCGGCTCGCCGGGTAGGCGTGACGTGTAATAGTAGTCGATAGCGCTATCTTTCCGGTTGAGCAGATTGAACAACTCCACTTGCACTTCCCACGCGTTGCCGAATTCGTAACCCGCAAGCGCGGTCAAAAGCAGCGTCTCTTTCGAACGCACGCTGTCGTCCTCGATCAAGGGGCGCGGTCCGAAATAACGCAGCCGCAGGCCGCCGGAGAACCCCTTGAGGTCGTGCACGTTTACCCCGGCAGCGACGACGCTTTCGACCGAACCGGGCACATTCCGGCCGATGGGCGCGCCGGTCATCGGGTCGAGTTCGTTATCGCGGAAGCGGGACTTGGAGACCGACAAATCCACATCGAAACTCAACCACTTCGTCGGCGCGTAGTAGTTTGCGAACTCCCCACCGTAGCGTCGGCTTGGCCGGCTGGCCTCCGTCGTGCCGGCGTCGCCCGTGAAAAGCAGCTCCGAATCGATGTCGAGCAGCCAGAAGGTCAACGTGCTTTGCAGACCCTTGATCCACGTGGTGCGGACTCCCGCTTCTGCGCCGACCGTGCGCACGAGGGGCGCGGCCGGCCGGATGGGATCGCCGGCCGCATCGACGCCCAGCCCCGTGACGGGATCGGCGCGGGTGTTGACGCCGCGCGCGTCGTTGCTGTGAAACCCCAGCCCGCCATTCGCATAAACTTCCGTGCCCGCCCATGGTCCCAAAACGATGCCACCTTTCGGACTCACGAGGGTCGCTGTGCGACTTCCGGCATTTGCGGCCTGGTTACTTTTGCCCACCGCGAAACGAAACGTATCCGCGCGTGCGCCCAC
The DNA here is from genome assembly GCA_039928945.1 of Opitutus sp. Lineage (GTDB taxonomy): Bacteria > Verrucomicrobiota > Verrucomicrobiia > Opitutales > Opitutaceae > Opitutus. The sequence goes on along the minus strand of JBDSSD010000018.1, from coordinate 72,755 downwards.
GGTGGTTCGCAACCAGTCGTTCCAGCGCACGCGATTCTCGGCATACGGACTCACGCTGGTTTCGGTGACGTCGTCTTCGCGCACCACGGCGTAGCTCCGCCGATCTTCCGTTGAAAACAGACCGTTGCGGATGCTGTCGTTGCGGACTTGCAGGCCGACAGTGCTCTCGGCAGCTGCTTCGCCCACACGATGAAAAAAGGCGTGGCTGGCTTTGAGGCCCGAGACGAAGCGCTTGTCGGTCTGCTCGAATTGATCGCCGCGCACCGGGTCGGCGAGGAAGTAAGTGAAGTTGGAAAACAAATCCATTTCGTAGAAGAAGCCATACGCCATCACCCGCGTGCTTCCGGCCGAATTCCGACGATGCCATTCCGCCGTGAGGCTGTAGCGCTGGCTATCTCCGCCGTCCGAGGGATCGATGAGCCCGAAACGGTCGATCACACCGGCGGTCACTCCACGGAGCGGAATCTGATCCGTCGCATTCCACTTCGCTTTATAGCCCATCACGGTCGCACTCCAACCGGAGTCGGCGTTGCCCTCGCTGTAGCGCAGCACTCCGTTGCCTTTGCGGTAGTCATCGCCGCGTTTGAACGGCCCGTCGCTATGCACGCCTTCGACGGCATAGAGCAAACGCCCGCGACTGGTCGGGGATGAGCCGGCGAAGAAGCCGCGGTAGTAGTTAAAACTGCCTACTTCTACTTTCGCGAGGCTGCCGGGAAGTTCGTTCACATATGAAACGTCCGCAGCTCCCGCGCTGGAGAAATCGCCATTCTGCGCATAATAAACGCCCTTCTGGTAGGTGATCGTCTTGACGAGTTCGGGCATGAGAAAAGCCGTATCGGACCAGCCCTGACCGTGAGCATGGGAGACGAGATTGACCGGCACACCTTCGACCGTGGTCGCGAAATCCGTGCCGTGATCGAGATTGAAACCGCGGAGATAGTATTGGTTGGCTTTACCCTCACCGCTGTGTTGCGAGACGATCAGTCCCGGCACGGTTTCGAGAATTTCGCCGGGGCGAATCACCGGACGGGTCCGCAGTTGGGCCTGGCCAACGTGACCTTCGGAAGCGGAAGTCGCCACCCCGACTAGATCGGTTTCGCGGCCTTCGACTATAAAGCGGTCAAGCTGGATGGTCTCGGGTGGAGCCGAACCTGCGGCAGTTTGGGCCCGTGACGCCGTGGCGCAGCAAGCGAGGAAAGTGAGGACAACCAGGTGCGCGTGAGCGCGGCATGAGAAAGGAAAAGCGTGCATGACAGGGAATCGATCGATGTTTACACTCAGCCGCAGCGGGCGAGCGCAGGATGGGAAACCGGCTTCGCCGCGCAGCGGCGAAACCTTGACACACCGCCCCTCGAAAGGAGGCGGTCTTAGACGATGAGCCGCGCACGCGGCGGCTCATGCGGTGGTCTGTCCCTGATCGTATTGGCTACCTGAATTAAACCCGCCCAAGGCGCAGCCGCCATTATCGCGGGTGGTGGCAACGCTTTCGTTTCCTGCACGGCCAGATGGAACTTCGTGCAACCGGAATCTACGGGCGCCGCCGGCAAGTTAAACGGTTTCGTCGCTTCATCCTTCACGGCGACGAGGACCGAGGACGCTTGATCGCCGGTAAGCGCGACGCTGAGTTCGGCCTGCAGACGCTGCTGGTGCGAGAAATGGCGCGCCTCGCCGACCCAGCCAATCACGCCATGAACGGCCGCTTGTGGGCTGTTCGCACACACCCACGCCAGGATCAGCAGCCAAAAGGGCCAGCCGGCGGGGGAGCGTTTGCGGGACCGAGAAAGCATATGCGGGGGATTCGCGTCAGAAGCTTCCTTGGATGCAGGAAGATTCAGGGGAATCCTAGGCAAAGAGCGTCCGTTCCAGCAACCAAAACAATCCCGTCCCCGCGACAATGGCCGAAAGCACCGGGACGCCCCGCCGGAGAAACGTCTCGTTCTTCCGAAGCCTCCAGATCACCGGTATGACGACCAGGGCTACGGCGATCTGTCCCACTTCCACGCCGAGATTAAAGGAAAACAGCGGGAGCGCGATTCCCTGCGCGCCATTGCCCAGACCGAGCTGGCGCAGCACACTCGCGAAGCCAAATCCATGGATGAGCCCAAAGACGAAGGTCACCGCCCAGCGGTGCTTCGGCTCGGCTCCGCGCCGCAGGAGGTTCTCGATCCCGACGAATGCGATCGAGGCGGCGATCATGACTTCGACCAAGCGCGTGGGCAGGTTCACGAGGTTGAAGGTCGCGAGGGCAAGCGTCAGCGAGTGCGCAAGGGTAAAGCACGTGATGATGCCGATGATGGAACGAAGCGTCCGGCAGACTACGAGCAGCCCAAATAAGAACAGGAGGTGATCATACCCGGACCAGATGTGACGCACCCCGAGGTTCAAAAATAGCAGCGAAGACGGAGTCGGCGGCGGAACTGCTTGCACTGCGGGCGCGGGAACGGGCGTCGAATCGCTGACCCGCGCCTCTCCGTTGGCGGTGGCCGCCAGCAAAACCGGCTCGGCTGCGGAAAGCCGGGCAAGCCCGCCCACCATCAAAGCCAGCGCGAAAACGAGGCACATCCATTTCATATCCTTGATACGTGCAAGGGTGGCACGGTGATGCGATCCACCTCAAGCCACAGGATCAGGGGAAGCGATTTTACCGCGTGCGAGTCGCCTCCCCCTTCTGGCGGGGACACCCCGCAACCCCCGATGCGCTGCGCGCTTTTTCTTTTAGTAGACTGACCGCAGCGTTCTCCAACTTACCAGGCGGTCAAGGTCGCTTCGCTCCCTCCGCGACGGCGCGCTTCCCCCTCGTCGGGACGGCAGACCGTCCGCTCCTCCGCGCGCGCCCTCGCTTGACTTCGCCCGGTGCGCGGGAACGTCCGCTGCCAGAACGCAACACGCACTCATTTCCGAGTGCCGGCGTCGAGGCGCGGCGCTTCTCGTCATGCAAATCGAATCCACCACGCGGGAACCTCCTTATCGCACTGGCACCCTCAAAGGACTCACGTTCATGGAAATTCAGCAGATGCTTCCCGATATTTCACCGGACACCCGTCCATCGGCTGACCGAAAGGTCACCATCACGTGGCGCTTCCTCGCCGATGGGAACCCATGCGGAATCTGGAACTATCGCAGGAGTCACGAAGTCCTCGGTGAACTTTCGACGTTTGGGCCGGATGGAGTTTTCAACACTCTTTTCGAACGAGCCTACACGCCGCTGTAAACGTAGCTCCGCATCAAGCGCGGCCGGGCCGAGCCCGTCCGTTTTAACGGCATGAACTTTCGCTACCGCCGGGCCGGTCGCAACAGCCGCAGCGCGTTCGCCACGACGAGCAATGTCGCACCCGTATCGGCCATGATCGCGAGCCACAGACTCGCGTGACCGAGCAGAGTCAGGACGAGAAAGACCGCCTTCAGCGTCAGCGCAAAGATGATGTTGAAGTGGATAATCCCGAGTGTGCGCCGGCCGAGCCGGATCGTTTCGGCGATCTTGGCGAGATCGTCTTTCATCAGGGCAATGTCCGCCGTTTCGATGGCCGCATCTGTGCCGGCCGTGCCCATCGCGATGCCGACCGTGGCGGTGGCCATCGCAGGCGCATCGTTCACGCCGTCGCCGACCATGCCGACCGAACCATGCCGTTCTCGCAGCGCCTTCACAGCGGCAACCTTGTCGTCAGGGAGCAAGTCGCCTCGGGCTTCGTCGATCCCGACTTGTTTGGCGATGAAGTCGGCCGTGCGCTGGTTATCGCCGCTGATCATGACAATCGAGACGACTCCGGCCGCGTGCAGCGCCTGAATCGCATCGCGTGCGTTGGGCCGCACCGTGTCGCCAACCGCGATAATGCCGAGCACTTCGCCTTTGCAGTCACAGTGCGGACGATGCCCGACGACGATGACGGACTGCCCACGCGATTCGATAAGTCCGACACGGCGTTCGATGTCTTTCGAACACACCCCAAGTTCGTGAGTGAACCGGTGATTGCCCACAAAGTAGACGTGGCCATCGACAGCGCCTTCCGCGCCGCGCCCACTCTGGGCCTGATAGTTCTCGGCTCGCGGAAAGGCGATGCCGCGTGACCTGGCATGGGCGACGACCGCTTTTGCCAGCGGGTGCGAGGAATGGTCATCCACCGCAGCAGCAATCCGCAAAATCTCCTGGTCAGTCGTTGCGCCGACGATCTCCACGCCTAGCACCTGCGGTTTCCCTTCCGTGATGGTGCCGGTCTTGTTTGTAGCGAGCGCCTTGATGCGGCCGATTGATTCCAAGTGCGCGCCACCTTTCACGAGCACGCCGCGCCGCGCCAGCGCGGTCAGACAGGCGACGATGCTGACCGGGGTGGAAATCACCAACGCGCACGGACAGGCAATGATGAGCAACACGCACGCGCGATAGAGCCATACCGACCACACGCCGCCGAAAAACAAGGGCGGGGCGAGAAACACGAGCAGTGCTACAACAGTGATGACCGGCGTGTAATACCGGGCAAAGACATCGACGAATCGCTGCATCGGCGCTTTCTGTTCCTGCGCTTCCGCGACCAGGCGAATGATGCGCGCGAGCGGTGAATGGCATTGCAGGCGAGATACTCATCAAATCACCGGATAGCCGATCCCGTTTCAGGATAATGATTCGATGTGGCCGCTTGCGGACATTGTATCCATAGCTTGACATCGAAGCGCCGCACCACATGAGCGTTCAAAATCGTAGGACCGGCAGAGCGGGCGTGAGCCGTTGGACAATTTGGTAGGGCAATAACAAACCAGCGCCTTGGCTGCCATTGCCGAAGGAGTCATCGATACAGGGCGCGTCGTGTTTGAGCCCGATCAAATACCCAGTTCGCGGATGTCGGACACGGTTCTCGTGACGTGGTGAGACGGCTGGGAGAACGCTGTCTCCCTCTAACAGACTGAGAACGGTGGTCGCGCCGGTCCTATTCATCAGGCGATCGCTTACCTTCAATTTGGTAGTCATCGGTATTCTCTCACGCGCGGGATAGAATCTCATTGGGCGTATGGCAGGCGTAACCGTTCAAGAACGTGTTTAACTGATCCGCTTCTTGCTCAGATGCGGGCTAAATACGATCGCTGCAGAATGTCTGCTCTCAACGCCGGAAACCCAGAGAGACTTGGTTCGCTCTCAGTTGAGCGACGTGGACACAGCAACAAAAGAACATCCCGACCGAGTAAGTATCCAGAGGGATCGTGAGCTGGATTCTTGACCAACGGTATGATGAAACGCACTTCCCTCGCTTCCGAGGGGTGCGGTCTGTGCAGGCCGTCACTTGGAATGGCTTTGGAGGGCATTCAAAAAACGTTCAAACGTAGCAGGCACGGAACCCCATCCTTACGACTGCTCTCCTAGTCCCTCGATGGCCAAGAGTCGTAGGTACCTGCTGTTACTGGAAGACAACGCCGAGATCCGCCGCGCGTTCGTAGCGCTTTTCGAAGTATCCTTTAACTTCGCTGTTCACCTCGCAATCAGCGTTCGTGAGGCAATCGGCATCGGGGAGCGGCAAGACATGGATGCAGCCGTGGTCGATCTTAGATCCGCGCCTCGCGCCGCTGAAAGGCTGGCGATCGTTCGGTCATGGCGAGCGCAACTCCGCGAATTTCCCGTGATCATCCCGACCCAGCAACACCAAGACTCACTGGAATCAGAGTCGTTCGCAGCGGGTGCTGACGACTTTATCCGTAAGCCCTATTTATTTAGCGATCTCCACACACGGTTGTCTCGTCGGCTCGCTCACTCGCCCGGTACGCACGTGGGCATTGCGCGCGTCGATGGCGTTCTGCTTCCTGCCGAGCCATTCGTCGTTGCAGGTGCCATCGTCTCCTCGGACTTGAGTGTCACGTTTCCGGACCGACGCCTCGTGACGCTGGGTTACCAAACATATCGGGATGCTTCAGGAATTTTCCCGACAGGCCGGCACATTGCTCCTACGCGACAAATTGATCTATGCGGTATGGGGACGAGATGCCAATACGAACAGCAATTCGGTCCATCAGTATCTTCAGACCCTGCGCAAGATTTTCCGGTCCAGCGGCATTGATCTTCACCACATCCAGTTGAGAACCACTGCGCCCTCCCCCGCATCACTTGAGTGACAAGGTGAGAGCCGCGGAGCCTAGATGCAAAAGCGGCGGGCGCTCGAAGCACCCGCCGCCAGGATCTGCGACTAGATGCGAACGCCGTTAGGCCGCACCGTCTGATTCATGGCCTCGGTTTTCGCGGCGTTGATGAACGCGCGCTCCCGGTTGGCCGCAGGCACGTTGCGAAGACGTTCCTCGATCTTTGCTTTGATCTCGGGACGCTCCTCGACCCATGCCCGGATTTCCTCGTTGCGGGTGTTGGCGTATTCGCTCCTTTGCATCTTTCCGAGCGCCAGCTTGCGGATCAGCTCATCCTTACTGAGTCCGTTGTAGTACTCGACCAGCTTTGGATTCTCCCCGATGAACTTATCCAGCTTGGCATCGATCTCCGGGTTTCTCCGCAGCGCGGATTCCTCCGCCTTTTTTTCGGCGACGTGTTGTCTTAGTGGCATAATGCCTCCTGTTTTTTCCCAGCCATTGATTGAGCAAGGCGGCTGGTCGCCAGCGGCAATTGACCTTGTCCGGGCGAGAATCGCCCAAATTCAAAGGCAGTCTTCATCGAAAATTCCGTCTTCGGGTGGATTGAGCGTCTTGCGCCTGATATCCAGCACCGCGCGTTCGAACTCCCGTTGCACTTCTCGTGACGTGGCGCACGCGAGCCAAAGCCGGACCAGATCGACGACGCCGGGACTGCTGCCATAAGCTTCCCGCAGCCGGCGATCGGCCTTTTCGAAATTCTGGGTCAAGTGGGGCGGCAGCACGAGCGGCAACCCTGTGTCCGCCACCGGCGGCTCAGTCGTATCGAGACTCATTATTTGCTCCGTGGTTGATTTCTTTTTTTCCGGAAGACGGGGCCCCAATTCGGAGGCGTCGGTCAGATTCGGATACATTGCCCTCGGTTTGGCTTAATGCCGACGGCCCGGTTCGAAACCTCGGCGGATTTCTGAAGTGGAGAGGGGCTTTCGCAGATGCTCTTCTTCCTGAAGAAGAGAAGCCGTGCTTCCTCCTCCAGCATGTCGGCGCGAAGGTCGGCCAGCGTTGCGGAAAGATACTCTGTCATGTCGTGGGCGTCCCAATAACCCTGGCAGGCGACCGTTCCGCTCAGCGGTTCCTCGCCCTGCATCAGGTACGCGCGAACACCCGCGACGTAGTCCGGATTTCCATCTGAGCGGCGGGCGAGCATCTCCTTTATCGCAGGGTACTCGAGGTCAATTTTCAGTTCGCTCATTTCTTCTCCTCCACAGGCGCTGCAATGGGCCTCTTCCTAAGATCAGCGATCTGTCCACCGAGATTGGCCAGCTCCCTCGTCAGGGCTTCGTTCTGCTCAATCAGGGATGCGACGAGCTGGTTCTGTTCGGCCATCCTCTGCTCCAGCTCCGCCGGCAGCGGGCTCGGCGCCTTCGCCGGATCAGCGACCGCGAGCACCGGCCCGAGCGGCACGACGGTCGGAGCATTCGGATTTAGATTCCACGAGGCTCCAGCCTCCTTCCGATATACTACATGCGCTTCGTGCATCACGTTCGGATCGCCCGGATCGATGAATCGTCCGATTGGATACGACTTGAGGGTTTCGCTGACGCGGACCTTCTCTGTATTAGCTTGATCCAAGTCGGTGCCGGAAATGGGCGGCAGGGACGTCAACGGCGGCGGGATGGACGCGGCCGGGGTGTTTTTCTCGGGCAGAGTCTCGCAGCCTCCGAGCAACCCGACGGCACAGACGACAGCCATGGCTCTAGTTTTCATGCTTTCCCTTCCAGAGGTCCGCGAGTGACCGGTTGCCGCGCGTTCCCTTCGCCTGATCGATGGTTTCCGTAACGTAGAGGTAGAACTGCTTGCCCGCTGGCACGCGGACGAAGAAGCCGTCGCGGGCGATCGTTTCCTGAATCTGCCGCGCGTAGGCGTTGAGCACATCAGCGGTCCCTTGCAGCGCCGCGTTGCGGCTGGAGGCGACTGGCACCTGCGCGAGCCCGCCAACGGCCGTGCCCTGGTTCTGCAATTCCTGGAGTCCGCTCGCGAACCCAGCGAGAAACGTGGAGGCGAACAATTTGATCTCCTCCCAATTGTCCGATTTAAGCAGCTGCCCAACCAGCCCCGCCGATCCATCGCGGAGACCGAATTCCCCGCTCACGTCGTCTCGCGCGCGATCCAAGGCAATGCCACTGAGCACGAGTTCGGTGCCGTTCAGCGGGCTGCCATCGCGCCAGACGACGACCCATCGACCCGACACCGCAATCCGTTCACGTGAACGGTCCAGTGCCGCGCGGCCGTGGACTTCCGTGCCCGCCGGGATGACCAGACGTCCGTCGTGCCAGACATCCTCCGTGACGAGGCCGATCACCGGTGTGTCGAGTTTGGAGGATTCCAGCGTCACGATCGTTTCGCACGGGATCAGTCGGCCGAACGGCGCATACGTCTTCGATAATTCCGGCAGCTCTTCTTTCCCGGGGGATAAGAGGCTTATCGGCAGTGCACGCAGTTTGACCTCTGTCGGCGGGTTGGACGGTCGCGGACCACGGGCGCTGGGAAGGCGGGTGCCTTCAACCTCTGGAGAGGTTGGCGTGATCGGCGCGGCGGGCTCAGGGGATCTTCGGCGGATCGCTGCCGGGATTTTCAGCAACTGACCGACCCGCACGATCGACTGTCGCCCCGTCGGCACGTCGGGCGATTCGACCACCGTCATCTGCGACGCTCGGGCCTTCTCGCGTGCGTTGCTGCGATGGATCATCACGCCGCCCACGGAGGCGAAGACCACGAAAACACAGAGACTCCCGGCCGGTGACTTGAAGAATCGCATGAGCTTCATGATCACTCCGGAACGACGAGCTTCGCATCCCGCTCCACGCGCGGAACGATGATCGAAAAGCCGTTTTTGACGCTGAGGTTAGCCCGCCCGCCGCGCGGAGTGCCGGTGATCGCCACATAGCCCGTGGTGCTGGCATGCGGTGGGATGATGCCTGAGGCATCGGCAATCGAGGCGTAGTAGACATGCGCACCCACCCGGTCAGATCGGGAACCTGCCCGGGCATCCATCGTGGTGTTGAAAAGCGGCCAACGACTGCCCGCTGACGCGGTGGTATTGGGGCTGGGAGTGAAGCCGGAAGTGAGCCTGGCAAGCGCCGCCGGGCTGGAGATTGGCCAACTCGGTGGCGTGCGGGTCAACGAGTATCTCCAGACGAGTGATCCGCATATTTGGGCAGTCGGCGATGTCATCGAAGTGCGTGACGGTGTCACCGGTCAATGGGCGCTGATTCCGCTCGCCGGTCCCGCGAATCGTCAGGGGCGTATCGCCTCCGACAATATATTCGGGCGTAGCTCCCGTTACGAAAGAACATGGGGAACGGCTATTCTGCGTTTGTTCGAACTCACCGCCGCCTGCACCGGCGCCAACGAGAAAAATCTTCGCCGCGCCGGCATTTCTTTTCAAGCAGTCCATCTTCATCCCGGATCACATGCTGGCTACTATCCCGGCGCGGAGCCCATCGCGCTCAAAGTCCTGTTCGCTCCAAACACGGGAAAACTGCTCGGCGCTCAAGCGGTCGGGCGTGACGGCGTGGACAAACGCATCGATGTGCTGGCCACGGCGCTGAAGTCCGGTCTGACCGTTCACGATTTGGCTGAGTTGGAATTGGCCTACGCTCCGCCCTACGGATCGGCGAAAGATCCGGTCAACCTTGCGGGGATGGCCGCGCAGAACGCGCTCGTCGGTGATGTGACGCTCGCGCAGTGGGACGACGTGGCATCGTTCGATCCCACCACAACGCAGCTGCTGGATGTCCGCCGCCCCGACGAACGCGCGGCAGGATTCATTCCCGGCTCGATCCACATTCCCCTGGATGAATTACGCCTTCGCCTGAACGAACTCCTGCGAGATCGTGAGGTCATCGCATATTGCCACAGCGGGCAGCGGTCCTATTTCGCAGCGCGAATCCTGAGCCAAAACGGCTTTCGCGTGCGCAACCTGACGGGCTCCTATCGAACCTGGCTGGCCGCTCAAGCCACATGAGCCGCGACGCGACCTCATCGCCAAAATCAAACGGTCTACGACGAAAACCATTCAAGTTTAGGGCCCGCGCGCTCGCCTAAGCGCGCTGAAACCTCATGGAAAAGTCTTCCAACAAAAGCGCTGAGGAACAGGAGCACGATCACGGCGCTGCGCCGTCTTGGATGCCGCACTGGGTGCAGGAACGATGGAGCATGCTGACGGCCGCTGTCGCCGGAACGACGCTCGGGGTCGGTTTCATTGGGGAAAATTTTTTTGGCCTGCCGCCGTCGGTTGCGCTCGTGCTCTACGTGCTGTCTTATGTGGCGGGAGGCTACGATGTCGCGCGCGAGGCGTTGCCTGCCCTTTTCCGCGGGAAGTTCGACATCGATCTTCTGATGATCGCGGCGGCCGCTGGCGCGGCGTTGCTGGGCGAATGGGCGGAGGGCGCTTTCCTCTTGTTTCTCTTTTCGCTCGGTCATGCCGGGGAGCACTACGCGCTGGATCGCGCGCGCAATGCCGTTGGCAGTCTCGGAAAACTCATGCCGCGAACGGCGTTTGCGAAGCGCGGTGACCGGTTGGAGGAAGTGCCGGTGGAGCAACTCACGCTCGATGAAATCGTAGTCGTCAAACCCGGCGAGCGCGTGCCCGTGGATGGCGTCATCGTGGCGGGCGAAAGCAGCATCGATCAAGGCGCCATCACAGGGGAAAGCGTGCCGGTGAACCACAAGCCCGGCGACGAGGTATTTGCCGGCACGATCAATCAGGACAACGCGCTGGACGTGCGCATGACGCGACTGGCCCGCGACAACACGCTCGCCCGCGTGATGCGGCTCGTCGCCGAAGCGCAGGAACAGAAGAGCCCAACCCAGCGGTTCACGGAAACGTTCGCGCGACGCTTCGTTCCGGCGGTGCTTATCGGAACACTTCTCGTTATCGTGGTGCTGCCGCTCGTGTTTCACTGGACGTGGAGTGCGAGTTTCTACCGGGGCATGTTGTTACTCGTAGCCGCGTCGCCCTGTGCGCTCGCCATCGGCACCCCGGCCGCCGTGCTCGCGGGCATCGCGCAGGCAGCGAGGCGCGGTGTGTTGATCAAGGGCGGCGTGCATCTCGAAAATCTCGGCCGCTTAAATACGGTGGCACTCGATAAGACTGGCACGCTCACCACGGGCCATTTCGCCGTCACCAAAATCATCGGTTTCGACGGCACATCTGAAAACGAAGTCTTGCGCATCGCTGCGGCTGTCGAAGAGCAATCCAGTCACCCGCTGGCCGCGGCCATCGTGAAGACGGCGCGAGAACGCCGCCTTGCTTTTTCCTCGGCAACCGCAATCGAGAACCTAGCCGGCAAAGGCATTCAGGCTCAGGTCGAAGGCGCCGCCGTCTTGGTCGGAGCCTTGCGGGCTTTCGCCGGAGACGCTGCTGCCGAAAAAGGGCGGCCGCTCTCCATCACGATCGCGAAGCTCGAAGCCGAGGGTCAGACCACGGTGATCGTTCGTCGCGCCGGCAAGTTCATTGGCGTCATCGCGCTCGCCGACGAACCACGGGCTTTGGCGGGAGAGGTGATGCAACGGCTGCGAGTGCAGGGCATCGAGCGTTTGGTGATGCTCACCGGCGACAACGCTTCCGTGGCCCGGCGCGTCGCCGAAAAGGTCGGTATCACGGACGTCCGCGCGGAGTTGCTGCCGGGCGACAAACTGACGCTGATCCGCGAACTCCAACACGGGCGGGGCGTCATCGCGATGATCGGCGATGGCGTGAACGATGCGCCCGCGTTGGCGGCGGCGACCGTCGGTGTGGCCATGGGCGTGGGAGGCACGGCCGTCGCGCTGGAAACCGCAGATGTCGTGTTGATGGGCGATGATCTCGGCAAACTTTCCTTCGCCATTGGACTGAGCCGGGCCAGTCAGCGCATTATCCGCCAGAATCTCCTGATCGCACTCGGCGTCATTGCGATGCTCCTGATCGCCTCGGGGTTTGGCGTTATTTCCTTGAGCGTCGCTGTGGTTCTGCACGAGGGCAGCACCATAGTGGTCGTTCTGAACGCCCTGCGGCTTCTCGCGTGGCGGGAGCGCATCGGCTAACTGAGGAATCCGATAGCGGTAGCAGAGTTTGGATACGTGTGTGGATCGCATTGTCCCCGCATCTCCGGTGGCCGTTTTGTCCGAGCGGTCTTTAGATCGGGCCGGGTGGCATGCCCACTTCGAGGATCCCTTCGATTTCACCGGTTCCGGGGAGATTGGTGAGCGTGGCGCCGGCCATTCGGAATACTGCCAGCATGCCGCCATTGTCCGCATGCACCTGTGCGGTCAGGCGCGACAGCCCGCGCTTGCGCGCGAGCGCAACCAGCAACCGAAGAAGGTTTGTCGCTATCCCGAGCCGTCGGCTATCCTCCTGCACTACGAAAGCAAGTTCGGCGGACTTGCCGTCATCTGCGAGGCAGTAGCGCCCCACCGCGATGAGCGGCGCTCGTGGTGATTCCTCGAAAACCCCGAGCGCGGCATCGCGAGACTGATCGACGCCGACCAATCGTGCGGCGTGTTCGTGCGACATGTGAAGGGAAAATCCATAGCGGTCGTGAATTGTTTCTGGAGCGTGCGATTCGAAGAACTCGACTAGACGCCCCTCGTCACCGGGACGCAGGAAGCGCAACACCGTTGGACAGTCGCCGATTTTCAGGTGGAGTGGAAACTCGACTGCGCGAAAATCATCCAAAGGGATGTGCAGACTAGGTAAGACGATTTGAGGGGCCTTGGTCGCAGACTTCCGTTTGGGGTTCATCGGAGGGCGGAGTCTCAGATAGCCGATGCCGCGAGATCCCCAGATGACTTACTCAGGATTCCTGACCCATGGCGAAATCGTTTCGAGCGCTACGCGCACCTCCGCCAGACGTCCCTCAAACCGAGTGCGGTCGTGCGGAGACTTGATCGTGCGGGCCGCCATTTCGGCGATGCTGTCCACTTGTTCTCGCAGCACCCGCCGCCGGCTTGGGCTGCCCGTGAGACGGGCGATGGTTTGAAGTGCGCCGAGCATCCGTAAAATGATGGCGACGTTCCCTTCGGCGCTAACTCGAATTTGATCGAACGACACGGCCACCAACCCGGCAAAGGTCGGGCCGATGGAAATTACCCGCAGCTCCCCATCCTCGTAGCGGCGCGACGAAGGGATTTCCCGGGCGGCCAGCCGCGCCAGAATTGCCGTCAGATAATCCACGCACATCACAGCCGTTGTGGTGTCGTTGATGCCGGGTGAAAGCGCGCGCAACGCCATATCCACGAGCTGGCGGATGCCGAACGCACTGTCCTGGTGCACCGTGCGGAACCGCTCGATGCTGTAGGCCGCCCGCATAGCGGCAGTGATCTCCGGGTCCGGCGGGTTCTCCAGAGCGATCGAGGCGAGTGGCGTGTTGTGGACCACAAACTCGCCGATGCCGCGTTCCATCCGCACGAGGGTCTGGTGTTCCCGCGCCAGACGCAGGAGCACCGCGTTATCTACGCTCTGGAGGTAGCCATTGCGCCTCGCCATGACGGCCTGCCATTTCCGCGTCGGCAGCAGGGGACGGGACGGATTGCCTTCGTCATCCATCGGCTCTTGTCCCAGTTTCTCGGGGAAGAGCCGGTCCATGGCCACCATGGTTTCCTGCGCCACCGAGGCAATAATGCTCGAGGCCTGAATCGAAGACGCGATGTGATGAATGAAGAAAATGAGCGTCCCGATGCCGCCAATTGCCAACACGACGCTGAAGGCCACCGACAGGCTCGGAACAAATCCGCCTTCGTCGCCTCCGCGAATCGTGCGCAACACGATGAGACAGTAGGTGAAAATGCCGGCGAAAATTCCGAGCACGACCTGCGTGACGCGGTCACTCATGAAGTTCCGAAGGATGCGCGAAGTGTATTGGCTCGAGGCGAGCGCGAGCGTCATCAAGGTCATCGAGAACGTCACTCCCACTACGGTCATCATCGAGCCGGCAATCGTGGCCAGCATCCCGCGAGCGCCCGCCGCGCCGGCACCGAACAAGCGCGGCCAATCGGCCATCCAGTCCTTGCTCCCCGCGGAATCGGTTTCAATCAATCCCATGGCGAGCGCGATACTGAACACGACGATCAGCGTGGGCAAAAACCAGAAGCTTCCCCGCAAATTGATCACGAACTGTTTGAGCTTAATCATCGTTCACGGTGCCACGGTCATGGGTGAGCGAGCGTGAAGTTCATGGTCCGATTTCCTTTTCCTCGCGTGGTTTTGATTCACGGCTCACCAGCAGGAGGAATAGATACCCTGCCAATGCGGCAATGAGCGAAGCGGCAAGCACCCCGACCTTGGCTTCCTCGATCAGCAGGTTCTGCGAAAAGGCCAGCCCGGTGATGAACAAGCTCACCGTGAAACCCACTCCGCCGATTAATCCCGCGCCGGTGATGTGCCGCCAGGCCACACCACCGGGCAGCGCCGCCCAGCCGAATCGAACCGCTAGCCAAGCAAAACCGGTCACGCCGACCACTTTGCCCACCACCAAGCCCAGCATTACTCCCAACGTCACCGCACTGGTGAACGCCTGCCGGATAAACTCCGCGGACAGCGCCACGCCGGCATTGACCAGGGCGAAAAGCGGTAGAACCAGGTAACTCGTCCACGGATGAACCCTGCGCTCAAGCCGTTCCAGCGGAGATTCCGTTTCTCGGACCAGTTCCTCGATACGCCCGAGCATGATTTCGTTCCGCTCCGAGTCTTCCGGGTCCAGCGCGTCCCGCACATCCGGCAGGGTCTGCCGCACCGCCTCGACGAAAGTGCTCTTGCGCCCCGGGGATTTCGCGGGAGTGATCGCACCGAGAATCACACCCGCGATGGTGGCGTGAACGCCCGATTTAAGCATCGCTGCCCAGAAAATAATGGCCGGAAATAAATAGGCTAGGGTCGAGCGAACCCCCAGCCAGCGCATCGCGAGCATCAGCCCCAAGATCGCGATCGCCATCCCCATCGCCGGCAGGGAAAAGTGAGCGGTGTAGTAAATTGCAATCACCAGGATCGAGCCGACGTCGTCGACGATCGCGAAGGTGAGCAGAAAAATCCGCAGTTGCGAGGGCACCCGCCGACCGAGCAGCGCCAGAATGGCGACAGCGAAAGCGATGTCCGTCGCCATTGGAATGCCCCAGCCCGCAGCGCCATCGCCTCCGAAGTTCAAGGCGAGATAAAGTCCGGCCGGTAGAACCATGCCGCCCACCGCCGCCACCACCGGCAGCGCCGCCTTACGGGTGTCGGAAAGATCGCCAAAGACCAGTTCGCGTTTGATCTCCAGCGACACCACGAAAAAGAAAATGGCCATCAACCCGTCGTTGATCCAGTGCTGCAAATCTAGAGCGACCGAGAAGCTGCCGAATTGAAACGAAACCGGTAGGTCGCGGAGGGCGAAATACGACTGACTCCACGGTGAGTTGGCCCACGCCAAAGCGACGATCGCACAGACGAGGAGCAACGCGCCGCTGATCGTTTCGCTGTAAATGAATCGCTCGACCGGAAGCAGCACCTGCCGATTCAGGTGCGCGCCTTCGGCGCGAATCTCGCGCATCCCGCGGGTGCGCGGTGGGCCTGACGCTTTCGATGATTCCGGCTCGTTCATTGGGAGGTTCTGTCGAATCAGATTTTCCCAGTGCTGGTTCGTAGCGCGGTATCAGCGCGAACCCCGGTTGCCCCGGGTCCGCTTGTTGTGAGCCGAAACGCGTCCCTGCCCGCGCGTTGTTCGGCCCGTGGCCGCAACCCGCTGGAGAGTTTGAATTCCTAGCGTCTCTTTGGCTTGGGCGGCAATTTTCTTGTGGGACGTGGGGGTCATGCGACCTGGATTGTTTGATTTCGTAGGCATAAGAGTGGGTGTGTTTATTTTTCCAACTGCTTGCGGATTTGTTGGAGCTCCTGCCGGCGTTTCGTCGTGGTTTCGGGATAGGCCAGTTTTAATCCGCGCAAGGAATCGAGAATGACTTCGGATATGATCAGGCGGGCGTTTTTCTTGTCGTCGGCGGGCACCACATACCACGGACTCTCGTCGGTGCTCGTCGCACCGAGCGCGGCGGCATAGGCGAGTTGATAGTGGTCCCAGAGCGCCCGCTCCTTTACGTCACCAAGACTGAATTTCCAGTTCTTCTCCGGCTCGTCGATGCGAGCAAGCAGCCGCTCGCGTTGCTCTTCTTTCGACAGATGCAGGAAAAATTTTAGGATGCGCGTGCCGTTGCGATGCAGGTGTGCCTCGCTGTCGCGGATAGATCGATACCTCTCCTCCCAGAGCGCCTTCCCCGCTATCTCCTCTTCGGACAACCCTTGTGCGCGCAGCAGCTCCGGGTGCACCCGCACGATCAAAACTTCCTCGTAGTAAGAACGGTTGAAAATTCCGATCTTTCCGCGCTCCGGCAGGCAGCGATTGGTGCGCCACATGAAATCGTGCTCCAGCTCTTCGGTACTCGGCTGCTTAAAGCTATGGACGGCGCATCCCTGGGGATTGATCCCAGACATGACGTGGCGGATCGCTCCGTCCTTTCCAGCGGTGTCCATCGCCTGAAAAATTAGCAGCAGGGCACACTGATTTGATGCGTAGTGGATGCGCTGCAAATCGCTCAGCGACTCCACCTGTGCCTCCAGGGTTTTCTTATATTCCTTCTTGGAGCGATAAAGGTCCGGCACGTTCGTAGGCCACTTCGCGAGGTCTATCGCGCTCCCGACCGGCACGCGGTAGTCTTGGGTTTTAATTTTCATGAGATATGGGCGCATGGGGGCCGGTCATTTTTGCCAGAGGATCCAGTTGTCCTCCAGCGGCACCGTGAGGCCCGCTTCGCGATGCAAAATCCGAACCGTGTAATCCGTCGCCGGGCGGGTGGACGATACGGTCGCAAAATAGCTGTGCGGATCCGATGCCCCCGACCTGTCCTCCGAGCACACCATTTCCTGCTGAACTGACGCGCCACCGTCGTGGCTGTTCGCATACACTTCCACGCAGACGCTCGCTGAATCGACTGCGCCCAAAGATACTTTCGCAACGAACGCGTGTTCCTTCCCGTTAGTTGTGAGAGACACGGAGTTGATGTGGACGACATCTCGTTTTGTGCGCCAATCGTGCTGCCGCTCTACCAGTTGGAGCGTGGCCAAGCCACGGCCGGTAGCGCGCGTCCGATAGGCGTCGGCGGCCGGCAAGTAGTGTCGCTCCGTATAGTCGCAAACGGCGCGTGTGGCGGCAAAGCGCGGCGTAAGCCGGGCCATGCTTTCGCGTATCCGCGCCAGCCATGCAACCGGCCGATTCTGCGTATCGCGCGCATAAAACTCCGGGATGACTTCCTGCTCCAGGCGTTCGTAGAGCGCGTCGGCTTCGGCGGCGTCCCACTCGGGATCGTCTCCATGTTCTTGTCCGTCGCCCAGCGCCCACCCGACATCCGGGCGGTAGGCCTCGGCCCACCAGCCATCCATTTCGGAGAGGTTGAGACCGCCGTTGACGAGCACCTTCATGCCGCTGGTCCCGCAGGCTTCCCACGGACGGCGGGGCGTGTTCAGCCAAACATCGATGCCCTGCACCAAGTGCTCGGCCAATAGCATGTCGTAATCGGCAAGGAACACCACCGGCGGATGCCCCTCGCTGTGGCGGATAAATTGCGTCCACTCCCGAATCAGGGCCTGCCCGGCACGATCAGCCGGATGCGCTTTGCCCGCGATGATGAGTTGCACCGGTCGCTCACGATTGCCAAGAATGCGGAGCAGTCGCGCCGGATCCTGCAGCAACAGATTGGGCCGCTTGTAGGTCGCGAAGCGCCGCGCGAAACCGAGCGTGAGGACGCCGGGGTTTAACCGTTCCTGTGTGCGTGCGACGGTGGCGGCATCGGCACCGGCGGCGGACATCTGCTGACCGACGCGTTTGTGGGCGTATTCGACCAGCGCGGTGCGGCTGGTGTCCCGCAAGGCCCAGAGCTGTTCGTCGGACACGTGACGAATGCCCGCGTCAAGATGCTCGGTGGCGCCCAGCCACCGAGCCTGCCCGCAGGCCTCCGTCCAGATGCGGTCCGCCGCTGCCGAATCCCACGTGGGCATGTGAACGCCGTTGGTGACGTGCCCGATGGGCACTTCGTTCTCAGGCCAGCGCGGGAAAAGCGGTGCAAACAGGTGCCGGCTTACGCGGCCGTGCAGTCGACTGACGCCGTTGATCGCACCGCTCCCGCGCAGGGCAAGATACGCCATGTTGAAAGGTTCGCCCGGGTCGTCGGGATTGCGGCGTCCCATGGCCAGGAGGTCATGCATCGAAATGCCCAATTGATCCTGCGCATACCCTCCGAGGTGCTGCTCGATCAAGGCCGGCGGAAATAGATCGAACCCGGCGGCGACCGCTGTGTGGGTGGTGAAAATATTGCCCGCCCGCGTCGCCGCGAGCGCCACGGCGAACGGTTGACCCTGCTCCTGCATAAATGCCCGCGCGCGTTCCAGCACGGCGAAGGCAGCGTGACCCTCGTTGAGATGGCAGACCTCGGGTTTGAAACCGAGCGCGGCGAGCAGGCGCCAGCCACCTATGCCCAGCAGCATCTCCTGTTTCAGACGCAGCTCTGGTCCGCCACCATAGAGTTCGCTGGTGATGCCGCGGTGCACCGGCGCGTTCGCCGCGTCATTGGTATCAAGCAGGTAGAGTTTTACGCGGCCCACCTGAACCTGCCAGCTGCGCACCCAGATGGAGCCGCCGGGAAACACGATCTCCAAGCGGAGTAATTCCCCATCCGCTTGCCGCACCGGCGTGATCGGCATCTGGGCGGGATCGTTGTAAGGATAGAGCGCCTGCTGCGCGCCGGCCTGATCGATCACCTGTCGGAAATAGCCGTGTTGATAGAGCAGGCCCACCCCGACCACCGGCACGCCCAAATCGCTCGCTGCTTTTAACTGGTCGCCGGCCACATTGCCGAGTCCGCCCGAATAGATCGGCAGCGCCTCGGTCAGCATATATTCCATGCAAAAATAAGCGATGCACGTCAGGGCGGACCCGGAATGCGCTTTTTGAAACCAAGCCGGTGCCGCCTCGGCCGCGCGCGTGGCGGCCAATACGCGGTCGAGCTCACCACAGAAGTCGGGATCGGACAGTGCCGTAGCCAGTTTATCGCGCGCGACCGTCTGCAATACCTCGCTTGGATGATGGGTCAGTGCCCAGAGGCCTGGGTCGAGACGCCGCCACAGCACATCACTGGCATGATTCCACGACCAACGCAGATTCATCGCCAACTCGGTCAAGGCCTCGATGCCTGGAGGCAAGTCCGGTGGCGAGGGGGCGGCTGAAATTGGATTGCTCATATAAGAACCGTTCAGTCGGTCGGCCCGGCAGGGGAAGACGGGCCGAGACACGCGAGGAACGTCTCAATCACACACTTGGTTTCCTCCGGATTCTTGACGCGGATGGAGGCCACTCCCGCGGCCTTGACCGGATAATCGTTACCGCCCGGAAACACCGCGTCGCCCGCGAAGATCATCCCGGCGATTTCTATGCCGAGGATCTCACGAAGTTTTCGGATGCCATACGCCTTGTCGATTCCGGGTCTGGTCACATCAATCGACGTCGTGCCTCCCAGCCGAATCGAAAAGCCGGGGATAAGCGCATCCAGCGCCTTTTTCATTTTCTTACGTTTTGAGAAATCCGGATCCCATTTCCTTTTTTCTGCCAGTGGCGCGCGCTGTCCGAGGGCCGAAAACGTGATCTGCGTTCCGCGGTCCTGTATCCGCTCGCCCCAAGTTTTGCCGCTGTCGTCAGTCGGCGCGCTCACCTGCGTCAGTGCCTCGGTGATGCGCGTCTTTTCCTCGGCGGTGAAACTCTCCGCGTAGCGCTGCGTCCAGGTGCTTTCATACTGATAATACTTCGTTCCGCAGGTTGGCAGCAGCACGAGATTTTCCAACGGGGTGTCCGCGGGCAGGTGGGCGAGCACTTGCGTTTCAAACTGCGACCAGTCGCCGCCCGAAATCACCGCGACCTTTACCTGCCCAAGGAGGGTCTTCAGCAGCGCGGCCATCTCGGCATCGAGCGCAGCTTTGCTTTCGGCCAGTGTGCCATCGAGGTCGAAGACAAAGAGTTTCTTGGTAATGGCGGTAACCGCACCCTGCGCGCGAGATGCCATTGGAGGATGAACCAACGGGATCTCGCCGCCTTCGTTTTCCCAACGCTCCACGGCCCTTTGTTTCAGCGTGGCACGTGCGGCCTCCGTGTCGGCACCCGGAGCTGAAGGAAGCGGTTCGGCTGCGACGGCATTCCACTGTTCGATAGCGGGCGCGTCAGGTTGATCGTGCTCGAAGCAGAGGACGCTATGCGAGGCAGTGCTGAGCAGAAATGGCCGCGACTGCGCGACGGACAAACCTATCCAGCGAGCGGCAAGCACGCGTCCGAAATGGCCATGCGTGAAGAGGGCGATGTCGCCCGTCATGGTGCGCAAGCGAGCGATCAATCGGTTCGCACGTGCAGCGATCTCGGCCGGCGTTTCGCCGTGCGGCGCTCCGTCGAGGAAGATCGTCCACTCCGGTCGCTCGCGGCGGATATCCGCGCCGAGCATCCCTTCGTAGTCACCATAGTCCCACTCGGCGAGGTCGGGTTCGATCTCGGCGTGCGGGGGCAACGCGACGAGAACGCACGTATGCCGGGCGCGCTTTAGTGGACTCACAAGCACCCGCGAAAACGCGATGCTGCGAAGACGGATGCCGATCGCCCGGGCCTCAGATTCGCCTCGCGCAGTGAGAGGAATATCCGTGCGCCCGGTGTGTTGACCGGTGACCGACCAAGCGGTCTCGCCGTGACGAAGAATGTGAAGACGCAGCGACGTGGATGCGCTCATGGTTTGTAAGCCCGTAAGCGCCGAAATGCCGTCAGAGATTCCCCTAGTCCCAGAGCGAGATTATCAGCGCGAATCCCGCTTTCCCTGAGTCCGCTTGTTGTGAGCCGAAACGTGTCCCTGCACGCGCGTCGTTCGGCCCGTGGCAGCAAAGCGCTGGGCGGTCAGATTGCCCGCAGTCTCCTTGGCTTGGACAGCGATTTTCTTGTCGGACTTGGGGGTCTTGTGACCTGGCTTGTTTGATTTCGTGGGCATGATGAGAAGAGAAGGTGGGTTTGAGACTCGTGGGATAGGTCGCTAGACGGCGTGTCGCGGGCTGCCTAAAAGGCGTCCTACTTTTTCAGCGAAATCTTGTTTTCCACGCTCTCGACTCCGGGCACTGCCTTGGCAAGGGTTTCGGCGGATTGTTTCTGGTCTGCGCTGACGACAAATCCGCTGAGCTGAACCTTGCCGTTGAACGAGGCGACCTGCACGTCAGGGAACCTGAAGCTGGACGAATTGCCCAAGGCGGCTTTCACGGCTTCGGAAAGTTTTTCGTCGACGGAGCGTTCCGTCGCCGTGCGTTCAACGGGTGCCGGCTTACATCCGCTCGTGAATGCGATGGCCCCTGACAGAATTACGCTGACGACAAGAGTGGTGAGAATTGGAGTGGTTTTCATAGATAAGATTTTTCCTGCGGCTTGCTTGCTCACGGCGGTCCGCGCGTGAAATCGGTCTTATTACTTCTTCAGGATCTGGCGGATCTTGGTCGATGGGAGTGGTAGTTTGGCCGGCGCTTTTCTTCCGCTCCATTTCCAGTTCCGAATCTCCGGCATATCCTCGCCGTGCGCGGCAATGTATTGCTTGTGCTCGATGAGCTTGTCCCGAATCGCTTGCTTGGCGTAGGCCGCTCGCGGGCCGAGCGACTGCACACGATCGATCACATCGGCGACGAGGTGAAAGCGGTCGAGATCGTTCATCACCACCATGTCGAATGGGGTCGAGGTCGTGCCCACTTCCTTGAATCCACGCACGTGGATGTTTTTGTGATTCGTGCGGCGATAGGTGAGGCGGTGGATGAGCATCGGATAGCCGTGATGGGCAAAAATGACCGGCTTGTCCTTGGTGAAGAGCACGTCGAAATCCTTGTCGCTCATCCCGTGCGGATGCTCGCTCTGCGGTTGGAGCTTCATCAAATCCACCACGTTGATCACCCGAACCTTCAACTCCGGGAACTGCTGGCGCATCAGGTCGACAGCGGCGAGGGTTTCCAGGGTGGGCACGTCGCCGCAGCAGGCCATGACTACATCGGGCTCGCCGCCCTGATCGTTACTGGCCCACGGCCAGATGCCGATGCCGGCGGTGCAATGTTTGATGGCCGCATCCATATCGAGCCATTGCGGCGTGGGCTGTTTGCCGGCGACAATTACATTCACGTAATTGCGGCTGCGCAGACAATGCGCCGTGACGGATAGCAGCGTGTTCGCATCGGGCGGCAGGTAGACTCTCACCACCGAAGCTCGTTTGTTGGCCACGACATCAATGAAACCTGGATCCTGGTGGCTGAAGCCATTGTGGTCCTGCCGCCAAACGTGCGACGAAAGCAAGTAGTTCAGCGAAGCGATCGGCCGCCGCCACGGAATCTTGCCGGCAGTATCCAGCCACTTCGCGTGCTGGTTGAACATCGAGTCGACGATATGGATGAACGCTTCGTAACAGGAGAAGAAGCCGTGCCGACCCGTGAGGAGGTAGCCTTCCAACCAACCTTCGCACTGATGCTCGCTCAACATCTCCATCACGCGCCCATCTGGGGCAACATGGTCGTCTCCGGGGAGAATTTCCGCGGTCGAGCAACGGTCCGTGACCTCGAACACCGCGCCCCATCGGTTCGAATTCGTTTCATCCGGACTGAAGACTCGGAAATTGGACGGGTTGCGTTTGATCACATCGCGAATGAACTCGCCCTGCATGCGCGTGGCTTCGCCTAGCGCGGCGCCCGGCCTTGATAGATTCACCGCGTAGTCTCGGAAATCCGGGAGACGCAGATCCTTTAGAAGCAAGCCGCCGTTGGCGTGCGGATTGGCGCTCATGCGGCGAAGGCCTTTGGGGGCGAGTTCGGCTAATTCGGCACGCAGCTTGCCCGTTTCGTCGAACAGCTCCCGGGGACGATAGCTCTTCAGCCACGTCTCCAATACCTTCACATGACCGGGATGGCTCATGTCGCCCATCGGCACCTGATGGGAGCGCCACGAGCCTTCGGTTTTTTTGCCGTCCACCGTTTTCGGCCCGGTCCACCCTTTCGGTGAGCGGAGGATAATCATCGGCCAGCGCGGTCGGGTTTTGAAGCCTTTGGTGCGCGCCTCGCGTTGGATGCGCCGGATTTCGGCCGTCACCACATCGAGCGTGGTGGCCATGAGTTGGTGCATCTTGTTCGGATCGTCGCCTTCGACGAAATACGGCGTGTATCCGTAGCCGCGAAAGAGCGCCTCCAGTTCGTCATGCGGGATGCGCGCGAGCACGGTGGGTCCCGCGATCTTGTAACCGTTCAAGTGCAGAATGGGCAGCACCGCGCCGTCATGGACCGGATTCAGAAACTTGTTCGAGTGCCAGCCGGTGGCGAGCGGGCCGGTCTCCGCCTCGCCATCGCCGACAACGCACGCCACGAGGAGGTCGGGATTGTCGAACGCCGCGCCGAAAGCATGGGAAAGCGAATACCCCAATTCCCCGCCTTCGTGAATCGAACCAGGCGTTTCTGGTGCCACGTGACTCGGGATTCCTCCGGGGAAAGAGAACTGTTTGAACAGCCGCTTCATCCCCTCCACGTCCTGCGCGATGTCGGGATAGACCTCGCTGTAGGTGCCCTCCAGATATGCGTTGGCTACCATGCCCGGACCGCCGTGCCCTGGACCGGTGATATAGATGGCGTCGAGATCGTGTTCCTTGATGACGCGGTTCAGATGGACGTAGATGAAGTTTAGCCCCGGCGTCGTGCCCCAGTGCCCGAGGAGGCGTGGCTTGACGTGTGCGAGTGTCAGCGGCTTCTTTAGCAGGGGATTATCGTAGAGGTAAATCTGACCGACAGAGAGGTAGTTCGCGGCCCGCCAATAGGCGTGCATGCGGTCCAACATTTCCGGTTTGAGGGTGTTGGTTTTCATGACGCGTGAACTGGAGTCCGAACCGGCCGTCCGTTGTTAGGCGGAGGCAATTGCATCGAGCGGCATGAATCCTCCGCTGCATTGGAATACTTCCCTAACACGGCGAGAGCGTTGCACCGGGCCCGATGGAGAAGAGCCCCCTGCGCCGCGGGGCTGTTCGATGGCGAGCCCCTCCACTTCTTCATCGCCTCGTCCTGCAACGCGCGACCGAATGAAAAACTCAAAGTCCAGGGAGCGCCGCTGACCTGACAAATCGCGTTCAGCCGCTCCGTGGCGGCCAGGTCAGTTTGCCCGCCCGAAAGGAACACGATGCCCGGCACTGCGGCGGGGACGTTTTTTCGAAGGCAGCCGACGGTAGCGGCGGCCACCTCCAGGGGATCAGCCTGTCGCTTACAGTCCTTCCCCGAAAGCACCATGCTCGCCTTGAGCAACATCGCCTCCAAGGCGACGTGATGAGCGAAGAGTCCCGCAAACACCGTCTGTAACGTGAGGCCCATGACTTCCTCGCAGCGCGCGAGCGTGTGGTTGCCGTCCATCAGGACTTCCGGCTCCACGATCGGCACGAGCCCGGCTTCCTGACTCAACGCCGCGAACTGGGCGAGCGGCCCCGAATTGGCTGCGATGCAGGCGGCCGTCGGAAGCCGTTCGCCAATGGCGATCACCGCGCGCCATTTCGTGAAGCGGGCGCCGAGTTGCCGATAACCGGCGAGTCTCTCGCGCAGCCCATCGAGGCCTTGCGTGATCTTCTCGCCCGGAAAATTGGCCAGCGGGATCGTCCCATGGTCAACCTTGATACCGGGAATGATGCCCTGCCGGACGAGAATCTCCGGCAGGGTCGCACCACCGTCGCTTGTGCGCTGGCGGAGCGTTTCATCAAACAGGATCACACCGCTGATGAAGTCGCCCAAAGCGGGCGTAGTGAACAACAGCTCGCGGTAAGCACGACGGTTCGCCTCCGTGGCGGTAATCTCGAGTCCGGCGAATCGTTTGCCAATGGTGGGAAAGCTCTCATCGGCCGCGAGGATGCCTTTGCCGGGAGCGACCAGGGCGCGCGCCGTTGCGGTGAGCACAGACGCGACACTCATGGGGAGGGTTCCTCGGGCTTTTTGGCGTCTCGGGCGGCTTGCACCATCTGGTCGTGCGCGGCTTCGCCGACGCCTGCGGCGAAAAGCTGGGCGGCCTCGCTCCGACCCTCGGCGTCCTCATCTTCACTCCCTGATTCCGGCGCTTGATGTCCCGTCGATCCGGGCACCGGATTCCAACGGTCGGCCTCAGGTGCGGACTGAAGCAGGGCGGTTTTCGGGCTGATGGTTGGCCCACCGGTCAACTCGCGTTTGGCCTGGTCCCACTCGGTCTTGGTGACTTCGCTTGCCGCATGGCCGTTGATCAGGCCGATTTCGGCGGCGCGCTCGCGGATCATCTTGCGGCTGACTGGGCCGATACCAACACCGCTTTCGGTCAAGACGCCATGGTTGAGGGGATTCGTCTCCATAATGGTTAGCGCCTGATAAAGGTGGCGGCGGGATTGTTGCCACCGACTGCGGCGACTTCGTTTTCCCCGGTGGCCTTCAAGTCGGCCAATGTGAGGCTCACGAACACTTTCGAATTTTCGTAGCTGATCCGCGTAATTTTGTCGGTGGGGATTAGGATTTCCTTGCCCGAATACCAGTGGCCAGCGTCGACGACCAATTCGCCAATCGCCCAGCTCTTGTCGTCCACCATGAAACTTGTCACTGATCCCAATGAGCCGTCGGTGGCCTGAATATCGTAGCCGGTTACAGCTTTGGCGCTCCGCAGATGGGGGTCATCCTCGTGGTCAGGCCTCATGGCGGCGTCGACCTCTTCTTTCAAAGGCGGCATCACCACCACCGGGAATCCACCGAACCCCGACATCCCGCCGCCATACCAGTAGCCCGGCCAACCGTAGTGACGGTGGTAATCGATCTCGTATTGGCGGGACACCGGCTTCTCCGATTCGATTGAAGGACTGTCTTCAATCTGTTTCCGCGTGAGACCTACGGGCAGAACTTTGGTGGCCTGGTCGAAATGACCCAATGCATACGGGGAAAGCAGCACGAGACGTCCGCTGAGCCAGGAGCCGGTGTCTGCGACGAGATAGCGGATCGCCCAACTTTTGTCGTCAAAGTAGAAGTCCTTGATTTTGCCGATGTCTCCATCCGCCGCGGCGAGCTTGGCGCCGAGAAGCTCCTTGATATTTTGTAGCATAAATTATTTCCGTTCGTGGCCGGCGCGCTCAGGCGTGGCCTCGACAAAGCGATTGCACCAGCGTCATCGGTCTTCGCGTGGTCGGAATCCCGTCGCCGGCTTGTGGACGCAACTTTCCCAAGAAAGCTAATGAATCCACGATCGGGATCGCTCGTGTTTTCATGATGAGTGGAGAGTTGGGAGAAGCGGAGTTACCGCACCGCGGGTAAGCGAATGGCTTACCCCGTCTCACCGGGCCTTGCACAGCATGGCCAAAACCACCAAACGACGCGCAATTGCGCCGCGATAATCACTGAGCCCCGAACCCAGGTTCGGTTCCGACAAATCGACCGTTTCGTCCCTTACTTTGCCCATCGCTCCCCCGGGCGAACGGGCCCTGCTACCGGCGCGCGCCCGGATGTTCACCCGTCGTGGTTTCGGCGTGAGCGGCGCAAAGACAGGCACCGAAGATAAATATGGCGCCGGAAAGGTAAATCCACAGCAACAGCGCCATGATTCCGCCGAAGGCCCCATACACCGCGTTTAGTTTGGCGAAGTTGGTGAGATAAATTGCGAAGAGACTCTCGGCGCCCTGCAAAAGGACGGTTGCGAACAGAGCCGGAGCCCAGACCTCCGCAAATCGAATGGGACGGCGGGGAGCCAGTTTGTAGACTAAACTCAGGCTAACGAACACCACCACCGTGGGGATGAGAAAACTCCCCAACGTATACACCCACGATTGGAAGTCGCTCGCGGGAAAAAGCCGGTCCCGGGCCATCTTTGCCAGCGCCGGAACTGCTATCCCCAGCAGAACCGCGCCGACCATGATCCCGAGAAACACCAGACTTTTGAGCGGCAGGCGCCACCATTTGTGCGCTTCGGCGCCCCACGCCCGGTTGGTGGCACGGATAAGCGTCGCGTAGAAACGCATCGCCGCCCAGCCGAGCAAGAGGAAGGCGATTACACCCGCCTGACTCCGGGATTCGATCACTCCGGCGATGGTGTCGAAGATGTAGCTTTGCTTTTCACCAGCGATCGGCACGTAGGTTTCAACGTAGGCGATGATCGCCGTGGCCGCCCGATCCCGGTCGACGAAGAATGACGCGATGGCGACAAAGAGGACAATCGAAGGAAACAGGGAAAAAAACGCGTAGTGGGCGAACGCCGCCGCCCACTGGGATCCGTCCATCCGCGAGAACTTTTTCACAGCAAGGCATACGGTGGCCCAAGCCTTACCGGCCTTTTTGTTAAGGGCGTTGGCGCGATATAGCATACCGGTCTTTTATGACTTCACGTCCGAAGATGATCCGGCCGCGAAGTAGGGCGTTCTCGGGTGGGCGTTCACACTTCTTTTGCCCGGTGATCAGAGTTTCGTTTTCCGCAGGCGCAGGGCATTCGTGATGACCGAGACGGAGCTTAGGCTCATGGCGGCTCCGGCGAGAACCGGGCTCAACAGCAGTCCGAAAAATGGGTAGAGCGCTCCCGCCGCGATGGGGATGCCGAGGGCATTGTAGCCAAAGGCGAAAATCAAATTTTGTCGGATGTTCGACATCGTGGCGCGGCTGAGGCGGATCGCTTTCGCGATGCCCCGCAGATCGCCTTTCACGAGCGTGATGCCCGCGCTCTGCATCGCCACGTCGGTGCCCGTGCCCATGGCGATGCCGACCTCGGCCTCGCTCAGCGCTGGCGCGTCGTTGATGCCGTCCCCGGCCATCGCGACGCGTTTCCCCTCGGCGCTCAGTTTTTTCACGTGAGCCACCTTGCCGGCGGGTTCGATTTCCGCCTCCACGTCATCGATGCCCAGTTGTTTGGCCACGGACGCGGCGGTGCGCCGGTTGTCGCCGGTGAGCATAACGATTTTCAAACCCAGGTCGTGGAGTTGTTGAATTGCGTCGGCGGTCGTGCCTTTGATCGGGTCAGCGACGGCGAGAATGCCCGCCGGGCGACCGTCGATGGCGACAAACATCGCGGTCTTGCCGTCTTCCTGGAGTTTAACCGCGCTGGCTTCGAGAGATTCGAGCCCCGTGATTTTTTCGCCCCGCAAGAAGTCTGGTTTTCCCACCATGACGACTCGCCCGGCGACCGTGCCAACGACCCCTCCCGCCGTGACGGAGCGAAAGTCTTTCGCGGCCTCCAGCGCGAGGCTCTGCGCCTTCGCGCCCTGCACAATCGCGGCGGCCAGCGGGTGCTCGCTGCCTTGCTCCAAGGAAGCGACGAGACGCAGGAAATCCTTCGCTTCAAAACCCTCGCTGGGCAGCACGTCGATGAGCTTGGGTTTCCCCTCGGTGAGCGTGCCGGTCTTGTCTACGACAAGAGTAGTGATCTTTTCCAAACGTTCGAGAGATTCGGCGTTTTTCACGAGCACGCCTTCCTGCGCACCGCGTCCGACCCCGACCATGATGGACATCGGTGTGGCTAGCCCGAGCGCGCACGGGCACGCGATGATGAGCACCGCGACGGCGTTTACGATGGCATGCGCGAAGACCGGCTCCGGCCCAAGCCACCACCAAAGGACAAACGTGAGCACCGCAGTGGCCAGCACCGCTGGCACGAAGATGCCCGCGACTTTATCGGCGAGCCCTTGGATCGGCGCCTGGCTGCGCTGAGCCTCGGCGACCATGGCGACAATCTGCCCGAGCAAGGTATCGTTGCCCACACGTTCCGCGCGCATGACGAAACCGCCGGAGCCGTTCACGGTGCCGCCGGTGACTTTGTCGCCGACAGTTTTTTCGACCGGGAGTGGTTCTCCTGTCAGCATCGACTCTTCGACGCTGGAGTGGCCCTCCACGATCTCGCCATCGGCGGGCACCTTTTCGCCCGGCACAACGCGCAACCAGTCGCCGACCTTCACCTGATCAAGCGGCACAACGTGGTCGCCGCCCTCGGCGACTTGGCGCGCCGTGGGCGGCGCAAGATTGAGCAGCGCCTTGATCGCGCTGCCGGTGCGGCTGCGAGCCCTGAGTTCAAGCACCTGCCCGAGCAAGACCAGCACCACGATCACGGCAGCGGCCTCGAAGTAGACCGCGACCCGGCCCTCATGACGCATCGTCGGTGGAAACAGATCGGGCGCGAGCATCGCCACCGCACTGAAGACGAAGGCGGCCCCGACGCCCACCGCGATGAGCGTAAACATGTTCAAATGCCGCGTAAGCACCGAGCGCCATCCGCGCTGGAAAAACGGCCAGCCCGCCCAACCCACCACGGGCGCGGTGAGAGCAAACTGGATCCAACGTGAAACCGGACTGTTCGCCCACGATTGAATGGACGGGTTCGGGATGAGGTGGGCCATCGCCAACACAAACACCGGGAGCGCCAATGCCGCGCCAATCCAGAAGCGCCGGGTCATGTCGCGCAGTTCGGTCGCCTCCGCTTCATCGGTGCCTGCGCTCGCCACCATCGGTTCGAGCGGCATGCCGCACTTGGGACAATCGCCGGGATGGTCCTGCTGCACCTCGGGGTGCATCGGACAGGTATAGAGACTCTCGGGAAGACCCGAGGTTTTCCTCGCTGGGGCGGGAGTCGAGTGGTGGTTCATATAATTCCTTACCGCGCAAAAGTGCCCGAACAGATGCGCATCACCGACCTCGCGATCATCAATTCTTCGTCAGTGCGAATGACTCGCACGGCGACGGGCGCGGCATCGGTGGAAATCAGCGCCGCGTTTTTCGCGTTGCGGGATCGATGCAGTTTGATGCCGAGGAAACCGAGGCTCTCACAGATGCGCTCGCGGATGAGGGGAGAGTTTTCGCCGATCCCTCCGGCAAAGACCAGAGTCTCCACACCGCCCAATGCCGCGGCGTAGGCGCCGATCCATTTTTTCGCTTGGTAGCAGAACAGGGCGAGCGCCTCGGCGGCGCGCGCATCGGCGGCTTCGCGCGCGAGGAGGTCCCGCACGTCAGAACTGGTTCCGGAAACGCCGAGCAACCCGGATTTGTGATTCACCATCTGCTCGAACTGTGCCGGGGTCATTCCTTCGGTGCGGGAGAGAAACGAAAGCAATCCCGGATCGAGATCCCCGGCACGGGTGCTCATCACCAAGCCGGAGGCCGGTGTGAAACCCATGCTGGTGTCGATACTGCGTCCGTCGCGCACCGCCGCCATACTCGCGCCGTTGCCGAGGTGCGCCAGGATCACGCGCCCATTCGCCGCGGCAGGATCGCGGAGGCGCCCGAGTTCCTCCAGCAGGTAGGCGTAAGAAAGGCCGTGGAACCCGTAACGCTCGACGCCTTTTTTCCTGTAGCGTCGCGGAATCGACAACAACCTCGCCACGGGAGGTAAACTGCGATGAAACGCGGTATCGAAACAGGCGACCTGCGGCAACCGGGGATGACGCGCGCGAATTGCCTCGATCAACGCTATCTCGCCTGGCAGGTGGCTGGGGTCATAAGGCGTGATGCGGTGCAGCTCGGCGATCAGCTTTGGCGTGACCCGCTCCGGTTCGGAATGCTGCAGGCCATGAACCACGCGATGTCCGACGGCTTTGACGGTCGTGAAGCGCGGCTGTGCCTCCAGCCAGTCCAGCAAACGGGCGACCGCCGTTCCATGGTCAGCCGCGATCAACGGGCGCGGTTTCAGCGACACGCCCGAAGAATCGCTTACGCTTAAGGTAGTCTTACCAGACCCGATGCGATCGATTTTCCCAGCGAGGACTGCGTGGCGGTCTGGGCCGACTTCGTAGAGGGCGAAGCGAATGCTCGATGAGCCGCCATTAATCGCCAGCACGCAGGGAGCGTTCGGGGACGATTTCATCGCCGCCCCCTGGAACTGAGCGCCTCGAAGCCCGCGATTACGTCGAAGAGTTCCGCATCGATGCCGCTCTGGCGCAGTTGGTGGAAACGGCCATTCATCTCCTCCAGCAGGTCGTCGATGTTGCGGTCGGCGCGTTCCATCGCAGCAAGGCGGCTGGCGTTCTCGCTCGCGAGCGATTCGGCGCAGGCGCGAAAGAGCGAAACAAAAAGGTATTCGCGAATGAGCGCCCGTAACGTCACCACGCCGGCCTGTTCGCCGCCTAGGATTTCAGGCAAAACTTTTGTCGGCCACGGCAGCGCGGCCAACTCGTGCTGCCACCTGGCATCGAGTGGCAACAGACGCTGGCTGACCGGAACATACACCGCGTTTGTGCCGGCCGCGGCGGACGAGAGACGGTTATAGTAGAGGTGGAGTTCCGGCTCAGCGGCAGCGGCCGTCCGATGCAACGCCTCGTGTTCGACCAGAATCTGGCCGACGAGCGGCGTAATGGCTTTCGCAGAATTCGGCACCCGAAAAAGCCCCCGCACCGCCACTCCGGCATCGGTCAGTCGCGTCTGCACGCGCTCGCCGACGGCCCAGACCTGAGACTGGCCTGGCAGTGCCGCGAGGGCGGCGACCGCATAGTCCGCGACCACGTCATTAAACTGGCCCACCAGCCCTTGATCCGAGCCGAATACGACCGCTCCAATCACGCGGCCCCCCGCCTTGCCCGCTGGAGTGGGCGCGTTCGTGAGGACTCCTTCCGATGAGTTGCGCTTCTCGCGAAAGTAAGCGCCAAGGCCCAACTCCACGGTGCGATAGTAGTCACCGAGTGCGCGCGCCGATTGTTCGTATTGGCCAATACTGGATGCGGCCAGTGCCTTCATCGTGCGCACGACTGATTGGAGATCGCCCGCGCTGTGAATCTTGCGGGCCAGGCTGGCGTTGGTGTCGCTCATGGGTTGCCGGCAATTTCAGGCTCAGGCGGGACCCGGTCCGTCCGGTGCTTCCTTTCATCGCGCAGCCGTCCGAGCGTATGCTCGATCAGGCGCGCCAGTTTTTCCGCTGCGCCGTCGATCGCCTGGTGTAGTGTCGCAGCCTCGTCGGTGACGGCGACCGGCTGAAGGTTCGCGAGGCGGGCTTCCATCGCACAACGCATGTCGCGCGAACCGGTCTTGGGGCCGTTCTCGTCAGACAGATGGACTTCGACTCGCGTGACGCGCTCTTTGACGTGGCTTAGGGCACTCTCCACCACGGCGCTAACGTGGGCGGACAGTGCTTCACGGCCGGGAACATTGTGGTCGGTATTAGTTTGGATCTGCATTTTATTTTATGGTTTGGAATCCGGCGCTGTTGCGGGCTTGGAGTTGTTTTCAGGCAGAGCCACTGGCTTCGGCTGGAAGTCGGCGAGCGCCACGCGGGCGGTCGCGATGATTGTTTCGCGATCCTCGTCGCTGAGTTTGTCCGCCGTCTCAAAACGGTCGCGCAGCGCGGCGGGGAGTTTCGCCGCTGCTTCGCTCACTGCATTTTCGGCCTCCGTCATTCTATCGAGCGGAATGTGGTCAAAGTGATCCGCTGACAAAGCCAGCAGGGTCGCGATCTGGGCCGGCACGGACACGGGGGAAAACTCCGCCTGTTTCAGGCAAGCGCGGATGCGGCGGCCGTGCTCTATGATGTGGCGCGTGTCGTCGTCGAGACGCGCACCGAAGCGGGCGAAGGTTTCGAGTTCCTCAAACTGCGCGTAGGCCAGTTTGAGATCGCCCGCGACCGCGCGGTAGGCCGCGCGTTGCGCTTTGCCGCCAACGCGTGACACGGATTGGCCAACGTCGACCGCGGGCAACACGCCCAGCGCGAAGAGCGAAGGAGAGAGGTAGATCTGCCCATCCGTGATGGAGATCAAATTGGTCGGAATGTAAGCGGAAATGTTCTGCGCTTCGGTTTCGATGATCGGCAGCGCGGTGAGCGATCCGCCACCCCGCTTTTCGTTCAGGCGCGTTGCGCGCTCGAGGAGGCGTGAGTGAATATAGAAAATGTCGCCGGGAAACGCCTCCCGCCCCGGCGGCCGGCGCAGCAGCAGGGACAGTTCGCGATACGCCCGGGCATGCTGCGTGAGATCGTCGTAAACGATCAGCACATCCCGCCCCTTCTCCATGAAATGCTCGGCGATGCTCGTCGCGGCGTAAGGCGCAATGTAGGCAAGCCCGGGCGGATCGTTACCCTCCGTGACCACGACCACGGTGTAGTCGAGCGCACCTTTTCCCCTGAGCACGGCGACCGCCTTGGCGACGGCGGAGGCCCGCTGGCCGATGGCACAATAGACGCAAATCACGTCCTGTCCGCGCTGGTTGAGGATCGTATCGAGTGCGATGGCGGTCTTGCCCGTCTGCCGGTCGCCGAGGATCAACTCGCGCTGGCCGCGTCCGATGGGGATCAATGCGTCAATGACCTTGAGCCCGGTCTGGAGCGGAACGGTGACGGGCGCGCGGTCCATGATGGGCGCAGCCGGGCGTTCGACGGGGAGTCGGGACCTTGTAGATACGGTGCCGAAGCCATCGAGCGGACGTCCCAGCGGGTCGATGACGCGACCCAGCAGCCCGTCGCCCACCGGCACATCCATCACCCGGCCGGTGCGTGAAACCTCGTCTCCGGCGTGCAAGTGGGTGTAATCGCCCAGCAAAACGACGCCCACCTCGTCCTCATCCAAGTTGAACGCGATGCCGAATCCGCCGCCGCGAAAGGCCACCAGTTCCTCAAATCCCACCCCCGGCAACCCCGAGATCCGGGCGATGCCGGTGGAGACTTGAATGATCGTGCCAATCTCAGTCGGGACGAGGGAGAACGTGAAGGCCTTGCGCGCCCGTCCGAGGTCTTCGAACGTGTGATCGATGACGCCTTGCAACGTTCCGGAATCGACAGCGTTAGTCATGGCCGGACGGCAGTCGGAGACGCTTTGTCGGCGATCAGATCGCCGACGCTTTTCTCCAAGGCGCCAAGATAGTGGTCGATGCTCCACGCTACCTTTTGTCCCGGCGTGGTGAGTTCGATACCGCCGACCAGCTCCGGTGCGGTCTCGAAACGCAGCGGCACGTCGGCCGATACGGTCTCGTTGATAGCGCGCTGAATCTCCGCGTGCTGCTCGGGAGACAGATCGAACGCGCTGCGCACCAGCGCCGAATCCGTGGCAGCCTTCAGCGCCCGCGCGAGCTGATTTTTGGCGTCGGAATCGAGCGCGCGCAGGCGGTCGATGAATACGATGGCGACGCGCTGCTCCAATCCAGTGGAGGCGAGATCGCCCAAGGTCTGGCGTGCAACGGCGAAGACTTCGGTCTGGGTTTTTCGACGAAGCGCCTGCTTAAAGTCAGCCGCCTCATTTTTTAGGGACTCCTGACTCTTTGCTTTTTGCGCCTCAGCGGTCGCCCGCGCCGCTTCCAAGAGTCGCTCGCGTTCGGCCTTCGCCTCGTCGGTCGCCTTGCTCAAGAGCGCGGCCCGCTCCTGGTCGAAGGCCTCGTTCTTGTGTTGGAAGTCGTCGCGCTCTTTCTCGGCCGTAGCTTTGGTCGCCGCGGCCTCGGCGAGTTCCTTGGCAATGCGCGCTTCGCGCGCGTCAATGGCGTTAAGGATGGGCTTATAAAGGAAGCGCTTCATCAGCCATATTAGGATGATGAAATTGAGCGCCTGCGCCCCGACAGTGAACCAATCGATGAGCATTTACTTCCCGGCCCCCACCGCGGCGGTTGCCCCCGCGATGACGTGTTTCCAGAACGGATTCGCGAAGATCAGGATCATCGACACCACGAAGCAGTAGATCGCGGTGGATTCGATCATCGCCAAACCGACGAAGAGCGTGCGCGTGATGGTGGCGGAGGCATCGGGCTGCTGTGCGAGCGCGGTGAGCGCGGTGGCGACCGCGCGACCTTCGCCGAGCGCAGGGGCGATGCAGCCGATGCTGGTGGCGAAGCCGGCGGTGGCGATGGAGGCCACCGCGATGAGTGAGATGTTATCCATGGGATTCCTTTTCCTGGGGCGAGGTCTTGGGCTCGCGGTTGCGGGTGGCGGCTGCGATATACACCGCGGCCAAAATGCTGAAGATATAGGCCTGCACCATGCCGGTGAGCAGACCGAGCACCGTCATGACGATCGGGAAAATGAACGGTGTGATCGTGAGCAGGATGGCGATGATCATCCCTCCGCTCATCATGTTGCCGAAAAGGCGCACGGCCAACGCGAGCGTGCGGGACACCTCACTGATAAGGTTAAACGGCAGCATGATCACCGTCGGCTGA
This sequence comes from Opitutus sp., assembly GCA_039928945.1. Lineage (GTDB taxonomy): Bacteria > Verrucomicrobiota > Verrucomicrobiia > Opitutales > Opitutaceae > Opitutus. The sequence goes on along the minus strand of JBDSSD010000018.1, from coordinate 37,534 downwards.
ATGTAGGATTTCAGGTAGCCGGGCAGACCTTGTTCACCGATGCCAAAGAGCGGCACCGCCACCAACACGCACAGCGCAAGCGCAGCCGTGGTCGAGAGAGAACCGGTCGGCGGCTCGTAACCGGGAATGACCGTGCAGAGACTCGACGCGGCGATGAAAAGAAAAAGGGTGCCGAGAAAGCCGAGATACTTCTTGGGATCGCGCAGTCCGACTTCTTCGATCTGTTGCGCGATGTTCGTCACGACAATCTCCAGCAGATTTTGCCAGCGCGAACGCTTGTGCTCGGTGGTGAGGCGGCGGGTGACGAGCTTCGCCCCCACCGCCAGGACAACGATCAAAGCCCACGTGAAAACAATCGTGGCATTCAGCTTAAACCAGCCCTGTTGCCAGTAGATGATTTCGTCGGGACTAAGGCGCACGGCGGGCCTCCCATTTTGCCGTCACGAGCAATACAAGGATACGGGCGAGAATGAATCCGAGCAGACAGGGCAATAGACGCTGCCAATGCCCGGCCCCGACCAAATAAAATCCCGTCGCGACCAAGCCGAGCCGAAGCAAGAGGCTACCGATAAACCACAGCGCTGGCCTTCGGGCGGAGACGCCTCGACGCACCGTCCACCAGAGACCGCCGTAGAAAATCGTGCCAAGAACCACACCGGCCAAGCCGGCAAGCACCCAGATGAATGTATCAGTCATCGCTCGCCTCCTTGGGTTCGTCGCGCATGGCCTTCTCTTCCTTGGCGACCCACAGCCAGGCATTAAGGCAGCCAGCCGCGAGCCCCGCTACCAACAAGGCGAGCGTCCAAGAACGTTCGCTTGGATAGGACCGGTCCAGCCACACCCCGAGGCCAGCGCCCAGCAAGGTGGGCACCACGACCGACCAGCCGATCAGTCCCATCATGCCGAGTCCGAACCAGACGCCTGGGTGGCCGTTACGCCGCGCCTTCAGTTTGCGCGCCGCCTTGGCTCCGACCTGTGAGGCGAGATTCGAAGCGGGTATCGCTGGTTTCTTGGGCGGGTGCTCACTCATCGTGGAAGGATGCGAAACGTCGGAGAAACCCGGTTTCCAATTTCGCCATGACGGTTCGAGTGCTCTGTTCGCTTTCGTCCAGTGAGAGGAATTCGCTTTCCACCGATTCACGCAGCTGGCCGAGATCCGCGCCACCGAGCGCGCGGCGCACGGATACCAGCACGTCGGCGCCTGTCTTCACGAGGATGCCTTCATCCACCGCCACGAACACCTCGTCGCCGGAAGTCGTCTCGTAGGCGAGAATGCCGGGCACGAGTGCCGCCACGCAGTCGAGCCGATGGGGCAGAAGCCCAAACGAACCTTCACGCGTCTCCGAAACGATGCGCGCCACATCAGGTATTTCAGCGAAGATCTTGAACGGAAGGAGGATTTTAAGATTCATCGGCGATGTTGGCAGCGGCATCCATCGCCGTTTCTTTGACGGGCTTTGGTGCCGGTGTATTATCGGGTTTCGCATTCCGTTTCGCCTTCGCCTCGTCGATGGCACCGATCATGTAGAGCGCGCTCTCCGGGTAGTCCTTGAATTCGTCGCGCAGGATGCGCTCGCAGCCGTCGAGGGCGTCCTCGCGACTGACGAGCTTGCCTTTCATGCCGGTAAATTGCTCGGTCGTGAAGAACGGCTGGGTGAGAAATCGCTCCAGGCGCCGGGCGCGTCCGACCACATTGCGGTCCTCCGGCGAAAGCTGCTCCAAGCCCAGCATGGCGATGATGTCCTTTAACTCCGAATACTGGGCGAGCGTTCGGCGGATTTCCTGGGCGAGACCGTAGTGACGTTTTCCGACGATGGTGGGTGTCGCAATCTTCGAGCTGGATTGGAGCGGATCGATGGCAGGGTAAAGGCCCTCGCTCGCACGCTTGCGCGAAAGCACAATGGAAGCGGAGAGATGCGAGAACGTATGCACTGCCGCCGGATCGGTAAAATCATCCGCCGGCACATAGACGGCCTGAATCGAGGTGATCGCGCCCGTGTCGGTGTTGGCGATCCGTTCCTCTAGTGTGGACAACTCGGTGCCCATCGTTGGTTGGTAGCCGAGACGTGACGGCATTTGCCCCATGAGGCCGGACACCTCCATGCCGGCCTGGATGAAACGAAAAATATTATCGATGAGGAGGAGCACATCGCGGCGTTCATCGTCGCGGAAATACTCGGCCATCGTCAGCGCGGCGTGACCCACGCGGAAGCGAGCGCCGGGCGGTTCGTTCATTTGGCCGAAAAGCATGACCATATGCGGCAGAACGCCGGCCGCCTTCATCTCACGGTGGAGTTCCTCACCCTCACGACAGCGCTCGCCGATACCGCAGAAAATGCTGACGCCTTCGTGGTGGCCGACCATGTTGTGAATCATCTCAGTCAGCAGGACGGTCTTGCCCACGCCCGCCCCGCCGAAGAGTCCCGCTTTGCCGCCACGCTCCAACGGGACGAGCACGTCGATTACCTTGATGCCCGTTTCGAAAATTTCCGAATGGGTCGAACGGCGCGCCAGCGGTGGCGGTGCTCGATGCACGGAGCGCCACTGCACGTCGGTCAACTTTTCTTCGCGATCAATGGCGTGGCCGAAGACATCGAACATCCGCGAGAGAACCGCTGGGCCGACGGGCGCCTGGAGCGGTTCTCCGGTATCGTGCGCCATCATGCCGCGGGCGAGCCCTTGGCTGGGAGTCAACGCAATGCCCCGCACGTGCCGCGCGTCGCGATGGGCGAGCACCTCGATGACGATGCAGCCGTCTTCACCCGCGTGCAGCACGGTGTGGATGGGAGGCAGCCGCCGATCAAAGCGGACCTCCACGACGCTACCCCTCACCGAGACAACAGTGCCTGAGTTGGCTGTGCTGGATGAGGTGTGGTTTTCCATAGGTGCGGAAACTCCCTCTCCAGATGAGGACGAGAAAATCTAGAACGAACGCGCCTCTCATAATGCTCGCGAAACCTGCAGTCGTCAATGGGGCATAACCCGGACTCCTATTTCAGGGCTCACCCGGGCGGAAAAGCAGGCTGGATACGCTAGTCCGACATTCAGGGAGCTGCGCGAGGAAAACGAGAATCGCGAGCGCGTTGACGAAGCCGGTCACAACGGAGCGCGAAACGAAGCACCTCAGATCGCCGAGCCGGAAGAGACCGGCGAGAATCTGGAGAATGCCTGTTAGCAGCGTCGCGGCGAAGAGGTATTACAGCCCATCATTGTTCACGAGATCGACCATTAAGAGCGCCATGGCACCCGTCGCGGCGCAGCTCATACCCGGCCGACCGCCGACAAACGCGATGCCCACAGCAATGCTGAATGAGGCGTATCAGCCGGCTTTCGGATCGACCCGCCGCAATCATTGAAAAGGCGATGGTCTCCAGGTTCAGCGCGAGCGCCCCTTGCATTTCGTTTGGTACCGAAGTCAATGACTAGTATCTTTTTTGTAGATACATAACCAATTCGTTGACCGCTTATGCAAGCTCTGTCAAGAACTGCATCAAGCTATCGTAATTGATCAGCGGAATTCCGCGCAAAGCACCGCGTTTGCGTAGCACCACGCTTTTCACGGGTGGCGCGCCGTCGTTAGCGGGGCCGGCAATTGTCAGCTCATTCAAAGTGCTTCGGGAAAGACCAGTATAACGGCAGCGAGCGCCTGGAGCCGGCAGACGCAGCCATTCCGGTTTCGTCGCTTCTGACAGGGCTGCCGCGGGCGGTGGAGTAAGTGTGGCGTTCATGTTCGTTATGCACTCATCCGAACGCTGTGTTGAATTTCTTCGCGGATTTCTTCCCGGACCTGTATCTGCCGAGCGATCACGCCGAGGTGCCGGTCGTGAAACACGTTCGTACGGTTGAAGGCGGGGAAACCAAAATCGGTTTTTTCCGTGCTCCACTCTACTGACGCGCTCACGCGCTTTTCCCGGTGATTCCAGATGCGGAGTTCTCCGCCCTCGAAAGCCGGTGAGTGATTGAGAAACGCTTCGACCGCTTCGGCGGCCGAATCCGTTTTGAATTCGGCGGACGCAACCGAACGCCGTCCCTTTACCGAAAAGGAATTGAAAAAGCTCCTCAGTGTCGCCGAAGGCGAATGGGAAGGGCTCATCCTGGGCGGGCTCTACACCGGTCAGCGGTTGGGTGACTTGTCTTCGCTTCTTGGGCGGAAGATCGACCTCGCGGAAGAGGTGCTCACGTTCCGTTCCCAAAAGACCGGTCGCGATATGGTGATCCCGCTCGCGAAACCGTTTCTCGACTATCTCAAAAAGCTTTCTCCTCTCGCCCCGGACGCGCCGGTTTCCCCGAAAGCACACGCGGAGAGAGGTGAGCGGACGGCGAGTCACGGCGCCTGTCGGCTCAGTTCCATACCCTGCTCGTCAAAGCGGAATTGGTAGACGCCCGGCCGAAGGACAAGAACAGCGGCAAGGGTCATTTGGTGAAACGTATCGTGAGCGAGCATTCGTTCCACAGCCTGCGCCACAACACCACATCATGGCTCAAGAAGGCCGGTGTGCCTGAGTCCGTCGTGCGCGACATCATCGGCCACGAGTCAGAACTCGTCAGCCGTAACTACACCCACGTTGACGACGCAACCAAGCGCAAGGCGCTCCGCAATCTGCCGGTGGTGGCAAAGTAGTTTTCACTACTTCAGAGAGACTTTGTTCACCGCGAACGCAGCACCGGCTCGATGAACTTTCGGATCACGGCCACGACTTCGCTGAATTGATCGGTGATCCCGCTGAGGCCATTGCGCCGCAGGAACGCGGCCCACTGAGCCTGTTTGGTTGGATCGTTGGCGAATGCATCGGTGAAGGCTTCGGGCGATTGAGAAAGCTTCGTTTGCCGGCGGGCGAACGTTGCCTCGATTGCTTTCCGAAGTGTCGGGCCATCGAACTCAAACCGATGCGCCAGGAACCAGACGTCGTGGAAATCTTTCATTCGGGTGTTTGCGATCCCAAGCTTCACCATGGCCTCAAACTTTTCGGCAACGACGGTGTAAATCGGATACATGCGAACCCGCGGAGCCGGGAAATCCAAGAGCGCCGGGAACGTCGCTGTTTCGGGCGCAGGCGTGACGGCATCCCCGATGCCCACGTCGATTTGAACCGGAATCTCCGCTGTGCCGAGTTTGCCCATCAGCCGGACGCGGACGCCGCCGTAAGCGTTGTCTTCCCTGATTTCGTCAGCCTGCACGGACTTTGGATCGAAGACGATTCCGTCGTCCACCACCGGTATGGCCACCACCTCTTGGAATACTCGGGTCAAATCCGCTTTTTCGCCGGGACCAAATCCGAGGAGATCGAGATCGCGCGTGGGGCGATGGGTTGTCTCATCCCAAACGACAAACAACATCGCCCCTTTGAGGAGGAAGCGGTCGGCGTAGGACGACTGACTCAGTCGAAAGAGCAGACGCTCGATGCCGTAGCGCAGGAGTAGCAGGTTGAAATCTTCTCCGCGTTTTCCTGCCACATTTTGCAGGCGGGCTTTCACCGATGCCGCGATGTTCTTCGGTCCGGTCATGTCAGCATCTCAAGGTAGGGTTGGATGATCCTGCTTACTCGGCAGACGGTGGCGGCCGTGGTCAGTTCATTCATCGTGAATTTTTTCCCCCGCCAGCCTTCACGCAGCGCTTCGAGCGCCACATCGAGACCATATTTGTGCCGATACTTGAAGCAGTCAGCCACGGTTTTTGCCGGGGAGTAAATGCGAACCGTGCCACCCGGCAGCGAATGCTCCTGCACTCCGAAGGAATAGGAAGCAGTCGAGAACTTGCAGAACCGAAACGGCAGATTCCCGCTGCTCGGGAAATTAGTCTCTCGCGGGAGGGCCAGCCAGACTTGATGCGGCGCCTGCGTCCCGATTCGGTGGAATTGGAGAGCAGAGATCAGGCAGACCACCCCGCGCGGCACTCTCTTGGCAGCCTCGACCAGAGAAAGGTTATGGTCGCCGTCGAAGCTCGCCGAGGCATAGAGTCCGCGTCCGAGTTGGCGCACTTGCTCTTGGCTGACTAGGCGGCGAAGGTATTCACGAGAGTAACCGGCAGCGACGATGTCACGTGCGCGAAAAACCCCGAGACTGCGGACGTAGTTGCGAGCCTTCAGGAGTAGAGTGCCTATGTTACGTTTCGTTTTCACTTCTTCATTTATGGTATGATAACGTAACACCGTTTCAAGACCTATCTGGGAAGTGCCGCTCACGTCTTCGTGAACAACAGGGTCGAAAACGCGGACGCTACGCCTACGGCCTTCCACGGGATAATTCAGGCCAACGCGGCCAAATACTGCATGAGACTATCGTAGCTGATGAGCCGAATGCCGCGCAGGGCGCCGCGCTTGCGCAGCACCACGCTCTTCACCGGCGGCGAGCCATCATTCGCGGGACCGGCAATAGTAAGCTCGTTCAGCGTGCTACGGGAAAGACCGGTGAAACGGCAGCGCGCACCTGGAGGAGGGAGGCGCAGCCATTCCGGTTTGGTTGCGCCTGAAAGTTCCGTGGCTGGCGGTTGGGTGATTGTAGCGTTCATATTGGTTCTCGTTTTCAGAAACGCATTTCGACCGCGTCGCGGATTTTCTTCTGCTTCAGAAAATCGCAAGCAATCATGGCGAAATGCCAGTCATGAAATACATTCGCTCGTTGGAGAACGGGTAAGCCGATCTCAGTTCTCGCGACCTTCCATTTTACGAAGGCGACCATCCGTTGCTCGGATTGATCCAAGACGCGAATATCGCCACCATCATAGGCCGGAGCTTGGAACATGAAGGCCTCAATTATTTCGGCTTCTGAGTCGGTGCTAAAGCCTGGCACGAAATTTCCACCGCGGGATTCGCGGTAGATTTGAAAGCGTCCAACTGCGGGAGTTTTCGCAGGCGTGAACGCTGGAGCTGATTGCGGGACAATATTATTTTTCATGGGAATGTTCCTTTGATGAGGCCCATTCCGGCGCTCCTTCGTCCGTCCCTCAACGGAGCGCACCCTCCGAATTTGGTGTAGGTCATCTACACCAAATTCGGTAGGTGCCACCGACTTCACCGAAGTCCAGACAACGGCTGCGGACACCCGGCGACCGGGAGCGGCCACCGAGAGGCGAATCCACCCGACCCCGGCTTTCAGTTCTGCGAGCCGCGATGCGCGCCCTGATCGGGCAGCTCCGAGCCCGATGTCACGACCAACGGTGTCGCGACCTGTCGTCGTCCACATCTGAGCGAGGTCACAGCAAACGTCGTGTCGCTTCATTCACCCACACGGCGGGAAGGCCAGCGCGGAAGCATCACCGAAGGTCCGGCGGAAACGCGTTCCGGTCGCGAGCGGTTGTCGCAATCGCGGGCATGTCCGCCACGGCGGAACGTCCTTTTTCCCCGGAGTGTTCTTGCTCTCTCTGGCGGCCCCTCCCACCGGACCGCCGCTGCGCGGACAGTTTCGTTTGGGTCCTCCTTGAAAGGAATCCCCCCAACCGTCCCCTCGTTCCAGTCGGCACCCCCGCCCTTCGACGAGAGAGCATTCCCGCTCCTCAAAATCAAAAAGGAACATCATGCCCGCCAAGACCGCTCAACCCGCCTCGCAATCCAAGAACGCACCCACCGGTCCCAAACTTCCGGTGAAAACCTTCCGCCTCGGCCGCATCAAAGCCGCCGTGTGGGAGAACGAAGCCGACCAGAAGAAATTCTTCAACGTGACCTTCGCCCGAACCTACATGGACGAAGCCAGGAACTTTCACGACACCGATAGTTACGGTCGGGATGACCTCCCGCTCGTCGCCAAGCTGGCCGACCAGGCGCACACGTTCATCTTTGAACGGCTCTCGGGATTGAAAGCCGAGCAGAGCGACTAACCCTCGCCTCAACGGGCGGCCGGAAACTCCGGCCGCCTTTTTTTGTGTCCTTCCCGCCAACACGCTAACCGAACCAGCATACCCCGACGCTCGCTTCGCTCGAATTCTTAGTGCAACTGCCAGCCGCTGATTTCCCCATTCTACACCCGGTCAAGGTCGTATCGCTGCGCGATCTCCACCACGCGGAATCACTCCGCTTCCCCCTCGTTGCGGCCAAGCCCGCCGCCTCGGCGCTCCGTCCACCGCTTTGACTTTCGGGTGTGGGGCGAAATCGCCAATCGGCAGTAGGCGATAAGGTCACGTTCCGTGATGCACGCCCCACGGGCCGAACGGCATCAAACCATGTCCTGTGAAAATCCGTTCGGTGAAACCATCTATTCCTACTCACGCGCTCAAGCGATTGATGACGGAGTGCTCGTGGATCTAAACCACGTCGATTCGATCCGCCAGCATTGGAAACACCCGTTCGCCTGCACGTCGGCGGTGTGGTCGATTATCGAGGAAGCGTTACAGCGACCCGACCAAGATACGGACGGGATCTGCCATGATATTTCGACGATGGCCAAACTCGCCATCCGCTCCGCACGTGACGCCGAACAAATTCTCTTCACCGTGATCATCACCGGAAAGAAGCACGCAATGAAACTTCATATCGGACCCGGCGACACGGCCGCCGCAGTGCTCACGCTTATGCTACCTTACGAAGACTAAACGAAGGGGCTTCGGCCCCTTTTTTCGTCTGCCAAACTATCACCGGGCAAAGCTGCGCTGCGGGAATCCCGTCTGAACTCATGCGCACGCTTTCGCATCGCCATTTTTGCTCTCACCCGCGCTCTCGCGAATCCGTCGTTGAAATCCGGGGTGGTAAACGCCGTCAGGGGTGATGTGCACGTAGCCCTGTTGCAGCGCGTAGAGCATAAGCTGACCTTTGTGATGCAGCGTCAGCTTCGCCATGATCGCCTTGCGGTGTGTATTCACGGTGTAATGCGAAAGCCCGAGTCGCGCCGCAGCCTCCTGGTCGTCCGAGCCATCGCCGATAACGGATAACACCATCTGTTCTTTTTCCGTCAGCGTATCGAGGGTGATGTTTTTCGGCTTCTTTAAGTGCTGGACGAACGTGGAACTCACATAGAGTTCACGTACCATCACAGCTTCCAGTGCCGAGCGGAGGTTCTCCAAACCCTCCACATAGGCATCATAAATTCCATCGTAACGAACGTTTCGCAACAGGCCAAAGGTGCGCGCATCCTTCCGCGACGTGACGACCAGAACCGGCAGGTCTCGCTCGATGAATGGCTCCAGATGTTCGAGCCCGTCCATGTCCTCAAGTTTCACTCCCGTGATAAAAAGGTCGGGCGTGCTCGTTTGGATCGCATCCAGCGCATCGAGGCCGCGCTGGAAAACCTGCACGATCGCGTTCCGCCAAAGCTCTTTAATCTGCCGGCAAATCAGATCCCCGTAAAGACGGTCCGCTTTCAGAACCACGATGCGAGGCGCTGCAGTTTTTGGCAGCATGGCTAGGACCCCGAAGATTCGAGTGCGAGTTTCATCCCATTCGGATGGTTTCGCAGGCGTCCCGCACCGAGACCGCCTTGCAGCAACTCGTGCGCGAGTGCGTTGCGGATCAAAAGTTCTGTCGCGTCACGCATCGGTCGCGCTCCCAGCCGTTCGTGATAACCGCGCTGTATGACCAAGTCTGAAATCGAAGCCTCAGGCAGAATCGAGAAACCACGGCCTGCTAGCGCAGCGCATTCCCTCGCGATCATGCCCGCCGCAATCGCGCACTGCGCGTCATAGTCCAGTTTGCTGAAAACGACCGTAACGGTGATCCGTGCAAATATCTCGGGGCGCAGTTCGCGTTGAGCGTCCTGACGTACAAGCCGCTCCATTGTCTCATACTTTGACTTGCGCAGCGTCATGATTCGCTGCGCACCGATGTTGCTCGTGAGGACCACATACCAATCCGAAAAATCGAGCACGCGGTTGCGTCCCGTCGTCAGACGCGCGGCATCGAGCAGTTGAAGCAGCACATCGAGCACACGCGGATGCGCCTTTTCAATTTCGTCGAATAGCAGCGTCCCGCGACCCGCGCATGCGTCGAAACCTTCCGCGATGCGTCCGGGCTCTTCCATGGTGCCCAGGAGCAGAGCCAGCCGATCCGCGGTCTGATATTCGGACATATCGAGGCGCACGACTCTCTCCGGGCCAATTATGTCTTCCGTGAAACGCAAGGTCAGCTCTGTCTTGCCGACGCCAGTAGGACCGAGAAACAGGAAGCTCGCCTTCGGCCGTCCATGCGTAGTGAGGCCGAGTTCGCCATGCTGAAGCCGTTCGGTGACGAGATCGATCGCCATATCTTGACCCGTGATCACCGCTTTCAATCGCAGCGCGAGTGTCCTCAATCTTTCGCGATGTTCGTTCGTCGCAGTCATGGCGCGCCTACCATTTGGCCTCAGTGGTATTTCCAGCCTTCGGGCCTGTGGGTGCTGGAGTCGTCGCCGCGCGGGCCGCACTACGCACGCGTTCGCGTTCCGCTTCCAGTTGCTCGCGCACCTTCTGCGCCTCCGCACTTTGCCGGACGAGGAGTGCGTATTGATCGCGCATCCGCGACTCGGCTTCGGCAATTGACGACTGCAAGGCGCGTAGGTCTTCGCTGACTTTTTTTTGCGTAGCGATCTCCGCCGCCAGTTCGGCGCTGACAGGCAACGGTGAGAGGCTGGGCGGTGGGTAAGCCGTGCGCGGCACGGTGGCGAGTGCGTCGGGAGCCGTGACAGGCACACGCGCGCTCCTAAAGATCACGTGCGGCTCATGGCGGATCGATGCGTTCGCCGTTTCGCGATAGCCACGCACCTCGTAGGGGGTCTCGACGAGCTTCGTCGCCACTACCGCCGGGATCGGCGTCACCGTCGAGTTTTGGACGGACACCGGACGAGGTGTAGCACAACTGGCAGCGAGCAGCGGCAGCGTGACAATTCCGCAAAAACAAACTGCAGCATCGCGAATGGGCGCTCCGAAGTAACGTTTCGATCTCATACGCGAGACCAAAGCCGCCAGCCGAGTATCTTGAAAAGAATTGCCCAATTAAAAACGGCTCAAGGAACCGTTCAAAAAACGATCAACGCCGCTTTAAGCTGATCGACCTAACGCGCCCTTCGATCCCGTTGGATCGAAATCAAGAATCGCAGCCACTCCCGTTCTTCGAGGAAGAACCACCGTCATTCGCGTGCCGCCATTCGCAGGATTTGAGGCGAAGATTTCTCCGCTGTGGACGGCGACGATCTCCTTGCAGACAACAAGCCCGAGACCCAATCCCGCTTTCTTATCAGCGCTGGCAAAGGCGGTGAACAATTTCGACCGAAGCGCGTCGGGTATGCCGGGGCCATTATCGGCAACTTCGATTTGGAGATGCGTCTCTGTGCCTTTTGTGAGAATCTCGATTATCCGCTGCTCAACGGAATTCGCCCGCAACGCCTCAGCCGCATTTCTCGTTAAGTTTAGCAACACTTGACGGATCGCATCTTTGTCGACGACCGCTTGTGGGTTATTCGCTTCCAACCGAGGTATAATTTTGATTCCCGCCTCGCCGAATTGCGGTCCCAAAAGCGTGAGAGTCTGCTCGATGATGACGTGGACGTCGCACTCAACGAGGTTGTATTCGCGAGGCCGCGCCAAATCCAAAAGTTGTTCGGCGAGTGCCTCGATCCGCTTCGCTTCTTCCGGAACTATCGCCGCGAAATTTCTAAGAAATTCGGCGTCGTTGACCCGCTCTGGGAGAAGCTGACTGAACGATGAAAGCGTCCACATGGGATTGCGTAGTTCATGAGCAATGGAGACGCCCAACTTACCGATCGCCGCGAGCTGTTCAGCCTGCCGGGCTTGGAGTGCGAGTCGGCAACGCGTGTAGAGTGATTCCACCACATTCGCCAGCGCGCGCATCGCGCGAAGCTCAGGAAAAGTGAACGGGAGACGGTTCTCCCGCTCCGCGACGGCGAGGATGAGCGTGGGGCTGGTTTCCCAGCCGGGAAAAACGAGCGCGGTCCACTTTTTCCGTTCGAGGAACTCTCTGAGATCTTGGCCGCCACGATCTCGCACGCGAGACCGCGCGGTCAGTGAATACCATCCCTCTGCCAGCGTCGCTCGGTCCTCCACCAGTCGAAGAGGCACCGCTTCCCATCCGCGGCCATATTCTTCGCCCTCCTTCAAAAGGATTCGGACCGGCGCTTTGCTCAGGCCGGACAAAACGACTTCGAAATGTTCGATCAGGACCCCGGGGTCGCTTTGCTTTCTCGCAACGCCATGCAGCTGGCTTGAGACCTCGTTGATGCGGTTCTCCGCGTTCATTCGAAAACGCGTCCGTATCCAATCGTCCAAAGCAAACGCGAGAAGCATGGCCACCCCAATCACCGTTGCCGCGGCCGCAGCGGCGGTCGCACGGTCTTCGTAGCGCTGGATGATTGACGCCAACCAAAATGCGGAAAACGCAATAGGCCCAACCACCATGAAGCGTTGCCATATCGTTAGCAGCACCTGCTGTCGGTGATAGACCCGGTGGGAGGTTACGCTCCACGCACTGATCCCGAAAGCCACGTAAACGAGGTAAGAAACAATGCGCGTGATGAGATGCAGCCAGGGACTCGGCCAAAACGCGTGGCACAGCTCTATGGCTACCGCGACCAGAGTGAGGTAACCAAGCGGGAGCGCGATAAACTGAAATTCAAGCCGGCGCAGACCGGTCAGCTTGCCCGCGACACCTATGCTCGCGATACAGGCGGCAAGCTGACCAATGACCATCGGACCGAAGAAAAGCGTAAACAGCGGCCCATATCGCTCGCGACCCGGAAGACTATCGCTGGGTTTGAACCCTTCGGTAAACGCCACCGCCGCCAGTAAGCAGGACAGGCACACCCAAGGAATCATTTTCCGGATTAGGTGTCTCCGGTTATCGTAGCGGCCAGATGCGACGTAGAAACAAAGCCACACCAACGTCGGACTAATCAATGCAACGATGGCAAATTTGACTCGTACCCAAAATAGCGGAGAACCGATCCCCGTCGTAAGATACTTGGCGGCTTCATATTTCGCAGTTAACTGGGCCGCAAAAAACAGCACACCCGCGAAGCACACGGCGGCCAGCACCTGGTTGATCGCCCGTTTCGCGTGAAGCGAAAGCGCCGCAATACCGACACCAAGCAAAAACACCGCGATTAATGCCGGGAAGAAAAACATACAACTTAGGGGCGGCCGAAAGACCTTCTCCCATGGAGACAATTTCCGCCCCTAAAGTTCCATCGTCGCCGCCTCTGATTTTTCGTGGATCGTCCCAAAGAGGGGCATGTTCCACCACTCTACTGGTGGCCCTTTTGGGTGGCGGTGCCCTTGCGATGGGATTGTTGAACGCTCACGGGAGCGCGGTCGGGCTCGGGGTCGCAGCGCTTTGCCTGTTTCTTCTCATCGGAACGGGGGTTCTCCCTCGCGTCTTAGCTAACCGGCTTCAGCGGCCTTTCTCGTTAACGCAGCCCGCTCAGGCCACGTTCGGCCGCTCGGTTTGCATCGTTCTACTCGGAGAGGGATCTACCGTTGATCCGCGAACGCAGGAGCGCGTGCCGAGTTGGATCGCCGGTTCGCGCATCGTCATGGCAGCCGCGCTCTACCGGGCTGCGGTGGCTTCAGGAGCAAAAAGCTGGATAATAGTCGCTGGAGAGCGAACGCGGTTCGAGCGTTCAAACTCACCCAGCTCTTACGCGCGGATGCTCGCAGACCTTGGTGCGGTTGGCTCTGACGTGATTCTGGAGAACGAAGGACTTAACTCCTTCGAGCATGCGAGGAATGTAGGCGCGCTGGCGAAGACGCACCCCGCAGAAACGATTTTTCTCGTCACGTCGGCGCTACACATGAAACGGGCGCTTCTCTATTTCGGGGCCTTCGGGCTCCGCCCCGCTCCCTTCCCTTCCGACTATGTTCACGCCCCTTGCCAGCTTCTTCCGGTTGGCTACAACTTTGCTGTAACCGACATCGCACTACACCAGTACATCGGAATTCTTCGCTTTTACATCTATGAAGCATTCGGCCTCAACCGCCGTTCAACGGCACTGCGCCAAGGCTGAACGCTAGATGCGCTCTTGATCACGCAACTGCCGGTTCGTTCCCGTGGCTGCAACGGCCAGCGCTGCCGTTTCCCTGACTTTTCCGACCGCGGTTCCCCGTTTCTCGATCGATGCGAAAAGCGGTACTTCGAAATCAGCGGCCACATTCCCGGTAATGCCGATCAACGAGAGCGTAGGATCAACAGAGGTGAGCAATCGGCAAACCGTCGCGCCATCCATTTCGGGCATCGTGAAATCCACAAATGCGGCGTGCGCCACATCTGGATTACCTCGAACAAAGTCGATGGCCTCACTGCCACGGGAAAACAGCTTAACGGCATGCTGTCCTTCGAGGATGACCTGGAGGGCAGATCGCGCGCCGAGTTCGTCGTCGATGATTAGGATTGTTTGCGAGGAGCCCATCGTAGACCTGGTCTCCTCCCTCAGACGTTATCGTCCCATTTCAACAGGCACGTAGAGATCGAAAACCGTAGGCCCGCTTGAACGCTGATGCACGACAAGCACGCTGCGTGTCGCATCGATGAACCTGCTAACGGTGTGGAGGCAGCCGTTTCGCGGATTTTCAGAGTATTCTTCAATTGCACAGCGGATTTGAGCAACGGAGGTATCGAGAAGGTCGCAGGTTATTCGGAAAGCCACAGCCAGTCTCGGAAAGCCTGCTGGGGAGCGACTGAAAACTAATTTGTTTTCGCGTATCGCGTCCAGCTCTTGCTGCACGCGATTGCAGCACCATGCGCTCAACAGAGTCGTGCTACCCGGTGCCGACCGGCCCCAGCAAAACTCTACGATGTGTCGGAGCGCCGCGACGAGTCGCAGGGCTGGCACGGCGACGACGAGGTCTTCGCGCAGACCTGATACTTTCAAGATTCTGCCGTCCTTCGCACTATCAGCGGACAACGCGAACCTCCGACGCATCGCCTCGAGAATGCCGTTCGTGGTGCCTCCCGTTTGATCAGCTCCAACTTGGGAATTGGTGAGCGGAGCATCAAGGAAGGTGGCCAGTTCGGATACAAGGCCCGCGACCAGTTCCCGATTGCGAATCGCGTGCTCTCGCCCCCTTGGAGTGGCGGCCTCTCGGCACATCAGCTCGGCCATGCCAGCAACCGACGTGACTCGATTTCGCAGGGTCTGAAGGAACACGCGATAGCTGTCCCCCAGAGATTGCTCCTCATCCATTGTGCCCAGCGCTTCCCCAAGCTCGCCCCGTATTTCAGCGGAAGAGGCTGCATCCCGTGACATTCGCCTCCGGTTTCGCGTTTCTTCGATGGCTGCCTTCGTCAATTTTCTGAGTTCGTCCACTGGTTGCTTCGTCTTCAGCGACCGTCTGAATGCTCCCAGCTCGATCGCTTGGTCTGCAACTTCCGCCGTGTCGTTTCCGGTGCGGATAATGATGCACAGGTCATCATCGAATTCCCTCACGGCACGAATGAACTCAAGCCCATCCATTTTTGCGTGCGCACCCAATCCGATGTCGATCAAGGCCACATCGACTGGATGATTTTTCAAAAAATCCAAAGCCGCGACGGGATCGGAGAACGCCGCAACTTCTCCGGCTTCGTGCAAGCTTGCCTGTAACAACAATAGTTGGGGCCGCTCGTCCTCAAGAACCACGATGGTTGCCTGTGCGTTCATTATGGTTCCGACGTTTCAAGGCGACAGGTGGCGCGGCGGCCGATTCGCCATCCGGCTTTGCTCTCGGGTTTCACAAATTCGGAAAAGTCGATTCCGCCCTCCCGGTAGAGTTTTCGCAGCAGGTGCAGGTATTGGTGCACGGAGCCACTGTTGGTGTTTGCGTCTGCACCCCAGACAGCGCGCACGAGCTGTTCCTTTAACACGAGCTGCCCGGCATGGACGGCGAATTCGCGTAGAATTCCGACGTGTTTGGCTCCAATCCGCCGGGTCACTTTCTCAAAACTGATCCGCAAATCCGGGTGAATAGTCGCACCTCCGAAATCGAATGGACGCTGGGGCAAGGAAACCCCGTCCACTCGCCGGGCCACGCTCCTCTCGTTCAAACCCCGGGCGAGCTGCTTCTGCACCCGCGCATCGAGTTCTGCGAAGTTGAAGGGTTTCCGCAAAAAATCATCGGCTCCCATTGCCAGCGCTTCGACGGTCAAACCATCCACTGCGCTCGTCATGACAACCGGCACGTCAATACCGGCAGCACGCCAAGCGGTGATCATCTTCATGCGCGAACGCGCTTCTGCTCCTTGCGCGACATCGATCACGGCGCAATCGACGGTGCGCCGAGTGACAAGGCCGGTGGCGTGGTCGATCGAAGCAACCACGTGAACCTCGTAGCTTTGCTGAAAAAGAGCTATAAACGCTGAACGAACGTCTTTGCTGTCCTCAAAGAGTAAGATATGTCTCAGGCTCGCAGGCATGCTTGTTGGGAGGAAAATATCCGCGAATTCGCGTATCTCCAGCACGGCCATCCGAATTGAACGATTTTTGAAAGCTTCCGCGGCTACTATTTGCCGTCTGAAAGTCTGGCGTGCTCCGTGTTTTGCGCCACTGACGCTAGCGGTCTGCGACCCGCCACGCTGGCCTTCTCCGGGTCAACGGACTCAAGCACGTAGACATAAAATTCTTTCCCGGCGGAGACGCGCACGAAGTAGCCATTTTCCTCGATGTCTCTCAGCGTGCGCTTGGCGTAGAGATCGAAGACTTCACCAACGCCTTCACGCACACCGTTCGAAACCGACCCGGTGATCGTCGTGCCAAGTGCGGTTTGCGTTCTCTCCTGCGTCCCGCGCGAGAACCCGCTCAACGCAGCCGAGGCGAGCACTTTCAATTCCTGCAAGTCGTCCGTTGCCATGACCCGGCCTTTCAACCCGGCGGAGCCATCGGTGATGCCGTATCCGTCGACGTCGTGCTCATATTCGCGATCCAACGCCACGCCATTGAACACAAGCTCGCGTCCGTCCTGCCAAACAAAGCGCCACGCACCGGCAGCCGTCACCCGGTCGCGCATCCGACCCGCGCGCGCGGTCCCATGAACGAGGGTGTTCGCAGGGACGACCTTCTTTCCGTTTTGCCAGACATCCTCCAGCAGCACGGCAATGACGGGCGTTTCCAGATTCGCACTGTCGATCGTGTTCACGAGTTTGCACTTCAGCAGCGTGCCGAACGGCATGAAACGCTCGGGCACGGGCCGCTCCGCACCTTCCGGCTTGACCACTGGCGCTTCATAGCTCGCGAGCAACGATGCGTAGTGAACCTTGCGGGGTTTCGGTTCCGCCTTCTGCGCGGGAGCCGCTTTCGCGCCGGCCGACACAGCGGTCGCCCCGACCGATGGAGCGGGCGGGCGAAAGGGGACGATGCCTCCGCCAGCCATTGCCTTTTCAGTCTGCGCGTTGTCGGCCGGCCCCACCTGCTGCGGCAGGCCGTTTTCCAGTCCTTTGTCCAAGGGCACCTGCACCTGTCCCAGCTCGACCTTTTTCGAACTGTGCGCAGCGAGTTTCGCCGCTTCGCGCTCACTCGCTTGCTGCCGGCCATAAATCCAGAGACCGGAGAACAACACCACGACGAAAACCACGAACAGGCCGAACTTGCTCTTCAGGAAATTAGCGAAGTTGCGCGGATTCATGGCTGTGGGATCGCCGTCGTTTCCGGCTTCTCTGCGATGGACGTCACCATCGCCTCGCGGCGCGAGCTGGTGATGAGAATGGTGAAAGCGTTGTCGGCGCTCAGATCGTTGCGCGTGCCGTCCGGCAACCCAACGATGGCAAACTCGGCGTCTGCGCTCTCTCCCGGTCCCAACGTCCGCGGGCCGTTGGCAATCGACTGTTCAAACCGTTCCTGCGCGACCCGCGCGGCAAACGAGCTCGGCATGAGATCGATTACCCCGTCAGTCGTGTTTTTCAGACGCAGCAAAAATACGACGGCATCCTCCCGCGAGAAACGGTAGACTTCCTGCACCATGATTTCGAGGTCGGGCAACTCCACCTTTCGGTTTTGCGCGCGGAGCGTTACACCTTCGACGGCCTTCGGCAGGGATTTCGTCAAGACGGGATATGCCCGAGCCCTGTCCAGCAAACTCAGACCGATGCGCGGCGAGAATTTCACCGGCTCCGGCGGAGCATCGACTTTCACGGCGCTCTGCTCAGACGCGCGCTTAAAAATCGCGCTGGCTACGGAGTTCGTCGCGACAGATCGCAGCTCAATCACATACGCTGAACCTTCGTAGATCGCCGTCAGTCTAGCTGCGGCGTCCGGCTGCAAACTCCGCACGAGGATGAAATTTGAACCGGGTGCGTGGGTGACGTGAAATCGGAGCGGAGCCCCTTCCTCCACCTCAACGGCAGCACGACCGGATTCGATCAGCATGTCCGCACCCGCCACGGCGGTGATCGCGCTGGGGAACATCACCGTGGTGATTTCCCGCGACACCGGTAGTTCCACCGCCTGCTGCGGATCGAGCTTCAGGTCGCGGATGGTTTGAGCCCCAAGAGCCGACACAACACCGACAAAGAGTCCTGCATATTTCCACATAGGAGGTTTACGTTTTGGTAATCGGTTCCACTTGGAACGCCGCGACGGCCGTTGGGAATCGTCCGTTGCGGGTTAGATCGGGGTTCACCAGGAATTTGAACTTCACGCGGTAACGGAGCACTTCCGTGATCGGCGCGCCTTGATACGCTCCAACGCGGATCAACTGCACGTCCGCCGAAGTATAAAATGCGTTGTCGCGCGTGCTCAGGACTTCAGGCGCTCCGACTTCGACTTTTTGATGCAGGGATTTCGCCTGGAACTCCGTCTTCGTCTTGTTGAGCGCATCCTGGGCTGTTTTTGCCGCCTCTTTCAAAAAAAGTTGTTTGAACAACTCGGGATTGTCCAAGCCCTCGGGGTTGCGCTCGAACAGCGCCTTGCAGGCGAGCTTGGTCTGCATCGCATGCAGGTCTTTTGCCTGCTGGATATCCACGACCGGCGAAACGTAATACGTTCCGAGGCTGTCGATCATCACCACGTCGCGCTTGTGCGCGAGCTGGGCGACCAGCTGATGCCGGTCCCATGCCGACCACACCCACGCGGCCACCGCGATGAGAAACCAAATGAGCGACTGGCGGCGCTGGCGGTCGAATATCGCGAGGAGCGACGACTTCGGTTTCCCGAAGCTCGACTTGACGCGGGGCGCAGGAGGGACGGCGGTTTCAGCGTTTGCGACCATGTTGATTATTTGGCGGGCGGTTTGTTTTTCGGTGGCGTAACGTTCTTGATGGGACGCGTGGCTGAAGCGTCGCCGCCTTTATCTGAGCGCAGCATCGTTTTCAGGTGTCGGGCGATTTCCTCTTCAGCTTTCGCAAGGCGCTCTGTTTCCCGCGCTAGCTTTTTTACCGCGGACGTATGTTTTCGGTTTAGATTGAACATGGGATTTAGATGTCGATTGCGGCTCGGTTCGGGTCGTCTTCGTGCGGCTGCTGATCGAAGCCGCTTCGGCTTCGCCGTTGTGTCCGTGCGTGGTCACGAAAACCTGAGGCCATCGACTCGGCTGCCGCCGCCCGCCGACTTTGCGCCGAAGCCATCTGTTGAGTCGCCTCAGCTTGGCCTCTCATGTGGCGACCCGCGTAAAATCCCGACAGTCCCCCGAGAGCCGAGTTGGTAGTCCTCGCCGATCCTCCTCCGCGCGCCGCGGATTCTCCGCCCGCGGCGGTCGCAGCGACAGCGGCCGCAGCGACGACCGCCGCTCCGCCAACTCCGCCTGTAGCGGCAGCGACGGCAGCACCGACGCCGCCCGTGAATGCGGCCTGACCAACTCCGCCTACGCCTTGGGCGAAGGCCGCGGCCGGATTTACTCCCGAGGTGAGGACGCGATAGGTCACATACGGAGCAAGCGCAGAGCTGATAATCATCCAGGCACCGATAAGCATGACTGTGAGGGCGGGCACCACCGGTGTGCCACCGACCGCAACGACCGGCACTAGACTCACTACTGCGGCCCGTTCCAACATGGCGTTGGTGACAACCGCGGCCATCACCCAGCCAAACGGCCAGCATACAAGAGCGACGAGGCCCATAATGTATTTCAGAGCCACCCCGTGCATCGCACGAATCATCCTAAATTCCGCAGTTGAGGGTTTCATTTTTTGCGGAAGGCGCTGAGGTGAGGGTTGATGGAATCGAACAAAACGAGCGCGGCGATTCACCCGTTGGGTGAAGGGGATTTCAGCTTTGCGACACCTGGCGGGCGGGTGCGACTATCGGTGACGAACGACGCGCTGACGCCGTTTGGCGGACTGGTGCCGTGGGCCGCCTATACAAAGCATATAGGGATTATAGATACGCTGGCGGCGGATTGTCCGGTGAAGCGGACCAGCCCGAACGCGGCGCCGGTTTACGATGTACTGCAGTCGTTCATGTTGACTGCCCTGACGGATGGGCGGCGGTTCTCGCATATTGAGCGCTTGCGGGAGGATCCGACGATTCCGGAGTTGTTCGGGATGGAATCAGTCGTTGGCGACGACACGGTGCGGCGGTTCTTCAAATCGGTCGATCCGGTGCTCGGGGCCGAGTGGATCGCACGGCACGCGAAGCCGATGTGGGGCGCGTTGCCCGATCCAATCATTCTGGACTGGGACTCGACGGTGCAGCCGAAGTATGGGCACCAGGAAGGCGCGGAGATCGGCTATAATCCCGGCAAGCCAGGCCGACGCAGTTTTCATCCGCTCCTGGCGGTCGTCGCGAAGACGCGGCTGTGTCCGGTGTACCGGTTCCGTGCTGGCGACACGGTGAGCGCGAGCCAGTGGCAGGAGGCGATGGCGGATGCCGAGCGGTGGCTGGGCGATCGTCAGGTCTCGTTGAACCGGGGCGATCTAGGCTTCGGTCACGATGCGATCATGAGCTGGCATGAAGCGGCTCCCGGGCGACCGAAGTACCTGTTCAAACTAAAGCTGACAAACCTCGTGCGCACGGCCCTGCACCGGATCAAGGAAAGCGACTGGCAGGGACCGGCGATCCTCGGAGCCTGTCAGATGGCCGAGGGCAGAGTTCAACTCACCGGCTGGAAAACTTCCCGCCGGGTGATCTTTGCCCGCACGTTGCAGGGCGTCGTGCCGGCCGCTTACCGGGCGGAATTTTGGGACCGTGAAAAACACCAGTTCGCCGTGTACGTCACCAACCTGCCCGACGAGGTGAACGGCTGGCAGATCCAGGAACTGTATCGGCAACGGGCTGACACCGAGAACGTCTTTGACGAACTCAAAAACCAGTGGGGCTTCAGCGGCTTCTGCGCCAAGTCCCGCGCCACGAGCGAACTGGCCGCCCGGTTGCTGCTGATGGTCTATAATCTTTGGACACTCTTCGTGCGCTTCATCGTGCCGCAAAAACATACCGAAGCCAAACACGGCCGACGCTGGTTCCTGCTCATCGCGGCCCGACTCGTGCAATCCGGCCGCCAGAAGGAACTCCAAGTGTCTATCAGCGGCGGCTGGGCTCAACAATTGCGCGACGGCTATATCCGCCTCCACGAGTGGATCAGGACAACTGCGCCGCAGTTGAAATATATCGTTCCGGATCCCGCTTCAGCCACACCAAATCCAGCCCCCGCCACCGCCTAAACCCACGTTTCAACTGCGGAATTTAGGATCATGAACAGCGCGAGGAATAGAGGGCTGAGGGCCCAGCCCGCGGAGAGGAGAACGTCACCAACCAGTTTCACGATGAACTGAATTCCCCAGGCGAGCCATCCGAAGAGCCACAGCATGGCATACGCGATGGCCGTTCCGACCGAGCCCGTATTCCAAATCACATCCCAAACGCTCGTGTTCGGATCACTCGGCGTCGTTCCCGAGATAAACTTAATGAACTTGTCGTCCACGAGCGCCGGATCGATTGCGAAGAAGTCACCGAAGGCACCGATCACGTCCCCAAGACGCATGAGCCACTCTCGCAAAAAAGCGGTCGCTAACCCGATAAAGAAAACACGGACGATCAGTCGGAGTAGCGAAGTGGGATCGTGACGGTTGAGCACAGCAGCAAATACAAAACCCGCCGCCACGATGGAACTCGCGACGTAAGCGGTGGCACCCCAAAATTGCGACAGGCCGTCGAAATAGGAGTCAGGTAAAATGCTGCCGGGCGGCGCGCTCATGGAGCTTTCTTCTGTTCGACTTGTTTGTCCGGCTCGGTTTTCGGCGGAGTTTGATCGAGCCGCTTGTTGTAACGTGGCTGGAATGCCTCGGGCAGTGTTTGCATTTCCTTTTTGGCGGCGTCGGCGCGCACTTTGGCCTCCGCCTCTTGGCGTGCCTTGTCTTCGGCGGCTTTTTTATCCGTGCACCCGGTTAAAGAAACGACCGCAAGCAAAACAATGTAAGGCGTGATTTTCATGACCAGAGGTGAGACTGAAACTTCGCGGTTTCGTTTCCTTTTCTACGGTCGAAAACGCTCTTCTTTCACGTAGCGCAGAACCGAGTCATACTGCGGTTTGAACGTGCTGCTTACCTTGCGCACCTCTTGCTGCGCCAGACGACGCCGGGCCTCAGCCTCCGCCTCGGTTTGAGCGTTATTCATAGCGGTCGCTTCGGCGGCTTTCACCTGGACCTCGGCAGCACTCAACGCCACTTCCGCATCCACGGCGGAGAGCTGACCAAACTGCGCGTTCAACACGGCTTCCAACTTCTTCTGCTCCGCCTCCGTCTCCGCCGCCTGCATCGCCTCGCTCGTGCGAGCGATAGCTCGTTTCAGATCCTCGCGCCGCGTGTAAACGTCGCTCTGCACCGTTTTGAATTCATCGACGGCGGTCGCCATGTCGTGAGCCTCCTTGTAGGCTTGCTCATCGCGTGCGATTTCCACGCCGTCGAAGTCTTTGAACTCGGGCGCGATCTCGCGGAAGATTCCTCCCCGCGTATCGCCGAACAATCCGCGTCCATCGACCCGAGCCAAGCTGTCTGCCCACGTTTTGATTTTCGTCGGCAACTTGAGATCGGCGCTGAACTCCGGAAACCCGATGAGGCTTTTCACCGCCGCCATGTCGCCCAGGCGTTTTAACTGCGTCTCGAATTGTTCGATTTGCCGCACCTGGTTGCTGATCTGAGTCGCCTGCTTCGCTATCTGTTCAGTGAGTGCCCCGTAGTTCGCGATGCTCTGAGTTAAATTGGGCACATCGAACACCGCCCATTGCGAGAAGGCCGGAACGGACCCAGCCGTGATTAACAGGATAAACGAAACGATATTTTTCATGATCCATTTTCCTCTCTGGGCATCACCACACGGATGACGCGTTTGGTTGGCTCTCGGCGCACGCCGTCGCGGTCGCTTTGCGGGACTGCGATTTCGTAATACGCCTCTTCGTAGTTTTCATTCACCGACGGACGCTGGTTGTCGCGCGCGATCCAGTATTGCTGCTTCACCGCGTTCGACTGGCCCTTTTCGTAGCCGGCTAAAAACGCCTCCCGTTGGGCCGTGTTATTGAAATAATTGATGGTCTCACCCGCGACGAAGCCTACCGCGGCGCCCACGGCGGCGTTCTTCGCTTTGCCGTCTCCCTCCTTGGCTCCGATGTAAGCCCCAGCGGCAGTCGTCGCTGCCGTAGTCGCGAAGTTGCGCGTGTGTCCCGCCGAGTCCGGACCCGCAGTCGCGCAACCCGACATGAGCAGCACAACGACAATCAAAGGAAGCAGACCGAGAAGGTACGGCTGCGAGAAAGCCACGTTATCCAAGAATCTTTGCATGGGATGCCTTCCGTTAGGGGATTAAGGTTCGTCGATCCTGAGTTTGATTTGGTGTTGCTCCACGAGTCGTTCGCGTCGCTCGTCGCGCGAACAATGCCGTTCGATGGCATGCGCGATGAAGGCACTCGCCTCCAAGCGGCCTTCGAGAAATTCCGCGATCTCCGATTTCGCGCGGATGCGATCGCCAGGCGGCAGGAGGTTTGTTTCCAAAATCGCCTCCACCTCGGCGACCGTATCGCCACCGGCGGGCTCCGTCCCACAACTGCCCTCAATGCGCTCGGCATAGGGCGTCAACAACTCTCCCAGCCTTTCCTCTTCAGCGAGTTCGTAACCGGTACGCAAAGCATCGTACGCGGAGTCGCCAAACGTCACCACCGATGGCCCGGCCTCGCGCACCATGCGACTGGAGCCGGTGGTTTCCGTTTCTTGCTCCATGAGCCGGTAGATCAACTCATCGCGTTCCATTGCGGCTTCGATGAATCGATCGCGACGATGCGTGTGAACGCTCTCCGACTCAGGCTCGGCATTATGAGCAGTGGTGACAACCGACACTGGCAACCGCAGGAGCAAGCGAGGTAACGGCACCGCCGCTTCAGGCACGCCCGCGTTGCGGTGCTCGTCTCGATACTGACGACCAAGCACCATCAGGTGCTGGGCTTCGGATTGGATTTCTTGATTCGTTTTCATCAGGGCATCAGGCGTTAGCAATGATCGCTTCGACGACGTTGGCATGACCTCTGAGCGCTTTCTGTCGCTCGTCGAAATGCGCACCGGAACTCGACGCGCAGTAGAGCATTTCCCGCGAGGCGACGTTGCGCATCGTCACGATCAGCGGACGGCGCTCGTCCGTATGATAGTAGGTGAACTGCGAGAATTTCTGACCGATCAGCTTTTCCGGTTCAGGATGACTCATCACCGAATCCTTCACCGCCTCGGGAATCGGAAAATCCCGACTCAGATCTTCGATGTCCGAACGGTCGCTCTGTCTGAGCAGAAATAGGATTCTACTGTTGCCGAGCACCGCGCCGCGTATGTCCGATGTTTTGAACTGCTCGTAATTCTGAACCGTCGCCACGTTCCAGACATTATATTTGCGGAGCTGCTGATAAGATTCGCGCAGCACCTTCTTGCCGGACGGCACGAGAGAGAAACGCGAAACCTCCTCGAAAATGTTTCGCTTCCGCAGCGCGCGCGGCAACCGCATCATGTGCGACCGGGTATAGTTCGCGATGAGGAACGCCGCCGCCGCTTTCAACTCCTCGGCTGATTCCGGGATGTAGCCCAACTCGAAATGCGCGATCTTTCCCGTGAGATTCACGTTCGAAACGCCGTCGAACAATTCCCCGTAACTACCACCCGCCGCCCACGGCTCCAGGAGCGTGGCGAGGTAGCGCATTTCCTCCGCGTGCGCCCCGGACGCTTCCGCCGAGAGCAGTTCCTGCAAATGCCCGTGCTGCGGTTGCTCTCCCGACGAGAACTGCGAGAAGACGAGGTCGCGCACTTGCTGCGCTCCCGCGGTCTGCTTTGCGAAGCGAATGACTTCGCTCTCATCAGGGCGCGCGATGATCGACGCGCTTTCGTCCGCGTGGCCCAGCTCAAATTCGGCGAACGCGAGGAAGGCATCCAACTCCGTCGCCTGCGGTCCCATGTGCTCCCGACGATACGAGTCGATCGCGCAGGCACGTCGTGCGATCGTCGCTCGCTGCTCCGGGTGCTTGTTGAAATACCACCTCGCGAAATCGTCGTAGAGCCGGCCAATCGCATTCGCGAGCAGCGCCTGGCGCAGCTTGTTGCGATCCTCGTCTTTTGATTGTCCGACCATGAGCATCGGTAACGCCGCAGCCGCGCTAAGATGCAGTCCGGACAGCGGCAGACCACGCGTGTCCAGATAGTTCATCGTCAGCTTGCCGTTAGCCTGGACGATGATCGGCTCAGTCGTCGGATCGACGGTCTTGGCATAGGTTGTGTAGGACTCCCCCTCCTCCACGATCATCGTGTAGTGATAGAACGGTTCGGTCTGAGTCAGAATATCGATAACGTTAACGCTTTTCCCCGAACCGGTCGTGCCGATGACGACGGCGTTTTGCGGCGTTTGGCTACCGCCTTCGCCGACAAATGTGCGACCGCCGACAAGGTTGCCATTCGGTCCGTCGTAGATGAATTCCGCGTTTTCCAGATGCCCGACTGGCGTCGACGAAAAAGGCAGGATGTTCGCTACGAGCGCGTCATCGTAATCGTGCCATAGAGAGGTGTAGCGGCTATACGACCAGCCGGGCCAGGTGCAGTAGAAGAAATTGCGCGAAGAGGGTTCGAGCGCGGGCTCGTACGCCTGTGCCCGCTCCATGCTCCCGACGGCCGCCTTGAGCGCGGTCAGCTTCGCGCGCAGGTCTTCCCGGTTTCGATCCCACGCGCGGAGGATGTATTGGATGCGGTAGGGCGAACTGTCGCCGTTGCTGTAACGCGCGATCTTCGCGGCCTTCGTCCGCATCGCAGCAAGAAGCTTTACCTTTTTGAGGCTCTCGTAGTCACCCTCGACGCGATTCAGCTCCTTCTGTTCTTTCTCAATCAACTCGTCCACGTCCACCGCCTCGACGTTGACCGTGATCGCATACTCGCGAAACCCGAGCTTCGTGAGGAGATACGCCATGGTCGGCCGCGTGCGCTTCGGGAGCGACTTGAGGACGAGCATCCCGTGGTAATAGCCGTCGAGATAAAAGCCGGTGTCCGGCTTTTCCAGCGGACGCCCTTCACCAAGCCAGCAATTTTCCTGAATGGATTTTCCCGCGTCGAAGAATTCGAGCGGATCGGAAATCTTCTGTTCCGGCAGCGATGGATTCAGAAATTCCAAATAGTGGAGAAAATGATCCGCGTCGGTCATCGCTCGAACCTGCCCACCGCTTCCACCGAAGAGTGCCTGGAGAAACTGGCCCGTCTGTTTGAATTGCTCCGCGTAAGCGCTGAGGAGCGCCTCGTTGGTCAAACGCCCGGACCTCCGGCCAACCGCTTCCGCGTCCACCGGCATCGTGAAATACAAACGGAGCCGCTCACGCCGCAGCGCGCCCTCATCGACCAATCGCGAGTAGCGCACGAAACGTTCGTTTCGCTGGCGCGTGCTCCACTCATTGGTCGAGTGCTTGATCGTGTCTTCGCGGTAGCGTTGCAGCGGCTTCCGAAAATCGGAATCGTTCGTCCACTGCACCTGCATTCGCCACTCCGGTTTCAGGATCGATAGCAACGCCACCAAATCGGACTCCAACGTGTTGTGATGCACCGGATCGGCGTTCTCCAAATCCGGCGCCGTGACCTCGAATCCACGTGAGATGAATCCGCCGCGGCGCAGTCCCTCGAAAACAATCATGTCCTCGCCGAAAAATCCGTCTGTGGGTTCCACACGCATGGTCAGTCCTCCGCCGTCTCGGCGAGCACATCCTGCAACAACTCTTCCGTATTCGTGAGTTTCTCATGGAGTTGCTCGTAAGCGACCCGCGTGACCATCGGCTCGGCTTTCGCTTCCGAAGTTTTCGCATCGTCTACGGCTGCACTCCTCGACGGTGCCGCCGAGCGGACCGCGCCGGACCGGCTTCGCGGAGCCGATGAGGCTTGCCGAAGCGAGCGACGCTCTCCCTCCGCCGGCTGCGGAACGGAAGGCGCGGCTTCATCCGTGAAGGGGTTCAGCGGACGACGCGCGCGCGGGCCGAAGCGGAAGTGCAGGACACCCGCCTCCACCAGCGCGGACTCGAAGAAATCCGTGTCGTAGTGCTCCGGCTTGTTGTTCTTCAGCGCGAAGACATATGCGACCGAGCCCAGGCAGAGCCCGATACCGATGAAGAGACACAGGAGGAGCGACACCCCCAAGATTCCCCAAAGGAGAATCACCATCAGGATCGTCGCTCCGCCGGAGCCGAGCAGAAACCAGCCGGAGTTTCCGGTCATGCCCAGAAACTCACCTGACGACTGCGCGCCTTGGTTGGCGTCGTGCTCGTTGAGGTGCGTTGAGTTCATGAGGAAGAAATCTCCGCAACCGACTACGGCGTGAACGTGCCCACGTTCGCCGCTTCGAGCCCCATGTTGCTCCACATTGTGCGGACGATGGCAAACGAGAGCCCGCTGATCATCGCACCCGCAAAGGCCCACTTCGCGATCGATTGCCGTCCCATCATCATCGCCACCCCCGCGGCCACGATCCCGACGGCCGCGAGTGTTCCGCTGAGATACATGATGATCGCGTTGCCCGATTCAGTGGCGGTCTTCAAATCGACGCCCTGCGCCTGCGCCAAGGAAGGCAGCGCCAGCGTGGCGAAGAACAGGAACACCATTTTACGCCAGCTGCTCTCCGCAGACTGCAACCGGGTTTCACAATACAGGTGCAGCGCTTTCATCATCATCGCCACACCGAGAACGAACGCCAGGTACGGCGTACTTTGGATCATGTTTGTCATCGTTTTGTCCGCTGTCATGCCGGCGCTTGTGGGGGCCGAATCCCGCTGAGCCGTCCCGTCGCTTTTCCAACGACAGTTTGGTTTCACGAGCCTGAGTAAATTTCTCCAATGTTGCTCCGCAACGGAGGGGTCCTACCGAAAATTCGGTAGATTAATTTTCTGGCGTCGGAGCAGCCATCGAACGCCACGGCGGGATGCTCCCTCCGGTCGATTTGTACTAGCACTGCCAGCCGCTGGGATTCCCTATTTTACGCCGGTCAAGGTCGTACGCTGCGCGCCTCCACCACGCGCATACACTTCGCTTCCCCCTCGATTGCTGCTGCGCAGCGGCCTCGGCGCTCCGTCAGCGCTTTGACTTTCGGCGTGTGCGGGAATCGCCCTCAGCGGGCAGAGGTCGATCAGGTGCATATCCGCACACACGAACGAACCCGCTGAGACGCATTCATCATGCGCGTATACGAAGCAAAGCTCACCTATGAAGCTACCCTGTTTGAAGTCGGGGCGAAGTCTCTCTCAACCCCGGACGCGGTTTATGCCTACATGAAAGACGTCCTGGAGGTTCATCCCATGCACGAGGTCTTTTACGTTATCCTGCTGAACCGCAAAAATAAACCGCTGGGCCGAATCGCCATCACCAGTGGAACCGCCACCGCAGCCTTGGCCCATCCACGTGAGGTTTTCCGGCCCGCGATCGTCGGAGGCGCCACGGCAATTATCTGCGCGCACAACCATCCCTCCGGGGATCCCGCGCCGAGCACAGCCGATCTTCATCTCACACGCCAGTTGAGGGAAGCCTCCAAGACGATCGATATCGATCTCGTCGACCACGTCATTCTCGGACACGCCGACTCTGACCCAACCGGACTTGGCTTCTACAGTTTTCGTTCCGCTGGTTTCATTTAATATTCGGGGCTTCGGCCCCTTAGCGTTAACTCAAGACAGCGCGAAAGCGGTTCGCTTGAACCGGACGTTCCGGGCGGCGATCATCGAGTCGCGAAGATATTCGCTCGCTGTGGGCTAACGGACGGCCGAGCGGCAAGGAACAAATTAGGCCGCACCGGCGGCGTCAGCCGCGCCACGACGATAGACTTCGCCCGCATCTGCTCCTTCAGCCGGAACAGTTCTGCCGGAGTAAAAGCCGTCGCCAGCAGGGAATGCAGACAGGGTTTGGTGCGGACAGGGTGCAGCCCATAAACGCCCTCCAAATGGTGGTCCACGTGCAGCAGCCGCGTCGAGTCCAAGTCCAGGGTATAGCCCTGGGTTTGAGAGGGAGTCGCTGCATCGCTCAGGCGAGAGCGGACATAACCACCGCGAGGTTATGCCCCGCGCTGGAAGGGTGGTCGAGTAACCCTCCTGCTCCTCCCCGACCGGGTTGACTACCCGGCCGGCAGGGTCACAAGGGCGCTGCGAAGTTGCGCGATGTGCACGGGCTTGACGAGATGCGCGACGAAACCCGCCTCCCGGCAACGTGACAGGTCTTCCTCCATCCCATAACCGGTCAGAGCGATTCCGCGCAGGCCATATTCGGCGCGGAGTTTTTCCATCAGTTGGATCCGGGTCCCGTCGGGCAGGCCCAGATCGGAAACGACGAGATCGAAGGCACCACCTGCGGCAGCCGCCAGTCCCTCCGCGACAGTAACGGCGGTCGTGACCTCGTGCCCGTCTCGGCGCAGCAGCAGCGAGAGGGTCTTGAGAGTGCTCTCGTGATCCTCCACCAGCAGTAGGCGCAGGGGAGCGATTTTTGCCTTCACTTTCGTCAGCACTTCCATCCCGGAGGAAGACCCGCGGAACGGGGGCTGGCTTTCGCTGATGCCTGACCCGAGGTGAATCGCGCCGGGGAATTCTACAACGAACGTCGCACCCCGACCGACTCCGGGGCTTTGGGCCGAGATCCGTCCGCCATGCATTTCCACCACCGCGCGCGCGATCGCCAACCCCAGGCCCAAGCCGCCGAAACGATGGGAACCCCCGAGCGCACCCTGTTCGAACGGGACGAAAATCCGCTCCAAGTCTGCGGGGTCGATTCCGATGCCCGAATCAATCACCTCGATGCGCAGCCAACGAACTCCATCCAGTTCCTTCTGCTCACTGGTGTTGATGACAATGCGTCCACCGGTCGGAGTAAACTTCACGGCGTTGCGCAACAAATTCCACATGACTTGCTGGAAACGCGCCGGGTCGACCATCAGTCCGCTGTGGCTGGCGGCAAACTGCCGCTCGATCGAGATCTCTTTAGTGGTGGCGTCCGTGCGCACGATCTCCGTCGCGAGGCCGATCAGCGAATGAGCGTCGCTCGGCTGGATCTGGAGCGGGAGCTTGCCCCGGGCAATCGCGGTGAGATCGAGGAGATCGTCGATGAGTCGCGCCTCAAGGGCGATGTTGCGTTCCATCACCCCCAGCTGCTCGCGCACGTCGGCCGGAAGTCGCTCGTCTTCGCGGAGCGCACCGGCGGCCAGCAGCACCGGACTAAGCGGGGTGCGCAGCTCGTGGCTGAGTGCGGCGAGAAACTCGTCTTTGGCCCGCGTCGCGGAGTCGCTGCGCTCCTTGGCCTTGATCACCTCATCGGCGGCGCGACGCTGCTCGGTGATATCGGTGTTGGTGCCGAACCAGCGCGTCACTTTTCCGTCCGCATCCTTGATCGCGACCGCACGCGAGAGAAACCACCGGTAGACCCCGTCGGCGCCACAGAGGGGAAAACTATCTTCCCAATCCTGGCCGCTGGCGAGGTGGCGTCGCCATTTATCGACGACACGCGCGATGTGCTCGGGGTGGTGCACCTTTTCCCAGCCCCAACCCGTCATGTCGTTCAACGTTGTACCCGTGTAGTCGAACCAGCGTCGGTTGTACCAAAAAATCGCACCGGCCGCGTCGGCCATCCACGCCAGTTGCGAGATGTTATCCGCGAGCGTGCGGAAGCGCTCTTCCCCTTCGCGCAAAGCGGCCTCGTTCCGCCGCTGTTCGGTGATGTCGGTGTGCACCCCCACCCACTCCTTGATCTGGCCGTCGCGGTGCAGGATCGGAAGCGCGCGGATCGCAAAGGTACGCCACTCCCCATCGCGGTGGCGTACCCGATGTTCGAACTCGAACATCCGCTTTTCCGCCACGGCGAGATTCCATCCGTCGATCGTCGCTTGGGCATCGTCGGGGTGAACCGCCTTGGCCCAGCCGTATCCCTGATACTCCTCTGGGGATTGCCCGGTGAAATTGCCCCACCCGGGTTGCTCGCCCTCCATCCTTCCGTCGGCGCTGTTCGTCCAAATGAGGCTGCTCACTGCCTGCGCCGCCACGCGGAAGCGGTCCTCACTTTCGCGAAGCGCCTGTTCCACCTGCTTTTGCCGGGCGATGTCCAGGTTGATTCCCGCCCAACCCGTGACCTCACCGTCGTCGTTCAATACGGGCACCCCCCGGGCGAGCGCCGGGTGCCACTGGCCATCGACGCCCCGGAAACGATGTTCGATGTCCCACGTCCCCCGCGTGCGGACGCATTCCTGCCAGGCCGCCAGCGTGCGCTTGAGGTCATCCGGGTGCAGCACCTCGCCCCACCCGAAATTCGAGCACTGCTCCTGGGTGAGGCCCACGAGTTTCAGGAAACTCTCGCTGGCATACGTGTTGCGCCCCTCGGCATCGCACGTCCAAACGCCGTAGTCGATGGACTCACCGATCGCGCGGTAGAGCCGCTCGCTCGCCTTCACCATCTCGGCCGCCGCCTTGCGGACGCCGATGTCCTGAAAATAAATGGAAAGACCGTCCTTCGAGGGAAAGACGCGGATTTCGAGCCAGGTATTCAACGGCGGATAAAACAGCTCGAACTCCACTTTCACCCGGGTGTTCGCCGCGCGGCGATAGTTATCCTCCACCACCGTGCCGACGATATCCGGAAATTCCTCCCAGATGATTTTCCCGAGGAGATTCTCCTGGGTTTTTCCCAGCGGCCGGAGCAGTTCTTCCGCCTGGGAATTCAGGTACGTGTACCGCCATTCCCGGTCCAGCGTGTGGAAGCCATCTGTAATGCTCTCGAGAATATTGGTCGTCCGCAGATTCGACTCGCGCAACGCTTCCTGCGCATTTTGCCGGACAGTGATATCCTCGAGGGTGAGCACCAAACGCTCGCTCACACCCTCAGCGCCTTCGACGCGGCGCGCATTGAGCAGCAGGGTGCGGCGCCCGAGGGCCGGAAAAATGTGCGTGATCTCGCAGCCGCTGAACCCACCTTTCTCCGGGAGGATTTTTTCGAGCAGCTCGCGTAGCGCGGGGATATCCCACGCGCCGCCGCCCAGCTCGTAGATCAGGTGCTCTTCGGTGTCGACGCGGGCGAGGTGAAAATGCCGGTAGAAAAGATCGCTGGCGGAATCGATCCGCCGGTCCGCCCGCAAAATCAGATAAGGCACGGGCATCGTCCGCACCGCCGCTTGCGCCTCGTCACGCGCCGCCTTGATTGCGTGCTCGCCGCGCTTGAGCGCGTCGATGTCGGTCAGCATGAGCAACACCCCGTCGACCTGTTTCGCCAATGTCAGATAGGGCCGGGCCACCAACGCATACCACCGCCCCCCAAGGTCCTGCACCTCACGTTCGCGGAGGGCCATGGTGTCGATCACCTCGACTAACAGCCGCTCGAGATAGGGCGCGTCAAGAGTGTGGCGCAATCCGCCGAAGCCGCGGCCCAGATCGGTGGGGACGAGGTTGAAGATTTTTTCCGCCGGCGCCGTGAAGCGGCGTATGGTGAGATCGCGTCCCAAAACGAGCAGGGCCGTCTGAAGGCTGGTCTGGAGATTGACCAGGTCCGTGTTGGCGCGGCTCAACTCGTCATTCCGGCTGATCATCTCGTCGTTGGTGGTCGCGAGCTCCTCGTTCGTGGACTCCAATTCCTCTTTCGAACTCTCGAGCTCCTCGTTCATGCTCTGCAGTTCCTCGTTGGAGCTCTGTACCTCCTCGTTGGAGGCCTGCAGCTCCTCGCCCGCCGCTTCGCTTTGCTCGTAAACCGATTGCAGGAGGTCACGCGTCTCAGCCAGCTCGCGCTCCCGAGCGGCCAGGCTGTTCGCGAGCGCGCGTCGATGGCCCAGCACGGGCTCCGACCGGGCGGCCCCCAGTCGCAGTTGCCCAGTGCCGGGGAGGTCGGCCTCGGCAAACAACACGAGGAAACACTTCACCTTCAGCTTGCGGAGCGGGATGACCTGCAGGGTCACCGCGCTTTTGCCACCCGCTTCCCGCGGTCGCACGGCCTCGCGGCGCACCGCTTTGTTTTCCCGCCGAGCCCGATTGAGCGCGGCGCGCAACGGGAGCATCAATCCCTCGCGCGCCATCGTCAGGACGTTGAGGCTGCCCTTGCCGGAGGGTTGCTCGAGGAAGGCGCCGGTGGCCCCGCGAAACTGGAGGACGTTCCCCTCGGCGTCGATCAGCACACCGGGCGGGCCGAACTGCCGGAGGGTCACGCGATCGGCCTCGCGTTGCGCATCGAACTCGCCGCGTCGTTCCTCGGACAACGTCGCGTCCCGGCGTGGCAGTGGCAGATGCAACGCGGGGCGAAGATGACCGGAATGATTGGGAGGAAAGGGCAGCCGGAACGGCGGGGTCGGCGCCACTTTTTTGACAAACAATTTGTCCTTCTTGTCCGCGGGCAAGAAGAGTTCGGCGAACTGCCCGATCGATTCGCTCGCGCCGAGGAAAAGAAAACCGCCCGGCTTCAGCGCGTAGTGAAACGCCGGCAGGATTTTTTTCTGGATCTCCGGCTCGAGGTAAATGAGCAGGTTGCGGCAGGTGATGAGATCCATCCGCGAAAACGGGGGGTCGCTCAGCACGTTTTGCCGGGCGAAGACCACTTGGTCGCGCAGCGCCTTGTCGATCCGGTAACCCCCTTCCTCCTCCACGAAGAAGCGTCGCAGGCGCGCCGGGGAAATTTCCTGCGCGAGCGATTTTGGATAAAGCCCGGCCCGCGCCTTCCGGAGCACCTCTTCGTTCAGATCGGTGGCAAAAATCTGCAGCTGCGGTCGGCGCTCTTCCCGCGCCACGACCTCGGCGAAGACCATCGCAATGGAGTAGGCTTCCTGGCCCGTCGAACATCCGAGCACCCAGATGCGCACGGGCTCACTTCCGCCCCGTTGGGCGAGTAGTTTCGGGAAAACCTTTCGCCTCAAGGCGTCGAAGGCATCGGCGTTGCGGAAGAAACTGGTGACGTTGATCAGCAAGTCGGAGTAGAGGGCGTCGAGTTCCTGCGTGTTGCCCCGTAAAGAGGCCGCGTAGCCGGCCATCGTGGCCTGCTTGTTCAGCACCAGGCGGCGGGTGATGCGCCGCCGGATCGTCGTGGTTTTGTAGAGGGAAAAATCGACGTCACAGTGATTGCGGAGCAAGAGGAGGATCCTTTTGAAATCGTCCTCGGCACCGTCCTCCTTTTTCGACGAGCTCGGCGCAGCGGGCTTGCCCTTCGCTTTTTCCACGGCAGTCGCACGCGAGGGGCTGGCAAGCGAGGGATGCTGCGCGATCCGGACGAGTTCCGCCGCGATCTGCCGGGGCGGCATCACGAGATCGACGCAGCCCGCGGCGATCGCGCTGCGCGGCATCCCGTCGTATTTGGCCGAGTCATCTTGGGCAAGCGTCACGCCGCCGCCGGCCTTGATCGCCTCAAGTCCCAAGGTTCCGTCTGTCGCCGTACCGGAGAGCACCACCCCGATCGCCCGTTCCTGCCGGTCGGCGGCCAGCGACTCGAAAAAGAAATCGATCGAATGCGCCACCCGCTGATCGCGGCGCCGCGGGGCAACTTTCAGCCGGCCTTGGTCGAGGCGTAATTGAACGCCCGGTGAGATGACGTAGACGCGGTTCGGCTCGACGCGAAGGTCGTCGCTCACCTCGCACACCGGCATCGAGGCACCCCTCGCCAGCAGCGCGGGGAGCGCGCTTTCATGCTCGGGATCGAGGTGTTGCACGAAAACAAAAGCCAGGCCCGTGTCAGCCGGCAGATATTTCAGCAATTCCAGAAAGGCCTCCAGGCCACCGGCCGATCCCCCGATCCCGACAATCGGAAAAGCGTTTCCAGCCCGCGAAGTCATCCCGGAGTTTTGGCCGCGGGGTTCACGGAGCGAACGAGCCGAAGGAGAACGATCGTGCTTGGCGGTCGAAGCTTTACTTTTCATTCGAGAGGGCAGCGCGAGGTTGGCTCGGTAGGGACAAACTATTCCAACAATCGCGGACGAGAATCAAGACCTACTTGGTCAGTGTAAGATGACTATCGAAGAAACGCATTGCGCACCCGACGGAAAAGCCATCACGGGTTCATCAGCACCTCGACGCGTTGCCCGAAAGAGCGCTGACCAAAATTGACCAAGCGCCTGCCCTGCCGGTCACCTGGCGACGCATAATCTGCGGGTCGAACCGGAACCCATATAAGTCATCCCACCGAACACAGGGATGATGGGTGACTGCCTCGTAAAAGTCTCGCCGCGAAACCCGCAGGATAGCAGGCGCAGTGCCGCCCATCTAAAGAGTCGTTCGGCGGGAGGCCGATCCATTTTTTAACAGCGGATGCACAAATGCGTGACGTGCTCCGACGCTGGCTACTTGTTTGCGGGACCGCTAGCCGCTCATTTGGCGATTCTGAACGGTCGACTCCAATGAGACCGCGGCCCCCGGGAACTAGACAGTCGCTGCCCTTCTACCTCTGATCCCGACAACCTCATTCCAGAAGATCGAATTCGCTTTGGCCGGGCCGTGCGCGCACGACCTTCGTCGGCGGCTTGGTAAAACGGATTTCCGTCGCGAACGTATCGGACTCCCGTTCGCGGTCTTGCCGGAACTCGGGGTGCGCGCAAACGCGCGTCAGCGTCCGATCCTCAATCGCGAGAAAGAGCGGCGCGAGGTTTTGGCCGGTAATGACGATGACAAAGTCGCCGATCTGAATTTTGATCGTGTTCGGCTCTGAGCGGGCCCGGCGCGCTTGGACAAAACTCATCCACGGCAGGCTGCAGCAGTCATCGAGGCCATCATCAAACGTGACGTGGCTCGGATTCGCAGCCGTATCGAAATACGGCTTTGGTTTTCTTTGCGTTGGCTTGTCCATCACGCCCCCATCCGCTCACCGCGGTCTTGCTGCGCCCGGCGCTGCATGTCAGCCGCGAAGGCCCACGCCGCCTTCATCCGCGCGCGCTTCTCTCGCACCTCACGAGGCGCGAGATGCTCCTGCTCGATGATGCGACGGCGCTCCATAAACTCCGTCGCGAGTTCTCGGCCCGCATCAGGTCGGGCGAGCCGATCAAAGATGTCTTCCTTGTTGGAAACGTAGATCGCGTGCGCACCGCGATAACGCGTGTTGCTGACGTAAAACTGGCGCCGGACGAGCGCTCGCGCCGCCACTTCGCCGAGGACGAGCAAGGATTCCTCCGATGTGCTGCCCTGCGATCGATAAGACGTGAGCGCATGGCCGTAGGTCCACGCGGCGAAATCCGGCGGCAACACCTGCCCGTCCGTCAGCAAAATTTTGTTCGCGACGGGATCGACGTGCGCCACCTCCTTGAAATCTCCGTTGGCGAAACCCGCGTCATCGTGGCGTCCACGAATCAGGAGCCTGTCGCCGGCAGACAGCGCGAGCGTTTGCGTCCGACCCACGTCGAACGCGGCACGCTGCTTGCGCGTGATCTTCGCTTCGCGCCCCTTGGGTCCGCGCACTTGGATGCCATCCGGTAGAATCGCGATCACTTCGGCGGCGACTCCACGTTTGAAGAACCGCGTGTCGCGAGCGAACAGGAGCCGGTCGCCAACTTTGTATTGGTCCCAATGCAGTTTCTGTTCCTCCGTCCAGGTCAGCGGCTTCACCGCTTCGCGCGTGACTTCCACTTCGCCGAGTAAGCCAGCGCGGCGCAGCGCCGGCCGGACGTGGACATTGAACCGCTCGATTTCCTCCCAGAAGGGAATCACCACGAGTGTTTCGATCTTCTTCGAACGGTTGTCGGCGTAGTGCTCCGCCGCCTTCCCGAACATCGCTTCGTCATCCGGCATCTCGCGAATCAGGCCGCGCCGGTCGGCAAACTCGAATGCCTCGCCGACCGCCCCTGCCGCGAGCAGTCGGCTGAACCGGCGGTCTGCCTCGCTCCTTTGACGAAGGACCTCGGCGAGGCGCACCACCGGCGTGCCGGAGTGCTTGATCACGTTACGGAGCGCGTCCCCGCGGTTGACGCTGTAGTGCTGCTTCGTGTCGCCGACTAACAACACGCGGGCGCGGACGTCATAGGCGATCTTCGTGAGTTGATCCAGTTGCTGGGTGGACAACAGCCCGGCCTCATCGACCAGCACCACGCGACGTGACGCCGCTACTTGCATCGCTTCGCTGACGAGGAATCGTTGCACGGTGTCCGCACCGGCGAAGCCGCTTTCCACCATCGCATCGCGTGCTCGCGTCGTCGGCGCGAGGGGAACGAACCGCTGACCGCCGGCCGCGACATGCGCCGCCTCGATGGCGGTCAACACCGTCGTCTTGCCCGTGCCGGCATCGCCGACCAAGACGCTCATGAAATCCGTGCTCCCCAA